>JAXMAW010000006.1:0-241388 GCA_046350195.1 Gemmataceae bacterium
TTCACCAAAGTCAGTGTAAAGCGTCGCCCGTGCAGCTGCAAACCATGTCGTGCGCCCAGGTGTGGATCGTGCCGGGGGTTCCTTTTGACACCCCGGCCGCGATCTGGCATCATGACCGACATATCATTGGAACAGGGAACAAACCTCGACCGCCCCGCGTCCAAGGCTCAGACACCCGTGAGTGCTGACGACAACCGCCTCATCGCGGACTGCCTGGCCGGCGACACCAACGCCTTCGGCGAGCTGGTGCGCCGCCACCAGGATCGTCTGTACAACGCGGTCTACAGGTTCGTGGGGAACACCGAGGACGCCCTCGACGTCGTTCAGGAGGCGTTCCTCAGCGCGTACCAGTCGCTCGACTCGTTCAAGGGCGACGCGCTGTTCTCCACGTGGCTGTACCGGATCGCCGTCAACACGGCGATCAGCCTGAAGCGCAAGAAGCGCGTCCTGGTCCGCCTCCCCGACCGCAACGGGGAGAACGGCGTGGAGGTGGCTGACCAGTCCGAACTGAACCAGCCCGGTTCCGCGATGGAGCGGGCCGAGGAGCAGAGGAAGCTCCACCAGGCGCTGAGCCGGCTGTCGCCGGAGCACCGCGTCGTGCTGGTGATGAAGGAGCTGGAAGGCCAGAAGTACGAGGACATGGCGGCCACCCTGGGGGTGCCGATCGGCACGGTTCGGAGCCGGCTGCACCGGGCCCGGCTGGAACTGCGTGAGCTGCTGGAGCGGGACGAGACCGAGGCGAAAAGGTGACCCATGCTAGCCCCGCAAGAACTCGAGTTGCTGACCGCTCACGTCGATGGTGAACTGAGCGCCGTCCAGCGGCGCCAGGTCGATAGCCTGCTGCAGCGCAGCGGGGAGGCCCGGGACACGCTGCAACGCCTCGAGGCCGACGCCGCCCGCCTCCGCCGGCTGCCCCGGGTGTCGATCCCGGTTGACCTGTCGGCCGGGGTGCTCGAGGAGATCGGCCGGCTGGCCCAGCGACCATCTCGGAAGGCCAGGCCGGTCCCGGCTCGAACCTTGAAGTTCCCCGCCTGGGCCGGCTTCGCCGCCGCGGCGGCGGTGCTGGTCGCCGTCGGCGCCGTTTCGTTCCTCCTCAACTCGCCCAGGGATGACTCGGTCCAAGGTGGTGGCGGCCTGGTGGGTATAGGGGTGGAAAAGGACAAGGGCATTATACGCACCCCCGACAAGGGCGCGGTCGCGAAAACAGGGCAGGACAAGGAAGGCAAGGGGAAGTCGGTGGCGAAGGCCCCCCCGCCGGACGAGAAGGGCAAGGCGGGGCCCGAGAAGGTCTCGAACAAGTCCACGACCCAGGCGCCGCCCGGTGGCATCCTGGCGGCGGGTGGCGGCGACGAGCGGCCGAAGCTCGAGCGCGTCGAGCGGGACCTGCCGACCGTGGCCTTCCTCCACGAGCTGCACAAGGAGGAGGCCGCCAAGGCCCTCACCGGCAGACTGGCGAAGTTGAACACGGCCCGGATCGAGCTGACCGCGAAGGACGTGCCCCGCGCCTTCGAGCGGCTCCGTGCCGCCCTGCAGGCCCGAAAGATCACCCCGCACATTGACCCCGCCGCGTTGGCGCGGCTCAAGAAGACGCTCGTTAAGTCCGACGTGGTCGTCTTCATCGAAACCCTCACCGCCGAGGACGTCGTCGCGCTGCTCCGGGAGGCCGGGGCCTCCGACCGGGAGGAGCCGCGTTTCCACGGCCCGGTCGTCGTCAAGGAGATCGCCCGCTGGGACCACAAGGACCTGACCGACGTGCTCGGCATCGACCCGATCAAGAACCGGCCGGCGCCGCCGCAGAAGTCCGGCGTTGACATCCGCCGTGAGCTAGCGGAGCAGACCGCCCGCGAGGTGGTGGCGTCCCTCGACGGCCAGGGCGTGCCGCGGCCGGGGGCCGAGCCCGCCCACCATGCCTACATCAGCCACCTTCCCGCCAGCAAGGCCCGGCCGGCCGAGCTGAAGCGGTTCCTCGACCTCCGCCAGCCGCCTCGGCCCGGCACGCTCCAGGTGCTCCTGCTGGTGGTCCGGCACGTCGGATAAGAAGAGAATCCGGCCGATTCCCCACGGAGCTGCGCTACACGGCCTGCGGACACGGATCTGCACAGACCAGAGCAGAAGACAGGTAGGGAGAAGGGAGCCAACGCCTCCTTCTCCCTACCTCCTTTCACTCTTCTGTCTGATCCGTCTTCCTCCGTGTCCGCAGGCCGTGTGCCGCAGGCCTGTGGGGAATCGCCTTCCGCTTCCAATCTGTCGAGCCGATGGCCTCGTCTGAGGGGTAGGTGAACGCGCCAAACGTCGTCCTTGCACGAAAGGGAACGCCATGCGCCGGTCGTTGCTCGCGGTGTTGGCTCTCGTGGCCTTCCTGTCCCCCGCCCGCCCCGCCGGGCTGCTCATCCCCGAAGAGAAGACGCTCCCGCCGCTGGCGATGCTCGACCACAAGGTCACCATCACCATCGAGGACCAGGTGGCGATCACCGGCGTCGAGCAGACGTTCCGCAACCACACCGATCGGGCACTCGAAGCTACCTACATCTTCCCCGTCCCGAAGGGGGCGTCGGTCAACAAGTTCAGCATGTGGATCGACGGCAAGGAGACGAAGGGCGAGCTGATCGAGGCCGACAAGGCCCGCGACATCTACACCAGCATCGTCCGGCGGACACAGGACCCCGGCCTGCTGGAGTACATGGGTAACAACCTCCTCCGCCTGCGCGTCTTCCCCGTCCCCGCCAAGGGCGACCAGAAGGTCGCCGTCCGCTACACCGCCGTCGCCCCGAAGGACGGCAAACTGGTCGAGTACATCTACCCCCTCAAGACCGACGGGCGGGCCGTCCAGACGCTGCAAAAGTTCTCCATTGCCGCCAAGGTGAAGTCGCAGCACGGCCTGATCAGCGTCTACAGCCCGTCGCACGCGTTGTCGCTGAGCCGCGTCTCCGACAAGGAGGTGAACGTCTCCTTCGACAAGGACCAGGGCGCGCTCGACCGCGACTTCCAGCTCTTCTACTCCACCGGCAAGGACGACATCGGCGTGACGGCCTTGACCCACCGCCCGGTCAGCACCGAGAAGGGATTCTTCACGCTGCTCGTCTCGCCGCGGTTCGGCCTGAGCGAGAGCCAGAAGATCGCCCAGGACGTCGTCCTGGTCATGGACACGTCGGGCAGCATGCGCGGCGCGAAGATGGAGCAGGCCCGCAAGGCGCTGAAGTACTGCCTGTCGCAGCTGGGCGCGAAGGACCGCTTCGGCGTCCTCAACTTCGCGACGGCGGTCAACCACTACGAGGAGAAGCTCCTCGACGCCACGCCTGAACAGGTCAAGAGGGCCACCAAGTGGGTGGACGAGCTGGAGGCGACCGGCGGCACGGCGATCCACGCGGCCCTGGAGGCGGCGCTGAAGCTGCGACCCGGCGAGCCCGATCGCCCCTTCACGGTCGTGTTCTTCACCGACGGCATGCCGACCATCGGCGAGATGAATCCGGACAAGATCTTCAAGAGTGTCTCCGACAAGACTAACGCCCAGACGCGCCTCTTCACCTTCGGCGTCGGCGACGACGTCAACGCGGCGCTGCTCGATCGGCTGGCCGAAACCACCCGGGCGCTGAGCACCTACGTCCGGCCCGAGGAGGACATCGCGGCCAAGGTCGAGGGGCTGTACAGCAAGATGACCAGCCCGGTGCTGACCAACCTGAAGTTGGTGACGACCGGCGACGTGAAGTTCACCGAGGTCTACCCGCCGGAGCTACCCGACCTGTTCGCCGGCAGCCAGCTGGTGGTGATGGGGCGGTTTTCGGGCCAGGGAGCCACGGCGGTCAAGCTCACGGGCAAGGTCGGCAAGGACGACCGCGAGTTCGTTTACGAGATGACCTTCCCCGACAAGACCGACGACGGCCGCGAGTTCGTCGAGCCGCTGTGGGCGCGACGGAAGGTCGGCTACCTGCTCGACCAGATCCGCATCAACGGGGAGAAGAAGGAGCTGAAGGACGAGGTCGTGGTGCTGGCGCGGAAGTACGGCATCACCACGCCGTACACCAGCTGGCTGATCGTCCCCGACGGCCCGGTCGGCACGCCGGCCGGCGGCGGGCGGGTGTTGTCGAGGAGGGGCGGCAGGGGGGGTGGGGGCTTTGGGGTCCCCGCGGGACTGGCGCCGCCGGGCAGCGGCCCCGGTGGCCCGGCGGGCGGCGCCTCGGCGGCGCCGAAGCCGGTCCTCGACTTCGCCCGCAAGCCGGCCGACGACCGGGCCAAGGCGCGCGGCGAGATCGCCGAGCGGGAACTGAAGGAAGTGGCGAAGGGCGACCGCAAGGCCGGCGAGGCCCGGCGCGAGAGGATGGCGGAGTACGAGGCGCTGGACAAGCTGGAGACCTACAAGAAGGCCACAGAACTGCTCGCCCGCCGGGACAAGGACGGGGTGACGACTGGCAAGCTGGGCGTCGATTTCGCCGTGCAGAACCAGGCCCTGCGCTACCTGTCGAGCCTGGAGCGCTCGGCCGTCCGCAACGTCAACGGCCGCAACTGCCTGGAGGTCGGCGGCGTGTGGATCGACGAGGGCTTCACCGTGAAGACCGAGGCGGTCGTGGTCAAGGCGCTCTCCGACGCCTACTTCGACCTGCTGAAAAGGCACCCCGAGCTGAAAAAGGTGTTCGGGCTGGGTAACCACCTGGTCTGGATCACCCCCAGCGGCACCGCGTTGGTCATCGACGCCAGCCACGGCAAGGAGAAGCTCACCCCCGCGGAGATCGAGAAGCTCTTCGTGGCGAAGAAGTAGGCTGACCAACGATAAGGAACGCCCCCGGGCTCTCGCCCCGCGCCGAATCCCCCGGCGCGGGGCGGGTCTTTTTCCCGCGAACGTGTCCCCGCGCCCGCGTGTCTTCCACGGCAGAGGAGACCGATGCCCAACGACTCACGCCTGGAACGACTTGACCCCACGCGCCTGAGGGTCGTCAACGACCTCGGCATCGACGCCACCCTGTTCGCCGACGAGCAGGTGCCGGTCGAGGCCGCCGCCGTCAACGAGTTGCTGGGAATGCTGCGGCTCCGCGAGACCGTCGAGCGGTTCGCCGACGCCTCGCCGGGAAGCTTCGACACGCCCCCGGCCATCGACCGGGTCGCCGTCACGCCGGACTTCCACAAGGCGGCCGGCATCCCCGTCGGCACCGTGCTGGCGACCCGCGGCTTCGTCGTGCCGCAGGCGATCGGCAACGACGTCAACTGCGGCATGCGCGTCCACGTTACGTCGCTGCGGGCGGAGCAGGTGGCCGGGAAGCTCGACGAGCTGGAGACGGCGTGCCGGCGGATGTACTTCGAGGCCGGCCGCAACATCCCGATGACGCGGCCGCAGCGCGAGGCGATGTTCACCAACGGCCTGCTCGGCCTGCTCGACGCGACGCCGAAGGCGGTGACCGAGGGGCTGTGGTCCTTGTTCCACGAAGGCGATCTGGAAAGAGACCTGTCCCGGGTCGAACAGTGTGGCAGCCTTCGCGCCGAGCGGGTGTTCGGGCTAAGTGACTTCCTCGGCCCGGCCGACCGCACCAGCCGCGACTCCCAGATCGGCTCGATCGGCGGGGGAAACCACTTCGTGGAAATCCAGCGCGTCGAGAAGGTGCTCGACGGCCCGACGGCCTACGCCTGGGGGCTGAAGCCCGGGCTGGTCACGGTGATGGTTCACACCGGGTCGGTGATGGTCGGCCACCTCTGCGGCACCTACTACCGCGACGTCGTGCGGAAGATCTACCCGGCGGGGTTGAAGTATCCAGAGAATGGCATCTTCGCCTTGCCGCTGGGCGAGAAGCACGCGGCCGAGGCGTCCCGGTTCTGGGACGCGCTGCACAACGCGGCGAACTTCGCCTTCGCCAACCGACTGTTCCTGGCGCTGATGGCGCGGTCATGCCTGCGCGAGGTACACGGCGACGTGGACTTCTCCCTGCTGTACGACGCCCCGCACAACCTCGTCTGGCGGCAGATGGACAAAGGCGGGGAGCTGTATCTCCACCGCAAGGGCGCCTGCCCGGCCCGCGACGCCATGGCCCTGCAAGACACGCCGTTCGCCTACCACGGTGAGCCGGTGCTGGTGCCGGGGTCGATGGGCGCGTCGAGCTTCATCCTGGCGGGGCAGGGCAACGCCGAGGCTCTGTGGAGCGCCAGCCACGGGGCCGGCCGCAGCCTGTCGCGCGGCGAGGCGGCGAAGGGGCACGACGACGAGTTCCGCGAGTTTATGCAGCGGTTCCGGGTCGTCACGCCGGTGGACCTGCGGCGCCCCGACATCCGCATGCGCCGGGACATCGTCGAGCAGAAGCTGGCCGACATCAAGCAAGAGGCGCCGTATGCGTACAAGGGCATCGGGCCGATCGTCGAGACGCTGACCCGCGCCGGGATCGCGAAGCCGGTGGCGGAGCTGGTGCCGCTGATGACGATCAAGGGATGAATGAAATCGGCCCGGCGAGGATCCCCTCGCCGGGCCGATTCGATTCGAGGTCAGAGTTAGCCCAGCAGCAGGCTCGGCTCCCAGCCGACGCGCTCGGCGGAAGCGCGAAGCTTCTCCAGCGCCCGGTTCTGGATCTGCCGCACCCGCTCTTTGCTGATGCGGAGCAGGTGCCCGATCTGCCGCAGGCTGTGCGTGCCGTTGCCGGTCAGCCCGAAGCGCAGGTCGAGGACCTTCCGCTCGCGCGGCCGGAGGTTCTCCATCAGGAAGTGCAACGCCTCCTGCCGCTCGGAGTTCTGCCGGAGCGTGTTGGAGTCGTTGTCCGGCATCGCCTCGGTGAGCTTGAAGTCGCTGTCGTCGTCGAGGACGGCGTTCAGCGAGACCGGCGTGCGGGTGGCGGTCTGGAGGTGCGTCAGGTGCTCCAGGCTCGACCCGGTCCGCGAGGCCAGCTCCTGCGGGCTGGGCAGGTGCTTGCCGCCGTGCGCCAGCGCCTCCGACTCCTGCTGGAGCAGGCCGAGCTCTTGCAGGTGGTGCGGGGACAGGCTGACGAGATGGCTCTGCCGCGCCACCGCGATTTGCAGCGTCTGCCGGATCCACCAGGTCGCGTAAGTAGCGAGTCGTGTGCCGTGGCTGACGTCGAAGCGGTCGATGGCCTGCATCAGGCCGCAGACGGCTTCTTGCAGCAAGTCGGCGTAGCTCAACGCGTGGTGGCGGAAGCGCTTGGCGACGTGGGCGGCGAGGCGGATGTTGGCGGAGGCGAGGCGGTGCTTCAGGTGCACGTAGCGGTCGGACAGGCGGCGGATGGCGGTGACGTGGCAGGTCTCTTCGGTGCAGTGCTCGCGGATGAACTGAGCCATCGGCCAAGGCTCGAGCGACGGGCGGTGCTGGCGCAGGCGGGGGAACTGACGGATCAGCACTCGAACCAGCTCACATTTCGTTTCCCAGAATTCGGCGAGGAGTTCACGCTCCTCCTCCGGCGTCAGGAGGTCCGAGGAGAAGATCGTTTGCGGCGTCACGGCCGCTTGCTCCTCGGTGGCGGGCTGGCGCTTTCGGCGTCGCGTCTTTACTGCCATTACTTTCCCCACGGCTAGAGGCTGTCACAACCCAGAGGCAACGACAAGTCTCCTTGGTTCCGCCCCCTCCCTGGTATCAGAGGGCGGCCCCTGCCGGACCGGCCGCCGACCCCGGTCGCCTCTTGTCCGCGAACGCGGGGTTCGCGAGACCAGGCGGCGCGAAGCCGGTCCGCTTGGGAAACAAAAAACCGCCGTAGCCGCTTCGTCCGCGGCCGGAAGGGTCATCCCACAAAGTAGGCCGGCCCCTTCTGGCGCGGCTCGCATCAGCTCGGCGTTGCTTCCCGAGGGCGAACGGTTCGCCGTCTAAGGGCGTCGTTCCTCGTCGCCCCGACGACACTTTCTGTACGGTTCCATCCGCTGCTTTGTTTTTCGGGGCGGCTTGCTTCACTGCGTCCACGGCATTGACACCGTGGTGGATGCCCCGAGATCCGAATCCATCCGGAAGGGTCGCCTGGCTTCCCCCATCAGGGGTCACGGCGCTCACGCGGCGGGAAAGTCCTTTTATTCCTTGCGTGCGGGTTGCATTGTAAAGACCCCCCACAGCGAGATCAAGATTTATATTCCGAATCTTCCGCCGCGATCGCCCCTGGTTCGTCCCAGCGTTAAACCCCGGGCGGAACTCTGGGCCCCGGGGGCTGTTCCATACTCAGGCACTTTCCTGGACGTCCGTCGCAGGCAGACCATTCAGGAATGAGCTATAACCTTCCTGTGAGAGAATACGCCCCTGAGGACGGCGGCGCCCCCCCCCAAATAAGGCGACGGAGTATGCCCCGATGGGCCCGGACCGCTGCACCCTCCTGGTGGTGGACGATGAGCCTTATCTTCTCCCGACGTTGAAGGCCCTCCTGTCCGCCGACTTCGAGGTCATCACTGCCTCCAGTGCCGACGAGGCCGAGGCGGTGATGGCCGCGCGTGGCGTGGACATCGTGCTGACGGACCAGCGGATGCCGAGGCGAACGGGGGTGCAGCTGCTGGAGTGGGCGCGGGAGCACTCGCCGAAGACGGTGCGGCTGCTGATGACGGGGTACAGCGAGTTGGACGACGCGGTGGAGGCGATCAACCGCGGGCACGTCTACCACTACCTCCTCAAGCCGTGGCGGACCGAGGACCTCTTCCAGGTCCTCCGCAACGCCGCCGACAAGTTCCTCCTCGAGCGCAAGCGGGAGGAACTGCTCAAACAGCTCCAGGAACTGAACCGAGAGCTGGAGCGGCGGGTGGCGGCGAGGACGAAAGAGTTGGAGGAGGCGAACCTGCTGCTGGAGCAGAAGGCGCGGGAGCTGGAGCGGCTGGCCCTGACCGACCCGCTCACCGGCCTGTTCAACCGCCGGGCCCTCGACGAGCTGGCCAAGTTCGAGCTGAAGCGCCACGCCCGCTACCCCAGCCCGGTCGCGCTTGGGCTGATCGACGTGGACCACTTCAAGGGCGTGAACACCCGCTACCTGCTTACCGGGGGCGACGAGGCGTTGCGCGGCCTGGCCCGCGTCCTCACCTCGACGGTGCGCGAGGTCGATTCGGTCGGGCGGATCGGCGGCGAGGAGTTCCTGGTGATCGCCCGCGAGACCGGAGCGGAGGGGGCGGTCGCCCTCGCCGAGCGTCTCCGCGCCGCGGTGGAGGCGACGCCGATCCGCCACGGGCCGCACGAGATCCGCCTGACGGTGTCGGTCGGCGTCGCCGTCGCGGAGGTCGGCGTGGCCACCGACTACGCCTCGATGCTTGAGTTGGCCGCCGCGGCGCTGGCCCACGCCAAGGGCGCCGGCCGCAACTGCAGCGAGGTGCGCCTCGCCACCCCGACCCCGGAAGGGGTCGCGCTGGCTTCAACGTAGCAGGCCGTCCAGCGCCGCCGCCAGCGCGCGAGCCGCCCGGCGCGAGTCGCGCTCCAGCCGGCCCAGGTCAACGGCCAGGCCAGGTCGCCACAGAAGGGAGAGCAGCAACCGGCCGACCCGCACGCGCTCCCCATCCAGGGCCGCCATGAGGTCCGGCGGCAACCCGGTCCGGGAGTCGTCGGACACGACGCGGAGCGACTCGCAGACGACGCCGGCCGCCGCACACCGTCGCGCAATTGTGGCCGTCTCCATGTCCACGACGTGGGCCCCGGTCGCCCTGTGCAGGCGGGAGCGCTCCTCGGGGGTGACCACGGGCCGGCTAACCGAACAGATCGCGACGGAGGCGTCCCCCGACAGGGGAAAAACCTGGCCGGCGGCGAGGGCGCGGCCCGGGCGGGCCACGTCGCCGACATTCCAGCCGTCGGTCAGCCCGCCGCAAAACCCGGCCGTGATGACACGCCCCAGGCGCGGCCGCGCCGCCAGCAGCCAGTCGATCGCGGCGCCGGCGGCCACCTCACCGACCCCCGTGGACAGGGCCACGAGGGAGTCGCCGAGGCTCCAGGCCGGGCAGGGGGCGCCCGGGATGCGCCGCCCCGGCCCCCGCCAGTACCGCGCCTCGCGCCGGAGGGCGAACAGGACGGCGGTCAGCTCAGTTGCCACATCAGCATCTTCAGACTGTCGCCCAGCCGGGCGTTGACCCCCAGCGCGACGGTCGGCTCGAAGCCGCAGTGCATCATGCAGTGGTCGCAGCGCGGGTCGTTGCCGGGGCCGTACCGCTCCCACGGGGTGTTGTCCATCAGGTCCTGGAAGGTCGCGTGGTGCTGGTCGGTGATCAGGTAGCAGGGGCCCTTCCAGCCCTTGATGTTACGGGTGGGGTTGCCCCAGGCGGTGCAGCTCAGCTCGCGCTGCCCGGAGAGGAACTCCAGGTAGGGCGGGGTCGAAAACATCCGGTACTTGGTGAACAGCCGCTTCGCCTCCTGGAACTTCGCCCGGATTTGCTCGCGCGTCAGGAAGATCTCGGCCGCCCCGCCGGGGTTGGTGGCGTGGACCGCCGCGTAGCCGTAGGCCGGCGCGACCAGGAAGCCGTCCACGCCGAGCCGGGTCAGGTAGGCGAACAGGCGGTCGATCTCGTCGAGGTCAGTCTCCTTGTAGATCGTCGTGTTGGTGCAGACGAGGAAGCCGGCCTTCTTGGCGGCGACGATGCCGTCGATGGCGGCCTGGAACACCCCCTCGCGCTCGACGGCGAGGTCGTGCGTCTGCTCCAGGCCGTCGAGGTGCACGTTGAAGAAGAAGCGGGTCGTCGGGCGGAACTCGTGCAGGCGCTTCTTGATGAACATGCCGTTGGTGCACAGGTAGATGTGCTTGTGGCGGCGGAGGATGCCCTGGACCAGTTCGCCGATCTCGGGGTAGATCAGCGGCTCGCCGCCGCAGATGCTGACGATCGGCGCCCCGGCCTCGTCCACCGAGGCCAGGCACTCCTCGACGGACAGCCTCTCCCGCATCGACGTCGAGTACTCACGGATCCGGCCGCAACCGGTGCAGGTGAGGTTGCAGGCGTGCAGCGGTTCCAGCATCAGCACCAGCGGGAACCGCTTCGGGCCGGTGAGCTTCTGGCGGACGATGTAGCCGGCCATGCTCGACGTCAGGCTCAGCGGGTAGCGCATGAAGGGGGCCTCCTCGATTGTGGGCTCGTCTCTCCGGGACGCGCAGCCGGACCCGCCCCCAGGGGCGGGATGCCTTAGCGCGTCGTGTAACAGGCGAACGCCCCGTGGCGCGCTCGCTCCTCGGACAGCCGCTGATACCTGGCCAGCGCCAGCAGGGGGAAGTACAGGCAGTAATAGTGATATTTGAGATAGAAGACTTTCGGGAAGCCGGTCCCGGTGAACGGCTCCTCGCTCCAGCCCCCGTCGGGCCGTTGCGTTCGCGCCAGGTATTCGGCCCCGCGCCGCGTGGCCTCCGAGCCCGCCTCGCCGGCGGCCAGCAGCGCCAACACCGCCCAGGCGGTCTGCGACGCGGTCGGGACGCCGCGGCCGGCCAGCGCCGGGTCGTCGTAGCTGGCGCAGCTCTCGCCCCAGCCGCCGCAGCCTTGCTGTACCGATTCCAGCCACCGCACCGCCCGCCGGACGACCGGCCCGGACATGTCGTAGCCGACCGCCCGCAGCCCCAGCAGCACCTGCCAGGTGCCGTAGATGTAGTTGACCCCCCAGCGGCCCGGCCAGCAGCCGCGCGGGTCCTGGGTGCGCTCGATGAACACCAGCGCCCGGTCGATGGCCTTCTCGCCGGCCCGCCGGCCGTGCGCGCCCAGCGCCTCCAGGACCCGGGCGGTGATGTCCGGGCAGCTGGGGTCGAGCATGGCGTTGTGGTCGGCGAACGGCACCCTGGTGAGCAACTCGCGGTTGATGTCGCGGTCGAACGCCGCCCAGCCGCCGTCGCTGTTCTGCATGCCGATCAGCCAGGCGAGGGCTCGCCCCACCGCCGGACCGGCGCCGGGCAGGTCCAGCGCGTTCAGGCGCCTCAGCGCCAGCACCACCATCGCCGTGTCGTCGGTGTCGGGGTAGGCGGCGTTCTTGTACTCGAAGAACCAGCCACCCGGTTCGAGGTGCGGGTTGCAGACGCTCCAGTCGCCGCGCTGCCGCACCTCGCGGCCGAGCAGCCACTCGACGCAGCGGCGGATCGGCTCGTCGTCGGCCGACATCCCCGTCTCGGCCAGGGCGTTCAGGGTCAACCCGGTGTCCCAGACCGGCGAGAAGCACGGTTGAAGGCGGACCGCCCCGTTCTCCTCCAGGATCAGCTCGTCGAGCACGCGCCGGGCCTCGACCATCTCCGGGTCGTCGTCCTTGACGCCGAGGCAGCGCAGCGCGACGACGGTGTAGATCATCGGAGGGAAGATGGCGCCGAGCCCGTCGCAGTCCTTCAGGCGCTCCCGCATCCACCCGGCAGCCCTCGCCAGGGCGCGGCGGCGGATTGGTCCCAGCCAGCCCTCGACGCGCTTGTACAGCCAATCGACGCCGAGGAAGAAGTTGGTCCAGCTCAGCCAGCGCCGCGTCGGCGGCGTCGGCCAGGCCGGCGTCTGGGGCGGCTCGACGAACAGCTCGCGAATGCCGAGGTCCTCGGGCAACTCACGGACCGGCTTGCACGCCGAGAAGATGCTCAGCGGCACGACGATGGTGCGCGTCCAGCTCGACATCGCGTAGAGGTTGACGTAGGACCAGCGCGGCAGCAGCACCAGTTCCGGCGGCACCGACGCGCAGCTGGAGTAGGGCAGCTGGCCCAGCAGGGCGAGGTAGAACTTCGTGAAGCTGTTACACCTGGCCGCCCCGCCCGCCTCCAGGATGCGCTGGCGCGCCCGGGCCATGTAAGGCGATTCCGGGTCATGCCCGGTGAGCTTGAGCGCGAAGTACGCCTTGACCGAGACGCTGACCTCAATCGGCCCCTCGGGGTAGTTGCTCCAGGAGCCGTCTTCCCGCTGTTGCGTCAGGATGTAGGCGGCGGCCTTCCGGGCGACCTCGCCGTTCGCCTCGCCGAGGAAGGCGAGCAGCAGGACGTATTCGGACTCGAGGATGGTGTCGCCTTGCAGCTCGGCGCACCAGTGGCCGTCGGGTTTTTGCAGGCTGAGGAGGTGGTCGCGGGCGTCGTCGATGGCCTGCCGAAATGGCCGACTGATTCGGACGCCGGCCGGCTCGATTACGCGCTGGGTGGCTCCGCTCACGGACGTCCTTTCCTGCTGGGGTCGGCGTCATCCTGACTCGTATAGCTTCCCTAGTCTACCGCCGGGGGCTCCCGCGCGGCAAGGCGAGGTCCGGCCGCGGCGCCGGGCCGGCGTCAAGGAGGCCAATCTCCCCTGGTCGTCACATCCAGCCGGCCGCGCGGAACCAGGCGACGGCGTCGGCGAGCGACTCCGCCACCGGGCGCGGCGTGACGCCGAGTTCGCGCAGACTGGCCGAGGCGTCGAAGTGCATCCGCCGCCGCGTCAACAGCACGCCGGTGAGCGTGGCGGCGGGGACGCGCTTCGTCCACACGTCGGCGACGATCTCGCTGACGCAGGCGGCCAGCAGGGCGACGGGGTAGGGCACCTTCCAGCGCGGTTCCGGCAACCCCGTCAGCCGGGCCAGGATTGCGAACACCTCGCGGATCGACAGGTTCTCGTGGCCGAGGAGGTAACGCCGGCCTCGCGCGCCTACCTCCATGGCCCGAACCATGCCGAAGGCAACGTCGCGGACGTCGATCAGGTTCAACTCCGCGTCGAGGTACTCCCGGCGCTTGCCCCGGCAGAAGTCGAGGATCATCCGCGTCGGCGGCGACCGGCCGAGGTCGCCGGGTCCGACCGGCAGCGTCGGGTTGACGATGACGACGGGAGCCCCGGCGCGAGCTAGCGCGAAGGCGTGCCGCTCGGCGAGGTACTTCGAGCGGCAGTACGGGCCGATGACGTCGTCGGGCGGCACGACCTGGTCCTCGCGGATCGGCTCGGCCTGCCGGGCGCGGGTGAGGATGCTCTCGGTGCTGGTGTGTAGCACGCGCCGCGCCCCGGCCGCCAGCGCCTCCTCCATCACGTTGACCGCCCCAACGTAGTTGACCTGGCGGAACGCCTTCTTCGGCCAGGTCCACAGCTGCGGGTTCGCCGCGAGGTGGTACACCTCCTCACAACCCGCCGCCGCCCTTCGCACGCCATCACGGTCCCGGATGTCGCCTTCGACGAGGTCGATCTCGCGCGGCAGGTGGGACACGTTGACCCCGGGGCGGTCGAGGACGCGGACTCGCTCGCCGCGCTCCGCCAGAAGGCGGACCAGGTGGCCGCCGATGAACCCAGCCCCGCCGGTCACCAGGACGCGCTTCATCGCGCGGCCCGGTAGAGGTCGAGGTCGGGCTTGCCAATCATCAGGGTGAACGCCTCGCGCACCTGCTCGAAGCCGGTGCGCATCAGGAAGTTTGACGCCCGGCCGTAACTCTTCATGCCGAGGATGTAGAAGTTCGGCTCCGGGTTCTGGAGTGTCGAGGCCCCCTGGCTGCCGACGGTGAGGCAGTCGCCTCCGGCGTGCCTGGCCAGCGCCGCGGCGAGCCTCATCGGGCCGAGTGAGGCGTAGCACTCGTGGACCTGTAGCTCGCGGTAAAGGCGCGGGTCCGGCTCGTAGCCGACGTTGGCGATGACGCGGTCCACGGACCACGACCGGGCCACACCGCCGACGCGGGCCTTGACGGTGAACCCGTCCTTGGCCGGCTCGACCAAGTCGAGGACGGAGCCGGCGTGGAACTCGACGTGGCCCTCGCCGCGCGTCGCCAGCATGTTAGCCTTCGCCGCGAGCAGGTCGCGCTCGCGGAGCGGGTCGCTCATCAGCCGCTTGATCGGCTGCGAGCCGGTCGAGCGCGCCAGCCAGACGATCCAGGTCGAGGGGTGCTTCTTCGCTAGTTCGGCCAGCAACACCACGCTCGTCGCGGCGCTGAAGCCGGCCCCGACGACCAGCGTGGTGCGGTCGGCGTAGTGGGCCGCCTTCTCGCCGAGGATGTCTTCCAGCCCGCAGGCGATGTTCGGCCGGGCCGCCAGTTCGCCGACGGCCGGGATGCCGCCGTCGCCGAGGTACCGGCCGTTGCCGTAGGTGCCCGTGCAGTCGAGGACGACCTCGGACTCCTCGACGCGCTCCTGGCCCTTCTCGCCGCGCAGCAGCAGGCGGAACGGAGAGGCCGCCCGACGGTTCTCCGGTGGGGATTCCTCCTTGAGGTGTCCTTTTCGTCCGACGCAAACGACGGCCGTGTCCGTCTCAACGCGGCCGGCCAGGAGCGAGCACTTCGCCAGCGGGTCGAGGTACGCGGCGAGATGTTCACGCCCGGTGAGCAGGTCCTGGTCGCCAGGCAGCTTGTGCTTGTCGGCGCGGAGCGTGGCACGGCCGAGCGGCGTCGCGTTCATCCCGAACGGGGTGAACAGCTTGACGTGTCCCCAGCGGCGGAGGTTGTCCCCGGCCTTGCCGCGCTCGTAAACGCGGAACGGCAGCTTCAGCGAGGCAGCGTACAGGGCCGCCTCGAGGCCGACCGGGCCGGCCCCGAGGATGGCGATCCGCGGTGCATCCGTGCGGGACATGCGGTTGCTCCCGAGCCGCGCACGAAGTAAGCGGTCTTCCAAACCGCTTACTCGTGCGGCTCGTTGGCGTCAAATGAACTTGGTGATGCCCGGCCTGGCCACCGGCGGCGTCGGCAGCGTGCCGAACTCGTACTTCGGGGTCAGGTCCTCCTTGGAGTTCATGGCCATCTCCCAGGTGATCTCCTTGCCGGTGTAGGTGGACATGCGGCCCATGATCGCCATCAGCGTGCTCTGGGCCATCCAGTCGCCGTCGTTGATCGGCGAGCCCTTGCGGAGGCTGGCGAACAGCTCGTCGTGCTCGTTCTGGTACATGTCCTCGGCCCGGTCGCCCTTGACCTTGCGGTGCGCCCACTCCCTCTTGCCGCTGATGCGGTGCCTCATGACGTCGGCCGTGCCGAGCGTCCCCATGACGTAGTCGGACACGTCGTTCTTGCAGCCCTTCTGCTGGCGGCAGGCGTGGAACAGCTTGATGCCGCTCTTCCACTCGTACACCACCACGTGGTGGTCGAAGATGTGGCCGAACTCCTCCTCGATGCGCGACTGCCGGCCGCCGGTGCCGTTGGCCTTCGCGGGCGGCTCGTCGCGCATCGCCCAGGCCATCTTGTCGATCGAGTGGCAGGCCTGCTCGACGATGTGGTCGCCGGACAGCCAGGTGTAGTACGGCCAGTTGCGGAGCTGCGCCGTCATGTCGTCCCAGCCGGGCTGGCGCGGCCGGTTCCACAACGCGCCGGCGTTGTAGGTGCATTGCAGGGCGACGATGTCGCCGACCTCGCCCTGGTGGACCCGCTTCATCGTCTCGCGCTTGGCCTTCTCGTAGCGGTAGCAGAAGCCGGCGACGACGGCGAGGTTCTTCCGGCGGGCCTCGCGGCAGGTCTCGATCACGCTGCGGACGCCGGGGGCGTCCACGGCCATCGGCTTCTCACAGAAGACGTGCTTGCCGGCCTCGACGGCGGCCTTGAGGTGCAGCGGCCGGAAGCCCGGCGGCGTCGTCAGTAGGACGACGTCAATGCCGGCGTCGAGCACCTTCTTGTAGGCGTCCCAGCCGGCGAAGCAGGCCTCCGGCTTGACATCGACCTTCTCGCCGACCTCGCCCCGGAGCTGGTTGAGGCTCGACTTGAGGCGGTCGGGGAACATGTCGCCCATGGCCACGAGCTTGACGTTCGGGTCGGCGTTGAGGGCCTGGGTCGCGGCCCCGGTGCCGCGGCCGCCGCAGCCGATCAGGCCGACCTTCAGGATGTCGCTGCCGGCGGCGTGGACGGCGGGGGAAAGCAGGGCGGTACCGGCCAGGCCGGCGGACGTGGCGAGGAAGTCACGGCGGGACGTCACGGGGATGACTCCTGGGAATGTGGTGGAGAGGCGGGTCGGGTCGAGAACCGGATGGCTCTATTAATGTAGCCCCCCGTCAAGCTGTCTGAAAGTAGTTCCCCTCTCTTAGGCGGGACTACTTTACGGACTGGGCCAGCTTTTCCGCGACTAGTTTCCCTGTCGCCAGCAGCTGGTAGAAGACTCGCTTGACCCGGTCGCGGTCGGCCTCGGCCTTCAGCGCCCGCAGCAGGGCGACGCCGCGCACCTCGTCCAGCCACTGAGCGACGGCCGGCAGCAGGGCCTCGTCGATGCCAAACTCCTTGCCCGGCGCGGCGCAGACCGGCACGACGCCGACGAGGTGGCCCCCGAGCTGCTGGCGCACCGTCGCGACCGCCTCGCGGATGTTGACCTCCTTCGTCCGCTGACCGGAAACCCAGTCGTACGGCGGCGCCCACTCCATCGCCGGGGAGAGCAGGTCGATGTGCGTGACGATGGCCAGGATGGGCGGCGGCTTCAACTCCGGGCGGGCGGCGAACCAGGCGGCGAGCTGGGTGAGCATTTCCAGGTCGGCCTGCCGGCCCGGATTGCGGGCGTGCAGCACCAGGAACAGCAGGTCGACTGCTTGGCCGCCTCACCTGTGGCGCACCTGGTCGGCACGCGGGCCGTGGAGTGGGCGTAGCCGACCGTGTCGTTGAGGACCAGCCGCGTCGGCACCCCCGGCGTCAGTAGCTCGTAGCGCTCGACGCCGTCAGTCGTCGGCACGACGCCGGTCCGCGCCCGCTGCTCACCCAGAAGGGCGTTGATCAGGCTCGACTTGCCGGCCTTGACCTGACCCAGGATGGTGATCGACCGCCGCAAGGCCGTCGGCCTCCCAGGGCGAAGGGGCCGGCCGCTTGCGCCCGAGGGGGCCCTCGCGCCGCTGCTCGGCCTTGAGCCTGGGCCACCGGGGCCCGCGGTAGCGGTCGGGTGCCGACGCGCAACCGGCCGCTGTTCAGGTCGATCAGGTAGTTGCCCAGCCGTTGGACGAAGGCGGCGTAGAACCAGACGTAGAGGTTCTGCTGGAGCATCCGCAACGGCGTCGAGAGGCCGGCCTCGAGAGGCGGCGTACTGCATGCCGGTCTGGAGCGGATTGAACAGGGCGGAGAGCCGCCCACCAGACCTTTGACCCGGTGTCGTACCACTGCTGAGCCTGGCGGGCGCGCTTCCAGTCCCCGATCGTCAACAGGTGCCCGCCGGGCAGGTGTGCTGCTCCACCAGCTCGCCGAGGTCGTGCGAGGCCGATGACGGCCAGGACCTCGGGGACGGTGAGGTTGTCGGCCGGGTCGTCGGTGCCCGGCCGGTAGAACCCCGCCTCCCAGCGCCATCTCCTGGGCGGTTTGCAGATAGAAGGCCGCCTCGCCCAGCCTCTCCGGCGGCTGCCTCTCGCCGGCCTTCGCCCGGGCCTCGACCAGCTTGTACGCCTCGGGCGGCTCCAAGCAGTCCAGTAGGCGGCACGTCGAAGTCGGGCGGCCTCAGCAGCCTCCCCTTCCTCTGCCAATGCCAGGCCAGCCTGCAGCCGGCCGCCACCATCGCCATCAGGGGCCACCAGGCCCAGAAGCCCCAGCCGATCACCCAGAGGTGGTACGACCCGACCGCCGCCCACGCCAGGATGGGGAAGGTAATCAAGAACGAGATCAGGACGATGCGCCAGCGGCTCACGGCTTGGCTCCGTCGTTGGGGTGCAGGCGCTGCCAGGCCGCCTGCGCCAGGCTGAGCTGCTCGCCGTAGTAGCGGCGCAGCTCGGCCGGGTCGGGCATGTGGCCTTCGAGGACGGCCTGGTAGTAGAAACAGAACGCCTTCCCCAGGGCGTAGGTCGAGGCGGCCGCCAGCGCGCCACCGGCGACGGAGCCGAGCACCGTCCCCAGGCCCGGGATCGCCTTGATGAGCGACCGCCCCGCTTGCCGGCCGAGCAGTCCCATCCCCAGAGCCCCGGCCAGCTCGGCCAGCCGCTGGCGGGTCATCGGCTGGCCGTACAGGTTCGCCAGGTCGTAAAGCATCCTCGTCTGGACGGCCGAGATGAGAACCAGATCGACGACCGGCACCGGGACGGCGCCGGCAGTCGCGGCCAGGGTGCTGTAGGCGGCGATGGTCGGCGTCGCCTTCTGGGCGAACAGGCCTTGCAAGTCGTCCTGGGCCGCCTCCAGCGTCCGAAGCGTCTGCGCCTGGGCCGCGGGTAGGAGGTCGGTCAGCACCTCCTTCAGCCTGGGGCCGCCGAAGTCGGGGTCGTCGAAGCCTTCCTCCTTCGGCGTCAGATCGACCGCGACCACGCGGTCCACCAGCCCGTCGAAGCGGCGGCGCTGCTCGGCCAGGCTCTCGGTCACCGACGAGGGCAGGGCGGGGGAGGGCTCGCCGTCGGGGCCGAACGGGTACGGATGGGGGTGCTGTTGTTGCGGGTAGGCCTCGTGCAGGCAGGTGACGACCAGGACGACGGGGCGTTTCGGCATCGCGGCTCGGACGCGCTTCAGGGCCGTGTGCAGGTTGTGCTGGGCGTGGTCGAGCAGTCGGACTGTCACGAGGATGACGTGCGCCTCGCCGCTGAACCTGGCGATGTCCTCGGCGGCGTCGTAGCCGGGCTCGTCCAGGCCGCGGGTGTCGAGGAACGTCAGCAGCGGCGCCTGCTCCGTCGGGAAGTCATACTTGCTGGAGAAGCGGGTGCAGGGCTGGTAGCCCTTGCCGATCTCGGCCCGCTCCGCCCCGGTGAGGTAGCGCACCACCGACGTCTTACCGCTCTGCGTCTTGCCGGAGCAGCCAGAAGACCGGCACTGGCATTCAGCGCGAAGCCGGTCCAGGTGTGGGCGAATCTCCTCGTCGGTGAGCGCAGGGCGCGAACGCCCCCCCCACCCGCTGCCACAGCTTTGCCAACATGCCCCGTCCCCCGGTCCCGCCGCCGCCCGCGCGTGTCTCTTCCCATTTTATCCGGGGCCGGCCCGAAAGCGGCATTCCTCTTGACTCCTCTAGCGGAGATGAACTATGGGGACAGGGAGGCCGGGATAAGGACGTCTCGGCTTCTGCCGCGCAAGGAGCCGCCAGGCATGGCCGACCCTACCTACGGGCTGCTCCGACCACGACGCCTCCCGCGACCCGCGCCGCCGACGCGCAGGGGAGGAGGTGGCCGCCCCGCCCGAGTCGTCCCTGGCGGGGCTGGCCGGGCCTCCGGCTGCTCCGGGAAACGTTGCGTCCGGCCCACGCCACACGCGGCGAGGCGGAGCCGCCTGGCCCGATGTGGCTTGTCGGGCTGGAGCAGGCACGGCACAACCGTCAGAGGTGGTTACCCCGCCTCTTGGAGTTCGGCAAGCACCAGGGGGAAAAGCTCCTCGGCCTGGGGAGCGGCCTCGGCTCCGATCTGGTGCGGTACGCGGCCGCCGGCGCCGAGGTAACCGCCGTTTGCGGTTGCCTTGACCAGCTGGCCCTGATGCGGCGGAACTCGGACGCGCGGCTTGGCGGGCTCGTTCCTCCACGCCAGCCCTCGTGCCCTTCCCGTCGAGTCGGCCTCGATCGACGTGGTGTGCCTGACCGGCCTTCTCCACGAGGAGGGGGATCCCGCGCCGCTCATCGACGAGATCTACCGGGTCCTCAAGCCAGGCGGCAAACTCCTTGCCGTCGTCCCGGCCCACCACGACATCCACTTCTGGACACGGCTCTTTCTGCTAGGTGCGCGAAGGCCCGAGGCAGGCATCCTTGGCGCCGGGGGCCGACGGTTCAAGGCCCGTGGGCTGCGTCAGCTCCTGGGCCGATTTCTCGAATGCCGCATCTGGAAGAGGCACCTCAGGCGCTCCGAGGTGCCGCACGTTCAAGCGCTGGGTGCCGCTGTCGCTGCTGGAACGGTTGGCCGGCCGGCTTCTCGTCTTCAAGGGCTTCAAGCCGGCTCAGCGTCGCGCGGGCGGAACAAGTCGCAGCCTGATCGGTGGGTTCGGAGCGGAAGAGGGAAGGTGAGCCGGGGGCGGAGCGGACCGAGTTGGAGTCACCTCCGGTCGCTCACGCCCCCCGGCTCGCCGTCACACTCTCTCTTCTAGCCATGGGCCACGCATGAAAAACACCACAGCCGTGTGACTTGCGTCACACGGCTGTGGTGTATACGGTCGAGGTAGTGCCTCCCAGCGCGAGACAACACTCCCCGCGAGTGTTGCCCAGGCACTACCTCGAGGGCCCGGGAGAGTTTCCTCTCCGCAGACGAGAATACCCTAGACTGCCCAGTTCGCCTATACGGCATGAGCTACGCAATTTAGCTTTTCTCGGGGCCAGGGTACGATTGTAGCGATTCTTCCGAGAATGACGACAAGATGCCCAGGTTTGTCCTGCTCCATCACGACCACCCGCACCCGCACCTCGACCTGATGCTTGAGGTCGAGGGGGTCCTTTGGACCTGGCGGCTGAGTCACGAGCCGTCGGTAGGGGTGACCCAACAGGCCCAGCGCCTTGGCCATCACCGCCTGGCTTACCTCGATTACGAGGGGCCGGTGAGCGGGGGGAGGGGTCGAGTGGCTCGGCTTGACTCGGGGTTGATTAACTGGGTCGAACGGGGCGACTCGCGGGCCGTGGCCGAGTTGTTCGGGGGAAAAGTCCGTGGCCGCCTGATTCTCGTTCGGCAGAACGAGGAAGCCTGGGAGGTCAAACTCGAGGCGGGGTCAGCGTGAGGCGATGGAGCGCCTGGGGGAGGCCAAGGCGGCCCGCTCCTCGGCGGACCGGCCGTGGATGGTGATCTTGCCGTGCTCGATCTGGATGGCGGTGAGCTGGAGGGTGGGCCGGGCCTGGTCGGCCTGGAAGCGGAGCAGGGCGACCGGGTGCCCCTCGTGGCGATACCAGTTGACCTCGATGCCGTTCTGCCGGGCTGAATCGGAGACGCGCTCCAACAGCCACTGGGCGGTGAACGGCAGAGCGCCGGCGCGGACGCCCTGGAGCTGAACGGCGACGACGTTGGTCTCGGCCTTCGGCAGCCAGACGCGGGCGCTGATCGACACGACCGTGTTGATCAGGCGCGAGCGGTAGCGGAAGGCGAGCTGGAGGCGGTCGTCGTCGAAGATCACCCGCGGCTCGCTGACGCCGTCGGGCAGGACCTTACCGCCCAGGCCGCAGCGCATGAACTCCTCGTCGAGATAACTGTTGATCCGCTCGTCACTGAACTCGCCGAACCAGCTCTCCGGGTCGGTGGTCATCGAGTTGACGAACGAGCAGAACTCCTTGTAGAACTCGATCGACAGCTTGACGCGGTGTTCGCCGGGGGCGACGGCGGCGCGGCGGTAGTGACCAGGCTCGTAGTGGACCAGGGCGTAGAGCGTCACCCCGATCGACACACTGCCAAAGAAGACCAGGGCGAGGGCGACGAGGAAGGACCGCCGGCTCATGTCGCCGCCTCCATTGGGCTCCCGCCGCCGGCCGGCCCCCGGCGCGGCGTGGGTGCGAAAGGCGTCGTATAGCCAGGGAGGTCGGCGGCGTCAACGCCGGTCCGGCCGCAGCAGCTCCTTCAGCTCGAGCCGGCGGAACGGCAGCCCGGAGGCGGGCACGTCGCCGAATGCCAGGTGGAGCGGCGAAGCGTCCGCGGCTCGAACACCATGGCCTGTGGTGGGTCAGTGTGCCCAGGTTGACCGCGTCGAGGTGCTCGCGGAGGTCGTCGGGGGTGAGGGGCTTCCCCGCGTCGCGCGCCTCCTGTAACCGGGTGAACCGCTCAAAGGTGCGGTCAATGTTCACCGGCCTCGCCGCCTTCTGCTCGGCGGAGCAGAAGTGGTTGGTCGTCACGCAGACGCCCTTCTCGCCGTCGCGGCGTACCACCCGCGCCGGCGACACCTCCAGCACCGCCGCCGAGTCGCGGTCGGCGATGACGACGTTGATCGTGGTGGTGCGCGGCAGCTTGTCGAGCAGCCTCTGGGCGTCGTCGATGGTCCGCGCATCCTCCAGGACCTGACGCAGGACCAGGCCGTAGGGGACGCCCTTCTTGTTGAACGCGGTGCCGTCCTTCGAGTCGAACACCTCGAGCACGCCAAGCGCCAGGCCGGCCTCGTTCATGCCGGACAGGACGCCGACCAGCCCGGGGAAGCCGACCGACGCGAACGCCAACTTGCCCCTGGGGCGGTAGACCGTCACCAGGGTGTAGTGGTGGATGTACCCCAGCGAGGGGTAGTCGAGGTTGCGCGCCAGCAGGGGGCCACCGGTCGCACTCCGGTCCTTGCCGACGGAGACGGCCGAGCAGGCGAAGATCTTTTTCAGGTCGAAGAAGGTGTTCCCGCAGACGACCAACTCGCGGTCGGCCGCGGCTCCCCGGGCGATCGCCTCCAGCTCCTCCGACCGGCCGGCGGGGAAGTTGCGGTAGAGCGACTTGCCGGCGCCCTTGAAGAAGGTCCACAGCGAGTCGGCCTTGCGGTGCAGGAGCAGCTCGCGGGGGTAACCCAGCACCCGGGCCCCGGGCTTCAACGCCAGCCTGCCGACTGCCTGGCCGATCTCGTCGGGCGTCCCCTCGACGCGGAGCAGGGGGACGTTCCCGACGTATTTCAGCTCCGCCTTGTCGCCGAACCTCGCCTCGGGGAAGCGGAACGGCTCGGCGGCGAAGCCGGGGGCGGCCAGGGCGAGCAGCAGGACGGATACGCGCATCGCAAACGGTCCTCCCTGGGAAGAGCCTGCGGGTTCATCCCGCCGGGACAAGCCCGGCGGACCGGGGGGCGGTCAGGCGCCTCAAACAGCGGTGGACCAGGTCCAGGCTATCGCGGACCTCCGCCTCGGTGATGACCAGCGGCGGCGAGATTCGGATCACCTTCTTCGCGAGGGGGCCGAGCAGGTGGACGCCGTCGCCGCCCTCGCCGTCGCCCTGGTAGCAGGCCAGCACGGCCGCGTTGGCCCACTCGGCGGCGGACCGGCCGGCGTGGTCGCGCGTCTCGACGCCCCAGACCATGCCGCCCTCCTCGCCGCGCACGTTGGCGACGAACGGGACCTCTTTCAGGCGCAACAGGCCCTTCTCGATCTGCGCCGACACGTGCCGGCTGTGGCTCAGCACGTCACGGGCCGCGAACTCGTCAAGCGTTGCCAGGACGCCGGCGCAACCCAGGGGGTTACCGCTCCAGGTGTCGGATCCCTCACCGTAGTCGAGCGCCTCCAGCAGGTCCTTCCGCCCGACCGCCGCCGACACCGGGACGCCGTTGCCCAGCCCCTTGCCGAGGACGACGACGTCCGGCTCAAGGCCGTAGGCCTCGAACGCGAACAGCTCGCGGGTGCGGCCGAAGTTCGCCTGCACCTCGTCGAGGACGAAGACGAGGTCGTGCTGGCGGCAGAACGATTGCAGACATTGGAGGTAGGGTAACGGCGGGTGGTAGGACCCGCCGCCGCCCAGGTACGGCTCGGTGATGAGAGCGGTGATCTTGCCGCCGAACTGCGCATGCAGCGCGTCCAACTCCTTGCGGTAGGGGGCGGGGTCGAACGGCCGGCCGCGCAGGGTCACGTCGGCGCACTCGGCCATGGGGAAGCTGACGAAACGGACGCGCGGGTCTCGGTCGCGGTCGGCCTCGCTGCCGGTGACGGCGTTGGCCAGGCCCTTCTTGCCGTGGAAGCCGAACCGCGTCGCCAGGATCATGTCGCGGTTCCTGTCCCGGGCCAACGCCATCCACAGCGCCTTCTGGATCGCCTCGGAGCCGGAGGCGGCCCACATGACCTTCTCCAACCGCCGACCACCCGGCCGCGACTGGAGCAGCTCCACCAGCCGCCGGGACGCCTCGATCTCCAGGGGGGTGACGGCGTTGTAGGCCGTCAGCGGCGGGGCCGTGACATAGTCGCCGTGGGCGCCGTTAGCCGCGCCGCCTGGCCAGCCCATATAGGTGTGGAACCGCTGCATCCACGAGCGCGGGTTGTGCCCGAGGTTGGCGACGAGAACGCCGGAGGAGTAGTCGTAGAGGCGCTTGCCTTCCGGCGTCCAGTGGTAGACGCCGGCGCTCTTGCTGAGGACGGCCTGCGTGGGGGTGAAGGTGCGCAGGGAGCGCGGCTCGAACTGGACGACGCCGTCACGGAGGTCGTTTGACTTCGGCTCGCCGGGGTGGTGCAGGGGGGTCATGGGTGGATCACTCTCCTAGGAGTCGAAGGTAGGTAGGAGGGACTTCCTCGACGAGCCAGACGCCGTTGGCGGAGCGGTAGAACTCCAGCCCGTCCCGGCGCATCGCGGCGGCATCGACGACCAGGACGGCGGGCCGGCCGTGGCGGCTACCTACTTTCTCGGCGGTGGGGACGGCGGCGGACAGGTGGACGTGGTGCCGGCGCATCCGTTTGAGGCCGGTCTTGAGGATCTCGCCCACGGTGTTGGTTGAGGTGCCGTGGTAGAGGACGTCCGGCGGGGTGGTGGGCTGGAGCTGGAGATCGACCTCGACCGAGTGCCCCTGGTTGGCGCGGATCTTCTCGCCGGTGTCGTCGAAGGCGAAACGCTGCTTGTCGTTCGTGGCGACGACCTCTTCGAGGTCGCCTCGGGTCAAGGGGAGGCCGGCCCGCTGGCAGCCGGCGAGCAGGTCGTTGACGGCGACCCAACCGCCGGGCCTGAGTGACAGGCCGATGTCAGCGGGGGCGTGGCGCAGGTGCCTGCTGAGGAACTTGCTGACGTGGACCAGGCGTTTGGGGTTCATGAGCGGCAATCTTGTCTTGTAGGGTGGGCCGAGTCTTCGAGGCCCACCGTACGGTACGCCCCGGTGGGCCTCGAAGACTCGGCCCACCCTACGGGGATGTTACCCTCTTCAGACACGCCCCGCATAGAGGACGTTCGGCTCCGGCCGGCCCGGGGTGTACAGCACGAGCCCCCCCGCGTCGTCGTTCACCTTCACGATGCAGCCCGGCTGTCCGGCGGCGTGGCGGGCCAGGATCGACTCCAGCGCCTGCACTGCGGCGACCGTGTTGCGGTCGGCCGTGGCGTCGGCGTAGGCCATACCCCGGACATGACGAAGGCGCTCGTTGCGCCCACCGGCCGGGCCGCCGTGCTCGACGAAGGCGACCTCCTCGAAGAAGCGCTGGATGATCTCGACGCCGTAGCCGCGCTGGCTGCGCTCGCCCCACGGCTCCAGGAACGCACCGTTGTAGTGGTGGTTGGGCGTGTACTTGTACTCGCCGGGCGAGCGGCCCTCGACCGTCACCTCGACGCCGCGCTTCCTCTGGTGGGCGTTCCAGACGCCGTTGTCGAAGCGGAACTGCACCTCCTGATCGACGTAGCCGGGGAAGTTGTCGGGGGTGACCCAACTCGTGTGGATGTCGAACGCCGCCTCGCGGCCGTCGGAGTAGCGGTAGACCATCTGCATCTGAACGCTATCCCAGGTCGGTCCGCCGGAAGGGCCGACGAGGCCGCGCTGCCCCGTGGCGCTGACGCGAGCCAGCGACCAGGGCAGGGGGCCGGCCGCGAAGGTGAAGTCGATCAGCTTGATGTAGTGCACCGCGACGTAGGTGCCCGGGTTGCGGCCGGCGACCCACTCGGCGAACTGCCCGCCGGAGATCGACTTAGGTTCCAAAAGCGAGCAGTAGCCGTTGTTGACGTGCCGCAGGACGCCGTCGGCGACGTGGGTGCGGAGCTTCTTGTGGTCGGGGTCGGCGAGCTTGTGGTAGACGACCCGGCAGAGGGCGCCCTTCTCTTCCGCGAGCCGGCACAGCTCGTCCAGCTCGGAAAGGCTGAGGACGGACGGCTTCTCGACGAGGACGTGCTTGCCCCGCTCCAGGGCGAGGCGGGCCGGCTCGAAGTGGCGGTCGTCCGGGGTGGCGACGCAGACGGCGTGCGCGTCGCTGGCGAGGAGTTGCTCGATGGCCTGCGGGCCAGAGCAGTTGGCGGCCCCGGTCCGCTCGGCGTAGCGCAGGGCGCGGCGGCCGGTCCGGCTGGCCAGTGCCGCCAACTCGACGTCCACCGGCCCGGTGTCGCGGCGGTACAGCGGCCGCTCGCGGGCCTGGCGGAAGAACGGCCAGTAGGTCTCGTCGAAGATCATGCCGACGCCGACCATGCCGGCGCGGAGGCGGTGGGTGCTCCCGGTCATCGGGCTATCCTATCCTTGGGTGGGAAGCCCGGGTAGTCCGACAAGGGCCCCCGCCGTCGCTACAACGTGAGCGAGAGGCCCGACCGCCGCCTACGAGAGCCCCCCCATGAGCGCGTCCGCGCCGCCGGTCCTGAGCGTCGTCATCCCGTTGCTGAATGAGGAGGAAGTCCTCGAGCAGACCTACGCCGAACTGAAGCGGCACCTCGGCGCCCTTCAGGATGCTTACGAGATCGTCTTTATCGACGACGGCAGTACCGACCGGTCGCGGGCCATCCTCGCCGCGAAGTCGCTGGACGACCCGACGGTGCGGGTGGTGGGGCTGTCGCGGAATTTCGGCCACGAGATGGCGACGACGGCGGGGCTGCGCCACGCCCGCGGCCAGGCGGTCATCGTAATGGACGCCGACCTACAGGACCCGCCGGAGCTGATCCCCGAGTTCCTCAGGCGCTGGCGCGAGGGCTATCAGGTCGTCTACGGCGTCCGGTCGAAGCGCGAGCAGGAGACGTGGCTGAAGAAGCTGACGTCGTTCCTGTTCTACCGGCTGATGGGCAAGATCGCCGACGTGCCGATCCCGCCCGACACCGGCGACTTCCGCCTGATGGACCGCCGCGTCCTCGAAGTGTACGCCCAGCTGAACGAGGACCCGCGGTTCTTCCGCGGCCTGGTCAGCTGGATCGGCTTCAAGCAGGTCGGCGTGCCGTTCGTCCGCCCGCCGCGCGCTGCCGGCGTCACGAAGTACCGCTACGGCCGCCTGCTCAAGCTCGCCTTCGACACCATCACCGCCTTCTCGACGCTGCCGGCGCTGGTCATCACCATCACCGCACTGGGCTGCGTGGGGTTGAGTGTCGGCGTCGCCACCGTGGTGTTCGGCCTGTGGGTGGTCGGCTCGCTGGCCGTGCCCGGGTGGGGGTGGGCGGCGCTGGGGTTCCTGGCGCTGTGGAACGTCCAGTTCGTTTGCCTGGCGGTGCTGGGCGAGTACGTCGTGCGGACCCATCGGCACACGCAGCGGCGGCCGCTGTTCGTGGTCGAGTCGGTCATCGAGAACGGCCAGGCGAAAGCGCCATGAGCGACCCGAAAACTCCCTCGCGCTGGCGGCCAGGCGTGGCCGACCTGCTGTTCCTCCTCGTCGCCCTGGCGGGGATGCGCGGCGCGCGGCACACGCTGCTCGACGACCCCGGCCTCGGTTGGCACATCCGCAACATCGACGCGATCCTGGACCGCGGCGGGTGGCTGACCGAGGACCCGTTCACCGACCCGCGCGGCGAGGCGCCACCGCGGTGGTACACGAACCAGTGGTTGGGCGAGGCGCCGTACTGGCTCGGCTGGAAGTGGGCGGGGTTGGAGGGCATCGCCGCCGTCAACGCGGTGGTGATCGCCACCATCGCCGGGGCGCTCTACCGCGTCCTGCTCGCCGACGGGCTGGCTTGGCCCGTCGCGATGGTCTGGGCCGCACTCGGCATGATGGGGACCTCATGCTCGTGGAACGCGCGGCCGAACGTGTTCACGGTCCTGTTTGTCCTGCTCACGGCGCGGGCGTGCGTCCGGCTGCACGAGGGCAAACTCACCCTGGCGGCCGGGGCAGGCGTCGTGCTGATGTTCGCCGCGTGGGCCAACACGCACGGCGGCTTCGTCGCCGGCCTGATCCTCCTCGCGGTGACAGGGTGTATCGAGTTCGCTTGCGCCGTGTTTCAAACCGACGAGGACGCCAGGTCGCGCCTCGTTCCCATCGGCTTCCTGTCGATCTGCGCCGGGTTGGCGACGCTTGCCAACCCTTATGGCATCGACCTCTACCGCTGGGTGCTCCAGCTGCTCGGGGACAAGTTCTTCATGGACCTGCACCAGGAGTGGCGCTCGCCCGACTTCAACAGTGCCGGGGCGATGCGGTACGAGTTGCTGATCCTCCTGTTCCCGCTCGTACTCGGCCTAAGCGCGCGGCGGCCGAACATCGTCGAATTGGCCCTTTCGGTGCTGTGGCTGCACTTCGCGCTGACCGGGTTCCGCTACGTCGCTTTGTGGGTCGTTGTCGCGGTGCCCCTGATGGGGCGGTCGAGCGTCGAGATTCCGTTCTTACAAGAGTTGGCCCGCCGGCTCCAACTCGGGGCCGCACCGGATAGCCTCTTCCACACGCCGACCACCCGGCCGGCCTGGCTCTGGTCGATCCTTCTCGGGGCCGGCCTGCTCCTGGGGGCGAAGCCGCTACAAGGACGCTTCGCCGTTCACAAGCAAGAGATCATCGCCAACGAGGCTCTCGACCAACTCCTGGCTCGCGTTAGGGCTTGGCGGGAGAAGAATGGCCGGCGACCTGTAGTCATCCACGACTACAACTGGGGTGGTTACGTAACCTGGCACGGGTGGCCCGAGGTGTTGAACTGGATCGACGACCGCAATGAAGTCCAGGGCCAGCGCCGAATCCAGGACTACTTCGATCTGATGAAGGCAAAGCCTGGTTGGGAGCGACAACTGATAGGCGCCGACTTCGTTTGCATCGACCCGGAGGCTGAACTCACCCGGCGGCTTTCCGAGGACGATCGCTGGACGCGAGGAGAGGCCCCGAACGCTGCCATATTCGAGCGGAAACCCACCCGGTGAGCGGCCAATCGGGACAGCATCGAGTTAAACATAACGTTCATTATCGGACCTTGCCCATCGGCGCCCGGGATCATCTGAACGTCACGGACGGCGCACCCCAACGTCCGATAATGTATCTTATGTTTAACTCGGTCTTCGGCGTTGATCCCTTTGTCGTTCCGGCGGTTACGGCTCAGGCAGTCTCGACCTCGCTGTGGAAGACGCCCATGCGGCGGAACTTCTGGTAGCGGCCTTCGAGCAGCTCGTCTGGCCCCAGAGGCCGCAGCTCGCGGAGGCAGCGGACGAGGTGGCTTTTCAGGGTGTTCGCCATCTCGCGGTGGTCGCGGTGCGCGCCGCCTAGCGGCTCGGGGATCACTTCGTCGATCACCTTCAGCTCGAACAGGTGCCTCGCCGTCAGCTTCAGCGCCTCGGCGGCGAGCGGCTTGGTCTGGTCGTTCGCCTCCTTCCACAGGATGCCGGCGCATCCCTCGGGGCTGATGACCGAGTAGTAGGCGTGCTCGAGCATGCTGACTCGGTCGCCGACCCCGATGCCCAGGGCCCCGCCGGACCCCCCCTCCCCGATCACGACGCAGATGATCGGGGTAGGCGTGCGCGACATCTCCAGGAGGTTGGCGGCGATGAGCTGCGCCTGCCCGCGCTCCTCCGCCCCGATCCCCGGGAACGCGCCGGGGGTGTCGATGAGGCAAATCACGGGCACCCGGAACTTGGCCGCCAGCCGCATGCACCGCAGCGCCTTGCGGTACCCTTCCGGGTGGGCACAGCCGTAGAAGCAGGCCGTCCGCTCCTGGAGCGTGCGGCCCTTCTCCTGGCCGATGAGCAGCACCCGGTAGTCGCCCAGCCGGGCGAACCCGGTGCGGATGGCCCGGTCGTCGCCGATGGCCCGGTCGCCGTGCAGTTCGACGAACTCGTCGAACATCAGGTCGATGTAGTCGATGGTGTGGGGTCGGTCGGGGTGGCGGGCCACCTGGATCGTCTGCCAGGGGTCCAGGCCGGAGTAGACGTTCTTCTTCAACGCCGCCAGCTCCCGTCGCATGCGGCGGATCGCCTCGTCGGGCTGGCCGGGGCTGCTCGCCTCCAGCGCGGCGAGCGCCTCCTCCATCTGGTAGATCTCCTTCTCGAACGGCAGCACCAGCTTCGCCACGGTCGCACCTCCCCTTTGAAAAGGGTGAAGGATGAAGGATGAAGGATGAATCCAGAGGCCCTCTGTTGATTCATCCTTCATCCTTCACCCTTCATCCTTTACATCGGCGGCTTCGCCTCGACCCCCTTGAACACCCGGATCGTCTTCAGCTTCATCAGCACCTCGTGAAAGTCCCTCGGCCGCTGGTCGCGCTTCTTCTGGAGCATGTGAATGACCAGCTCGGAGAACTCGTCGGTCACGTCGGGGTTGTAGATGCGCGGCGAGGGGGGCTTCTCGGTGATGTGCTTGGTCAACAGTTCTTGGGCGCTGGCGCCGCGGAACGGCGGCCGCCCGGTCACCAGCTCGAAGCAGGTGGCGCCGAAGCTGTAGACGTCGGCCCGGCCGTCGAGCGGCTCGCCGCGGATCTGCTCCGGCGACATGTAGCTGCGCGTGCCCATGGCCTTGGGCTTCTTGCGGAAGAGGCCGCCGAAGAAGCCCGGCCGCTCGACCTTCTTCGCCAGCGCGAAGTCGATGAGCCGGAGGTCGCCGGCCGAGCTGACTAGAAGGTTGTCGAGCTTCACGTCGCGGTGGACCCAGCCCTTGGCGTTCATGAATGCCAGCGCCGTGGCCGCCTGCTTGCAGATGCCCAGCGCCTGCTCGCGGATGAAGTCGTGTTGCTTGCGCATCAGCCGCAGCTTCAGGCTGCCGCCGGGGAAGAACTCCATGACGAAGTTGGGGTTCTTCCCCTCCCTGTTCACGTTGATGATGCGGATGATGTTGGGGTGGGCCAGCGCCTTGCCCACGTTGGCCTCGTGGAACAGCAACCGGCGGTGCTCGGAGTTGGCCGCGTTCTCAGGCAGCAGCAGCTTCATCGCGAAGTGGCGGTGACTCGACACCTCGACGACCTCCCACACCTGGCTCGACTGGCCGGTCATCATCAAGTTCTGCAACTTGTAGCCGTCGATGATTTCGTCCGCCACGGCTCTCTCCGGTTGGCTGTCCGGTCGTAGGACAAGCTGGCAGCTTGTCCGTGATGCGTGAACAAGCCTGGCTGCCTGTCCTACGCGGGGTTACCAGTATTCCTCGTAGTGGACGTTACCCCGGATCTTCTTCGCCGGCACGTCGGCCTGGAACCCGCGCCCCGACAGAAGCTCGATCACGCCGGTCGGCCTGGGGAAGCCCACCTGCCCCGTGACCGGGTCCTTCTCCGGCACGCCGATCATCTTCGGGTTGCCGCAGAGGAAGACGTGGGTCGTGGCCGGGTCGAGCGTCGCGCCGAGCTGCTTCTCCAGCTCCCCGGAGGTGATCAGGTCCTGGATGTAAACCTTCCCCCCCGGACCGACCCCCTCCCGAGTGGTCAGTGGCAGGTACTTGTAGTTGAGGTGCCGCCCCATCAGCCGCTGGTGCGTCGCCAGGTAGGCCAGGTCTTTCTTGTACCGCACGCAGCAGGCCGACAGGATGCGGCCCTCGTGCTTTCGGGAGAGCAGCTCCCACAGCATGTAGTTGTGCGGCGCCTCGCCGGTGCCGGTGCCGAGGACGATGACCGCGTCGGTCGGCTTGACCCGGTCGAGGGTGTAGTGGCCGGTGACCTTCTCGCCCAGGTGCAGCCGGTCGCCCTCCTGGAGCATGAACAGGCGCGGCGTCAGCACGGGGGCCTGGGCCTTGTCGGTCTGGCGGACCAGGACGATGTAGAACTCCAGCCAGTCGGTCCGGGCCAGGTCGAGCAGTTCGCCGTCGTCGCCGAGGACCGGGCAGCTGATCGAGTAGGACCGGCGGGCCAGCTTCGCCTCGTCCTCCGGCCCCAGTTGCTCCGGCTGACAGCCGGGGAAGCGCGGCTCCCAGAAGCCCAGGCCGAGGGTGGTGTACTGCCCCGGGCGGTGCGGCGGGCGTGGCGCGTCGGGCCGGACCCGCAACAGCATCAAGTCGCTGTGGACCTTGCGGAGGCTCGCCACCGTGGCGTTGTACCGGGCTTTGCGGAGATCGGCGATCTGCTCGGGAGTCATTGTCCAACCTGAGGCCCAAAGGAGGGGGCGCACCGTCGCCCCCCGCGAGCGGCTTGTATCCACTCCAGTGTATTACAGCCGGCCCTGGGCTGGGAGAGGTCTTTCGCGCCCGCGCGGCCTCAACCCCCCTTCTCCGCCGCCCGGAACACTTCGACGCACGCCGCCACGTCCCGGGTCGGCTCGCTGGCGTTGTGCTCGTACTCGATCGAGATCATCCCGGGGAACTTCACCTCGCGCAGCGCCTTGACCAGGGCCGGCACGTCCAGCGCCCCCTTGCCAATGACCACGTCGTGCTTCCTCTCGTTGTCGTGGTCCTTCAGGTGCAGGCCGAAGTTGCGCTTGCCCATCAGCCGGACCTGCTGCGCCGGGTCGAGCTTCTTGCCGAGTTGGGCGGCGCGCACCAGGTGGCCGGTGTCCAGGCAGGCCCCGATCAGTTCGTGGTGGCCCTTGACGGCGGCGAGGATCACCTCCGCGGAGTACCAGCGGTGCATCCCCCGGCCCACCGGCCCGTGCGGGTGGATGCCGATGGCGATCTTGAACTCGTCGCAGAGCTTGTCGAGGCTGTCGAAGGCGTCCGGCGTGGGGTCGGCGCTGAACATCTTCAGCCCCAGGGCCTTGCCGAACTCGAAGACGCGCTTGTTGGCGTCGTGGTTCTTGGTGAACGCCTGGACGCCCCAGGCCCAGGGGGTGACGTCGTACTCCTTGCAGAGGCTCAAGAATGCCCGGACCTGCTCCGGCTTGTCGGTCATCGGGCAGTGGCCCGGGTAGAACTCGCCGTACCTCAGGCCGACCTTCTTCATCCGGGCCAGGGCCTGCTCGAGTTTGAAGTTGCGGAAGGTGTAGCTCTGCGCGCCGAGGCGGAACCCGTCCGCGGCTTTCTTCTCGTCGGCGCGAGCCAGGACAGGCAGCGCCAGCGCGGTGGCGCCGGCACGGAGGAACGAACGGCGGTCGAGTTGCGGCACGATAGGAACTCCCTTGTTTGTAGGGTAGGCGTCCGACCTGCCACCCGGAGGCAGCCCGGACGCCCACCCTACGGGGTTCAAGGGCTATCGCGCCGCGCGGCCTCCGTCAAGCATCGATCCCGAGCAACCGCCCCGTACTGTCCCCCAGCGACGGCAGCTTGACGTCCATCCGGTCGAGCATCGACAGCCACAGGTTGTTCAGCGGCGTCTCGCGGGAGAACTTGAGGTGGCGCCCCGTCCTGATCGTGCCGCACCCGCCACCGGCGAGCAGGATGGGCAGGTCGTCGTGGTTGTGGGCGTTGCCGTCACTGTTGCCCGAGCCGTAGGCGACCATGCAGTGGTCGAGCAGGGTGCCCTGCCCCTCCGGGATCGACCGCAGCTTCGTCAGCAAGTAGGCCAACTGCGAGACGTGGAAGCGGTTGATGTCGCGAATCTTGGCCTTCTTCTTGGCGTCGTTGCCGTGGTGCGACAGGTCGTGGTGCCCCTCCGGCACGCCGATGTCGCGGTACGGCCGGTTGCTGCCCTCGTTCGCCAGAACGAAGGTGCAGACGCGGGTGACGTCGGCCTGGAATGCCAGCACCATCAGGTCGCACAACAGCCGCAGGTGCTCCTGGTAGTTGGCCGGGACGCCGGTCGGCTTCACGCCGTCCGGCGCCTTCACCGTCGGCAGCTTCGCCGCTCGGGCGATCCGCTGCTCGACGTCGCGGATGGAGGTGAAGTACTCGTCGAGCTTGCGACGGTCGTTCGGGCCGAGCTTCCCGGCCAGGTCCCTGGAGTCGTCACGGACGAAGTCGAGGATGCTCTTGCGCGCCGCCTCCTGCCTCGCCCGGCCCTCGTCGGGGCCGCCGAAGAGGCGCTCGAACACCAGCTTCGGGTTGACCAGTTTCGGCAGCGGCTGCGTCGCGCTGCGCCAGGCCATTGTCGAGCTGTAGACGCAGCTGTACCCGGAGTCGCAGTTGCCGGCCATCGCGCCGGCCTCGGCGCCGACCTCCAGCGACGCCAGCGGGGTCTTCTCGACCAGCCGGGAGGCGGCGACCTGGTCCACGGAGATGCCGGCCCGGATGTCGGTGCCGTCGGTCTTGCGCGGCTGGCACCCGGTCAGGAACGCCCCCAGCGCGCGGGCGTGGTCTCCCCCACCATCGCCGTGCGGCCGCGCCTTGTCGGCCGTCAGGCCGGTGAGGACGAGCAGCCGGTCCTTCACCGACTTCAAGGGCTCGAGGATCGGCGGCAGGTCGAACTCGGCCCCCTCCCCCTTCGGCGTCCAGTCGGCCATGTTCTTGCCGTTGGGGACGTAGAGGAACGCCATCCGGTTGGGAGCCGAGTTCGCCCCCCGGGCCGGGGTGCCGGCCCGGGATGAAAGTGTGCCCATCGCCTCCAGCCACGGCAGCGCGACCATCGCGCCCAGGCCTCGGAGGACGGTTCGGCGGGAAATCGCGGGGCTCATGGCGTTTCAGTCCCTCGTCTCATGCGGAATGGGAGGCTCTTCACCACCCCGGTCACCAGCGCGGAGAATCGGAAGTCGTTCCTGGCGAGCCCGGCGGTGATCTCGTCCAGGCTCGGGTTGTCGTAGTGCTCCAGCCCCCGGCCCAGGGCGTAGGTTAGCATCTTCTCCGCCAGGCAGCGGGCGAAGAGGTCTTTCTTGTCCTTCAGGATCACCCGCAACTCCCTGGGCCCGTTGAACACCTTGCCGTCGGGCAGGACCCCGGAGGCGTCGATCGCGTGCTTGCCGTCCTCCTTGCGGAACCGGCCGACCGCGTCGTAGTTTTCGAAGGCGAAGCCGAGCGGGTCCATCTTGGCGTGGCAGTTCGCGCAGGCGGGGTTCTTGCGGTGCTGCTCCATCTGCTGCCGTAGCGTCCCGGTCAGCTGATTCTTGTCGTCCAGCTCCGGCGCGTCCGGCGGCGGCGGGGGCGGCGGCGTGCCGAGGATCTGCTCCAGCACCCACTTGCCGCGCTTCACCGGGGAGGTACGCGTCGGGTTCGAGGTCACCGTGAGGACACTGGCGTGGGTCAGGACCCCCGCCCGGTCGGTGCCGGACAGATCGACGCGGACGAACCCGCCGCCCCGCCCTCCCCTGCCCCCGCGCCGGCCGAAGCCGCGCCCGGACTCCGCCGGCAGCTTGTCCTCAAGGCCGTAATGGCGTGCCAGCAGGCCGTTGACGTAGGTGAACTTCCCGTCGATCAGGTCGAGGACGGAGCGGTCCTCGCGCACGACCTCCCAGAAGAACAGCTCAGTCTCCTTGAGCATGGCCGCCCGGAGGGGGTCGGAGAACGTCGGGAACAGCTTCGGGTCGGCGGCGTGCCCCTGGAGCCGGCGGAGTTGGAGCCATTGCAGGGCGAAATTCTCCACCAGCGCGACCGCCTTGGGGTCCTTCAGCATCCGCCTGACCTGGGCGTCCAGGTTCGCGGCGAGCTGTCCCTTCGCGGCGAGGGCGAACAGCTCGTCGTCGGGCATGCTCGACCAGAGGAAATACGACAGACGGGAGGCCAGCTGGTACTCGCCGAGGGGGTGCGGACCCGGGTCGGCGGGGCGGTCGTCCGGCTCGACGCGGAAGAGGAACTTCGGCGACACCAGCACCGCCTGCATCGCGAACTGAATTCCAGCCTCCCACTTCCCCCCGTGCTTCTGGGCCAGGGCCACCAGCCGATCGACCTCCTCCCGCGACGCCGGCCGCCGGTAGGCGCGGGTGGCGAAGCGCTCCAGCACCTCGCGGGTCTGCTCCGCCTGCGACCTGCCGGGCGTGACCGCCAGGAGCCTGCGGTGCGACTCCGGCCGGGTGTCGGCCGGGCCGACCAGGCTGAACGACTGGACGAAGACCTTGCGCTCCTTGCCGTCGGCCGCCTTCGGGTTGACCACCGTCACCAGGGCGCGGCGTCCCCCGCGCTTCAGGGGCGTGGTCACCTCGTAGGACTTGCCCCGGTTCTTGACGGTGTCCTTGACGTCGAACGCCTTCAGCTCGACGCCGTCGATCTTGAGGGCGATGCGCGGCGGCTCGGCGTCGGGCGACTCGCCGTGGGCGCGGACGCGGAAGGTGTACTCCCCGTCCATGGTGAGGTTGTACAGCGTGTGCAGAGCCCCTCCCCCCCTGCCCTGCTCGATCGGCCGCCAGGCGACCTCCCGGATCGGCCCCGGCTCGAGGAATAGCGCATCGACCGGGCGGCGCGGCGGCTTGGGCGGGTCGATGGCGATCGCCCGCTGCATGATGGTCTCGGCGGCGGCGAGGTAGCGCTCCATCAGGACGGGCGGCAGGGTCAGCACGTCGCCGATGTTGTCGAAGCCGTGGCCGACGTCGTCGGAGGGGAAGTCCTCGGCGGGGTTGAAATCGACTCCGACCAGGTCACGGATGGTGTTGTTGTACTCGGCCCGGTTCAGCCTCCGGACGGTCACCCGCCCGGGGTCCGGTTTGGCATCCCGGGCGGCGTGGTCGAACACCCCCTTGGCCGTGGACAGAAAGGTGTCAATCTCGGCCCGGGAGGGGCGCGGCCGCGACTGCGGCGGCATCTCGCCCGACTGGACGGCCTGCAGCACCCCCTGCCAGACCTTCCGCCCCTTGAGGAGGGACGCGTCGTCGCGGAAGGCGTGCAGGGCAAGGTCGGCCTTCTTTACCTTGTCCCCGTGGCAGCGGAGGCAGTGTTTCTCCAGGAAGGCCACCCCCTCCACCGAGAACGTCGGCCGGGGCGGCGCCGCGTTGGCCGCGGTCGAGGCGACGAGCGTGGCGAGGGCCAGAAGGATGGGGCGGAGCTGCATCGGAGAGGTTCCGGCGGGAGGCGAGCCAGGTGGGGTTTGCTGAGGCGGGTGGGAGAGTTAGCCTCATCCATGATATCGTACAAAGAACCCGGCCCGGACGGAAGGTAAATCCCGGGCGGGCGGTGACCCCGGCCCAGGTTCCTCGTACCAGGGAAGCGTCCGTGCCAGAGCTACCTTCAAGGAACCGGGAGTGCGGCATGGTACACCTCGGACCGAAAACGCTCGACGACTTCGTGGAAGCGTTCGAGCGGGACTGCCAAACCGGCACCGCCCGCGCCCTGAAGGACTACCTGCCCGACCGGAGCGATGCCCTCTACCTGCCGGTGCTCCGCGAGTTGGTCCGCATTGACCTGGAGCACGGCTGGGAGTCGAACCGCCCGAGGGCGCTGGCGGACTACGGGGGGGACTTTCCCGAGCTGTTCGAGGACGCCCAGAGCCTGCAGGAGGTGGCGTTCGAGGAGTACCGGCTGCGCCGTCGGGCCGGCCAGGCGCCGACCCCGGAAGAGTACTCGCGCCGCTACGGCGTCCGAACTGACGGCTGGCCCCGACCGGTCGCACCGCCCGACGAGCTGGACGCCAGCGCCCGCGTCGAGGCGGCGGCCCGGACCTACCGAGCCTTCCTGCTGGGCCGGCGGGAGTCGGCCGACCCGGCCTCGGTGCGGATCGACGACTGGCAGCCACCTGCCGAGGCGGGGTCGGAAGTGATCCGGCTGTTCCGCGAGCTGCACACGGCCGACGGGTGGCTGGCCAGCCGGGTCGCCGACGGCCTCGCCGGCATGCCGACTCCCGGTGAGGAGTTTGCCGGCTTCCGCCTCGTCGCCGAGCTGGGCCGCGGCGCCATCGGCCGGGTGTTCCTCGCCCGGCAGGCGGCCCTGGCCGACCGACCCGTGGCCCTAAAGGTCGCCCCGGACGTCGGCGGCGAGTCGCAGGCGCTGGCCCGGCTCCAACACACGCACATCGTCCCGGTCTACTCCGTCCACCGCCACGGCCCCCTGCAGGCCGTTTGCATGCCGTACTGCGGGGCCGTCACCGTCGCCGACGTGACCGGGTGGCTTCGGGCCCAGCCGCGCTTGCCGAGCGACGGGCTGGCCCTGCTGGCGGCGCTGGCGGAGAAGGAGCGGCCGCCCGGCGCGGGCGTGCCTTCCGGACCAACCCCGGCGGTCCGCGAGGTGCTGGCGAAGCTGGACTACCCCTCGGCCGTCCTCTGGCTGGGCGGCCGCGTCGCCGAGGGGCTGGCGCACGCCCACGAGCACGGCGTCCAGCACCGCGACGTCAAGCCGGCCAACCTGCTGCTGACCGACGCAGGGGTGCCGATGCTGCTCGACTTCAACGTCGCCGAGGACGCGACCCGCGGCGGGGCGGCGGTGGCGATGCTGGGTGGCACCATGCCGTACATGGCCCCGGAACAGCTTGCGGCGTTCCAGCAGGACGTCTCCGGCCTGGACGCCCGCGCCGACCTCTACGCGCTGGGCCTCGTGCTGTACGAACTGCTCACCGGCCGGTTCCCGTTCCCGCCCGCCCGCCTGGCGGAGGAGACGCCCGAGGCGCTCGAGCGCCTGCTGGGGGCCATGCGGCGCGACCGGGCCGGCCCACCGCCCTGCCCCAGGAAGTCCAACCCGGCGGTCAGCCCGGCGACGGCGGCGATCGTCCGCCGCTGCCTGGAGCCCGACCCGGCGCGGCGATACCCGTCGGCCCGCGCCCTGGTCGAGGACATCGACCGGCAGCTGCGGCACGAGCCGCTGATCCACGCGCGCGAGCCGTCGCTGATCGAACGGGGTCGCAAGTGGTCGCGGCGTCACCCACGGCTCGGGCTCCGCCTGAGCGTGGCGACCGCCCTCCTGCTGGCGGCCGTGGCTGCCGGCTCGGCCTGGCGCGCCGCCGGGCTGCGCCAGGTAGGCCAGTCCAGGGAGGCGCTGGACCGGTTCGCCCCGCTGTTCCGGCAGGCTCAGTTCCTGCTGCTGGTGCCTGCCGCGACCAGGCAGGAACGCGAGCAAGGCCAGGCCGCTGCGCGGCAGGCGCTGGACCTCTTCCACGCGCTGAGTGAGGACGACTGGCTGAGCGGGCCGCTGATGACGGCCCTGCCCCCAGGCGAGCGCGAGCGGGCCCGCGGCGAGCAGGGCGAGCTGCTGCTGTTGCTGGCCGGGCACGCCACGGATCGGGCCGAGGCGGAGCGGTATAACCGGCGAGCCGAACTCTGCTATGACCCCGACGACGCGCCGGCCCTTCTGTGGGAGCAGCGCCGCGACGAGGGGCGGGCGCGCTCCGCCCCGGTCCACACCGTCCGCAACCGCTACCTAAAGGCCGCCGGCCTGATCCTCCGCTCCAAGAAGTATGCCGAGGCCAGGCGTATTCTCCGCTCGGCGGTCAAGGACGAGCCGAGTAACTACGCGGTGCAGCTGCTGCTGGGGATCGCCCACGAGGGCACCGGCAACGAGGCGGCGGCGTGCCGCTGTTACACGGCGTGCATCGCCCTGGCGCCGGACTTCTACGGCCCCTACCTGGCCCGGGCGGACAGCTACTACCGCCAGAGAAACTACCCCGACGCCGAGGCCGACCTCGACCGCGCCATCGCGCTGGAGCCGGCTCGGCCGCAGTCGTACTTCGAGCGCGCCCGGGTCCGCCGGTGGCTCAAAGGCAAGGACGGCAAGCCGCGCTACGACGAGGCCGTGGCCGACCTGGCGACTGCCCGGGACAAGGGGCTGCCGGACACCCGCGTCTACTTCTTCCGCGCCCAGCTCCGCCGCCTCATGGGCGACCCCGACGGCGCCCGGGCCGACCTCGAGGCGGGCCTCCGGCTGACCCCGTCGGACCCGGTCAGCTGGGACGCCCGCGGTTACGCCCGGATGAACACCGCGCCGGAGCAGGCGCTGGCCGACTTCGACCAGGCGCTGAAGCTAGACCCGACCAACCAGAACGCGCTGATGAACAAGGCCAGCACCCTGGCCGAGGTCCTCGGCCGGCAGGAGGAGGCGCGGACCGTCCTGGAGCGGGCGCTGTCTCTCTACCCGGAGTACGTTCCGGCCCTGGCCGGGCAGGCGGTTGTGCTGGCGCGGCTGAAGAAGCGCGAGCCGGCCCTCGACCTGATCCAGAGGGCGCTGGAAGGCACCTCCGACGGGCTGACGAAGTACCAGGCCGCCTGCGTCTACGCCCTGACCAGCCGGGTCGAGCCGGACGACGCCGCGACGGCCCTGCACCACCTGCGCGAGGCCCTCGAGCTGCGCTTCGGCCTACAGCACCTCGAAAACGATAGGGACCTCGACCCGATCCGCACCCACCCCGGGTTCGCCAACCTGTCGCGGCTGGCGGCGCTGCTGCGCGAGCGGCAGACCTCGCCGAGGCCGGACTAAGGACTAACCCCCCACCGGCCCTCTGGGCTATGATAGGAGCGGCCGCCGCCGTGGCGGGCCACGCCTCGGGGCCGGTACACAAGGGGTGACTGGATATGAGCGAGCCATCGCCGGAGTCGGTGGCCCCTCCCGCGCCTTCCGACCAGTCCTTGCTCGTCCGCCTGCGGGGCGGGGAGCAGGACGCGGCGACACAGCTATACCTCCGCTACGCCGCCCGCTTGCGAGCCCTGGTCCGCTCCCGCAGTTCGGCGCAGCTGGCCAGGCGGGTCGAGCCGGAGGACATCGTCCAGTCGGTGTTCCGACGCTTCTTCCACCGCGTGCTCCGGGGCGACTACGAGGTGCCGCCGGGCGAGCAGCTGTGGGGGCTGCTCCTGGTGATCGCTCTGAACAAGGTCCGCACCGAGGAGTCGTTCCACCGGGCCGGCAAGCGCGACGTCCGGCGCAGCGTCGGCGCCGCCGACCCCGGCGTGGTCCAGTCGACCGATTTGACCGACGCCGCCCACCTTCAAGTCTGCGTCGAGGACGCGTTGGGCCACCTGCCGGCCAAACACCGCCAGATGGTAGAGCTGCGCATCCAGGGGCACGAGGTGGCCGACATCGCCACGCGCACCGGACGGTCCAAGCGGACGGTCGAGCGCGCCCTCCAAGACGTGCGGGCACGGCTGCGCCTGCTGCTCGACGTGTCCTGACCTGCGCCCAGGCCAGTTCCCGAGGGGCTGGGCAGGCCCATCCGTCCGGAGCAGGGAACCCCGCGTCAGCGCCATTTTTTCGATTTAGGGAGTTACGCAGGTGAGGGTGCGCGGAGCGCGAACCCGCAAGCGGAGCGCACCGCACGGAGCCGCCGCCTGCCACCGGCTCGCCTTGGGCCTTTGGTCCCCGCACGCTTGCGGGTTCGCGTCGCGCACCCCTCACCTGCGTAACTCCGTAACGCCTAGTTTTATTTGGCACGTTGAGATTCCTATGCTACTTTTACGCTAGAGGACCCTACCTCTCCTCTCTTTTGGCCGGTTTCCTATCACCGCCGGCCACGGGACCGCCCCATTGGAAGGGACAGTCGATGCCCGTGATCCGCTCCCGTCACCTCACGGTGGAGGCGCTCGAGGATCGCGCCGTTCCCGCCACCTGGAACGTCCCCTGGCCAGACGCCGGCCACCTCACTCTCAGCTTCGCCCCCGACGGCACGGATGTCGGCCAACAGACCAGTGACCTGTACCAGACGCTCAACAGCGCCGCCCCGACGGGCACGTGGCAGCTCCAGGTCCTACAGGCGTTCCAGCAGTGGGCCCGGGAGGCCAACGTCAACATCGGCCTCGTCAGCGACGGCGGGCAACCCCTGGGTAGCCCCGGCAAGCCGCTGTCCGACCCCCGCTTCGGGGACATTCGTATCGCCGGGGCATCCTACGGCAAGAGCGTCCTGGCGTTCTCCTCACCGTTCGACGTGCTGGCGACGACCTGGTCCGGCGACGTCCGCGTCAACGCGCCGCTGTTCCAATCCGCCGGCGAGAAACCCTACGACCTGTTCACCGCAATGCTCCAGGAGGCGGGCCACACGCTGGGGATTGGCAACAGCACCGACCCCGGGTCGGTGATGTACGAGGAGTACCTCGGCACGAGGGCCAACCTCTCCGCGGACGACATCGCCTCGGTGCAAGCCCTCTACGGGGTGCGCCGGGCCGACGCCTTCGAGGGTGCCGGCGGCAACGAGACGCTGGCGACCGCCTCCCGCCTCCGCCTGATCGAGGACGCCAATGGCATCCTGTCCGTGGTGGCCGACGCCGACCTGACGACGGCGGGCGACCGCGACGTCTTCTCGTTCCGCGCCCCAACACTGACCACCGGGCTGATCGTCCGACTCCACCGCGCCGGCCTCAGCCTGGTGACGCCCCGGCTCACCGTCTACGACTCGCTGGGCCGGGTCATCGGTGCCGCCGAGTCGGCCGACCCCGTGGGGGGCAACCTCGAGCTGAGGCTCAGTGGCATCAGCCCGCTGGGACAGTATTACGTCAAGGTCGAGGGCGCGGGTGACGACCCCTTCCGCGTTGGCGCGTACAAGTTGGAGGTCCAGTCGCTGGCCCTGGTGAACGCGCTCGGGGGGGCGGTCCCCTCCACGGTCAACACCCTCGGCCAGGCGCTGACCAACAACGACCTGCACACGAACGACTCGTTCCTGACGGCGTCGAACCTCCTCTCCGGTCTGTTCGCCCCGGACTCGAAGTTCGACGTCGCCTATCGTGGCAGCATTAGCGACACCTGGGATGTGGATTATTACCAGGTGCAGGCCCCGACGACCATGTCGGGCGACAAGGTGCTGACGGTGATGACCTGGGCCACCGGCCCCAGCACCTTGATCCCGCGCGTCAAGGTTTACGACGCCTCGTACAGGTGGGTGCCGGCCGAGGTGCTGGTGAACGACGGCGGCGTCGTGACGATTCAGGTGGCTGGCGTCACGGCCGGCGCGACCTACTACGTCCGCCTAGACTCGGCAGTCAGCCGGGGGCCCGCCGCGGTCGGCAACTACTTCCTCGGGATCGACTTCGGCACCAGGGCGACCGACCTCAAGAGGGTGGTCGCTTCTTCGCTGACCCCGTCGAAGCCTCAGGCTAGCTCGGAGCTGACCGTCCACGGGACGGCGTTGTTTCACTTCGTGCTCGCGGCCAACACGGCCGCCGGCGTCGAGATGACGATCCTCGACAAGAAGGGGGCGGTGGTGCGTACCGTGACCGCCGTGGCCGGCACCCCGGTCAGCGTCACCTTGACCCTCGACCCCGGGCAGTACACGTTTTCCTTCCGCTCTCCGGGGGCCGCCGCGGTCGGCTACCAGCTGAAGATGGCCCTGCTGACCGACCCAATTGGCCCGCAGGCGAAAGACCCCTGCGACGCCGCAACGACCGACCGCGGCGGCAGCGCTGATTGGGAGGATGATACCTACTGGTATTACTGGGACTCCGGCGACACCGGCGGGGTGAAGTCGCAAGACGCCCCTCCCACCTACCGCGGTTGACGGCCCTGACCACCGCTCAACGCCAGGGCACCCTCGGGGCCATGGTCGGGCCAGCCCTGCGCCCCGCCGGGCCGCAATCGTACCCTTGTACCCGAACTTGCCATGACCAGAAGACGCCCCGCGGCGGCACCCCGGCACAGGCACACCAGAAGTGACCAGGCGACTCGAAGCCGTTGAGGGAGGCGACAGCAACGGCCGTTGGACCAAGGACACGCCGACGGCCCCGGCAACCCGCTCGCCATCCGCCCCGTCCCCGCTACAATCAACCCGAGTGTCATGGCTCGAAGGGGTGACGGGGGACGGCGATGCGCGTCTGGGCCTTGATCGCCTGCGTCCTGCTGGGAGGCGCGACCCGCGGCGCCGACGAGGCGGCGTGGATCGACCTGGTCGGGGAGAAGGCCGGCGACGTGTGGAAGGGAAAGCTCGGCGGGTGGGTCGTCGCCGGCGACGTGGCGGTGGACCCGAAGAACCCCCGGCGGCTGGTCCCCAGGGACGGCAAGGGCGTCCTGGTCAACGGCAAGAACGGCCGCGAGCGCGACCTCGTGACGAAGCGGTCGTTCGGCGACGTCGAGCTGGAGCTGGAGTTTCTCATCCCCAAGGGGTCCAACTCCGGGGTGAAGTTCCTGTCTCTTTACGAGATCCAGATCCTCGACAGCCACGGCAAGAAGGAACTGACCGGCGACGACTGCGGGGGCGTCTACCCACGAGCCGAGATGCTGCCGCGGTACCGTCACATCGATAAGGGCATCGCCCCCCGGACGAACGCTTGCAAGCCGCCCGGCCAGTGGCAGAGGTTGCACGCGGTCTTCCTCGCCCCGCGCTTCGATGCCGACGGCAAGAAGACCGCCCACGCCCGGCTGGTCAAGGCGACGCTCAACGGCGAACTCATCCACGAGAGCGTCGAGTTGAAGACGCCCACAGGCCACAACTGGGTCCAGAAGGAGGTCGCGACCGGGCCTCTCTTGTTGCAGGGCGACCACGGGCCGGTGGCGTTCCGCAGCGTCCGGGTGCGACCCTGGAAGCCGTGAGGAAGGGGAGCGAACCTTGCGCTTGACCGTGCAAAAATTCGGCGGCACCTCGGTCGCCAACGCCATCCGCATCATGGCCGCCGCCCGCCGGGCGATCCGGGCCAAGCAGGAGGGGCACCAGGTCCTGGTCGTCGTCAGCGCCCGCGGCGACAAGACCGACGAACTGATCGACCTGGCCCGGCAGATCAGCGAGCAGCCGCCGGCGCGCGAGATGGACATGCTCCTGGCCACCGGGGAGCAGGAGTCGATCGCCCTGTTGGCGATGGCCATCCACACGCTCGGCGAGAAGGCGATCAGCCTGACCGGCGCCCAGGTCGGCATCATGACCGACCGGACGCACGGCAAGGCCCGCATCAAGGAGATCAGCACCGAGCGGTTGCGCAAGGCCCTGGCCGAGGGCCACATCGTCATCGTCGCCGGCTTCCAGGGCATCGACAGCGACTTCAACATCACCACGCTCGGCCGGGGCGGCTCCGACACGACGGCGGTGGCCCTGGCGGCGGTGATGAAGCACGACCCGGCGGCCAACGGCAGCCAGCAGGAGATCGCCTGCGAGATCTACACCGACGTGGACGGCGTCTACACGACCGACCCGCGCATCGTCCCCGAGGCGCTCAAGCTCGACTACATCAGCTACGAGGAGATGCTCGAGCTGGCCTCGGCCGGGGCCGGCGTCATGCACTCCCGGTCGATCGAGTTCGCCATGAAGTTCGACGTCCCGGTCCAGGTGCGGTCGTCGTTCAGCGACGTCGCCGGGACGTGGATCGTCCCCGAGTCGCCGTGGATGACCGAGCAGCCCGTCTGCGGCGCGGCGCTGGTCAAGGACGAGGCGCGGGTGGCGATCACCAGCGTGCCGGACCGGCCCGGCGTCAGCCACCGCATCTTCCAGGCGGTGGCGGCGAAGAACATCGTGGTGGACATGATCGCCCAGAACGTCGGGACCGAGGGCCGGGCCTCGATCGGCTTCACCGTCCCCGCCGGCGAGCTGAAGGCGACCCTGGCGGCGCTGCAGCCGTTGGCCCGCGAGCTGGGCGCGACCGTCGAGCACGACGCCGAGGTCAGCAAGGTGTCGATCGTCGGCGTCGGCATGCGGACGCAGTCGGGCGTCGCCGGGCGGATGTTCCAGGCGCTGGCGGCAGAGGACATCCACCTGAAGATGATCACGACGGCCGACATCAAGATCAGCGTCCTCGTCGATCGCGCCGACGGGATGCAGGCCCTCCGGGCGGTCCACCGGGCGTTCCAGCTGCACTCGGCCCGGCCCGGCGCCGGGCAGCCGGTGCCGGGGCAGAGGCTGCCGACCGGCTCGCGCAAGGACCTCGCCGCGCTGAAGGACCGCCTGGCCGACATGGAGGGCATCGTGGTCTCCGAGGTGAAGCTCGACACCGCCCAGGGCCGCATCACCCTCCTGGGGATGCCGGACGAGGCGGCCAACTGCCACCGCCTGTTCCAGGCGGTCGCGTCGGGCGGCATCAGTGTGGACATGATCGTCCAGAACCTCACGGCCGGCGTCCCGGAGCTGTCGTTCAGCGTCCCGCTGGTACACCTCGACCGGGCCAGGGAGCTGACCCGCGGGGTCGCCTCCCAGATCGGCCCGGACATCCAGGTGCTGGCCGAGCCGAACATCGCCACGGTGAACGTGGTCGGCGTCGGCATGCGGACGCACACCGGCGTCGCCCGGCGGATGTTCGGCGCGCTGGCGGCGCGGGGCATCAACATCGCTATGATTAACACCAGCGAGGTGCGCCTCAGCGTCGTCGTCGATCGGTCGCGCGGCGAGGAGGCGTGCGCCGGCCTGAAGCAAGAGTTCCAGGTCGGCTAACAGAGGAGAGCCGTTGATGCTCCGCGCCGCCGTGCTGGCGCTGGCCTGCGCCGGGATCGTCTTTTCCTCCCCCGCCCCGTCCCAGCCGCCCGCCAAGGTCGCCGACTGGCCGTGCTTCCGCGGCGCAGGCCGCGACAACCACTCCCCGGACAAGGGCCTGTTGAAGTCGTGGCCCACCGGCGGCCCGAAACTGGTGTGGAAGGGCGTCGGCGTCGGCGAGGGATACTCCTCGGTCGCGGTGGCCGGCGACAAGGTCTTCACCATGGGCGACAAGGGCCGGTCGGCCTACCTGTTCGCCCTGTCGCGCTCGACGGGCAAGCCGCTGTGGTCGGCCCGGGTCGGCGAGATGGGCGGGGTGGGCGGCTACCGCGGCCCGCGCGGCACGCCGGCGGTGGACGGGGACCTGGTCTTCGCCATCGGCCAGTTCGGCGACCTGATTTGTGTCGAGGCGAAGTCGGGCAAGGAGCGTTGGCGCAAGAGCTTCAAGGACGACTTCGGCGGCCGCCACGGGGCCTGGGGCTTCTCCGAGTCGCCCCTGGTCGATGGCGACTGGGTGCTCTGCACGCCCGGCGGCGAGGACGCCACGGTGGTGGCCCTGCACAAGAAGACCGGCGGCGAGGTCTGGCGCTGCCCGGCGAACCTCGTCGCCGGCTACTCGTCGATCGTGGTGTCCCAGGCCGGCGGCGTTAAGCACTACGTCACCCTGACCGAGGGCGGCACGATCGGCGTGCGGGCCTCCGACGGCAAGCTGCTGTGGCACTACAAGCGGCTGGCGCCGAACACGGCCAACGTCCCCACGCCGGTGGTGCTCGACGACAAGGTGTTCACCTGCGCCGGCTACGGAAAGGGCGGGGCGCTGTTGAGCCTGACCGAGAGCGGCGGCGGGGTGGAGTACAAGGAGGAGTACTTCCAGCGGGCGCTGAACAACAGGCACGGCGGCGTGGTCGTGGTCGGGGACTATGTCTACGGCGACAGCGACGACAGCGGCCGGCCGTACTGCGCACCGTGGAAGACTGGCAAGGTGGTGTGGCGGAGGGACCACAACATCGGCCAGGGTGACCAGTCGGCGTCACTGACCTACGCCGACGGGCACCTTTACGTGCGCTACGCCAACGGCTGGGTGGCCCTGGTGCCGGCTACCCCGAAGGGGTACAGCGAAAAGGGAAGTTTCAAGATCCCCAACGGCAACAGCAACAGCTGGGCGCACCCGGTCGTCATCGGCGGGCGGCTCTACCTGCGCGAGAAGGACATGGTTTGGTGCTACGACGTGAAGGGGAGGAGAGAACTTCCCAGGGCCGACCGTGAGGGAGGGCGTAACGAGCGCCCTCCCTCACGGTCGGCCCTGGGTTTCCGATTACCGATGCCGGACGTAGGTGACCCCGAACCCGACGGGCGGGGGTGCCGGCTCGACGACGTAGACCGGCTGGACCGGAACGGCGGTGTACACCTGCCGGACCGGGCGGTAGGTGGTCGCCTGCATCTCGCGGATGACCGGCTGGCGGACGCCGCCGTTCGTCAGCGTGAGGAGATCTTGAGTCGTCAGGTGGTAGACCGCCCCGGAGGCGCGGATCTGGCCGATGATGACGTCGTCCGTGACCCCGCTCGCGGTCAGGTTGATGACGTCCGGGATGCTCAGGGCCGGCTGGCGCATGGCCGCGAGCTGGGCCTTCTCCCGGCGCTCGGCCCGGTCCTCGGAGGCGCCGATGGCACCTCCGGCGACTGCGCCTGTCAGCCCGCCGATGGCGGCACCGGCGGCCGCGTGACGCGGCCCGCCGATGATCGCACCCAACAGGGCACCGAACGCGCCGCCGCCGACCACGCCCTGGTCCGTGTGGCTGCACCCGCCGGCAAGGGCCGAGGAGCACATAACTCCCCCGAGCAGCACCCACCGCCTCATCCCCGTCGCGCGATTCATGACCTCACCTCTACCCGGCGACACCGGGCGGGCCGGTGATACCGTCCCCCCCTCCGCCCGTCAACCGCAACCCGGCTCACGGGAAGATCGCGACCAGCGCCAGGATGACCGCCGCCTCGACGACGCTGCCTCGCACCGTCAGCTCCGGCGGGTACAGCAGCAGGGGCGTGGGGTCCCCGGGCAGGCAGTAGCCCGCGTTGCAGTCGTTGCCGCACGGGTCCACCGCGAAGTGGGCCGGCAGCAGCGCGAGGTCGTAGAGGTACTTCGCCGTGCAGACGAGCGGGTGGATTGGCCCGAGGTCCCAGCCGTAGCGTTCGGCGTTCAGGTCCTGGAAGTAGAGCCGGCCGAAACAGCAGTAGTTCGGCTCGACGAACATGGTACGGCGGTCCCACAACGCGCCCCGCCCCCGGTAGGTGTCGCGTGACAGGATCGGCTCCTCCGGGAAGAGGACGACCTCGGTCGGGTCCTGGTACTTGGTCTCCTGGCGAATCCGCTCCTGGAGCCTGGCGTCGGAGTCGAGGCGCGAGATGCGCTCCAACCCGGGCGGCTCGAGCTGGATCTGATACTCGCGGCGCGGCTCGTCCCCCGTGGGGGCGTCGCCCCGCTGGTACTTGACCGGGACGACCGGGCTGGGGACGGGCAGAAACGGGGTCTGGGCCGGCCCGGAAGCCGTCGCGGTCCACCGGGCGGCGGTCGGCGTCGAGGACGACACCACCGGGCGGACGTGGTAGGGTGAGCCGGCCGGTTGCTGCCCGTGCGCGGCGCCGGCGAGCAGCCAGGCGGCAGCCAGGGCGCTAGTGAGGGTCGCCGCCCGGGTGGTCCGAGCGCGAGCTGTAGTTGGGGGCTTCCTGGGTGATGGCGATGTCATGAGGATGGCTCTCCTGCACACTGGCCGCGCTGACGAGGATGAACCTCGTGCGCGTGCGCAGCTCCTCGATGTTCCGGGTGCCGCAGTAGCCCATGCCCGCGCGGAGCCCGCCTACCAGCTGGTAGAGGAACGGCGCGAGAGGCCCCTTGTAGGGCACCCGGCCCTCGACGCCCTCCGGGACCAGCTTGTCCCGCGTGCCGGCTTCGGCCTGCCGGTAGCGGTCCTTCGAGCCGGTCATCATGGCGCCGAGCGACCCCATGCCGCGATACGTCTTGAAGCTTCGCCCCTTGTAGATGATCGTCTGCCCCGGGCTCTCCGCCAGGCCGGCCAGCAGGCTGCCCAGCATGACGCAGTGCGCCCCCGCCGACAGCGCCTTGGTGATGTCGCCGGAGTAGCGGATGCCGCCGTCGGCGATGATCGGGGCCCGCCCGTTGACCCCCTGCACCGCGTTCTGCACCGCCGTGATCTGCGGCACGCCGACGCCGGAGATGATTCTCGTTGTGCATATGCTGCCGGGGCCAATGCCGACCTTCACCGCGTCGGCCCCGGCCTCGACCAGGGCCCGCGCCCCCTCCGCCGTCGCCACGTTGCCGGCGATCACGTCGATCTCGAACCGCCGCTTGATCTCGCGCACCGTGTCGATCACGTTCGCCGTGTGCCCGTGGGCCGAATCGACCACCAGCACATCGACGCCGGCCCGGATCAGCGACTCGGCCCGCTCGACGTCGTGGACGCCGACGGCCGCCCCGACGCGCAGCCGGCCGCGCGGGTCCTTGCAGGCGCTGGGGAACCGGCTGAGCTTGTCGATGTCCTTGATCGTGATCAAGCCCTTCAGGTGGTATTTATCGTCCACCAGGAGAAGTTTCTCCACCTTGTTCCGCATGAGGATCCGCTCGGCGTCCTCCAGGGTGGTGTTCTCCGGGGCGGTGACCAGCCCCTCCTTCGTCATCACCTCGCTGATCCGCTGGTTCTGGTCGGTAAGGAAGCGCAGGTCGCGGCGGGTGAGAATGCCCTTGAGGTAGCCGTTGACCGTGATCGGCACGCCGGAGATCTTGTTCTCCTCCATCATCTTGCGGGCGTTCCCGACGGTCTCCTCGGGCGGCAGCGTGACGGGGTCGGTGATGATGCCGTTCTCACTCCGCTTGACCTTGTCCACCTCGCGCGTCTGGTCGGGGATCGACAGGTTCTTGTGGATGATGCCGATGCCGCCTTCCTGGGCCAGGGCGATGGCCAGGTCGCTCTCGGTGACCGTGTCCATCGGCGACGAGACGACGGGCATGTTGAGCTTGATGGTACGCGTCAGCCAGGTCTTGACATCGACCTCGCGTGGCACGACCTCGCTGTACCCGGGCTCGAGGAGGACGTCGTCGAAGGTGATGCCCTGGTAGGCAATGCGGTCCTGCATGGCGGGGGGTCCTCGTGAGGTTATTCTGGGAATTATACGGATTCCCTCCCCCGCCCGCACCCCCGACCCGCCCTCACTCCAGCCCGGCCGCCAACCTCTCCAGTTGGTCCAGTTGGCTCCGCCGGCCCAGCGCGATCAGGATGTCGCCCGCCTCCATGACCGTCTCCGGCGGCGGGGTGTAGATCATCGCCCCGTGCCGCTTCTTGATCGCCACGATGATGAGCCCGTAGTCGTTCCTGAGCCGGCTGGCGGTCAGCGTGGCCCCGGCCAGGGGGCTGCTCGCCACGATCTGCGTCTGCTCGATTTGCAACTCGAGGTGCTCGGTCTTCGTGGCCAGCTCGATGAACTCCATCACCGTCGGGCGCATCACCGCCTGGGCGATGCGGGTGCCGCCCAGCAGGTACGGCGCGATCACCCGGTCCGCACCGGCGCGGAGTAGCTTCTTCTCGCACTCCTCGCCCTCGGCCCGGGCCACGATGAACAGCTTGCTGTTGATCAGCCGGGCGCTCATGGTGATGTAGAGGTTGTCCGCGTCCGACGGCACCACCGCGACCAGGCCGCGCGCCCGCTCGACGCCGGCCCTGCGCAGCACCTCGTCGGACGTGGCGTCGCCGGCGACGGCCAGGCCCCCGGTGAGGTTGAAGTCCTTGGTCATCTCGGGGTTGGCATCGACGATGACGAACTCCACCCCCTGGCGCGAGAACTCGCGGCAGACGTGGCGCCCCATCCGGCCGTAGCCGCAGACGATCAGGTGGTTGGTCAGCCCCGCCAGACTCCGCGCCATCTTCTCCCTCCCGAGCAGTTGCTGCACCTCGCCGGAGACGATGCCCCGCACCAGCTCCGTCGCCGAGTAGAAGAACGTGAAGACACCGACGAGCAGCAGCGCCATCGTGAACACCCGGCCGGCGGTGGACAGGGGGTGCGTCTCCCCGTACCCCACCGTCGTCAGGGTGATTACCGTCATGTAGAGTGCGTCAAAGAGTGAGAAGTCCTTCTCGATGAGCCAGTAACCCACCGTCCCGACGACGATGAGGACGGCGAGGAGCACCAGCAAGAGGTACATCCGGAGCGGCAGGAGCAGGCGTAGCGTTATCTGCCTCACGACACGCGTCTCACGAGGGCGTCCCGACCTGCGTCCAGGGCTCCGAGCAGCCGCTGACGCTGTTGGTCCTGCTCGCACCTCGCCCGCCCCTCGACCCAGCGCCGGGTGACCTCCAGGGCGTGCAGCAACGGCTCGATCGTCTCCTGGCTCACCGGCAACGGCCGGCCGGGCACGTCGATCCAGACGGGCGAGGTGTGGGCGTAGATACACGAACCGGTGTCGATCCGCTCGGCGGAGTGGCACCGCGCCGCCACCCAGGTACCGTGTTCCGGGGTGAAGTCCGTTTCCAGTCGGCGCCGACAGCCGGCTCCCGGAGGCCGGCTTGCAGGCGATCAGGTCGCTGCCGGCCAGCACCTCCAGCGACTCGAACGGCACCGCGGAGGTGGCCTCGGCCGTCAGGCGGACCCGCTGGCCGGCTTCCACCGCCACGACCTGGCCTGGTTCCAGCGCCGCTTGCAGTAAGGGTCAACACGGGGCCGTTGGTGATGAACGTCCTGCCGGCGCGGACGGCCTTCGCCCAGGTGGCCGGCCCCAACTCCTCGCCGGGAAGCAGCTGGGCGTAGGTCCGGACGGCGCCAAGGGGGACCGCGTTACTCTCCTTCCCACTCCCGCCGACCAGGGCCGGGCGCGCCCCGGCGTCGAGGAGGCGGTAGTAGAGGCCCAGCACCTCCGGCTCCGGGTCGGGGAAGTCGGTCACCTCGTAGGCGTCGATCTTGCCCAGGACCAGGGCGGCCAACGCCTCGCCCTGCGGGTGCGACTCCGTCAGGCGCGCCAGGTCGGGCCAGACGACGAGGCCGCGCTTGCGGTGGCACTGGTCGCACCAGTCGGTGACGGACCATTCGTCCGGGCCGGGCTCGCCGAAGCGGAGCGGGTACACGGGCCGGTGCGAGTCGAGCAGGCCGACCGTCCCGAGGGTGGGGTGCTCGTTCAACGTGTTGACCACTACCAGACACTCGGCCGACCGCAGCGCCGCCTCGGTGCCGCTGAACGCCAACAGGTTGCGCAGCACCCCCGGCCGCTCCCGGGCCAACACCTGGACCACGGCAAGCCCCTCCCCTGCCCCTTCGACCAGGGCCGCGTGGGGCGACAGCTCATGGGCGCGCATGTCCCCGGCGTGCCAGCCGCCGCGCCTCGGGTCGATCCAGTGGTCGATCGCGAACCGCAGAGCGAGCTGCCCGGCAGCCAGGGTCACCTCGCGAAGGATCGGGGTGTATTCGACACCTTTGCAGATCTCCACGGTGATCTGTCCGGGTGGCAGATGCACCTCGCACGCGCCGTCGATGTACGCCCAGGCCCGGCCGCCGACCCGGACCTGCCCGCCGACCTCCTCGCCCGGCCCGGTGGGGAACTCGACGAGTCGGCCCAGGGGGGCGAAGTAGGTCCCCTTGGCGTCGGTGAAGCGGATGCGCACCGGGGTCGGCTTGTTGGTGTCGCGGTCAAGGACCCGGACGTGGACGGTCTGCATCGTGTTCTGCCCTCACGCCCGACGCAGCCAGACGCGCGTGCTGTGGAAGCAGCTCTGCCCGGCGAAGTCGGCCAGCGCGTCGGTCGTCAACCAGTTGACGTTGCGGCCGCCGGACAGCCGACCCCAGCGCCCCTTGGGGGAGGCGACGACGCCGGGCCGGACCGCGTCGGTCACGACCGCCCGCAGCGTGAGTTCGCCGCGGCCGTTGGCGAGGATGACGTCCTCCCCGTCCGCGATGCCGCGCGCCCTCGCGTCGTCGGGGTGGACTTCGACGACGGGCGGCCCGGCGCGGTCGAGCAGGCCTCGCTGGTTGGCGAAGCTGCTGGAGACGAAATGGTACGAGGCGCCGCTGACCAGCGTCAGGGCCTCCGCCGCCGGCCAACCCGTCTCGCCGTCATCGAGGTCGCGGCGGAACTCGCCCGGCAACGGGTCGTAGCCAACGCCGGCCAATGCCGGCGCGGCGAGCTGGACCTTGCCTGACCGGGTCGGGAAGACGCCGTCCTCGAACGGCACCTTCGAGGGAATGTTGAGCGGCACGTGCCCCTCGCGCCTCAGTCGCTCCAGCGTGATCCCGCGGAAGTGCGGCTCGGTGGCGGCCGTGGCCGTCAGCACCTCGTCGATGACCTCGTCGGCCGACTGGTGCAGCCACGGCTCTTCAAACCCCATGGCCCGGGCGAGAAGCCCCATGACTTCCCAGTTGCTCTTGCTCTCGCCCAGCGGCGGGATGGCCTGGGCGTTGTAGGTCAACAGCGTGTGGCCGTAGGCCTTGTTGAGGTCGGTCTGCTCCAGCTGCGACGTCGCCGGCAGCACGAGATCGGCGTAGTCGGCGGTGTCGGTCAGGAACAGGTCGTGAACGACCGTGAACAGGTCCTCTCGCCGCATCCCCTCGATGATCTTGCCCGCGTTGGGGGACGAGGTGACCGGGTTGGCGCCGAAGACGAACAGCGACTTGATCGGCGGGGCCTGCACCTCGCCCAGCAGCGCGGCGCCGAGGCGGTTCATGTTCACGGCGCGGCCGGGCCTTGGGCAGTGCGACCTCTTGTGGATCGCCTCGGCGTCCCACTTCACATAGCCCGAGGTGCTGTACGACAACCCCCCGCCGCGCGTCCCGTACTGCCCCGTGATCGCCGGCAGCGCGCACATCGCCCGGACGTTCTGACCGCCGTTGTAATTGCGGTTCACGCCGTCGGTGGTCTTCAACAGGCCCGGCTTGAGGGTGCCGTAGAGACTGGCCAACTCAGAAATCTGTTCCCCCGAGACGCCGGTCTCGGCCGCCACGCGGTCGAGAGGGAAACGGGCCAGCCGCTCGCGGAACTCGAACCAGCCGAAGGTGTGGGCCTGAAGCCATGACTCGTCGTGCAGGTTCCGCTCGACGAGTAGCCTGGCGAGGCCCATCGCCAGCACCCCGTCACTGCCCGGCCGGGCGGCGACGTGCATGTCCGCCGTCTTCGCCGTGGCCGTCCGCCGCGGGTCGATGACGACGACCTTGCACCCGTTGCGCTGCGCCTGGCGGAGGAAGGGCATGAAGTGCGGCGCGGTCGAGATCGGGTTGTGGCCCCAGAGCAGGACGAGCCGGCTGTGTAACACGTCCTCGTAGGGCGCGGACCAGATCGCCCCCACCGTCGCGGTGATGGCGTACTGGGCGGCGGCGCAGCAGATCGTGCGCTGGAGCTGGCTGGCGCCGAGGCGGTTCCAGAACCGGCCGTTCGCCACGGTCAGTTGCACCAGGCCGAGCGTGCCGCTGTAGCTGTACGGCAGGATCGCCTCGGCGCCGTACTCCGCGATGGTGCCCTTCCAGCGGTCGCCAATCTCCCTGAGGGCGGAGTCCCAGCTGACGCGCTCCCACTGGCCGGCGCCCTTGGGCCCGACGCGCCGGAGCGGGTGGGTCAGGCGGTCGGGGTGGTAGACGTGATCCAGGTACGGCCTGACCTTGGCGCACAGCCAGCCCTGGGTGATGGGGTGGTCGGGATTACCGCGGAACCCGACCGCCTTGCCGCCGGCGACCTCGGTGATCACCCCGCAGGTGTCGGGGCAGTCGTGCGGGCAGGCGCCGCGGACGAGGAGGGGCTGCATGGGACGGCTCGCGGAATCGGGCGACGGGTGTATCTTACTAACGGTGTGACGAGTTTTCCCGACCCAGGAGCGCGGCGATGACCAGCGACCAGGAGCCGTACTGCGACTTCCGCATGACCGTGCGCGTCGAGATCCCCAACCGGCCCGGCCAGTTCCTCCGGCTGGCGACGATCCTCGCCGAGGAGGGGGCCAACCTCGGGGCGATCGACCTCGTCGAGGCCCGCAAGGGCCGCGTGGTCCGCGACGTCACCTTTGACGCGCGTAACGAGGCTCATGCCGAGGCGGTCATCGAGCGGATGCGGTCGCTGGCCGGGTTCAAGATCCGCAGCGCGTCCAACCAGATCTTCCTGGCCCACCTGGGCGGCAAGATCTCCACGCGCAGCAAGCTGCCGGTGAAGACCCGCAACGTCCTGTCGATGGTCTACACGCCCGGCGTCGCCCGGGTCTGCCGGGCCATCGCCGACGACCCCGAGAAGGCGTTCGCCTTCACCGTGCGGGCCAACTCCGTTGCCGTCGTCAGCGACGGCACGGCCGTCCTCGGCCTGGGCAACCTCGGGCCTCGCGCCGCCATGCCGGTCATGGAGGGCAAGATCATGCTCCTGAAGGAGTTCGCCGACATCGACGGTTGGCCGATCTGCCTCGACACCACGGACGTCGATCGGCTGGTGGCCACGGTCCAGGCCCTGGCGCCGTCGTTCGGCGGCATCAACCTCGAGGACATCAGCGCCCCGCGCTGCTTCGAGATCGAGGAGCGCCTCAAGGCCACGCTCGACATCCCGGTGATGCACGACGACCAGCACGGCACCGCCGTCGTCCTCCTGGCGGCCCTTATCAACGCGCTGAAGGTCGTCGGCAAGGACATCGGCGGCATCAAGGTCGTCGTCAACGGCCTCGGCGCCGCCGGCACGGCCTGCTGCAAGATCCTGCTGGCGGCGGGGGTGCGCCACCTGGTCGGTTGCGACCGCAAGGGGGCCGTGCTCGACGCCTCCGGCGACAAGCTCGAAGCGGCTCGGAAGGACACCCGGGCCCAGATCGACTTCGATCACCCCTTCGCCACGCTTCGGGACGCCCTGCGGGGGGCGGACGTGTTCATCGGCGTGTCGGTCGGCAACCTGCTCACCGTCGAGGACGTGCAATCCATGGCGACAGACCCGATCGTCTTCGCGATGGCCAACCCCGAGCCGGAGATCGCCCCAGACGTGGCCATGCCCTACTGCCGGGTGATCGCCACGGGGCGCAGCGACTACCCCAACCAGGTGAACAACCTGCTGGCGTTCCCCGGCATCTTCCGCGGCGCGCTCGACGTGCGGGCGAGGGTGATCAACGAGGAGATGAAACTCGCCGCCGCCCACGCCATCGCCGCCAGCATCTCCGACGACCACCTGTCGGAGGAGCACATCGTCCCCAGCGTGTTCGACCGGCACGTCGTCCGCGCCGTGGCCCGGGCCGTCTCACGGGCGGCGGTGGAGACGGGCGTGGCCCGGCGGCGGGAGAAGGAGTCGAGGTGACGTGGCCGAACCCCAGGCTACGGACGCCCCGTCGGTTCACCTGCCTGATCGGACGGGAGCGGCTGTTCGCCGCGTTCCTTGGTGCCCAACTGGCACTCCCGGATCATTCAGGTGGGCACGCCGCGGCGCGGCAGGACCACGGACCACAGCAGAAAAAAGACGGCGAATACGGCCGCCGGAAGTACCCAGTCCCAGTCCATGGCCTGTCCCGACTCGTGTTTGAGCATTCGTTCCGACCCTCAGGAGCGAGCCGCCGCCAGAGCCTGCCGCGCTTCGTTTGCCAGGCCGCCCGCTCGGTCGGGCGAAGCCTGGCGGAAGTCCCCTCGCAGGGCCTTCAGGGCGTACCTCTCCTCGTCGATCTCGGACTGGGTGCGGAAGCCGAGCCGGCGGAAGATCGGCACCGGCGGGCACCAGCCCTGCAAGGCGTGCTGGAGCAGGAACCCCGCCACGACGGCGGGAAACAGGAAGAACTTCTTATCCACGGCGGCCCCGAGCGTGAGGCCGACCAGGCTAGCGGTGGCGGCGTTCGCCTCCAGCGTCCGCTCGATGTCCCACTCGCGGTCCGGGCCTCGGCTAACCGCCTTCTCGATCGCCACCGGACCGCCGGACTTGCCCGGGCAACGTTTTCTTCCGTCTGGCGACGAATCCACTCGTTAACGTACTCCGCCGCTCTGGCTGGGCACACGCTCGACGGTTGAAGGTGCATCTTGGGCGCTCCACGAAGGCCAAACTAATGGGAAGGCTTACGCTGGCCCACGGGGGTTCCCGCTGCAACTCTCGTGCTGACGGCGTTCCTATCAGAGGTACTTCCCCCCGCACGGGTGACGATGGCCCGGAACGCCTCGATCGCCTTGGGGAACAGTTCCGGCCTCGGTGTGGCCGCCGGTCGGTCCGCCGCCGAGCAGGTGCGGCTCCATGGTAGCGAAGCCGTCAGCCTCCCCTCACCGCCTCGGCGATGACCTCGGGCCAGTGGCCCCCGCCCTCGCCGGCCAAGCTGCTCGGTCCTCACCGGCCTTCCAGTCCTTGATGTAGGCCGTCGCCGCCTTGGTGTCGCTCCAGCCCTGCCACGGGTCGTAGCCGCAAAGACGTAGTTCGCCGCGTCGTAGACCGCCTTGAATGCGGGCGACTTGACCGCGGTGAACAGCTTCACGACGCGCTCCGGTGAGTCGCCGTAGATGCGGTGTTCGTTTTCGTGGACCAGACGGACTCCGTTCTGCTCGGCGATCCGTACCTTCTCCGCCATGCGGTCGAAGACCTGCTTCTCCCAGTCCGCGGCGACGCCGTTCCAGTCGTGGGCCTCGCCGGGGGGGTAGTAACTGAAGACGCGGATGTTCGGCGTGCCGAAGACCTTGCACAGTTCAACGGCGCGGCGGAAGCGCTGGAGGTGCGGCCCGAACGGCTGGTCAATCTTGACCTTGCCGATGGGTGAGCCGATGGCGCTGAGCGTGAAGCCGTTGCGCTCGAGCAGCGACTTGAACTCGTTCACCTGCATGTCGGTGAGGTCGAGGACGTTGGTCTTGTGGATGCTGCGCAGCTCGATGTGGCGCACGCCGGCCGCCGACAGCACCGCGACCTGCTCCTCGGGATTGGGAGAAATCTCATCGGCGAAGGCGCTGATCTTGAACATGCGGTCCTCTCGTGCCGGTTAGCCGCCGCGGGTCTGGCCGGGCTGCCAGAGCCGATCACCGCGGCCCTGCCTGTTGTAGACGCGGGCCAGCACGAAGAGGAGGTCCGACAGCCGATTCAGGTAGATGACCACCTGGGGATTCACGGCCTCCCGCCGCGCCAGGGTCACCACGTCGCGTTCGGCCCGGCGGCAGACGGTGCGGGCGAGGTGGCACCACGCCGCGGCCGGCTCCCCGCCGGGCAGCACGAACGTCGTCAGCGGTTGGAGTCCGGCGTTGAGCCGATCGATAGCCTGCTCCAGCCGGGCGACTTGCTGTTCGGTCACGCGCAGCCGGGAGCCGGGCTTCTCGTCGCCTGACGGCGGGACGCACAGGTCGGCGCCGACGTCGAAGAGGTCGTTCTGAATCGACGAGAGCAGGTCCGCCTCTGGCGCCTCGGGGGCCGAGGCGAGCAGCAGGCCGAGCGTCGCGTTCGCCTCATCGACGGCCCCGTAGGCGGCGACGCGGGGGTGGTCCTTGGCGACGCGCGTCCCGTCGCCCAGGCCGGTCTCGCCGGCGTCGCCGCTGCGCGTGTAGATGCGCGAGATGTACACCATCTGGGACCCCTCCCGGGCACCGAGGAACGACACGCGCCTCGGCGACCACCCGTCGCCGAGGCGCGTGTCATTGTACCCGGGCGGCTCAGCTACAGCCGGACGTCGCCCCGCAGGTGTCGCACTTGGCGCAGGCGCCGGAGCGGACGAGCGTCAGCTGGCCGCACTCCGGGCACGGGTCGCCCTCGTAGCCCTTCAGCCGGGCGAGCCGGACCTTCTCCGCCGTCGCCGCCTTGGTGGAGGTCGCCGTCCCGTTCGAGCCGTGGCCGTGCCCGTTCTCCGCCGGCGCGACGTGGTCGGTGCGCGGGGTCTCGAACGCCCGCGGCTTCTTAGGGGCGAAAGGGGGGTCGTTCTCCGTGTTCGGCTCCTTGTGCAGCGCGTCCATGCGGAGGTCCTCCGGCGACACCTGGGCCAGGTCGTGCCGGCCGAGGTAGGTGATGGCCAACTCGCGGAAGATGTAGTCGATGATCGACGTGGACATCTTGATGTGCGGGTTGCCCTGCACCATGCCGTTGGGCTCGAAGCGCACGAACTGGAACGCCTCGACGAACTCCTCAAGCGGCACGCCGTGCTGCAACCCCAGCGACACCGCGATGGCGAAGCAGTTCGTCATGCTGCGGAAGGCGGCGCCCTCCTTGTGCATGTCGAGGAAGATCTCGCCCAGCGAGCCGTCCTCGTACTCGCCGGTGCGGATGTAGATCTTGTGCCCGCCGATCCGCGCCTTCTGGGTGTACCCGGCCCGGCGGTCGGGCAGCCGGCGGCGCTGCGCGAGGTACTTGTAGACGATCTTCTCCGCCACCTTGACCGGCTCGGCCTTCGGCTCCTCGGCGGCGGACTCCGCGTCGAGGTCCGGGGCGTCGGCCACGCTGTTGAGCGGCTGGCTCAACTTCGACCCGTCGCGGTACAGCGCGTTCGCCTTGACCATCAGCTGCCAGCTCAGCAGGTAAGCGTTCTTGACGTCGTCCACCGTGGCGTTGTGCGGCATGTTGATCGTCTTCGAGATCGCCCCGGAGATGAACGGCTGGGCCGCCGCCATCATGCGGATGTGCGACTCGGCCGACAGGAACCGCTGGCCAAGGCGACCGCAGCGGTTGGCGCAGTCGAAGACCGGCAGGTGCTCCGCCCTCAAGTGCGGCGCGCCCTCGACGGTCATCGTGCCGCAGACGAAGGCGCTGGCCTCGTTGACCTGCTCTCGGGTGAAGCCGAGGGCCGTCAGGACGTCGAAGCCGGGCGCCTCGACCTGCTCCTTCTTGAACCCGACCTCCCCGGTGAGCACCTCGTCACCGATCGACCAGCGGTTGAAGGCGAACGGCAGCTCGAACGCGCTGGGCAACTGGGCCTCGAGCCGGTCGAGGACGGCGTCGGGGAAGCCCTTGGCCTTGAGGCTGGAGCGGTTGACGTGCGGGCAGCCGGCGAAGGTGCCGGCGCCGCGGCAGTAGCGGACGACGTCGTCGATTTGCTTGGGGGTGTACCCCAGACGGGCCAGCGCCGGCGGGATGGAGGCGTTGATGATCTTGAAGTAGCCGCCGCCGGCGAGCTTCTTGAACTTGATCAGGGCGAAGTCCGGCTCGATGCCGGTGGTGTCGCAGTCCATCACCAGGGCGATGGTGCCGGTCGGCGCGATGCAGGTCACCTGGGCGTTGCGGTAGCCGTGCCTCTCGCCCAGCTCGACCATGCGGTCGGAGTCGCGCCGGGCCGCCTCGACGAGGTAGGCCGGGCAGACCCGGTCGTCGATCGGCACCGGCGGGACGGTCAACCCCTCGTACTCCTCGCGCGGCGTGTTGTAGGCGGCGCGGCGGTGGTTGCGGACGACCCGAAGCATCGCCTCCCGGTTGGCGTCGTAGCGTGGGAACGGCCCGAGTTCGCCGGCCATCTCCGCCGAGGTGGCGTAGGCGACGGCGTGCATGATCGCGGTGAGGGCGGCGCACTGCGCCCGCCCTTCGGGGGAGTCGTAGGGGATGCCCTGCTGCATCAGCAACGAGCCGAGGTTGGCGTACCCCAGGCCGAGCGTGCGGAAGTCGTAGGACTTCTGCGCCACCGGGACGGAGGGGAACTGGGCCATGTAGACGGAGATCTCCAGGATCAGCGTCCACAGCCGGGTGGCGTGACGGTACGAGTCGATGTCGAAACGACCCGTCTTGGCGTCATAGAAGGTCAGCAGGTTGAGGCTGGCGAGATTGCACGCCGTGTCGTCGAGGAACATGTATTCGCTGCAATTGTGCACGACGATTCCGTTCGCCACAAAGTGGTGGGTGGCCGGCTCGGTCAGGTCGTACACCGGCTTCTCCCCGATGTACTCCCAACCTGCGATCCGGTCATCCAACCTGTCGGCGTAGGCTGTCACCTCCCGATTCAGGCGGGCCAACTGCTCGGCCTTCGGGCTGCCGGGGATAAACCCGATCTCGCGCTCGAAGGCGACCCGGGAAGTGCGGCTGATGCGAAGGCTGTGCATCTGCTGCACGGGGTATTCGCGGAGGAGGCCCGTGCCGTCGGGCAGCAGGGAGACGGTATTTCCGGCCACGCGGCGGTTCGTGTACAGCTTTGCCTTGATCCCGAACCCCAACAGGAGCACCTGCACCTGCTTCAGCAGGGTGGGCGAAGTGCTGTCAAGCGCGACGTACTGCGACTTCTCGCCGTAGTTGGCAACGGTCCCGTCGGCGGTGAACAGCCCGCGGAGCACGGCGGCGAGAGACGCCCTGTCGAGCAAAAAAGCCTCGTCCCGGAACTGCTTCTTCGCGCTTCCCTCGTTGAGGGCGGCGAACTGCTTCACCACGTCAACGACGACCCGCGACGAGGTTCCGATCCGGAGCGTGCCCTGGGGTTGGTTGACCCCGCACTCGCGGGCGGAACGGCCGTCGGTGGCATGGGCCGTCTTGTAGGCGTGAAGGTTCCTCCGGACCCGCTCGGCAACCTCAGCTTCTTCCGGGGATAGGGTGACGAGGGCGGTCCCCTGCGGCTCCATCAGGCACCCATCCCCGACGAGCAGGCCCAAAAACTCCGCCATCCCCTCGTCGAGAGACTCGGTTCCGAAGGCCACCGGACCCAGGGGGATGACGTCATCCTTCGTCAGTTCATAGGCCGGCACGTCACCCCGGTTGAGCGTGTAGACCTTGTGATCGGCGGTGAGAGTCAACTCGAATCCGGCCCGGGTCGTCAGCCGATAAACCGGCTTGACGCCCGTGCGGAACGCGGGCCGGATCGAGTGCAGTTGCCCATCCGCCCCGACCACCTCGGCCGACACGTCTAGCATCTCGTCAATGCGGCGAAGACCCCGCGAGGTGGCAACGAGAGTGTCGCCGGTTACGCACGGGTTCGACGCGTTGATCCTCCCGTCGGCGGGGCAGGTGTGCCACTCGTTGACGGTGGTGTCGAACTGCACGCCGGGGTCGGCGCAGGCCCAGGCGGAGTGGGAGATCTGCTCCCACAGCTCCCGCGCGCGCAGCGTCTTCCGGGGCTTCGGGGCGCGGCCTTCCAGGCGAGCCTTCTCCTTCTCGGTTCGCCAGTAGAGGTGCCACGGGCCGTCCTTCTCGACGGCCTCCATGAAGGCGTTGTCGATGCGGACGGAGTTGTTGCTGTTCTGCCCGGAGACGGTGTAGTACGCCTTCGAGTTCCAGTCGGTGTCGTACTCCTCGACCTTGAGCGAGGTGTACCCCTGCGCCGCCAGTTGCAGCGCCTTCTCGATGCAGTTGGTCGGGATCAGCGCCGCCTTCGCCTCGGCGATGGCCTTGAGGAGGTCGCGGTTCTTCTTGCGGTCGAGCTTCTCCTCCGGCCGGGCCCAGCCGCTTGCCGACTTCAGGATCGCGTTGAGGTGCCTGTTGAGCAGGCGCGAGCCGGCGACGAGGGCGGCGACCTTGTCCTCCTCCACCGTCTTCCAGTTGATGAACTCCTCGATGTCCGGGTGGTCGAGGTCCAGCACGACCATCTTGGCGGCGCGCCGGGTCGTCCCGCCCGACTTGATCGCGCCCGCCGCCCGGTCGCCGATCTTGAGGAAGCTCATCAGCCCGCTCGACTTGCCCCCCCCGGACAGTGGCTCGCCCTCGGCCCGAATCGAGGAGAAATTCGACCCGGTTCCGCTTCCATATTTAAAGATCCGCGCCTCGCGGACCCACAGGTCCATGATGCCGCCGTCGTTCACCAGGTCGTCGGCGACGGCCTGGATGAAGCAAGCATGCGGCGCTGGATGCTCGTATGCTGAGGTGGACCGAACCGCCTCCCCGGTCCTGGGATCGACGCGGTAGTGCCCCTGGGCCGGCCCGTCGATGCCGTAGGCCCAGTGCAGCCCGGTGTTGAACCACTGCGGCGAGTTCGGCGCGGCCTGCTGGGCCGCCAGCATGTAGCAGACCTCGTCGAGGAACGCCCGGGCGTCGGCCTCCGACGAGAAGTAGCCCCCCTTCCAGCCCCAGTACGTCCAGCAGCCGGCCAGGCGACGAAAGACCTGCCGGGCGTCGGTCTCGCGCTGGTCGCGCGGGTCGCCGGGGGCCGCCTCCGAGCGCTGCAGCCAGCCCGGCAGGCCTTCCTCGTACACCCTCAGCGACTGCCGCGGCAGACCGGCCCGGCGGAAGTACTTCTGCGCGAGGATATCGACCGCGACCTGCGACCAGCCCTCCGGGGCCATCAGGTCCTTCATCTCGAAGACCACCGACCCGTCCGGGTTGGCAATGCGAGAGGTGCGTGGGACGAAGGAAAGGGCGGCGAAGGGGTCACGCCCTTCGGCCGTGTAACGACGCGGGATCTGCATGGGTCACCGACTCACGATGTGCCGGGATGGGGGTGTCCCACCCGACGGATCAACGAACCTGGGTTTCGAGCAACATATTGTCGCCTGACCCGGCGCCGGAAGCAGGACGGATTGAGAGAAATGAAGGCGAATCAGGCCGCTGGCTGCGCCAACTTCCTCCCGTTCCCCCCTTCCCTTCCCTCTCACCGATCCCAACGGGGCCGCACAACCGGACCGGCCGTCCCTCCCGAACACCCGCCTCGTTGATGGTGGCTGAGACCGAGGTCAGTATACCAGACGGATGTACACTTATCAAGCCGACACTGGAGCGACTCAGCCGCGTTTGGCCTGCCCCTGGACGAACGGCAGCGTCAGCCCCGGCTGGTCCTGATACTTGCCGCGCTTGTCCCCGTAGCTCACCCGGCACACGGCCTCGGCCTTGTAAAACAGGATCTGGGCGATCCCCTCGCCGGCGTAGATCTTGGCAGGCAGCGGAGTGGTGTTGGAGATCTCGATGGTCACCTTACCCCGCCACTCCGGCTCCAGGGGCGTCACGTTCACGATGATGCCGCAGCGGGCGTAGGTGCTTTTCCCCAGGCACACGCCGAGGACGTCCCGGGGGATCTCCAGGTACTCGACGGTCTCGGCCAGCGCGAAGCTGTTGGGCGGGATGAGGCAGTGGTCGCCCTCGATGTCCACGAACGAGGCGGTGTCGAAGTTCTTCGGATCGACGACGGCACAGCGGGCGTTGGTGAACACCTTGAACTTGCGGCCGACCCGGACGTCGTAGCCGTAGCTGGACACGCCGTAGGAGATGACGCCGGGCCGCGCCGACCCGTCGGCGAACGGTTCGATCTTGATGTCGCGCTCGATCATCCAGTCCGGCAGCACGCCCATGGCGCCTCCCTCCCTGAAGTCCTTTCCCGAATGCGCGCATTGTGCCTGGACCACGCCGATTATGCAACCTCAGCTTGTCCCGTACTCCGTGGGCGTCGGGGCATTCCCGCTTGACGGGGGCCGGCCCGTCGCGCATGAAACCACGCGGTCACTGGTCGGAGCCAGGCTATGTTCCTGCCGTTCGCGATGGCACTGCTGACGGGGCCGCCGGCGATGTCGGCCCCGGCGGCGAAGGTTCAGACGGTCTTCGTCAAGGTCGGGCCAATGCCCGGCGTGTCGGGACGGTCGTCCGGCCAGGACCGCGCCGTCGTGCTGATCCACGGCCTCGGGCTGCACATGGTGAGCGCGGAGAAGCCAGTCCGGGCGTACCTCCGCCCCTGGCAGCAGTCGGACCACCCCCTCGTCCGTCGCCTCGCCCAGGACTCCGACGTCTACGCGCTGGCCTACGGGCAGAACCTCCCGCTGGGAGAGGTCGTCTCGTCAGAAGAGATTCATCGGCACGTCCGCTCTCTCAAGGGGATCGGGTACAAGCAAGTCGTCCTGGTCGGGCACAGCGCCGGCGGGCTGATCGCCCGCGAGCTGGTGGAGGACCACGCCGACCTGGGGGTGACCCGGGTCGTGCAGGTGTGTAGCCCCAACGAGGGTTCGGGCTGGGCGGCCTTGCGGACGGCCCGGGCGGCGCAGATGCCGTTCCTCGTCTCGCTGACACGGGCCGGCCGTGAGAAGGTCATCGACCAGCGCTACCCCGGCAAGCGAATCCCCGACTCGATCGGGTTCGCCTGCGTCGTCGCCTCCTGCCGGCTGGGCGGCGACGGGGTCGTCTCCTGCCGTTCGCAGTGGAGCGCCGAGTTGCAGGCCCAGGGGGTTCCCGCCTACAGTATCCGGGCGACCCACTGGGACGCGATGACCAGCAGCCGCACCCCGGACCTCCTCGCCCGGCTCGTCGCCGAGCCGATGCCCCGCTGGGACGAGGCCAAGGTCATCGAGGCCCGGATGGCCCTGATCGGCAAGTGAGGCGCGCCATGACGACCCGGGACCTCCTCGACCAGATCCGATTCACCCACGGCTACACCCTGAGGCTGCTCGAGGCGACGCCGCGCGACGACTGGGGCCGCGTCCCGCCGGCCGGCGTCAGCCACGTCGCCTGGCAGGTCGGCCACCTGGCCATGGCCGGCTACCGGCTGGCCCTGGAGCGAGTTCGCGGGCACCTACCCGGCGACGACCTCCTCATCGGCGAGGAGTTCCTCAATCGGTTCGGCCGCGACTCCGTGCCGGACCCCGCACCGGTCCCCGAGCCGGCGGATGAGCTACTCCTCACCTACCAGAGTGTCCACCTGCGCATCCAGCAGGAGATCGCCGCCCTTGCGCCGGAGGAACTTAACCAGCCGCTGCTGCGCCCGCACGCCATCTGCAAGACGAAGGGCGACTGCCTCGCCTGGTGCGCCCAGCACGAGATGCTCCACGCCGGGCAGGTCGGCCTGCTGCGGCGGCAGCTCGGCCACCGGCCGCTCTGGTGACCCGCCTCAGTCGCGCGGCGAGCGGTTCTCGGCCAGCTCGAGGACAAGCTCTGTCAGCGGCCGGGAGCGGAACCCGAACGCCATTCGCTCCCCCTTCTCGGCAGTCCACTCCGACAGTGCGATCGCCCTCTTGGCGTAGTCCCGGGCGTCGGCCAGGTGGCCCACCTCCAGGGCCAGCCACGCGCGGACGGCCCACAGGTTGGCCTCCTGGTCCTTCACCTGCCACAGGAGCTGAGCCCCGCGGAGGGCCATCATCGGGCCGGGCGGCTTCGGGAGGATCGGCGCGTGGAGCCGGAGCGGCAGGTGGCGGATGACCTGCCACGGCAACCCCGCCGCCTGCGGCGCCTCGCCCAGCAGGACGCTGCCGACCATGATCCCGGCCATCGCCCCGGGGTCGATCGGCTTCTGGGCGAAGCTGGCCGGCACCAGGTCCAGGTCGGCGAGGACGGAGCCGTACGACTGCTGCTTCGCCACCGCGGCGAGGCAGTCCTCCAGGGCCTTGTCGGCCATTTGGTAATTGCCGGTGGCAGCCCCGAGCTGGACCAGGAACCACTCGTAGGCCGGCATGCCCAGCGGGTGCATGCCGAACCCGCGCGCGTCCGGGTTGGCCTGGTCCACCGCGAGCGCCTCGCGCGCCTCGTCCACCCGGCCCATGGCGAGCAGGAGGCTCAGGATGAGCGTGCCGCCGGGCGCCTCGCGCGGGTTGTTTCGGTCGCGCAACTCCTTCGGGTCGGCCCGCAACAGCAGGTTGAGCGCCGTCTCGGCCAGGCCGTTCTCCATCGCGATCCGTGCCTTGTCCAGCAGCGGCTTGTTCGCCGACTGCACCTCGAACTGGTCGCGCTGCTGCTTGAGCTGCCCGGTCACCTCCTTCAGAGACCCTTCCAGGCTCTTGAGGAAGTCGGGCACCTTATCCTTGGGGACCGGCACGGCCGGGCCGACCTGCTTCACCAGCCGGACGTACTCGCGGAGGTGCTTCACCCGCAACTCGAAGTAGGCCCGATCGCGGTGGGCGTCGATCAGCATCTCGTGCGCGCCGCGCTGCTGTTCCGGCCGGGCGTTCCCCTTGAGGACGGCGTTGAGGGCCGCGGCGATCTGGGCCTGGCGCACCAACAGGACGTGCGGCATCAGGCCGGCGGAGCGCGAGTGTTCGCGGGTGCGGGTCGCCAGCCGGCTGTACGACTCGGCGAGGTTCCGCTGGGCGACCGTATCGTCGGGGTTACCCACGAGGCCCTCCCGTCCGGTGCGGACGGAGAGGTACAGGGAGGCGACCGGCCCCTGGTCGAGGGTTAGCAGGTGCCGCTGCATCACCTCGCGGGCGGCGACGTCGATCGCCCCCTTGTCCCCGCCGGTCAGGTAGGTCGTTTGCATGCGCAACGGGAGCAAGGAGCCGGCGCCGAGCGGCCCGGACGGCGCCGCCGCCTGGCCGGCCAGCGACGCCAGCTGGGCGGCCATCCAGGACCGGTTGTTCTCCGCCATGTAGCGTGCGCAACGACAGGGCGTCGAAGCGCGTCTTGTGCTGCAGCGCGCTTAGCGAGCCAGTCGGGCGCCGCGGCCTCGCCCTGGAGCAGGAGGCGCCACCACTCCCGGGACGGCGGCGGGGCCGGCTCGGCCGGCGCCGTCACCGGCGACGGGCCGAAGGCCAGGCGGTTGAAGTCCTCCGCCAACCCCGGGGCGGCCGGCCCAGGCGACCCCGGCGCCCGCCAGGCGCAGATGGCCGCGCTACCCTCGGTGAAGCACGGCACGAACTCGTCGGGGTTGGAGTACAACCGGAAGAGCGAGGCCATGCCGGACGGCGACCGGGACAGGTCCGCGTTGTGGAACAGGATGAAGCCGACACCCCGCTCGGCGAAGACCTTCCGCCAGGTCGGTTCGGCCCCCTCGGCTTCCTCCCCGGACACGACGGCCTCGCCGGTGAAGCTGCGGCGGGCGGCGTTGTACTCCTCGGCCACGTGCTGGAACAGGTCGAGCCGGCCATCGACGTAGGTCGATTCGCCGGGGCAGAACCAGGCCAGGTAGTACGCGGCGTCGGGGCTGGTGTTGTACCAGCGGTGGCCCGTGGCGCCGCCGTCCCGGTCCTGCCAGGATTTCACCCTCAGGCAGGCCTCGCGCAGCCCCTGGTCCACATCGATGCCCCAGCCGACTTGCCGGCGGTAGTGTGGCAGCGCGTGAAGCCAGCCGGGAAGGGAAACCAGGATGGCGAGGCCGCCGACGAACGCGGTGAACAGGCGGCCGCTGACGGCCCAGCTGCGGGTGCCCGCCCTGGCGAACGACTCGCCGGCGGGCCGGCCCGCGATGTCCAGGAAGTTCAGGGCGGTGATCGGCCCAGCCACGACGGCGAAGAACGGGATGGCCCGGTAGATCCAGGCGCTGAGCCCCGCCCCGGCGACCCAGACCAGCACCCGCCACCAGGCCACCTCGTCGAGCCTACCCCCGGCCACCAGCCCGAACGAAAGCAGGCCCAGGGCCAACAGGACGAAGTAGGACAGGCCCGCCGCGCTCAGCCCGAAGTAGGGGGTGAAGTACCGGCCCTCCAGCGGCGAGATGAAAAAACTGGCGTAGAGCGGGTCGGTCTTGAACGTGTTGAACGCCCCGGTTTGGACCAGGCCGACCGGCAGCGAGGTGAAGGCGAAGACGTGGTTGGGGTTGGCCAGGCAGGCGGCCAGGCTGGCGAGCAGGACCAGCGCCAGCCGGGTGACGGGCGGCCCACCGCCGCCCGACCCGTGCTGCCGGGATTGGATCACCTCGCCGAGGAGGAACAGCAGGATCGTGACCGGGCCGAGGATGAACCACGCGTCCAGGTTGACCCACAGCGCGCACACCAGCGGGAGGGCCCAGACGGACCGCGAGTCGCGCGACGCGCGTGCCAGGATCGCCAACGTCAGCGCCAGCAGCAACATGCTGGCGACCCCCGGCTGGAGCAGCACCCGCGGGCTCATCGCCAGCACCGCGAGGAACGCCAGGACCGCCGGCAGCCACAGCGACCGCCCCGGCCGGGAGCCGGCCCGGAGCACGAGCGCCGCGGTCACGGCGACGGCAAGGGCCTTGAGCACGACCAGCGCCACGCCGCCCCACGGGCCGAGGCTGTACACGAGGTACGCGCCGAGGTCGAACAGCCAGGTCTGGCTCATCCGGCCACCGGGAGCGGCAAACGACGTCACGCCGGGGGGGCCGCCGGCGACCTGCCGGCCCGATGCCAGGTGCAGGAAGACGTCGGCGTTCCCCGCCTTGAAGGAGCCGCAAAGGAACGCGAACGCCAGCAGGAGCAGAACGAGCACGCCGTCGAGGAAGCGCAGCCGGCCCAGGAACCCCTCGGGAACGGGCGCCGGGGCGGCCACGCTCATCGGCGGCAGCGGGATGCGTCCGGCGTCGGGTGCGGTCTGGGTGCCGTCGCCGGGCGCCGACGCGGGGGAAGTCACGACTCGTTCGGGGCCGCCCGCCGGGGGTGCGTCGCCTGTGGACATGCCTGGTGTTCCTGGTTCGTTAGGAGGACTGAGGGTCGATTACTGGCGGCGGTCGCCATCCACGGTAGGCCGTTCCCGGCCGGGGGTCAAGCAGCCGGTGTGAATCGGCCGGGATGGCTCGTCGTCTATTGCGGGGCCGGTCCGCACTGGCTGCGCGGCGGGAGTGTGACTTACAATACCCCCGCGGCATCCACCCGATAGCCGCCCCCCGCGCCGGTACCGCGCGGCGTTACCGATCCCGCCCGAGCGAAGGAGCCGACCGATGCCCTCCCTGCCCCACGCCTCTGGACCCGCAAGGCCCTGGTTGGGCCGCCGCTGGATGGTCCTCGCGGCCATGGCCGTAGGGCTCACCTGCGTCGCGGCCGGAATCGAGCTGGCCCGCTCGCCCGCCTCAGCAAGGCAGCGGACGGAGAGGGCGCCGGAGCTGGACGGCGGCGTCGCCTGGCTCAACACCGCGGGGCCGGTCCGCCTGAAGGACCTCCGCGGCAAGGTCGTCCTGCTCGACTTCTGGACGTTCTGCTGCATCAACTGCATCCACGTGCTGCCCGACCTGGCGAAGCTGGAGAAGAAGTACCCCAACGAGCTGGTCGTCATCGGCGTCCACAGCGCGAAGTTCGACAACGAGAAGAACACCGACGCGATCCGCAAGGCCGTCCTCCGCTATGAGATCGCCCACCCGGTGGTCAACGACGCCAACATGGCCATCTGGCGGGCGTTTGGCGCCCGGTCCTGGCCGAGCCTGGTGCTGATCGACCCCGAGGGGGAGATCGTCTGGCGCGAGTCCGGCGAGGGCCTCTACAAAGAACTGGACGCCGAGATCTCCAACCTCATCAAGGCCCACAAGGCGAAGAAGACGCTCAACACCAAGCCGATCCGCTTCGAGCTGGCCCGGTTCAGCGAAGCCGGCGGCAGCCCGCTGTTCTTCCCCGGCAAGGTGTTGGCCGACCCGAAGGGCAACCGCCTCTTCATCGCCGACAGCACGCACCACCGTATCGTCATTACGGATCTCGACGGCAAGAAGATCGCGGTGGCGGGGATGGGCGAGCCGGGGGTCCGCGACGGGGCCTTCGACAAGGCCCAGTTCAACGACCCGCAGGGGATGGCCCTCAAGGGTGAAACGCTCTACGTCGCCGACCGCAAGAACCACCTGATCCGGGCACTGGACCTGAAGACTCAGACCGTCTCCACGGCCGCCGGCACCGGCGAGCAGGGTCGTGACCGGGAGGGCGATGGGCCGGCGCTGAAGGTCGGGCTGAACAGCCCGTGGGACCTGTTGCTGCTGGGCGACCGCCTGTACATTGCCATGGCCGGGCACCACCAGATCTGGGTGATGGACCTGGCGAGGAACACCGTCGCGGCGTTCGCCGGCGACGGCGGCGAGGACATCGTCGATGGGCCGCTCAACCGCTCCCGGTTTGCCCAACCGAGCGGCCTGGCGACCGACGGCAAGACGCTGTGGGTCGCCGACAGCGAGACGTCGTCGGTCCGATCGGTGCCACTGACCAGTCGCGGCGAGGTGCGGACGGTGGTCGGGCAGGACCTGTTCAAGTTCGGGGACGCCGACGGCGTCGGCGACCAGGTGCGGTTGCAGCACGCCCTCGGTGTCGCCTACCACGGCGGCAAGCTCTACGTGGCCGACACCTACAACAGCAAGATCAAGGTGCTCGACCCGGCGACGCGCGAGAGCAAGACGTTCCTGGGCGGCGAGCCGGCCGGCTGGCTGGCGACGCCCCTGTTCAGCGAGCCGGCCGGGATCTGCTACGCCGACGGCAAGCTGTATGTGGCGGACACAAACGCCCACCGGGTCCGGGTGGTCGATCTGAAGACGAAGACGGTCTCGACGCTGAAGCTGCAAGGCGTCGAGGCGCCGAAGCTGCCAGGAAGTTGAGGGTCGTCTCGATGACGCGATTCCGTCTCTTCGCCGCCGCGGTCGTCCTGCTCCTGCCGACGCTGGAGGCGGTGGCGCAGTTCGGGGACGACAAGCCGAGGCGGGTTCAGTTCACGGCCGTGGCCGTGCCGTCCGACCCGTTCGTCGAGGGGAACGCCGCCGGGCGGCCCGCCGACGCGAAGATAGAGGTCGGTCGGGGCGACGTCTTCCTCCTCACCGTGCGTGGGACGCCGGAGAAGGACTGGTACACCTACCCGTTCACCCGCCGCGCGCCCGACCAGTCGGTCGTCCAGCTGGGGAAGCTCACGGTCGAGGGCGGCGAGGCGTTCCAGCCGATGTTCCCCGTCAGCGAGAGCGCGGCGGAGTGGAAGAAGGCGGGCGACGAGGTATACCTGGCGTTCCCCGGGCCGTTCTCCGTCTCCCAGCCCATTTACGTCCGCCCGTCCGCCAAGCCGGGGCCGGCGACGTTGAAGGTGAAGCTGCGCGTGCAGGTGTGCAGCAAGGTGTGCATCTGGGAGGACCACGAACTGGCCGTCCCGGTCACGGTCTCGACCGCGCCGGCGGCCCCGCCCGGCCCGGAACTGGAAAGGCGCTTGGCGGTCAAGCCCGCCGAGCCAGCCGTCGAGCCATTCCCGAGCCGTAACAAGCAGGAGATACCCAAAGGCAGGAACGATGAAAGCTCCTCGAAACCCGCCGTGACCAGCGGCGGAGCCAAAGGTCAAGGGGGCCTGTGGGCGGCCATCCTGGCGGCGGCGGTCGGCGGGTTCGTCTCGCTCCTGACGCCCTGCGTCTTCCCGATGATCCCGATCACGGTGAGCTACTTCATCAAGCAGTCCGAGGCGGGGAGAACGCGGGCGCTGGCGATGGCCACCGTCTACTGCGCGACGCTGGTGCTCGTCCTCACCCTGGGCGGCCTGGTCCTGCTGGAGACGTTCGTCGCCATCAGCGTCCACTGGGCGACGAATTTCGTCCTCGGCGGCATCTTCGTGTTCTTCGCGCTGAGCCTGCTGGGGATGTACGAAATCACCCTGCCCTCATGGCTGCAAGACATTACCTCGTCGGGCGAGGGCAAGGGCGGGCTGGCCGGCGTGTTCTTCATGGCGCTGACGTTTAGCATCGTCAGCTTCGCCTGCGTCGGGCCGATCTACGGCAGCTTCATCGGCCTCCAGGCGACCGGCGGCGGTGCGGTCGGCCAGGCGGAACGGGCGCTGCCGGTGCTGGCCTTCTCCTCGGCGTTCGCCTCGCCGTTCTTCGTGCTGGCGATGTTCCCGACGCTCCTGCGCGGCCTGCCCAGGGCCGGGTCGTGGATGAACTCGGTAAAAGTGGTGATGGGATTCCTGGAGCTGGCGGCGGCGGTGAAGTTCCTCCGCGCCGGCGAGTTGCTGGGGCGCGGCAAGGCCGACTTCCTCAGCTACGACGTCGGCATGGCCCTGTACGTCACCATCTGCGCGGCGTGCGGCCTGTACCTGCTCAACCTCTACCGCCTGCCGCACGACCACGAGGCTCCCGAGTCGGTCGGCGTGCCGCGCCTGATGTTCGCGATGGCGTTCCTCGGCCTGGGGCTGTACCTGCTGCCGTCGATGTTCAAGGCCGAAAGCGGCGAGTCGCAACGGCCCTCGGGCAAGGTGTTCGCGTGGATCGACTCGTTCCTGCTGCCGGACCCGGACGCGGGGACCAAGCGGCCGTCCGCCTCGCAGGCCGGCCCGGCGCTGGTGTGGGGACACGACCTCCAGGAGGCGCTCTCCCGCGCGGAGAAGGACCAGAAGCTGGTGTTCCTGGACTTCACCGGCACCGTCTGCACCAACTGCAAGCTGAACGAGAGGGACGTCTTCCCTCGACCCGAGGTCCAGCAGGCGTTCGCGAAGCACGTCCTCCTGAAGCTGTACACCGACAAGGTGCCGGCCGGGGTGGTTCAGGACCCCGACGAGGCGGAGTCGGTCAAGTTGCGAAACACCGTGTTCCGGAGTGAGGCGCTACCGCTCTACGCCCTGCTTAAGCCGACGGGTGACGGCAGGTTCGACGTCGTCGGACGGTTCGGTGACGACGGCAACGGCTTGATCGAAGACGTGCCCGCGTTTGTGAAGTTCCTCTCGCGCTGAGAGGACGCTCACCGCTTCTTGTCGTTCTCCTCCTCGCGCATCCGTTCGAGGAGCAGGTGCTCCTCGCGCTCGCCGGCGGTGCGGTCGCTGAGCAGCTTGCCCCAGAGCAGGTAGTGGACCGCGGCCAGGCCGCCGATCACGCCGCCGATCAGCGCGACGTGGAGGAAGAGCCCGCCGGTGATCAGGATCAGGAAGCCCAGCGCGAACACCGCCACGGTGCCGCCGAGGAAGGCGGTGAGCATCGTGCTGCGCTTCGAGTCGTGGTCGGCGCTCATGGTCGGCCTCCGGGGCGGGTATCTGGGAGGTTGGGCTTGGGCAGCGCCCCAGGGCGAGGGTAGTATCACCTCATCCCTTCATGGTAGGAGGCTCGCCATGCCACCGACGAACGTCCTGCTTCGGCTGAAGTACGAGAAGTGGGCCGAGGAGTACCTGAAAAGCCTGCCGCTGGAGCACTTCATGGAAGCGACCGCCCAGTCGAGGCAGCGGGAGATCACCGTAGAGAGCTTCGCGCTCATCCGGGCCAAACGGCCGGAGTTCCACTACTTCAACGAGCTGCTGATCCAGTACCCGAGGAAGGGGCGGGTCGTCCCCGGCCGGGTCGTCCCCGACAACATGGTCGTTCTGCATCACGGGGAGATCAAGGCCACCGGCAGCTACGACCTGCCGTTCCAACCGGGGGGGCCGTTCTGGACGCTGGAATACGTGTCCAAGTCGAACGAGCGGAAGGACTACGACACCAACCTGCGCATCTACGAGCGCCACCTGCAAGTCCCTTTCTACATGGCGTTCTACCCCGACCTGCAAGACCTCTCCCTGTTCCGCCTCCAGGCGGGGAAGTACGTCTTGGTGCTGCCCAACGCCTCGGGGCGTTACCCCATCGACACGATCGACGTCGAGGTGGCGATTCTGGAGGGGTGGGTACGGTATTGGTATCTGGGTAAGTTGCTTCCGCTGCCCGCCGAACTCGACCGAGACCTGATCGCCGCACGGGCTCAGCTATTGAAAGCGCAGAAGCGGGCCGACGACGAGAGGAAGCGGGCCGAAGACGAGAGGAAGCGGGCCGACGACGAGAAGAAGCGGGCCGACGATTTTCAGCGCCAGAACGAAGAAATGGCGCGGCGGATCGCGGAACTGGAGGCAAGGGCGGCTGGCAACGGCAAGAAGAAGAAATGACCCGTGGCCACCCCCTCGCCGGGTGCGGATAATGACCGCTGGCCGGTCACGACGCCGGCGTACACTTCCTCTCCCGATCGCAGGAGACCGCACCATGGCCACCGCCACACAAGCCAAGCCCCGCACCCCCAAGGCCCCGAAGGTCAAGGACCAGCCGCTGCTCATCGGCGGCAAGTGGCAGGACAGCGTCTCGGGCAAGACGTTTGAGACGGCCAACCCCGCCACCGGCGAGGTGATCTGCCAGGTCGCCGAGGGCGACAAGGCCGACGTCGATCTCGCCGTCAAGGCCGCCCGAAAGGCGTTCGAGTCGGGCCCCTGGCCGAAGATGGCCGCAGCCGAGCGCGGCCGGCTTCTGAACAAGCTCGCCGACCTGATCGAGCAGAACAAGGAAGAGCTGGCCGCGTTGGAGTCGCTGGACAACGGCAAGCCGTACAGCGTCGCGCTGGCCGCCGACCTGCCGCTGACGGTCAAGTGCTACCGCTACTACGCCGGCTGGGCGGATAAGAATCACGGCAAGACCATCCCCGTCGAGGGCGACTTCTTCTGCTACACCCGCCACGAGCCGGTCGGCGTGGTCGGGCAGATCATTCCGTGGAACTTCCCCCTGCTGATGCAGGCGTGGAAGTGGGGGCCGGCCCTGGCCACCGGAAACACGGTCGTCCTCAAGCCCGCCGAGCAGACCCCGCTGACCGCCCTGCGCGTGGCCCAGCTGGCCCAGGAGGCCGGCATCCCCGACGGCGTCGTCAACGTCATCCCAGGGTTCGGCCCGACCGCCGGCGCCGCCATCTCCGGTCACATGGACATCGACAAGGTCGCCTTCACCGGGGAGGGCAGCACCGGCCAGATCATCATGGAGGCCGCCGCGAGGAGCAACCTCAAGCGCGTCAGCCTGGAGCTGGGCGGCAAGTCGCCCAACGTCGTGTTCGCCGACTGCGACCTCGACGCGGCGGTCGAGGGCGCCTACTTCGGCCTGTTCTTCAACCAGGGCCAGTGCTGCTGCGCCGGCAGCCGCCTGTTCGTCGAGGAGAAGGTCCACGACGAGTTCGTCCAGCGCGTCCTGAAGAAGGCCAAGGCGCAAAAGCTGGGCGACCCGTTCGACCCGGAGACGACGCAGGGGCCGCAGGTGTCGCGGGAGCAGTTCGACCGCATCATGGGCTACATCGAGGCCGGCAAGAAGGAGGGGGCTCAGCTGTTGGCCGGCGGCAACCGGTTCGGCAACAAGGGCTACTTCATCGAGCCGACCGTCTTCGCCGGCGTCAAGGACGAGATGAAGATCGCCCGCGAGGAGATCTTCGGCCCGGTGATGAACGTCCTCAAGTTCAAGGACGTCGAGGAGGTGGTGCAGCGCGGCAACCGGACGTTCTACGGCCTGGCCGCCGCCGTTTGGACGCGCGACATCCAGAAGGCCCACCGCCTCGCCAACGGGCTGCGCGCCGGCACCGTCTGGGTCAACTGCTACGACGTCTTCGACGCCGCCGCCCCGTTCGGCGGGTTCAAGATGTCCGGCATCGGCCGCGAACTTGGGGAGTATGCGTTGCAGCTATACACGGAGGTCAAGACGGTCTACGTGAACCTGAGCTGACCTGGCCGGCCTGGGAGGTTGGGACGGCCCCGACGGGCGGCGGGCGAGCGATTCGCCGCCGCCCGTCGGCCGTTCGGCGGATACACTTGAGGCAAAGTCGCCTTTTCCCGGCGGCGCCCGATCTGCTATAGGCGCGGCGGCGCGGATCCCGCCGCGAACGGCCCGACCCGGCCCAGAGGAGAAGACCCATGCGTATACCCGTGTTCGTCCTGACCGGCCTGCTCACGACCGGGGCCATGGCCGGTGCGCAGTCCACCCCAGCGGGCAAGGGCGCCCCCGCCAACACACCCCCGGCCGCCTCCGCCGCCCCGACGAAGCTGGATGGCTACCTGCTCCGCTGGGAGCAGGAGATGAAGAAGGTCAACACCCTCTCCGCCGCCGTCGCCCGCCACGACAAGGACAAGAGCTTCGGCAGCGCCACCAAGTATTCCGGGGCCGCCCACTACATGAAGGCCGGCTCCGGGGCCACCACCCTGAACCTCGCCATGCTCGAGCTTAAGCAGGAGGGCAAGTCCGAGATCGCCGACAAGTACATCTGCACCGGGACGTACCTTTACCAGTTCTTCCCGCCGCAGAAGGAAATCCGCGCCTACGAGATGCCCAAGCCGAAGCCCGGCCAGGTGGCCGACGACGGCTTCCTGGGCCTGATGTTCGGCATGAAGGCCGACGAGGCCAAGCGGCGCTTCTCCCTCACCCTGTCCCGGGAGGACAGCCACTACATCTACGTGGACATCCAGCCGCGCCACCCCGCCGACAAGTCCGACTTCACCCGCGCCCAGCTGGTGCTGAACAAGGACAGCTTCCTGCCGCGCCGCCTGTGGTTCGAGCACCCCAACGGCAACGAGGTGACCTGGGACATCCCGGCCATCAAGACCGGCGTCGAGCTGAACCGCCGGGCGTTCGACGCCCCCGCGGTGCCCGCGGGCTGGAAGCTGGTGCCGGTCTCGCGCGGCTCGGCCAACGCCCCGGCGGCCGCGACCCCAGCCGGGGCGAACCCGCCGCCCCGGATCATTCGGCAGGCCGGGAAGGAAGGCTGATCCGACCGCTTTAGAAAGTCCCAAAGGGGCGGGCCTGGTGGCCCGCCCCTTTCCGTTTTTCCCTTCCCGGCAATAATCACCTCAGCATGGGCGAAACAGACCTGTCCCGGTGGGGTTAGAAACGACAACCCCTGTTTCCACCACGAGGAGACTCGCGATGCGTAGACTCATCCTGACCGTGGCGATGGCCGGCCTCATCTGCCTGCCCGTCCTGGCCCAGTTCCCCTTCGGGGGCCTGCGCGGCGGCATGGACAGCAACTCGATGCTGTCGAGCAAGGACGTCCAGAAGGAGCTGAAGCTGTCCGAGGACCAGATCAAGACGATCACCTCGGCCCGCGACGAGATGACCAAGGCGATGCGCGCCGCCTTCCAGGACATGGACCGCGACGCCATGCGGAAGGCCCAGGAAGACATGACCAAGACGCTGACCAAGGTCCGGGAGGCCTTCACCCCCGAGCAGAAGAAGAGGTTTTTCCAGCTCGAGCTTCAGAGCGCCGCCAAGGGCACCCAGGCGGCCATCTTCAAGCGGGAGGACGTCCAGAAGGTGATGAAGTTCACCAGCGAGCAGAAGGAGAAGGTCAGCAGCGCCCTGTCCGAGCTGGAGAAGGACGTCAAGGAGGTCTTCGAGGACGCCCAGGGCGACCGCGAGAAGTTCCAGGCGGCCATGAAGAAGGTCCAGGGCCTGGGCAAGGACACCTTCGACAAGATCACCAAGTCGCTCAGCGACGAGCAGAAGAAGGCCTGGAAGGAGCTTCAGGGCGAGGAGTTCAAGGGCGAGTTCCGCCCGGCGTTCGGCAAGGGTGGCAAGAAGAAAGACTTCTGATAAACCCCGCGCCACCCGTTTGATCGTCACGACAGCCCCCGCCATTGCGGCGGGGGCTGTCGGCTTTGCCGTCCGCGGCGGCCGGTTGTCCACCTTCTCAGGACCGCCCCGGCGTTCTCTCTTTTCCCACTTCCCCATCCGCGTTACACTGTAGTTTCGGGCACTCCCCGGAACACATCGCACGTGAGGTTGCTGTGGCGGAAGGCGAACGATCCCTGGCCATCTTCATCGACTTCGAAAACCTGGCACTGGGCTTCCAGGGCCGCCGCGAACGCTTCGACATCCACCGCGTCCTCGAGCGCATGGTCGAGAAGGGCAAGATTGTCGTCAAGAAGGCCTACGCCGACTGGAGCCGGTTCGGCCACTTCACCCACTCGCTGCACGAGGCGGCGATCGAGCTGATCGAGATCCCCCGCCGCGGCCAGACCGGCAAGAACAGCGCCGACATCCGCCTCGTCGTCGATGCCATGGACCTGTCGTTCGCCAAGGAGCACATCAACACCTTCGTCATCGTCTCCGGCGACAGCGACTTCTCGCCGTTGGTCTCGAAGCTCAAGGAGCAGGGCAAGCACGTCATCGGCCTGGGGATGCAGGAATCGACGTCCGACCTGCTCCGCGACAACTGCGACGAGTTCATTTACTACGAGGACCTCGGCCAGCCACCGCGGTTGGCCCCGCAGGTCACCTCGCACATCCCCGAGCAGAAGCGCAAGGCGTTCGAGCTGCTCCTGGAGTCCCTGGCGGCTTTGCGCCGCGAGAACAAGGAGAGCCTCTGGAGCAGCATGATCAAGGACACGATCAAGCGCAAGAAGCCGTCGTTCAACGAGACCTACCACGGCTACCGCACCTTCAGCGAGCTGCTCGAGGACGCCCAGCGCGAGGGCATCCTGGAGCTGGAGACCGACAAGCGCAGCCGCACCTACGTCGTGACGCGGTTCGGCTCGGAAATGAACGCCCCGCCGAAGCAGCCGTCGTTGACGGCGGGTTCTTCCGCGCCTGTGCCGGCCCAGCCGCAACTTCCGGGCGCGGCACCGGCCGCCGCCCTTGGCGGTGATCCATCAACGCCGGGCCTGCTGCCACCTCGGAAAAAGGGCCGTCGCCGTCGCAGGCGCGGCCAGGGCGCGGGGGTAGCCAACGGGGGGAACGGGCTTCCCGCCGCGGCCGGGTCGCCCCTGCCTGTCCCCGGCTTCCAGCCGGTGGAAATCCCCCCGCCCGGGCCGCTGGTCGGGATCGAGGTCGCGCCGTCCCCGGTGGTGTTGACGCCGGCCACCCCCTTCGAGCAGGACCTGTTCGACAAGGAATCCCCGCGACCCGGGGAAAAGGCCGACAAGGCCCCCAGCACGCCCACCCCACCGGCGGAGGTAGAGGAGCCGACCCCGCGTGCCCGCTCTCGTTCCACGAAGACGACGAAGGCCACAACGCCTCGCCCTCGCCGGACGGCCGCGAAATCGCCGCGCTCCAAGAAGGCGGAGGAGCCGCCGCCGCCGGACGCCGCCGCCCCGGCCGAGCCCGCCGTGAAGGCTGGCGAGGACTCGCCCTTCTGGGGCGACTGAGACCGTGCCATGCCCCGTGTCGTGGTCGTCGGCGCCGGCATCTCCGGACTGAGCCTGGCCTACCGGCTCCAGGCGCTTTGTCCGGCGGGTGAGGTCCTCGTCCTCGATGGGGCGAGCCGGGTCGGCGGCACCATCGACACCGTCCGCCGCGAAGGGTTCCTCGTCGAGGCCGGTCCCAACGGCTTCCCGGACACCAACCCCTCGACCCTGGACCTCGCCGGCTCCCTCGGACTGGCCGACCAGCTACTCCACGCCAGCGAGGCGGCGGCCCGGAACCGCTTCCTCCTTCTCAACGGCCGGCTCCGCCTGCTGCCGGCCGGCCTCACCTCGTTCCTGGGTAGCGACCTGCTGAGCTGGGTCGCGAAGGTCCGCCTGTTGACCGAGAGGTTTCGGCCCGGCCGGCGAGGCGACGGCGAGGAGTCCGTCCACGCCTTCGCCCGGCGGCGCGTCGGCGACGAGGTGGCGCGGACCCTTGTCGATCCGTTCGTCACCGGCATCCTCGCCGGCGACCCCAAGCTGCTCAGCGCCCAGGCCGCGTTTCCCAGGCTGGCGGGATGGGAGAGAGAGTTCGGCAGCGTACTCAAGGGTCTGGCGGCGGCGCGCCGGCAGCGCCTTCAACAGGGAGTGGCCGGGCGAGCGGGTAAGCTCTGGTCGTTCCGGGACGGCCTGCGCACGTTGGTTGAAGCGCTCGCTTCCCGGCTCCGCACCCCACCGCTCCTCGGCGTCGCCGCGACCTCGATCCGCCGCAGACCCGGCGGTTGGCGCGTCACCGCGGAAGGGCATGACGGGTGGGACGCCGACGCGGTGGCCCTCACCTGCCCCGCCTACCGGCAGGCGGAACTCCTCAGGGAGATCGATCCGGCGATTACCCAACACCTGGCGGGCATCGCTTACAACCGGGTGGTCGTCGTCGGGCTCGGCTACCGCCGCGACGACGTGCCGCACTGCCTGGACGGCTTCGGCTACCTGTCGCCGCAGCGCGAACGCCGCGACGTGTTGGGCGTGCAGTGGTGCTCGTCGATCTACGCCGACCGCGCCCCACCGGGTCGGGTGCTACTGCGGGCGATCTGCGGGGGCTGGCACCGCGGCGACGTCGTGGACTGGCCCGACGACCGCCTGGTCGCCGCCGTCCGCGCCGAGCTGGCCCGGGCGGTCGGCGTGCGCGTCGCGCCGGTGTTCATCCAGGTCACCCGCTGGCCGCGCGCCATCCCCCAGTATCACGTCGGCCACCTGGCCCGCATCGAGGCGATCGAGCGGCGGTTGCAGGGGCACCCAGGCCTGTTCGTCGGCGGGAACGCCTACCGGGGCGTCGCCATCAACGACTGCGTCGAGCAGGCGGGGCGGCAGGCCGCGAAGGTTGCGGATTACTTGCGCCGCGCGACGGACGGCGGTAGCCCGCCCCCCCCGTGGTCAGCCGGTAGTCGAGAACGCCGCAAGGGCGCCGCGGTGCAGACGGACCTCAAATCCTGGGTCCCCGGCGGCAGCTCCAAATCGAGCCTGGCCCAACGCGGCCGCGCATCGCCGGGTAGCTCCAGCGCGCCGGGTTGGGGCGCAGCGCCAACCGGAGGTGGCCGCCGCCGGGCCCCCGGGACCTGCTGGTACGGCCTCGCCCGGCGCGGGCGCGGAAATTGCCAGATCGAAACTTCGCCCCCCTTCTGGTATCTTACGCCCAAGGGCCGTTGAGCAGGCTCCTTTTCACGAGGCCGACCATGCAAGAAGTACTCAGCCTCATCCTCGGCGGCGGACGAGGCACCCGGCTATACCCCCTGACGCAGCTGCGCTCCAAGCCCGCGGTTCCGGTGGCGGGCAAGTACCGGCTGATCGACATCCCGATCAGCAACTGCATCAACAGCGGCATGCAGCGCATCTACGTGCTGACGCAGTTCTTGTCGGTGAGCCTGCACCGGCACATCGCCAACACGTACAAGTTCGACCCGTTCAGCCGAGGGTTCGTCGAGGTGCTGGCCGCCCAGCAGACCAACGAGGCCGCCGACTGGTACCAGGGAACCGCCGACGCGGTGCGGCAGCAGGTCCGCTACGTCGTCGAGGACCCCTGCTCGCACGTGATGATCCTGTCGGGCGACCAGCTTTACCGCATGGACTTCCAGCAGCTCTTGAAGACGCACAAGGAGGCCCGGGCCGACGTCACCCTCGCGGTCCTGCCGGTGCCGCGCGACCAGGTCCCCGGCCTGGGAGTGCTACAGCTGGACGAGACGGGCCGGGTCACCGGGTTCGTCGAGAAGCCGCAGGCCGACCCGGCCATCGACGCGGCCCGGACGCCGCCGGGGTACATCGCCAAAATGGGGATCGACCCCAAGGGCCGCGAGCACCTCGCCAGCATGGGCATCTACTTGTTCTCCCGCAAGGCGCTGCTGGAGATGCTCAGCCACCGGCCGCTGGCCACCGACTTCGGCAAGGAGGTGTTCCCGCGCAGCCTCAAGACGCACCACGTCCACGCCCACCTGTTCGACGGCTACTGGGAAGACCTCGGCACGGTGAAGGCCTACCACGACGCCAACCTGGCACTGGCCGGCGACGACCCGCCGTTCGACTTCCACAGCCCCGAGGGGATCATCTACACCCGCATGCGATTCCTGCCCGCCTCGCGCGTCGTCGGCGCCCGCCTGCGGCACTGCCTGGTCAGCGACGGCTGCGTGATCCAGGAGGGCGCGGACCTCGAGCGGTGCGTCGTCGGCGTCCGCAGCCGGATCGCCCGGAACGCCGTCCTGAGGGACACCATCCTTCTCGGCGCCGACCGCTTCGAGACCGACGCCGAGCGCGCGACCAACCGGACCGCCAACCGGCCGGACTTGCTCATCGGCGAGGGGACCGTGGTCGAGCGGGCCATCCTCGACAAGGACGTCCGCATCGGCAGAAACGTCAAGATCCTCAACCGCAACGGGATCAAGGACGACGAGGGCGACTGCTACGTCATCCGCGACGGAATCGTGACGATCCCGCGCGGGTCGGTGATCCCCGACGGCACCGTCATCTGAGGCCGTCGGGCGGCCCCGCCCCCGCGCCTCGCGGGATGTCCCGGGCCTGGAAGGGCCGTGCTGGGTAGCCTTGCCGATTGGAGAATTGGTGGGGTCGTCACGGCCGTCGGAACCGTCCCAATCCCTCCCCCTATCACATCCTCTTTCCCCCTCCCCCGGAAGTCCGAAAAGTCCTTGGAATCCGAACCGCCTCGATTCTACCACCGCCGGAAGGTGGGTAGAGTGGGGCGACGTTGTCCCCATTCCTACCCCAACTGAGGGTCGCCATGAGACGGTGCCTTGTTGACCTGCTCGCCTGCCCGGAGTGCCGGGGGTCGATGGAAATCGCCGAAGTCCGCGAGGAGAACGCCGTTCGCATCCTTCAGGGCGCGCTTCGCTGCGTCGCCTGCTCCAGGCGCTACCCGGTCGAAAAGGGAGTCCCCCGCCTGGTCAAGGCGGCCGACGACGTCGCCGAGGTGTGCAAGCGGTTTTCCTTCCAGTGGCTGTCGCGCTGGAACGGGGCGTTCGAGAGCCGCGAGCGCTGCTACGGGTTCCACGACGACGTCTACATCGGCTGGGTCAAGGAGCAGTTGGAGTGCCGCCGCAAGCCGGAGCCGGGGGATTGGCTCCTCGACTGCGGCTGCGGCAGCGGCGAAAAGACGGCCGTGCTCGCCCGCCACTGCCCCGGGCAGAACGTCGTGGGCCTGGACCTCGGCGTCGAGTCGCTGGAGAAGGCCACGGCGAAGTTCGGCGGGATGACCAACCTGGACTACGTCCAGGGCAACCTGTTGGAACCGCCGTTCAAGGACCGACAGTTCCACGCCGGCATGAGCCTCGGCGTCCTGCACCACACCCCGAACACACGGGAGGCGTTCGCCTCGTTCCGCCGGCTCCTGAAGGAGGAGACGACCTGCGTCATCTGGATCTACCCCACCTACTGGGAGGGGCCGGAGTGGCGCATGCCGTACATCGGCCGCGACGTGATGACGCTGGGGCAGGGCTACCGGCTGCCCACCCGCCTGCTGCGCATGATCGCGCACGGGATGGTGATCGGGTTCTACCCGGTCGTCCAGTTCTTCTTCAAGAAGTGCTACCGGCGGATCGGCCGGGACCTGCCGTTCTTCCGCGTCGATTCCATGACGCGCGGGGAGCGATACAACGCGCAGGTCTTCTACTGCTTCGACACGATGCTGCCGCGCTACCAGGGCCGGCACAAGATCAAGGAGGTCGAGGGTTGGATGGTCGAGGAGGGCCTCGACCCGGTCTCGCACGCCCACAGCTTCTTCACGGGAAGCTCCGTGCCAGTCCGGGTCGCCCCCCCGTCGAGGCCGGCAGAGAGGGCCGTCGCCGGCGCCGCCAGCTGACCGGTCGTGAAAAGGCAGTCGGCTCGCCCCCTGGTGATGGGGCGAGCCGACGTCAGGTGGCCGGCTCAGCCTTTGCTAGCGGGAGCCGCAGCGGCCCGGTCCTGCTGGGCCGGCGTCAACTTGCCTTCGCCGAACAGCAGCAGCAGCGGGCTGGCGATGTAGATCGAGCTGTAGGTGCCGACGAACACGCCGACGATCATCACGAAGGCGAAGAGCTTCACCCCCTCGCCGCCGATGAAGTACAGCACCAGCACCACCACCAGCACCGTCGTCGACGCCAGGATCGTCCGCGTCAGCGTCTGGTTGACGCTGTCGTTAATCATCTGCGGCGTCAGGGCCGGGTTCTTGCCGCGCACCTCGCGGATGCGGTCGAACACGACGATGGTGTCGTTGACCGAGTAGCCGACCAGCGTCAGAAGTGCCGCGATCGCCGCCAGGTCGATCTTGAAGTCCTGGATGCCCAGGACGCGGGCCAAGACCGGCGACCCCTCGTGGATGTAGTGGCAGGCGGCGATGGCCCCCAGGGTGAAGAACAGGTCGTGGATCAGGCACAGGACCGCCGCGGCGCCGAACGTCCAGCTGCCGAAGCGGAACCACAGGTAGAGCAGGATCGCCGCCCAACTCGCCAGGATGGCGTACAGCGCCCGCTCTCGGGTGCTGGCGGCCAGCTGCTTGTCGAAGTGCTCCAGCCGCTCCGGCTGCGGGGTGTCGCGGAACTCCTGCTGCACCTGCTCCAGGGCCTTCGTCACCCGGGCCAGCTCCTGCGGCTCGGTGAACTTCACCGCCAGCTCGGAGTAGCGATCGTCGCGGCCCTGCCGCTTGCCGCGGTCCTCCGGCCGGTCGATGTGGAAGGCCGTCGTCGAGATCTTCTGGTCCTTGAACGCCCCGGCGACAAGCCGCTGCACCAGTGCCGGGGAGACGAAGTCGGTCTCGCCCTTCTCGTTGGCGAAGAACAGCTTCACGGTGGAGACCCCGGTCTTGCCGACCTCGGGGGTGAACTTCTCCAGCCGGTGCTGCTTCAGGCTGCCCTCCAGCTGCTTGGAGATGAAGCCGAGCACGTCCTTCTGATCGCGGATGGCGTCGTCGGTGCGGTGCGACGTGCGGACGGTAAAGAAGCTGCTCTTGCCCGACTCGGCGTTGTCGGAGCTGACGAAGATCTGCTCGACCGACAGGTCCGGCAGCGGGTTGTTCGTGTCCTTCATCAGTTCGTGCCGCAGCTCCTCCATACTCATCGGCCGGTTGAGCTGCCCGGTGTAGGCGATGCCGCCGGTGAAGTCGATGTTCAGCACGGTGGACTTGCCCGAGGCCGGGTCGGAGTCGGCCCGGTAGATGAACAGCCCGGCGCCGAGCAGCGTCAGGATGACTGTCGCGGTGAACCAGTAGTACCGGATCGACATGAAGTCCCAGTACCGGGCGTGGATCAGCTTGACCAGCCCCTCGAAGAAGTTCAGGTCCTTGACCCAGCCCCGGGCCATGCCGAGGTCGAAGATCAGCCGGGTCATGTACAGCGACGTGAACAGGCTGATGATCAGGCCCACGGTGAGGCTGATGCCGAACCCCTTCAACTGGTCGTTGCCGACGACGTACAGCACGATGGCGGTGAAGATGCTCGACAGGTGGGTGTCGAGGATCGTCGGGAACGCCCGGTCGTAGCCGTTGCGGATGGCCTGCGCCAGGCTGGCCCCGCGCTCGCGCTCCTCGCGGAGGCGCTCGTAGATCAGCACGTTGGCATCGACCGCCATGCCGAGCATGAGCACCAGACCGGCCAGGCCCGGCAGGGTGAACGCGGCCTGCACCAGCACCATGAACGCCACGGTCAGCAGCAGGTTGGCGAACAGCGCCAGGCAGGCGACGAGCCCGGCGAAGCGGTAGTAGAACACCATGAACGCCATGACGGCGAGGAAGGCGCCGCCGACGGAGATGGTGCCCCACTTGATGGTGTCGGCCCCGAGCGTCGCCCCCATGCTGTTCTCGCTGACGGGGTCCTTCTTCAGCGTGGCCGGCAGCGCGCCGGCGCGGAGGATGCGGACGAGGTCGTTGACCTCCTGCTGGGTGTAGTCCGACCCGGTGATCTGGCCGTTGGTGCGGATCGGCGAGTTGAGGTTCGGGGCCGATATCACCTGCCCGTCGAAGATGATCGCCAGCTGCCGGCGGTAGCCGGTCTCCTCGCTGCCCGAGGGCTTGTTCGTCGAGGTGACCTTCCAGAACCGGTCGCCGCCCTCGGCGTTGAACTTGAAGTCGATGGCCAGCTGGCCAGCCCGGTCACTGCCCGGCGACGCGCCGACGAGGTAGTCGCCGGTGATCTCCTCACCCTTGGTGGGGTTGCGGCAGAGGATGAAGAACTCCAGGCTCTTGTCCAGGGCACGGTCCTTGACGTTTCGACGGCTCCAGTCGGTGATCCGCCGCACCCAGACCAGGTTGACGCCGTTCTGGAACGGCAGGCCGGTCTTCAGGGCGTTGTCGATCTCGTCCTGGCGGGCCTTGCTGTTCTTTAGCGCCTCACTGTTCAGCCGCATCGAGTGCAGCTGCGACTTGCCCAGTTCCACCCAGCTGTAGGTGTGGTCGGGCTCGCCCGGCAGGTCGACGGGGAACGCGTTGGTCCCGTCCTCCCGGCGCGGGGCGGGCGGCTCCTCGTTGCGGACCTCCAGCCTCTGCAAATCCTCCTTGTTGGTCCGCTTCATCGTCTCCGTGGCAACTCGGATCGCCTCGGCGTCGTCCCGGGCGTTGGCCAGGATGCGGAACTCCAGCCGGCCCTGGCGCGAGATCAGGTTCTTGATGTTCTCGACGTCGTCGCTGGTCAGCGACCGCCGCTCGCCGCCGCCCTTCACCGTGCGCCTTTCGACCCACTGATCGACGTCCGAGCGGTCGAGCTTGGGGCCATCCTTCATGATGGCATCGACCAACCCGGCGCGGTCGTTCTGCTCGACGATCTCGTAGGGGTTCTCCTTCCCCGCGACGGGGTAGGCGCGGGCGGCCTCGTGGAGGAGGTTGTTCCAGTTCTGCTCCTCGATCTGGGCCTTGTGGCGCCCGCCTGTCGGCAGGATGATCTCGACGCGTGACTCGCCGGCGGGGCGGATGGTGATGTTGTAAAGGTCGGCCGGGTCGATCCGCTTCTTCAGGGCGACGGCGAGGTCGTCCTTCTTGTAGGTGGTGTCCTTGGTCTTGGCCTCGTCGATCTCGTAGACGAGGATGGTGCCGCCGACCAGATCGACGCCGAGCCGGAAGCCGCCGCCGTCCACGAACTGGTACCGGTAGTAGGCCCAGCCGACGACGCCCAGCGAGATGAGCGTCGGGATGAGGCAGACGAGGATGCGGAACGTGAACCGTTTCATGCTATTCGACTCACCCTAGCCCGCGGGACGGGGCGGCCCGCGACGTGTGTCACTTGGTTTCCTTGGCTTTGTCGGCGTCGGCCTTCTTGGCCTCGTCCGCCGTGAGGTTGCGCAGGATGCTGCTCTTGAGCATCTTCAGCCGGGCGTTGTCGTCCACCTTGACGGTGACCTCGTCCTCCTTGTCGCTGACGGACACGATGGTGCCGTAAATCCCCGCCGAGGTGATGACCCGGTCGTTCTTCTTGAGGTTGGAGACCAGGTCCTGCCGGTCCCGGTCCTGCCGCCGCTGCTGCGGACGGATGACGATGAAGTAGAACAGCGCGAAGATCGCCAGCATGAACAGCAGCGGCTCGAACGTCAGCGGCTGCCCCTGCTTGGTTTCCCCTTCGGCGAACAACATCAACAACTCGAACATGGCGGTCCTGGGTGTTTTCGCGGTGTGTAAGAAGGGTGTATCTTAGGCAGAGCCGGCCCACCGGGCAAGGCAGGCTGCGTGGAAGGCGGCGAACCGCCCCTGCTCGATCGCCTCGCGGGCGCGGGCCACCAGCCCCAGGTAGTAGGCAACGTTGTGCAGCGAGAGCAGGGTCGGCCCGAGCATCTCGTCCGCCGTGAACAAATGGTGCAGGTACGCCCGGCCGAAGTTCCGGCAGGCGTAACAAGGGCAATCGGACATCAGTGGGGCCGGATCTCGCTTGTGGCAGGCGTTGCGGATCTTGACCACCCCGTCGTCGGTGAACGCCAGGGCGTTTCGGCCGTTCCGCGTCGGCATGACGCAGTCGAACATGTCGATCCCGCAGGCGATCCCGTCGAGGATGTCACGCGGCCGGCCAACCCCCATGAGGTAGCGCGGCTTGTTGGGAGGCAGGCACGTGGCGGAAGGGCCGAGGGCTGTGAGCATCGCCTCCGGTGTCTCGCCGACGCTGAAGCCGCCCAGGGCGTAGCCGGGAAAGTCGAGGGCGGCCAGGGCCTCGGCACAGCGCTCCCGAAGGGCCAGGTTGGTGCCTCCCTGGACGATGGCGAACAGCGCCTGATCGGGCCGCCGGTGCGCCCCCTGGCAGCGCCGCGCCCAGGCGATGGTCCGCTCGACGGCGACGTGCATGTACTCATCCGGCGTGTCGCCGGGCGGGCACTCGTCGAGGCACATGGCGATGTCGGAGCCGAGGTTCTCCTGGATGGCGACGGCCTTCTCGGGAGTCAGTTCCAGCAGGGCCCCGTCGATGTGGGAGCGGAACGTGGCGCCGCGGTCGGTGATCTTGCGCGACTGTGCGAGACTGTAGACCTGGTAGCCGCCGGAGTCGGTGAGGATGGCCCGGTCCCAGGCCATGAACCGGTGCAATCCCCCCTGCCCCGCGATCAACTCGTCCCCGGGCCGCAGTGCCAGATGGTAGGTGTTGCCCAGAATGATCTGGGCCCCCACATCCCGCACCATGTCCGGGGTCAATCCCTTGACCGTGGCCTGGGTGCCGACGGGCATGAAGATCGGCGTCTGGACGTCGCCGTGCGGCGTGCGCAGCCGGCCGCGCCGGGCGGCGCCGTCGGTCGTCAACAGGTCGAACGAGAAGGACATCGAGTACGGATCGGTCGTAGGACAAGCTGCCAGCTTGTCCCTGGCGTCGCCCAACAGGACAAGCTGGCAGCTTGTCCTACGAACTAATCATCCCGCAGCCGCAGGCCGTAGGCCGTCAGCTTGTCCTTGACCTCTTGTAGCGAGGTCTGGCCAAAGTTCTTCGCCTCCAGCAGTTCTTCGGAGCTGCGCGAGACGAGGTCGCCCAGCGTGTTGATCCCCAACCGGTTCATGCACTTGCGGGCGCGGACCGACAGGTTCAGGTCGGAGACCGGCTTGTTCATCACCGCCGCCTGCTCCTCCGAGACCGGCATCGGCGGCCGGTAGCGCGTCTCGCCGGCGTTCCCGTCCTGGATCGACTGGCCCAGGCGCAGCCCCTTGGACTGCATCATCTCCTTGATCTCGGCCAGCGACGTCTCGCCGAAGTTCTTGCTCGACAGGAGCTGCTGCTCGGTGACCCGGGTCAGGTCGCCCAGCGTGCGGATGTTCATCTTTTTCAGGCAGTTGCGGGCCCGGACGGACAGCTCGAAGTCGGTCACCGGGATGTCCAGCACCTGGCTGCGCTTGGACAGCTCCTGCTCCTCCTCCGGCGAGTAGTACATCGTCAGCGAGGCCTGGGCGTCCTTGTAGAACAACCGGGCTTCCTCGTCGGTCGGGTTCGACGACAGCACCTGGCGGTAGCACTCGGCGGCCTTGTCGTAGCGCTCGTGGTCCTCGTAGAGCACCCCGAGGTTGATCAGGGTGCCGACGTGGACCGGCGGGTGCTTCAGGCAGCGCTCGTAGCAGGAGATCGCCTCGTCGTCGTTGCCGGCCAGGTCGTTGGCGTGGCCGAGCTGGAACAGCGCGTTGGTGTGGGCCGGGTCCAGCGTCGTGGCCCGCTCGAACAACTGGACCGCGGTCGGCTGCTCGCCCTCCCCGAGGTGGCACATGCCGATCTGGTAGTGGTACTCGGCGCTGTGGCTGGCCAGGTCCTGCAAGCCGTTCAGCACCTTACGCGCCTCGGCCACCTCCCCCTTGAGCCGGTAGATGCCGGCCCGCTGCAGCCGCACCTGGGAGGCGTTGTAGCCGGACTTCTCCGCCTTCTCGAACGCCTTCAGGGCGTCGTCGTACTCGCCCTTGGAAACGAGGGCCCGGCCGAGGTAGAAGTTCGACAGGGCCGTGTCGGCCTTGCTCAGGTGCTCGACCGCCTGCGGGGTGAAGCCGAGGAAGAAGGAGGCGATGCCGATCTTCAGGTGGAGCGTCTTGGTTTGGGCCGGCGGGGCCGATTCGAGCTTCTTTATCAGCACCTCGGTGACGTCGCGCAGGGTCCGGTGTTGGGTGCCGCCCTGCGCCAGGGCGTTCCTCAGCTGCTGCACGGTGCCGGCGTCGCAGTCCGGCCGTTCCACAAGCAGCGCCTTGAGGTCGATCAGGTGTTCCGGCATGCGTGCGGTCTCCGCGGGATGGCACAGACCCGAAACAACCGCCCTCCCGGCGGCCGTCTCGGGCCAGTTCGTCATGACGTCTCATGAATCGTCGTCTCGCCTCGGAAAGCGAGGAGGAATTTGTAGTATACTGGCACGCGATTTTCTTGCAAGAGAACCCCCGCCATGGCTCGCTCGCGAAGGACCCAACCGGAGTCGGCCCCCGAGCCACCGGCCTGCTACGCCATGGTACATCCGGGGTTGGAGGAGGTCGCCGCCGACGAGATCCGCCGCGACCTCGGCGGCGATGTTCGCAAGACCTCGCGCGGCGTCGTCGTGTTCCGCCTCACCACGATCGACGAGCGAATCCTCAACCTGCGCACGACCGAGGACGTTTTCCTCCTCGCCTGGGGCAGCGACCAGCTGACCTACCGGGCGACCGACCTCGACCTGATCCAGCGCTGGACGGCGAGGAGCCCCGCCTGGCCCCGGCTGCTAAAGATCCACCACGCCGTCCGGCCACGGCCGAAGGGCCGGCCGACGTACCGCCTCGTCGCCCAGATGGAGGGGGAGCACGGGTACCTGCGCAAGCACGCCCGCGAGCGCTGGCCAAGGGCCTGGCCGGGCACCTCCCGGACAGCTGGCCCGAGGCGGAGGAGAACGCCAGCGTCGAGGTCTGGCTGTCGATCGACGGGGCAACGGCGGTGTGCGGGCTGCGCCTGTCCGACCGGACGATGCGGCACCGGAACTGGAAGCTGGAGCACCGGGCGGCGTCGCTGCGGCCGACCGTCGCCGCCGCCATGGTCCGCGTCGCGGCGGTCAAACCGAGGCAGGTCGTGGTGGACCCGATGTGCGGCGTAGGCACCATCCTGGCGGAGGCGAGCGCCTACGCCGACCGGTTCCGCGGCCAGCCGCTGCACCTGATGGGTGGCGACCTGGAGTTCTCCGCCGTCCGGGCCGGGTCTCTGAACCTTCGTCGGCTCGGCGCCCCTTTCGTCGCCCGGTGGGACGCCCGGCACCTTCCCCTTCCGGACGGCTCGGTGGACCAGGTCGTGTCGAACCCGCCGTTCGGCAAGCAGCTGTCGTCGCCGGCGGAGATCGGCCCGCTGTACCGGGCCATGGCCCGCGAGTACGACCGGGTGCTCCGGCCCGGGGGGCAGGCGGTGTTGCTGGTCAGCGACGCCCGCGCCCTCCGTGAGGCGGCCGAGAAGGTGGGCTGGCAACCGGTCAAGGCGGTGAGCCTGCGCATCCTCGGGCTGCCGGCGCGGATCAGCGTCTGGCGGAAGGTTAGTGCCTGATGTAGACTGGACGAATCGGCCCATCTTGGTTCCGGGGAATCGGGGCGACAACGCATGGCGATCTCCAGACTCACCTGTCCGGACTGCGGCACGGTCTTGCGGCCGGCCAAGCCGGTCGCCCCCGGCAAGAAGGTGAAGTGTCCCAAGTGCGACCTCATCTTCGTCGCCGGCGAGGACGACGACGAGGACGACGCCCCACGACGCAAGCCGGCCGGGAAAGGGGCGGTGAAGCAGAAGGCCACCCCGAAGAAGGAAGAGGAAGAGATCTACGGCTTCTCCCGGGAGCACGACGACGAGGACGACGACGACAAGCCGCGCATCGAGTACGCCCCCGACGAGTCGATCCGGGACCTGCGCGGCCCGGCGATCGTCCGGCTGACCCCGTCGGCGAACAAGCTTCAGTTGGTCGGCATGATCTGCGTGCTGGGCTGGATGGCCCTGTTCGTGCTGCTGCTGATCCCGACGGTGTTCCCGATCCAGGCCGGCGGGGCCGGGGAGAAGGCCAGCCCAGTCATGGGGCTGGGGCCGGGCCTCGGCGCCGTCGATCCCACCGGCGGCGGGGGCGTCGTCGGGTTCGGCGGCGGCGGCGGTGGGAGCGCCAGCGGCGGAGGGAGCAAGAAGTACGACGACGAGAAGGGCGGCTTCTTCGAGTTCTTCGGCATCGACCTGGGGGTGTGGTTCCTCGTCCTGATGGTGCCGATGATCCTCGGCGGCGTGTACTCCGCCCTGGTCGTCGCCGGCGGCATCAACGCCCAGAACCTGGAGTCCCGGGCGTGGGCGATCGCCGGCTCGGTGATGGCGCTGCTGCCGCTGAACACCCTGGGCCTGATGGTGGTGACGTCCCTGATCGCCAACTACCTCTTCGGGGCGATCCTGGAGGACCCCGACTTCGCCAGTTACGTCGCCATGATCTTCATGGGCCTGGAGTACCTGATCTCGGTCGGCATCGGCGCCTGGTGCCTGAAGACCCTCTTCGACCAAGAGGTGATCGACGGCTTCGAGTTTGAACCCGAGTGAACCCGTGGGAGTTCGGCCCTTGACGCGACTGACGCGCCTCTCGATGACGCTGCTCCTGGCCGCGCTGATCCTCGTGGCCGGCTGCGGGCAGCCGTTGAAGCCGATGCAGATGAACAACCGCATGGGCCGCGCCAACGAGAGGCTGGCGGCGGCGGCCAAGAAGTTCTACAAGGCGATCGAGCCGATCCGCACCGGCGGGGCGCGGCCGACGGGTCGCTGAGCAGCGCCTACGCCGAGTGCGGCAGCGCTCTGCGCGGGACGCCAGAAGCGATCCTGACGGCGTCCTGCCGCCGCCCGGCTCGGCGCCGGGGCGACCCTGCTGGAGAAGTACCGCACCTTCCTGCTGCAGCAGCAGGTGGTTTACGACACGGCCATCACGCCGATCTACAACACCGCTCAGGACGGCGGACTGGACGTGCCCGGCAAGTGGCAGACTACCTCCCGCCGCTGCTGGCGAAAGCCGGTTCGGAGGAGGGCAAGGTCGGGCGACGCACGGCCCACCAGGACTTTGCAGGAAAAGCACCACAACCTTCGAAGTGAAGTAGGCCCGCCTCAGAACCCCGCAGGGCGCAGCGCGGACGACGCGCCACCAGCCGCGCAGCCGGCGGCCCAGCCCCGGGCGTGGCCGGCCTCGAGGAAGTCGCGCAGGATCTCGCCCTGGGCTTCGAGCTTCTTCGGATCTCCCATGTCGTAATGGGGCGAAACCTCCCCGCCGTCGCGCTGCCGATGACGCGCGGCACGGTCATCTCGAGCAGCCCTTCGCTGCCTTGCGTGACCCCCACCCGCTGGCCCCGCTGCCGCTGAACGGCGTCGCCGTGGCGGTCGGCAGGACGACGTCGTTGATGGCGACCGTCCCGCGGCGGTCGGTAGGCCAGCCACCTGGCCTGCGGCATACCGCCGGCGAAGATCGACGCCCCAGGGCGTAGGCACCGCCGGTCCACGTCCAAGCGCCTCCTCCTCGCCGTCGAACGGCAGGACGGCCATCACTGGCCGAACGCCGCCCACGGCACACGGCCATCTCCGGGGTCGCGTCGATCAGGACGGCCGGCGGACACGCCCCGTCCGCTCCCGGTCGCTCGACGAGCAGCTTCGCCCCGGCGCGCGACGGCCTCGTCCACGAGCTGATCGATTTGCCGGCCTGTGCCGGCAGGGTGAGGGGCATCGGCTCGGCCTTCACGGCGAGCCCGCGGAGGTGCTCGCAGAACGCGGGGTAGAGGGAGCGATGCACTGTGGCCCGGCGGACCGCGATGCAGGTCTGGCCTTTGCTGACGGTCGAGCCGAACCAGGCGCGCGGCGGCGAACTGGGCGTCGCCGCCCTCCAGCACGAACTGCGCGTCACACCCGGAAAGCCCAGCGTGGAGCCTCGACCAGCCGCTCCCCCAGCCGGGCCGCCAGTTGCCGGCCGACGGCGGCCGACCCGGTGAAGACGACGTGATCGACGTCGGCGTCCGCGAGGGCCGGCCCCATTTCCGCGTCGCCGGCAGTTGCTGAGCAGGCCCGGCGGGGAAGCCCGGCTCGCGGAACATCGCCTCGAGCAACCCGCGAGCGCGGGGTGACTCCGACGGCTTCCACACCACCGAGTTGCCCGCGACGAGGGCCTGCGGCATCTGCACGCCGTTGAGGAACAGCGGGTAGTTCCAGGTGCCGATTACCCCGACGATGCCGCGCGGCCGCCGCTGGACGACGTCGGCTCGTCCGAGCATCCACGCCGAAGCGCAGGCCCTGCGGGGACGCGCCGCCTGCGGAGTAAGCGGGGGACTCGGCGTCGAGGAAGCGGCAGGCGTCGGCGGTGGGCAGCACCGCCGCCGAGCCGCTTCCACCGGGTGCTTGCCCACCTCGGGCGCTGACGCACTCGGCGAGGCGTCGGCGTCGCGGAACAGCAGGTGGCGGAACGCCTTTACCCGGCCGGAGCCGGCGGCGCCTGGCTCCGCGGCCCAGCGCGCTGGCGACCCGGGCGCGGGCCGGCGTCGCGTGCGTCGGCGGGGATGGTGAGGGTGGTGGTCATGATCGTATTGTAGAGACGCCCCCGCGCGGAGACGAAGATGACAATCGAGCACACCCTCCACCGCTCTTGACCACCGACCTGCCCGGCCTCGGCGGCCGCATTAAGTCTCAGCCCGAGGATTTCGAGGTCGAGGAGGTGCCGGCCTACTCACCGTCCGGACAGGGAGAGTTCCTCTACCTCTGGGGTGGAAAGCCGCGAGATGGGCGCGGAGTTCTTCAACGCCGTGTCGCACGACGGCTCGACATTCCCCCCGGCGAGGTCGGCATGCCGGCCTGGCGACCGCCACGCGGTCACCCGGCAGGTGATCTCCGCCTCGCCGTGCGAGCCGACCCTGTCCCGGCTCGACGGCGACGGCATCCGCGTCCCGTCCGTCTACACGCCACACCAACAAGCTCAAGCCGGGGGCACCCGCGCGGCAACCGCTTCCGCATCCTGGTGCGCGGCGTCGAGCCGGACGGCCGACCGGCTGCCCGCCTTGCTCGACCGGCTGCGGTCGCTCGGCGTGCCGAACTCTACGGCCCGCAGCGATTCGGCCGCGACGGCGAGACGCTGAAACTCGGGCTCGGCCTGCTGGCGGGGAAGCAGGAGGGCCGCGTCAACCCGTTCCTCCGGCGGTTGGGCGCTGTCGGCGGTGCAGTCGGCGCTGTTCAACGCCCATGTCGCGCGGCGGATGTCGGACGGCCTGTTCCGCCAGGTGCTACCTGGCGACGTGATGATGAAGTGGCCGTTCGGGGGATGTTCGTCGCCCTGGACGTGCTGACGGAGCAGGGCGCGGTTCGACCGCCGGGAGATCGTCCACGGCGGGCCGATGTTCGGCAAGAAGATGTTCGGCTGGCGGCCGGCCCTGCCCTGAAGGCGAGCCTGGAGACACTGCGGCAGGCCGGTTCAAGAGTCTCGCCGCGTTTCACGGCTTCGGCAAACTCCTGGCCGGGACCAGCGCTTCGGCCTGGTTTACCTTGACGACCTGACCGGCGAGGTGGAACCGGAGGGCATTCGCTCGTCGTTCACCTCCCGGCGGGAGCTACGCCACGGTCGTGGTCCGGGAGCCTGACCCACAGCGAGCGGCTGGAGGGCGACGAGAGCGAGTGATTCCGGTTGTAACGACGGCAGCGGGGCGACGAGGCCTACCCTCACGGGGCGCCGAGGGCTGGCAAGGTCCCGGCGGGGAGGCACAATCTGGCGGGAGCGTTGAGTCCGTCGGGGGTCTGCCGTGAACCACCTCTACGATTGCACCTTGCCCGAGAAGATCCTCCTGCCGCGGCGCACCTGGAGTGAGCCTGGGGCACCGCCGTTCGTGCCGCCGATGCTGCTGATCGTTGCCGTCTGGCAGAAGTGCGGCCCTGCTGTGTTCGGCCTGAAGGGGTTCGAGGACTTCTACCCCGACTCGAACAAGGTGCTCGCCGGCGTCATGGGTGAGAAGGGGCTGCCGCGCCGCGGCTGGATGGTCAAGGTCGGGCAGAAGCTCTACACCCTGACGCGCGACGGCCGGCAGATCGTCCGCAAGCTGCTCCAGGGTGAGGACACGCCGCCGCTGACCGCCAAGCGCTCCGCCGCCAAGTTGTCGCGCGATCAGGATCTGCTGTTGCAGTCGCTGTTGGCTAGCACAGCTTACACGAAGCTCCGCCAGGGTCGTGAGGCGGAATGGACCTTTAGCGAGGCGTGCCGCTTCTGGTCGATCGGCGACCGCCTCGGCACCGCCGTCGATTTGAAGCTGGACGAAATCCAGCGACAGCTCACCGAGATCGAGCGCACCCTGACCGCCGGGCCGCAGACGCTGGGCAACGGCCGCGAGGTGACGGCGCCGGAGGTCGGGGCGCTGTGCGACCTGCACCACCAGTTGGAACAGCGCTTCGGCCGCCACCTCAACCTGCTGCGGAGCCGGGCAGAGCGGGAGTGACCGGCTCGTCCTCGAAGCGCAACCGCGAACCCGACACGTACTCCTCGTTCATCTCGATCGCCAGCCAGCGGCGGCTGAGCCGCTCCGCCACCCAGCCCGTCACGTTGCTGCCCGCGAACGGATCGACCACGAGGTCGCTCTCCTCGGTGAGGAAGCGGACGAAGAACTCCGGCAGCGCCGCCGGGAAGCGCGCCGGGTGAGGGGTGAGGCCGGCCGCCTTGCAGCGGGCCAGGTAGGGGTCGCGCGAGGTGGTATTGGCGATCTCCAGCAGGTTCGGCGGGATCGCCCCGCCGTTGTCGCGGTCGAACTGCTCGCCGATGCGGTGCTCGCTCGGCCGGCGGGCCACCCTCACCCCTTCCCGAAACAACCGCTTCATGGAGCGGCTGTACGGCCGCAGCACGCGCCGGTTGTCGGCCTTGGGCGACGAGGTCTTCGCCAGCCACCAGGCGACGTTCACCGCGTCCTTGACCCGGGTCCTCTTGATCGTGACGTACTCGGCCGGCGAGGGCAGGCGGCTGGGGTTGTACCAGTAGACTTCCTGGACGAGGTGGAACCGCTCGCAGAGTTCGAGGATGAGCCGGTAGAGGAACAGGGAGCGCGTGCCGGCACCCTTCTCCCAGGCCGGGGCGACCTCGAAGACGAAGCTCCCGTCGGGCCGGAGGACGCGATATATCTCCTCCGCGAAGGGCAAAAACCAGTCGATGTAGTCCGGGGCGAGGACGTTACCGTAGGCCTTCTTTCGCCGCAGGGCGTAGGGCGGCGAGGTGACGACCAGGTTGACCGAGTCGTCAGGCAGGTCGCGCAAGACCGTGAGGGCGTCGCCTTGGTAGCAGGTTCCCAACTCGGTCGTGTAGGCAAGCATCGGGTCCTTCCGGGGTCGTTCGTTACCAGTGCTCGATCGGCCCCGACGGCACGCGGATGCCGACGTCGGCCTCGGGGAACTCGTCCTCGCCGCGGCCGGCGATCACCTCGCGGACCTGCTCCACCAGCGAGGCGAAATGGGTGACACTCTCGATCATCATCAGCTGCTGCTGAATGGCGTGGCCGGGCTTGAGCACGCGGCAGTACCAGTTCGCCACCTTGCGAAACGTCACGCAGGCGTGCCGCTCGTTCAGGTAGTGCGCCAGCAGGCGGAAGTGGCGGTCCATCAGGTCAAGCCGCTGGCGGTACGTCGCCGGCGGCCCGGGGTCGCCGGTCGCCTCCCAGCGCTGCAACTGGCCGAAGAACCACGGGTTCAGCAGCGCCCCGCGGCCGATGGCGATGCCGGCGCAACCTGTCAGCCGCAACATCCGCTCGGCGTCCTCGAACGAGCGGACGTCGCCGTTGCCGAACACCGGGACGCGCTCGACGGCCTCGACGACGGCCCGGACGCCGTCGAGGTTGACGCGGCCGCCGAAGCCCGCCGCGCGCGTGCGGCCGTGGATCGTCAGCCCGGCGACGCCGGCCTTCCTAAACTTCACGCGCGAAGTGCGGGGCCGTCAGTTGCGTGTCGTCCCAGCCCAGGCGCATCTTCACGGTGACGGGGATCTTCACCGCCTCGACGATGGTCCGGACCAGGCCACCGTGTTGGCCGCGTCGCACATCATCGCGGAGCCGCCGCCGCCGCGTGACCTTGTGGACGGGGCAGCCCATGTTGATGTCAATCGACTGCACCCCGTAGCCTTCGAGCCACTGGGCGGCGTCGCGCATCTCCTGCGGCACGCTGCCGTAGATCTGCACCGCCAGCGGCCGGTCCTCGGGGCAGGTCTGGATCAGCTCCATCGTCCGCCGGCTGCGGATCAACAGCGCCCGGGCGTTGACCAGGTCGGTCGTCGCCAGCCCCGGCCCGCCGACGCCGCGCACCGCCAGCCGGAAGGCGAGGTTCGTGTAGCCCGCCAGGGGTGCCAGCGTGAAGCGCGAGCTGAGCGCGAGTGGGCCGAGCATCACGACGGCCGGGCGGTGGACGGAGTGGGGAAACGGCGGGGTCATGCGTCTCATGATAGGAGGCCTGCCCCGTGGCTCGCAACGGGGATCGGCCGCCCCGGCCCGACGGTTCACCGCCGGGCACCCGAATCAGCCGCCGGCGCTGCCGCCCTGGACGAACTTCTGCGGGATGCTCCTCCAGCGGCCCGCCCGGCCCGGGCTTCCACAGGACGACGTCTTCGATCTTCCGCGCCAGCGCGAAGTCCTTGTCGGTGATGCCACCGGCCGAGTGCGTCTTGAGCTTCACCCAGAGTTTGCCCCAGGTGACCGACAGGTCCGCGTGATGCCAGGCCGCTCCCCGCAGAGGTAGCCGACCGCGTTGACCAGCATCAGCGTCTGCGGCCAGCCGGCGGTGTTGCATCTGCGCTTCAGCCAGCCGTCGTCGAGGTACCAACCGGCCAACTGGTGCTCGGCGATCTTCGCGGTGACCTCGGCCTCGTTATAGACGTGCGGCTTGTCCATGGGTGCGCTCCTCCGAACGGGCACGACCGACACGTCGATGATACCCCGCCGGGCCCAGAACCGGAAGCCGGTGAACAGTGAGAACAGCGGCGTGACCCGACCCACGCCGCGCACGGGCGGGCCGGACACGCCGACGCCGAGGCCGGCGTTGAGGCCGATCTGCCAGGCCCTGCTGTCGCCGATCGCCCGCACCCAGGCGACGTCAATCGTCGGGGCCAGCATCCAATATTGGTCGTCGAAGTTATAGTAGATCCCGGGGCGTCGGGGCCGAAGACCACCGAGTTGGACCCCGCGCTGTCGGTCCGCCGCCAGTAGCTCCCTGGCCGGCGGCGCCTGCACCCCCTCGCCAGCGCCGATCTTGTCGAGCATCAGGCCGTAGAACGCTTCCAGGACGAAGGCGTTCTCCGGGGTGCGGTAAACCGCCGCCTCGGCCGCGGATGCCGAGCTGCATGCCGAGGAGCACGTCGATGGCGAACTGCGAGCCGTTCTCCCCGCACAGGCACGGGCAGCCGGCCGCGACCGGCCCGGCCGACGGGGCTTGCCGACAGCCGGCGGCGGAAGGGTGACGACGCTCGCCCCCACCTGAGGCTGGGGTGGGCGCGGTAACGATCATGGGTGGTGTTTGCGGGCGGGGGGTCGGGCGCCCCAGCCCCGGGACGCGAGCAACACGAGAGCGGCGGCGATAAGGGCCGTTCGACGGCCCCAGAGAGTTCCTGGGCACATCTCTCTTACACTCCTTCTCAGCGGTCCGGCGGGGAGAATGTCGAGTTTTTCGACTGACCGTCGGTGGATGCCAGGCCGCGGTCGTGCCGTTGCCGCTGGTCGGCCGGCGCGTTCGCCTTCGCCTCCCAGTTCGCGCACCCAGTCCCGACAGCCACACGCCGTCGTGCCGCGAGCAACACCAATAGGCGAACCATTCGGCCGATCTCCTTCCGGAAAAGGCGACCCTATACCCGGTGGGCGCGGGCCGTTACAAGTGACGGTTCGGCCGGCCGATTTGGGTTGAGCACCGCGGGAAGCGCAACGCTATTTTCTCTCCCCTCACGTGGCACCATCGGGGGGCTAGGTACGGCCTGTCTCGTTACAGGAAGGGGGACTGGCGTGCCGGGGGATTTGGATGTTGGTGGCCGCCGTTGGAATGGCGGCGGCCGGGAACGGGTACGCAGAGCCGCACTCGAGCCGCCAGCCGTTTGGGGGTTCCACCCGGACCAGCCCGACTACTTACGTCAGCAGCCCGTTCCGGCTGGGGAACCTTTTCCCGAGCCTCAACCCGTTCAGCAACCGCACCAACGTCGGTCGGAGCACCATCCCCAACCCGAACTCGCCGGACTACCTCAAGGCGTTCGGGTACAAGAAGCTCTATTGAGGCGAGCCGGGGGGCGCGGGCCGACGCGGGGGGCCGTGCCCCCTCTTGTTTTGTGCCGATCCTGCCGCCTCCCCAACTTCCCCAGGCGGCTCTTTTTCCCCAGTTGGCATCCCTTCTCGGCCCGGAGTCGCGGTACGATGACGAAAACAACGCCGTCGCCGCGCGGGAGCCCCCCATGCCGATCGAGGTCCACTGTCCCAACCCCGTTTAAAAGCAAGGTCCACCTCGTCAAGGACAAGTACGCCGGCCAGCGCGGCAAGTGCCCCGCCTGCTCACACTGGATGTACGTCCCACAGCCGCTGGCTCGGCTTGAGGAAAGCGCCACCGACTACGTGGAGGACGTCGGGCGGTCGATGCAATCGACGACCAGCCGACCCAGGGGCGGCTGCCCCAGGGCGACAAGCCCCCGCCGACCCCCTCGGAGCCCACGCCGGCCCTCGCCGACCAGTCCCAGTTCGCCCCGGAAGCCCCGAATAGACGGTTCCCTTGGGCCGCGGCGGCGTTGGTGCTTCTGGGCGTGGTCGGCCTGGGGGCTGTTGCCGCGTCTCCGCATTTGGACCGCCCGACGATCGGGGCCACCGGGGAGATGGCGACCAAATTGGAAGGCAAGCAGCCGAAGGGGATCGACCCCCAGTACGCGCCCATCGTCACCGGCGTCGCCGGCGGGGTGGCGGCCGCTTGCCTGCTTTCCCTGCTCTCCTGGCGGCTGGGCTTTCTGAGCCGGGTGCTGCTGTACCTGGGGACGATCGGCAGCGCCGTGCTCCTCTTCGCCGGCGTGTCGGTTTTCCGGTCGGAGTCGCTGATCCTGCGGGCCCTGCTCGCCATCGTCGATCGGGAGAAACAGGCCGGGGCCGCCGGCGAGGCCTCGCCCTGGCTCGGGCCCCAGCTCTACGCCGCCGTCGGCGGCGCGGGCCTGGCTTGCCTCTGCCTCCTGCTGGCGGCGATCGTGCTGCACCGGCGGTGGTGGAGCCGGATGCTCGCCTTCGTGGTCCTCGGCGCCGTCGTCGCCTTCGGCCCGGTCTGGGCCTTCCGCGAGGAGTTGGGGATTCGGGGACGCTTCCCCCCCGAGTGGGAGGAATACATCCCGTTCTGACCCCGGCCCGGCGGATCACCTCGCGCCGCTGTGTTTGCGGATGAAGGCGACCATGGCCTGGGAGACCTCATCGTCCGGCTTGGCGGCGTTGCGCATGATCGTGCCGTGGTCGCGGTCCTTGATCATCTTGACCTCGACGTCGCACTTCAGGGCTTTGGCTGCCTTGGCGAACGCCTCCGCCTGCTTGCCCAGCGCCCCCAGTTCCTTGTCGGCATAGAAGACAAGGAACGGGGGCAAGTTCCCCTTGAGGTGGCTCATCGGGGACGCCTTCTTGCCATCCTCGCCGAAGCGGTCCGCCAGCCGCTCCCCGCTGACGTCGAACACCCCGCTGATCGGGATCACGCCCTTGATGTCGCTCAGAGAGAGTTTGTGCCTCTTGAGGTAGCCCTCGTCGGTGGCGAGTAGCGCGCAGAGGTGCCCACCGGCCGAGTGGCCGCTAACGAACATCTGCTTGACGTCCGCGCCGCGCTTGCCGAGGTTGGCGTGGCACCAGGCGAAGGCCTGGGCGACGTCCTCGACGTGGCCGGGGTGCTTCACCACCGGGGTGAGCCGGTAGTTGGTGGCGACGAAGCCGATGCCCTGCCGCGCGAACGCCCTGCCGTGCGCCGCGAACCCGTCCTTCTTCCCCTTGTTCCACCCGCCGCCGTGGATGAAGAACAGCACCGGGTAGCCCTTGGCGCCCCTGGGCAGGTACAGGTCGAGCTTGTGCCGCTCGGCGTCGGCGTCGGCGGCCCCGTTGTAGGCGACGTCCTTGACCACCTCCACCTCGTAGGCGGGCGCCTTGTCGTCGCCGCCGCGCAGGGCCGGGGCGGCCAGTATCAGCGCGATCAGCAGGGGTAGGAACCGCTTCATGATCTCCCTCGGGGTAAGGCCTGACCGGGGACCGCCGGTCATGGAGGCAATGTAGCCCCCCGCCCGGGCGGCTACAAGGAGCCTGTCAGCGGCCGACCCGATCTCCTACAACCACTGCGGGCGGACTGGTCGGGTGGCGAGGGAGGCGGACAATGAAGGTCTACGAAATCCGCGAAGGCTTCGGGCTCGACGCGCTGCGGCAGAGCGACCGGCCCCAGCCCGAGCCGGGCCGCGGCGAGGTGCTGGTCAAGGTCCGGGCCTGCTCCCTCAACTACCGCGACCTCCTGGTCGTCAAGGGCGCCTACAACCCCAAGCTCAACCTGCCGCGCGTTCCTTGCTCCGACGCCGTCGGCGAGGTCGTCGCCGCCGGGGCCGACGTCGGCCGGGTCAAGGTCGGGCAGCGCGTCGCGGGGCTGTTCATGCCCGGCTGGATCGAGGGCGAGTTGACCGACGCCAAGGGCCGCACCGCCCTGGGCGGGTCGGTCGATGGCCTGCTCGCCGAGTACGCGGTCCTCCCCGAGGAGTCCGTCGTCGCCGTCCCGGAGCACCTGACCGACGAGGAGGCCGCCACCCTCCCCTGCGCCGCCGTGACCGCCTGGAACGGCCTGGTCACCGCCGGCGGCGTCAAGCCGGGCGACACCGTCCTGGTCCAGGGTACCGGCGGGGTGTCGCTGTTCGCCCTGCAGTTCGCCCGCCTGGCCGGGGCGCGCGTCGTCGCCACGTCGTCGTCCGACGAGAAGCTGGCCCGCGTCAAGTCGCTGGGCGCGTCCGACGGCATCAACTACCGGGCCGTCCCCGAGTGGGGTGAGACGGTCCGCCAGCTGACGCGCGGCCGCGGCGTCGATCACGTCATCGAGGTCGGCGGCGCCGGCACCCTGGCCCAGTCGCTGCGGGCCGTCCGCACCGGCGGCCACATCGCGCTGATCGGGGTGCTGTCCGGCTACGGCCAGTTCAACCCGCTGCCGATCCTCATGAAGGGCGTCCGCGTCACCGGCATCTACGTCGGCTCGCGCGACATGTTCGAGGCGATGAACCGGGCCATCGCCCTGCACCAACTGAGGCCCGTCGTCGATCGGGTCTTCGGCTTCGGCCAGGCGGTCGAGGCGTTCCGCTACCTGGAGTCGGCCGCCCACTTCGGCAAGATCGTCGTGAAGGTGGGGTGAGCCGAAAAAAGCGCCATCTCCCCTTGCGTGATGTAGAGATCCTGATATCTTGATGAATGGAGGGAGGAGCAATCCTCCCTCCCCGATGGGGCCGGGGGATTTGTCGGATTTCGAAGGTGACTGGGCGACGCCTTCGTTTTCCATCTCCCGGCCCCACTTTCTTTCCCCCTCCTGAACAACCCCATCCGATCACCTCACACGGCCATGCCGCGTAGAATGCCGGCATGAAGCTCAAGCAGCAACCCGAGGACTTCCAGGTCGAGGAGTTGACCGACGTCGCCGCCGGCAAGGACGGGCCGTTCGCGTTCTACCGAATGGAGAAGGCCGGCTGGTCCACGCCGGACGCCCTGGCGGCCGTCCGCCGGCGGTGGAAGGTCGAGCCGCGCCGCCTCTCCTACGGCGGCCTCAAAGACCGCCACGCGCGGACCACCCAGTACCTGTCGATTTACCACGGCCCGCGGCGGGGCCTCGAACACCACCAGGTCCGCCTGACTTATCTCGGCCAAATCGGATCGCCTTACTCTTCTAGTCACATCCGGGCGAATCGGTTCGTGGTTACGCTGCGCGACCTGGCCCCCTCCGTCGCCCCGGCGTACGAGCGAAGGGTGGAGGCGGTGGCCCGTTGCGGCGTGCCGAACTACTTCGACGACCAGCGGTTCGGCTCGTTCGCCGGGCCGGGCGGCGAGTGGATCGCGCGGCTGCTGGTCAAGGGCCAGTTCGAGGGGGCGCTGAAGTTGGCCTTGGCCGCGCCTTACGATCACGACCGCGCCCCCGAGAAGGCGGAGAAACGGACCTTACTCCGGCACTGGGGCGACTGGGGGCGGCTCAAGGCGGACTTGCCGCGCGGCCACGCCCGCAGCCTGGTCGATTACCTGCGCGTCCACCCGACCGACTTCAAGGGGGCGGTGGCACGGCTTCGTCCGGAACTGCGGGGACTCTACCTTTCCGCGTACCAGAGTTACCTGTGGAACTGTTGCCTGGCGCGGTGGTTACTTTCCGCCGAGGGGGCGTCGTTGTCGATGGTGACGCTGCGCACCGGCCCAATGCCGTTCCCAACTGACCTGCCACCGCAGGCGCTGGCCGAACTCGTGGCCCTGTCGCTGCCTTTGCCGTCGTCTCGATGGAAGCCCGACCCGTCTGACCCCCGGCTGAAGTTCGTGGAAGCGGTCCTGGCCGGCGAGGGGCTGACTCTGCGCGACCTCCAGGTGCGCGGGGTGCGGGAGATGTTCTTCTCCAAGGGCGAACGGGCGGCCTGGTGCCGGCCCGCCAACTTTTCTCATAACTGGGCCGACGACGAACTCCATGCAAGCCAGCGCCGCCTGACCCTGGCGTTCGACCTGCCGCGCGGCAGCTACGCCACGATCGTCGTGAAGGCGGTTACCGACTGACCGCCGACGGTCAGGGGACGGGGTGCAACTTCTGCGGCGGGTCCCGGTAGCCTGACTGCTGGTACAGCGGCATCGCCTCGGGGACCCAGCGGAGCAGGTCGCGGATGCGCGTCTCGTGGCTGGGGTGCGTCGAGAGGAACTCCGGCGGCCGCCCCCCCTTGCCCGCGACGGCCTGCATGCGCTCCCAGAACTTGACCGACTCCTCCGGGTCGTACCCCGCCGCCGCCATCAACAGCAGGCCGATGTGGTCCGCCTCCGACTCGTGCTTGCGGCTGTAGCGGAGGATGCCGAACTGGGCGCCGGCGTTGAGCACCTGCATCAGCACCATCCGGTCGCGCGCGTCCATGTCGCCGGTCGAGGCCCCGGCCGCGGTGATGCCGATCTGCGCCAGCCGGGTCTGGGCCATCCGCTCGGCCCCGTGCTGGGCCAGTGCGTGGGAGATCTCGTGCCCCATGACGGTGGCCAGCCCGGCGTCGGTCTGCGCCACCGGGAGGATGCCGGTGTAGACGACCATTTTCCCGCCGGGCAGGCAGAAGGCGTTGACCTCCCGCGAGCGGACCAGCCGCACCTCCCACTGGTAGTCGCGCGTCGGGATGCGGGTCAGGTTCTGGAACGTCGGGTTGGCCGTCGCCCGCACCAGCCGGCGGGTGATCTCTTGGACGTCCTGGGCCGCCGGGCCGGACGGGACCACCTGGGCGTCCGACAGGACCTCGCGGAACGCCTGCGCGCCCAGGGCCACCTCCTGCTGCGGCGACATGGCCACCATCTGCCGCCGGCCGAACGGGCCGCGCTGGCAACCCTTGAGGGCGAACACCCCCATCGCGACGACGCCGATCACCAGCGCCGTCAACACCCGCGTCAGCCGCTGGCCGGCGTCCCGGGACTGGTAGTTCTGACCGTTCATGGGCCGCTCCCTGGGGGCTTCACTCTTCCTTCTGGAGGTAGCGTTCCAGGGCCGACTGGCAATAGGTCAACAGGTTCAGCTCGCCGAGTTCCGCCTCGATGTCCTCGCGCCGTGCCGTGCCGATCGACCGCGCCACCTCGCCCAGGAGTAGCTCGCCGAACCGCTCGCGGGCCCGCTGGAGCGTCTTGCGGACGGCGGTTTCGGTCGTCGGCTTGCCGAGTTGGGCGCCGAGCTGCTCGGCGATCTGGTACGAGCGAAGTTCCGGGTGGTCCACCTTGTAACGGAGCAGCGTGTAGAACGGCTGTTTGGCCTCGCGCTCGGCGGCGGCGAGCCCCTCCCAGGCCCGCTCCAGCAGTTCCTCCCGCCAGCGCTCGAGGAAGGTCCGGTCGGAGGCGGGGTCGTTGTCGTCGCGCGGCTCGGTGAAGTATTCCGGCAGCGGGCCGGGGCACTTCCGCCGCCAGTGGTCGATGACGAGGTGGCGCAGCGACGTCTTGAGGAAGTCGCGGAACCGGCCCCGGGTCGGCGTGGCGTGGCCGTAGTCGCCGCGCACCAGCCGCAGGGCGAACTCCTGGGCGAAGTCCTCGGCCAGGTGGGCGTCGCGCAGCATGCCCAGCAGGTAGCGGTACACTGCGCCGCCGTACCGCGCCACCAGTTCCTGTTGGGCGCGGGCCGTCTCGTCACCGCCCTGGTTCGCCTGGAGGACCAGCGTCCAGCGCGTGTTGATCTGCGTCAGGCGGTCTCCCGGGTCGGACTTTGGCATGTTGACACCTGAGGGGGTGGGGTTGACCCAATCCTACCGCGCCGGGGCGGGGTGGGGCAACCGCCGGCATTGCCGCCCGCTCCGGGACGGTCTACCTTGAGGGCAACCACGAGGAGCCACCCATGCTGACCGCCGAGGGATGCCTGAGACGCCGGCTGCGATTCTGGGAGGAGTACGGCGGGGCCGTCGAGACCGACCACGTCCGACTGGCCGACCCGCTCCACCTGACCTACCTGGCGAACTTCCACGTGGACCCGATCAGCCTCAACGCCGGCTTCGGTGGCATGCTGATCCTGCGCAAGGACGGCCGGGCCAAGCTACTGCACGACGACCGGCTCAAGGGGTACGCGGCGGAGGCCCACGTCGAGGAGCGCGTCCAGGTGCCGTGGTACGACGGCCAGTCGCCCGGCCGCGGGCCGCGCCAGCTGGCGGCGGTGGCCGGCGTCAACCCGACCGGCAGCGGGTTGCACCTGCACGACCGCCCCGGCGACCCCGCAGCGGCCTCGGTCGTCACCACGCTGGCGGCGATGCGCCGGCGAAAAGACCCCGACGAGCTGGCCGTCCTCCGCCGCTGCATGCGCGCCGCCGAGGCGGGCCACGCCTGGGCGCGGGAGCACGCTCGCGCGGGCCTGACCGAGCTGGACGTCTACAGCGGCGTCGTCGCCGCCTGCACCAGGGCGGCGGGTCGGGCGGTGATCGTCTACGGCGACTTCGCCGTCTGCCCCGGCCCGCAGAGGCGCGGCGGCCCGGCGACCGACCGCGTCGTCGAGCCGGGCGACATGCTCATCCTCGACTACTCGGTCGTCCTGCACGGCTACCGCAGCGACTTCACCAACACCCTCGTCGTCGGCCGGGAGCCGACCGCCGACCAGCGCCGGCTGTACGACCTCTGCCGCGAGGCGATGGCCGCCGGGGAGCGGGAGCTGCGCGGCGGGGCGGCCTGCGCCGACGTCTACGGCGCGGTGAACGGCGTATTCGACAAGGCGGGGGTCGCCGACGCCTTCGGGCACCACGCCGGGCACGGGCTCGGCCTGACCCACCCGGAGGCGCCATTCTTCGTGCGCCACGCCGACGAGTCGCTACTGACCGGCGACGTCGTCACCCTGGAGCCGGGGCTGTACGTCGCCGGCGTCGGCGGCATCCGCATCGAGCACAACTACCTCGTGACCGACACCGGCTACGAGCGGCTGAGCAACCACGTCATCGCGCTGCGCTGAACAGGAGCCCCGCATGTCGGCCACGCTGAACCCGTTCGACCCGGACTTCATCAGCGACCCGTACCCTTACTACCGCCTCCTGCGGACGCACGCCCCCGTCGTCTGGGTCGAGGGGCTACACTCCTGGGTCGTCAGCCGGTACGACGACATCCTGCGCGGCCTGCGCGACCCGAGGTTGGTCGTCAACGCCGGCAACACGACGGCGTTCCGAGCCGCCGGTGAGGTCGCCGGCCCGCTGGCCGTCATGGGGGAGATGTTTCAGCGGCAGATGCTGTTCCGCGACCCGCCGGAGCACACCCGGCTGCGCGGGCTGGTCAGCAAGGCGTTCACCCCCAAGGTGGTGCAGCAGCTACAGCCGGCCATGGAGCGCCTGGTGGACGACCTGCTCGACCGCGCCGCCCGGCGCGGCGGGATGGACCTGATCGCCGACCTGGCCTTCCCCCTGCCGGTGACGGTGATCGCCATGCTGCTGGGCGTGCCCGCCGAGGACCACGCCAAGTTCAAGGCGTGGTCGGGCCCGATCGCCCACACCGTCGAGCCGGTCCTGCTGCCGGAGCACCTCGACCGGGCCGCCGCCGCGACGGTCGAGATCCTCGACTACTTCCGCACCCTGGTGAAGCGCAAGCGGGCCAACCCCGGCGACGACCTCCTCAGCACCATGATCGCCGCGGAGGAGCAGGGCCAGCGGCTGACGACCGACGAGCTGCTCGCCAACGCGGTGCTGTTCCTGGTCGCCGGGCACGAGACGACGGTGAACCTCATCGGCAACGGGGTGCTGGCATTGCTGAGGCACCCCGAGGAGCTGGCGAAGCTCCGGGCGGACCCCGGAAAGATCGACAACACGGTCGAGGAAGTCTTGCGCTTCGACTCGCCGGTGCAGCTGCTTTCCCGCTTCGCCCAGCAGGAGTTGACGATCGGCGGCCAGGCGATCCCGGCCGGCCAGGAGGTGCTGTTCGTGCTGGGCAGCGGTAACCGAGACGAGGCCGCCTTCGCCGACCCAGACCGGCTCGACATCGACCGTCAGGACGTGCGGCCGTTGTCGTTCGGCGGCGGCGTCCACTACTGCATCGGGGCGCCGCTGGCGCGCTCGGAGGCCGCGACGGCGATCGGCAAGATCGTCCGCCGCTTCCCCCGGATCGAACTCGCCAGCGACCACCTGCCCCGGCGGCAGTCGGCAACGCTCCGGGGCCTCCAGGCGATGCCGTTGCGCTTCTAGGAAGCGGACTGGGGGAGAGGTTTCGAGCCCGGCATGAAATCTTTCAATCCTATTTGCATAGCAGAACAAGCGCCATTTTCCCTTGCGAACTGGTCAGATTGCCATATAATCCAACAAGCCCTCCAACCCAGGCCAATCGACACTCCGGGTCACATAGTTCTTTTCCAGTTCTTCCCTTTTTTGGGGTCTGCCATGTTCAAACGAAGAGGCGGCTTCACGCTGATCGAGCTGTTGGTGGTGATAGCGATCATCGCCATCCTCATCGGCCTGCTCCTCCCGGCGGTGCAGAAGGTCCGCGATGCGGCGGCCCGCATGCAGTGCCAGAACAACCTCAAGCAGCTCGGCCTGGCCCTCCACGGCTACCACGACGCCAACAACAAGTTCCCCCCGGGGCTCAACTACGAGCCCCCGGCGCCGCCGACCCGGGCGACCGGGGTGGCGCACTCCTGGTGCGTCTTTGTCCTGCCGTACATCGAGCAGGACAACCTGTACAGGTTGTACAACTTTAACTCCTTTGCCAACACCGACCCGAACCTGACGGCCAACCAGACGCCCCTGAAGATCTTCCAGTGCCCGTCCTCCCCCAGCTCGGGGAGGGTGTACTCGATCACGATTCCCGCCAACATCCTTCCGGGTTTGCCCGGCGGGAACATTAGCTGGTCGAGGACCGACTACGTGTCCATTGCGGGCATCCGCAACTGGACCCAGCTGGTGGCTCCGGCGGCGACGGAGACGGACCTCGTGGACTCCGGCAATCGCCACGGCGTCTTGCGGCCCTACTCCCAAAGCGCCCCGTCCGTGGGGCCGGGTAGCCTGACGATCCCGGGGATCACCGATGGCACCTCCAACACCTTCTTGACCGCCGAACTCGCCGGCCGTCCCGACGTCTACAACGCCAGGCGCCAGATCGTCGGCTCCGGGACCAACCTCGCCGCCCCCCCCTTCAACGCCGGTGCCGCCTGGGCCGACCCGTACCAGGGCGATCACTGGCCGACCGGATCGAGCGCGGACGGCAACATTGTCGGCAGCGACGTCCCGGTGGGGACCTGCCTGATCAACTGCAGCAACCTCCACAGCCGGGGCGGCGCCTACAGCTTCCACACCAGCGGCGCGAACTTCGGCCTGGCCGATGGCTCCGTCCGGTTCGTCTCCCAGGCGGCTTCGAACCGAGTCATCGTTTTCATGATCACCTCCCAGAGGGGAGAGGTGGTTCCCGCTAACTAGGGCACCGTTCACCGGACCCTTCCGCGGCGCGAACCCCTCCCTGGCGGGTCGCGCCGCGGCCGATTCTTCCCCCCGACCCAGCCGCTTCCCCATTAATGGAACTCCCCTGGCGAGCTTAACTGTTCCGATCGCCAGGACGATCCCGGGTAGGTTTTCGATGATGCAACGTCCTCATGTGCTCCGACCGGTCTCGCTGGCCATCCGGCTCGCCCTCGCAACCGTGGTTGTCACCCTCTCGGCGTGCGGTGGGAAGAAGTTCCCCACCACCTACCCTGTTAAGGGGAAAATCCTGGTCAACGGCCAGCCGGCGAAGGAGTGTCAAATCACCCTCCAGCCAACCATGACTACGGGCGATCCGGCTACGCAGGCGGTGCCCAGGGGAATCACGGACGAAAAGGGCGAGTTCCAGCTCACCTCGTTCAAGGCCAACGACGGCGCCCCCGAGGGGGAGTACGTGGTCACGATCGAATGGCGCGACCGGGCCGGCATTTCTCAGGCCCTGGAAGGGCCCGACCAGCTCGGTGGGGCCTACGCCAAGATGGACAAGAACCGTGGGCTCAAGGGGTTCGCGGTCCAGGTCGGAAAGCAACCGCTCGACCTGCCCCCGTTCGAGTTGACCCAGACGGCCGAGGCCAAGAGGCAGTACGAGGCCAAGAAGAAGCCGCCCGGCCCTCGGCGGCGGTGATGGGCCGCTGGGGAGCGACCGGTAGGCGTCCGGTCGGCCGGAGCTAGGGCGGAAACGGGGAAGCGGTAGGGGTGGGGCGCCGGTCCCACCCCTACCGCTTCCCCGTTTCCGCCCTAGTCGTTGGGGCGCCAGGAACCAACCCCGCTGGGCGACCTCCACGGTGCCCGAGGTGGGCAGCGCCTCGCCGGTGATTTGCTGCAGGGCCCACCCGCAGGCGTTCGGGAGCAGCTCCGCCGTCAGCCTCCTCGGGTAATACGTCCTGAGTCCTTCCACCGCCTCGGTCGCCTTCATCCGGCCCAGGGCGACGGCGCACATCGCCTTGACGCGCAAGTCCTCCGGCATGGTGGTGCTGTCGTCGGTCAGCCGGCCGTTGAGGGCTTCCGCGAGCCCGGCCGGGGGATTCTTCTCGTGAAGAATCCCCAGCGCCCAGATCGCGGCGGCTCGGGATTCGGGGCCGATGTTCCATTGCTTGGGGACGAACCGGGCCAGGACCGGCCCCGCCGGGCCGTACCGGGCCTGCCCCAGGGACTGCGCCAGCTGGGCGACCTGCCAGTCTATCCACTCGCGCGGCCGGGTCGGATCATACTTGCGCGAGGCCTGCCAGCGGCGGTCGATTTCGGCGAGTTGCGACGGCAAGGTGTCCGGGACTGCCAGCCGGCGGAGGGCCCAGGCGGCGGCGACGAAGACCTCGGGGCGGTCGAACCGCAGTAGCACCACCAACCGGGGCGCCGCCGGTTTGTGGTCGAGTTGGGTGAGCGCGATCGCGGCCTGCTCCAGGCCGCGCCACCCTTTACCCCCCAGCAGGCGGTTGGCCTCTCGAAGAACGGCCTCCCGGTGCTCCGCCAAACCAGCCACCCCCACCAGGGCCTTCCGCGCGCCGGTTCGGACCTGCGGGTGTGGGTCGTCCAGTAGATCCGCCACCAGGGGAACGTGCTCCCCCCGGGGGGATCGGCGATGAGCTTCGACAACCCCCGATCGGACGGCCGCATCCGGACTTTTGACCAGGCGCCCCATCAGGGGTAAGACGTGGCGAGGGTCGGCTTCCAGCAACCCCTCCAGGGCGACGTTGGCCGCGGCCGGCTCGGCCTCCACGGCCAGGCGCTGCAACAGCTTGACCGCCTCATCACCGCGATGCTTCCGAAGCATGGACGCCGCGGCCAGGTGGGCAACCCCCCCCGGCTTCGCCACCTCGGCGGCCAGGCGCTCCGCGTCTTTCTCGAGCCCCGCGGTTTGAATAGTCCCCAGGGCGCGGGCCGCCTCCAGGCGGAGGATGGGATCCGCGCCGGGGGAAAGCTGCCAGGTCTCGAAGCCCGGGAACGGCCTTCGGCTCGCGGACGAGGCCGAGGCCCTGGATGGCCAGTAATTTGTCGCGCCTGGGCAGGCCCGGCTTGCTGACGCGCCCCAGCCAAACCGCGCGGGCCGGCTCGTGGTCCCAGCGGGCCAGCGCCGGCTCGACAAGGTTGCGCATCTCGACCCCATCCGTTTGGGCGTGCTTGAACAGGCTGGGAGCGGACTCCCGGGCGCCGAGGGCGATCAGGGCCTGCGCCGCGGCGAGCCGCACCGTCGGATGCTGGTCCGGTTGATCGAGGGCCCGCCGGAGCGGGGCCACGGTCTCCTTCAGGCCCGGCATCCCACGCCGCTGCCCCAGGACGATGGCTGCGGCCGCCTGGCATTTCAGGTCCTTCTCCGGCCGCTCCAGGGCTTGCAGCCACAGGGGGATTAGCCGGGGAGAGAAGACCTTGACCACCCGCGCCCTGGGGATCGCCGGGTCGGTGTACATCACCGAGTCGATGACCTCATCGAGGGCGGGTGGGGCCGCGGCAAGCCGGCCGACGCTCAGCAGAACGAGGGCCGAAAGCAGACAGGCCGGACCAGGGTTGCGTGCCATCAACTTTCTGCCCTCACTAACTCACTGCGGCCGCGTTAGCTGCCAGGTCCGAAAGGCCAGGAAGGCCAGCAGCGTCAGGCAGGCGCCGCCGAGGAACCACCAGTTGGCGGGGAGCAGGTCGTACCGCATGAAGCCGGGGGTGTGGGAGGCGTGCAGGGCGGCGGCCAGCGGGTTGACCGTCAACACCGCCTCGACCGCGCGGTGCCCGAACGGGGCGTCACGGCCCAGCCAGAACAGCAGCGGCCCGGCGCAGACGCTCAGTAGCGCCAGGTAGGCGGCCGCCGTGGCAACCGCGGTCTGGCGGAACAGGCTGCTCACCGCGGCGCCGAGCAGCACCGCGAACGCGGCGGTCAGCCCCAGGCAGGCGAGCACCCGCAGCACCTGCCGCGTCAGCTCGGGCTGGATCGCGATCATGACCACGTACCCGGGCAGCGTGGCGCAGAGCACCAGGAACAGCGGCCAGGCGACGCTGAGCAGCTTGCCGCGCAGGATCGCCCCCGGCGACAGCGGCGTCATCTGCAACAGCTGCCAGCCGCCCGTCTCGCGCTCCGAGCTGATCAGCCCCGAGGCCAGGCTCGGCGCGAGCAACACCAGCAGCGCCATCTGGAGAAACACCATGATGCTCCCGACCGTCTCCACGCCCCAGTCCAGGACGCCCAGGACCGCCACGCAGCTCAGCGCGAGCGAGGCGATGGCGCAGAGGGCGATCAGGCGCAGCATCCAGTGCGAGCGGCCGAAGCGCCGGCAACGAAACTCCTTGACCATGACGGGGTTGGTCCACCGGCCGATGGTGCCGGAGCGCCGCTGCGGGTCGATCAAAAACAACAGCCGCCGCCAGAGCCTTTCCTTCGCCGACCGCTCCTCGGTCATGACCCCCGCGGCGCGGGACCGGTCCAGCATCCGGCTGCCCAGCCGGGCCATCGCCACCGCCATGAAGCCGAGGCTGGTCAGGACGCCCAGCAGGGCGTAGCGGGCAGTCGCGCTGAACCCGGCGGTGAACCCCTGGAGGCCGACGTCCCCGTGCCCCAGGATCTCCATCACGGCCGGGATCGGCGACAGGCACCGGACCCAGGCAGCCAGCCCTACCAGGCCCCCCGCCCCCCCCCGGGGCAGGGCGGGCCCGAGCACGGCCACGGTCATCAGCACGACCAGGCCGTAGGTGAGGCGGAGGGCGGCGTCGCTGGAGTTGGCGTAGCTGCTCACGAGCAAGGCCAGCGCCGCCAGCTGCCAGGCGGCCAGGAACAGCACCAGGTAGAGCGGGCCGATCTCCCCGGTCAGCGAGACCCCACCCAGGGCGTAGCAGGCCGCCGCCGCCGGCGCCGTCATCGCCAGCAGGATCGCCACCAGGCCGAGGATGCCGAACAGCTTGCCGAGGTAAATCGACCAGGGCCGGAGTGGCGTGTTGAGCAGCAAGGCGAGCGTGCCCCGGTTCTTTTCCCGGACGATTGACGTCGCCGGGAAGGCGGGGACGAGGAGGACGATGCTCGTCAGCAGCCCGTACCCGAAGACGTCCAGTACCTGGCGCGACTCGGCCCCGGACAGGCCGACCTGCGACTCCGTCGGCCAGCGGAGCCCGATCAGCAGGGCGAACGCCAGGGCGAGCCCGAGCTGGACCGCCACGGCCCGCCTGGTGCGGAGCAGGGTAATCAGCTCGCGGTGAAGGATTGCGAACATCAAGGACTCCGTTGGGGCAAGCGGCCCACTTGCCCTACTTAGCGAGCAAACGAGGCCGCTTGCCCCACGCCGGCGACCTCGTTCTCGGCCTGCTTGGCGACGGTCATGAAGGCGTCCTCCAGGTCGGTTTGCAGCTCGCGGAACTGGGTGACCGCGACCCCGGCGGAGACCAGCGCGTTCAGCACGCCGGCCAGTTCCTCCTCGCGCTTGCCGGTCTGGAAGCGCACGGTGGATTCGGCCTGCGAGCCGGTCACCTCCATCCCCGGCTCGAGGACCGGCCGGACCACCCTCTGGGCGAGGTCGATCTGGTCGGGCCGGGCCAGCAACACCTCGACAGTCCGCACCTGCCGGATGCTGCGGGTGATCTCGTCCAGGGTGCCGTACGCCCGCAGCCGCCCCTTGGTGATGATGGCGACCCGGTGGCAGATGCGCGACAGCTCCGGAAGGATGTGGCTGGTGACCAGCAGGGTCTTGCCGCCCTCGGCCAGCCGCAAGAGCAGCTCGCGCATCTCGATGCGCGCCTGCGGGTCGAGGCCGTTGGCCGGCTCGTCCAGGATCAGCACCGGCGGGTCGTGCAGCAAGGTGCGGGCGACGCCGACCCGCTGCTTCATGCCGTGGCTGAGGCTCTCGACGAACCGGTCCTTCATGTACGCCGACCCGGTCGTGTCCAGCACCTCCTCGACCCGGCGGATGCGGTCCCGGCGGGGCAGGCCGAAGGCCGCCCCGAAGAAGTCCAGGTACTCGCGGACCCGCATGTTGTCGTAGGAGCCGAACGTGTCGGGCATGTACCCGACCAGCCGCTTGATCTTTCGCGCCTCGCGCACGCAGTCGGCCCCGGCGATCGAGGCCGAGCCGGCCGTCGGACGCACCAACCCCACCAGGATCTTGATCGTGGTGGTCTTGCCGGCCCCGTTGGGGCCGATGAACCCCAGGATCTGGCCGCGGCCCACGGCCAGGGACAGGTCTTGCAGGGCCACGAACGTGCCGTACTTCTTCGTCAACCCGCTGGTCAAGACCACCGGCTCACCGGGACTCATGCTCGCCCTCCCCCGCGGTCCGGCCGCGCAGCTCCAGGCCCGCGGACTCAAGTCGCCAAAGGTTCCTGTCGCCGCCGCTCGGCGCTTCCCCGATCTTGACGTGGATGAAGATGGCCCCTTGCTCGTCCGGCCGAAGCTGGGCGGGGTCGAGGAGGTCCACCTGCTCGGTCCCCAGAGGACTATTCACCTTGCGCAAGGTGACGGCCTGGCCCCCCGCGGAGGCGCCCAGGACCACCTCGCGGCCCGGGGCGCCCAGCTTGATGGTCAACCGCCCGGACTCGACGACTAGCGGGCGGACCGAGGCCGGGACCTGGAATCGCAAGCGCATGGACGTCGCCAGAGGGGAATCGGCCGCAACCTGGAGCGATCGCCCGTCGCTGGTAATCCGCCGGCACTCCAGGAACGCCGCCGGGACCGTGACGCGGGTGCCCGGAGGGGTTCGCTCATACTGGATGGGGACGGCCAGGAGGGCCTCACCCGTCGTCCGGGCGCCCTCGGCCAGTGTGAAGCCCATTCCCACGGGCTCGGCCCAGGCCAGGAGCATGCCGCGGCCGGCGAGGTGTCGCGGTTTCGGCTCTGCCAGGAGCTTTTCAATGAGCCTTTGCCGGGCGCGCTGCCGATCGGTCAACAGCCCGCCGACCATCACCTGACCCGCGGGCCGCGCGTCCGCTCCCCGCCCGGAACGTTCCGTCCGGCCCCAGGCGGACTGCCACGGTGTGCGGCCCGGGGGTGCTCAACAAGACGTCTTCCAGTTCTCGGAAGGGCCCGGTAGTTACCCGGCCTTCCGCGCCGTTGGGCCCGAAGCGCACCGTCGCCTCCACCGGCTCGGCCGTCCGCATGGTGTGGCGGAACGGCCCGGCGCGGACGCCGGCGGGCAGTTCCAGGTTCTCCCAGTGCCAGCGGTCGAGGTCGGTCTGGACCCGGCGGAGCGCGCGGCCCTCCAGGCCGGTCAGGTCCAGTTCAAACTCCCCCCCCCGTTCGGCGCCGACGACGGTGGTGTTGAGCGACGGTTGGTAAACGGCGAGGAACCCCGAAGTCTGAACCTCGTCCAGGCCGGGCACCGCGTCGATCACCTGGGCCACGGCCACGGTGGCAGGCACGGCGTTGCGCGAGAGCCCTCCCAGGCCGAGGAAGGCCCCCGCGGCCCCAAGGGCCAGGGCCGGCCCGAGCCAGCCCAGGTGTTCCAACCACCCCTTCCTGCCGAGGGCGAACACGGCGAGGGCCAACGCCAGGAAAAGCCCGCCGAAGACCATGAAGACGGTGGTGCGTCCGACCACGGAGTAGCTGATCTGCTCGGTGACGAATGACCGCAGGTCGTCCGCCGGGATGGGCGGCCGGTCGGGGCGTGAGCGAAGCTCGGCGACGAGGTAGTCAAAGGGCGCCAGGGAGACGGGCAGCTGGGCGAACTCCGGGTAGGGCGACTTCGGGTCGCGAGCGGTTCGCGGGCGGGTCCACCCCCGCGCCCCCAGGGCGGTGAACAGGACGCGGCCGCGGCCGACGTCCTTGAGGAAAGCGGCCGGCCACCCGTCGATCGTGAACATCGGCTGGTCCTGCGGGGTCAGGACGCGGACGAAGTCCACCGGCTCTTCCACCTCCAGGGGGGCCACCTCGGCGCGGTACTGGTAGGCCGGCCCGTTGCGGAACGGCACCCGGGTCAGGCTGACCCGGTCCACGACCTGAAGGTCGAGGTCGTCCCCAAGGAGGGCCGCCACGGTCTCCCGCCGCACCAGGTCGAGCATCACCCACAACACCCCGCCGCGCTCGACCCAGCCCCGCAGCGCCCGCAGGCCGGCGACGTCGTCCGCGACCCGGTCCGAGCCGAGCACGAAGTGATCGACGCCGTCCAGCGCCTCCGGGAACGGCGGCAGGGACCGCTGCTTGACCGAGCTGACCCGGCCGGACAGTTGGGAGACCTGGCGGAAGACGCGCACGAGGTCCCGGGCCTCTTCGGCGCGGGCCTCCTCCCGGGCCGACGGCGGCCCCAGCGAGCCGTCGGTGATGTCCACGTCGAGCAGGAGGGTGGTGGACGGCTCGCGCTTGTGGTAGCGAACCAGTTCGGAATGGACCGGCGGCCCCTGGGGGGATTTCAGCAGGCGCTCCTGCCCCCCCGTGCGGTCGTAGAGGAGCGTCTTGAGTTCCACAACGCTCCGCTCGTTGGGGCCGGGCGGCGGTCCGAGGGCGGACCAGGACCACAACGTGGCGTTCGCGGGCACCCACAGGTCCCGCCCGTACTGCCGTCCCGGCGCCGGCCCGAAGAAGGTCAGGACCCGTGCTTCCATGTCGGTGGAGGTCGGGTTGGACAGGGACAGCCCCAGGGCCCCCCAGCTGTCGGTCAGGTAGGAGCGCGGCCCGGACGGGCCCAGGCTCTTGAGGTACTTTGGGGCGTCCTCCCCCTGCCCCGCCGCCGCCGAACCGATGGCTAGCGCGAGGAGGAAAGCCAGCCCTGCCCGCCGCCAGGCAGCCCCGGGCGGAGTCGTCGCCTCGATGCTCATCCCTTTCCCTACCACAGCAGTGGTTATCTCCGCCCGGCGGAAGTCGTTGTCGTTCCGGTTCTCTGGCAAAGTCTACGTCGCATTCCGACCGGAGGACAGGAGCAATTTGCCAGGGTCCGGCCGGGACCGGGGTCGATTCCGTGCGGCGGCCCCTGTCCGGTTCAGCACCGAGATGGCGATGTAACCAACGTCGAGCCGGGATCGCCTAACCGAGGACAACGGCGCCCTCGGCGATTGCGGTCAACGAGGCCCGCCCCGGCCCGACGTTTCTCCCTACCTGGCCTGCCACTCGGCTGTTTCCCCGGACCACTTCCTACCGGCTCACGCCCCAATTCACCGATCCCCACCCAAGCTTCCTGGCGTCAATTGTGCCGTCCCACCCGCGGGGTTACGATACACCGCGATGAGGCGCACGACCCTGCTAACGTTATTCGCGATAACTCTCGCCGGCGCTGGCCTGGCGACTTTCGCCTGCCGCCGCCCATGGCTCGTGCCCGGCCCGGCCGTCCGGCCGCGCATCGTCTGGCAGTTCGAGCCCCCGCAGCGGGGGGGCCTTGTCGCCGGGTTGGCCCTCCACGGAGACAGGCTCTTCACCGCCGCCGTCCGCGACGCGGGATTGGGGTCCACGTCCGGGGCGGCCTACTGCCTCGACCGGTTTTCCGGCCGGCCCCTCTGGGAGTTCGACGACGGGGGGGCGATGCTGCACACCATCTCCTCGCCATTGTACCACGCGAACCGGCTTTACGTCGGGGAGGGGATGCACGGCGATGTCGCCTGCAAGGTGTACTGCCTTGACGCGGCGACGGGGGCGCGGTGGTCGCGGGCGTTCGGGGGGCACATCGAGGTCAGGCCCAGTGGGGGCGGGAGAGGTGGTTCTGCTCACCGCGGGCGACGACGGACTGCACGCCGTCGAGGCGGCGACGGGGAAATCGCGGTGGGCCTACCGCGCCTCGGGCCACGTGGACGCCGCCCCGGCGGTGGGCGACGATCGGCTCTTCGGCGGCAGCGGCGTAAGCCGGCGATTTCAGTCTCCTGAGATCTTTTGCCTCCGCCTCCGGCGATGGCAGGCCGATCTGGCGGACCCCCGTCGCCACTGCCGGTCTGGGCGACGCCCGTGCTCGACGGCGGGGCCCTGTTCGTCCCGATCGGCAACGGCCGGCTGACGTCCAGCGAGCCGCCGCCGGGTAAGCCGGCCGGGGCGCTCTGTGCGTCGCGCCCGGAGACGGATCGATCGTCTGGGCGCGTGGACGCCGATGACGGGGTGCTGGCCCGACCGGAGGTGGACGCCGTCCGGGCGTATTTCGTCAGCCGGGACGGCTTCACCTACGCCGTCGATCGTGGCTCGGGCACGTTGGCCTGGAGGCACGACCTCGGCAGCCCGATCGTCGCCGCCCCGGCCCTCGAAGGCGGCCGGCTATACGTTATCTCCAGCGACGGGTTACTGGTGTGCCTGGCCTCCGACACCGGGGACCGCATCTGGTCGCTCGACTTCGCGCAGTGCTCCCCGGCGAGGCCGCGCGTGTTGTCCGGGCCACTCGTCGCACCGGGCCCAGGAGGGCGGCGCTGGGTTTACGTCGGCACTGGAGCTGCGGCCCGGCGGGTCGGCCGCGATCCTGTTCTGCATCGAGGAACCTACCCCGGGGGCAGCCATGAGACGCCGCTGGATCCTGATCGGCCTGGGACTGGCCGTGGCCGCTCTGGCCCTTGGGGCCTGGTTCGAGCCGGCCGGCCGGCTGGGTGGCTGGGCCCGGGGGAGGCGTTCCACGCCGGCCGGCCGACCAGCTACTGGGTCGGCCAGCTCACCAGCTCGGACCCGAAGGCGCAGTCCGAGGCGACCTGGGAACTCCGCGAGGGGGGCAACAGGCCGAGGGCGTGCTGGCGGAGATCTTCGGCAATCCCGACAACATGGTGGACCTCCGCATCCAGGCGGCCGTCCTGCTGGGGGAGTTGGGGCCGGGCGCGAAGGCTGCCGTCCCGGCCTTGGTAGAGGCGCTGGACCTGCAAGACCCCTACCTGAGGGGGGTGGCCATCCGCTCCCTGAGCGAGGTGGCCCCGGACGACGACGAGGTGATGGCGCGACTCGTGCCCCTGCTGGAGGGCTCCCACCGGCTGACCACGCTGACGGTGTTTTCCCGGGTCCGCGCCGGCGGCCCGGCCGTGGTGGAGGCGCTGCGGAAGCTGGTGGAGGAGGACTCCGACCCGGCCTGGACGGCCCTGGCGGTCGAGGCGCTGGCCCTGCGAAAGGCCGGGGCGCGGCCGGCAGTCGGTCCGGTCCGGAAGGCCTTGACCCACCCCGACCCGGTCGTCCGCCGGAACGCCGCCGAGGCGCTGGGCCGGATCGGCGGCCCGGAGCCCCAGGTCATCCCGGCCCTGGCCGAACGCCTCAGCGACGGCGACGCGGTGGTCCGCGGGGCCGCGGCCCGCTCGCTCGGCTGGTTCGGCCCGGCCGCGAAGCCGGCCGCCCCCGCCCTCCGCAAGCTCCTCGACGACCCCGACAAGGCGGTCCGCAGCCAGGCCGCGCAGGCGCTGGGACGGATCGCCCCGCCCAACGACTCCTGACCGCCTGGCTCAGTCCGAGGTCCAGGTCAGGTCTTCGAGGAACTGGCGGATCTGGGCGCGGCGGATCGTTTCGCCGGCGGGGTAGAACCCCCCGAAGAAGTACACCCGCCCGCCGCGGCGGAACACGACCGCCTCGCAGCGCGTCGGCAAGCCGCCCGGGCTGCCCTTGAGGAAGTACCGGGTCCCCTTGCGGCCGCCGTACTCGACCGACTCCGGCGGCGCGGCTCGGGACCACCCGACCCCGGACCGCTTTCGCTTGGCCAGAAACGCGCCGATGTCCACGTCCTCGGGGATGTCCCGGCACGACACGTCCATCGACGCCGGGGTCGGCTTGAACGCCCGGTACAGCACCACCGTCCGCTCCGAGTCGTCGAGCCGGTAGCCCGGGGGGATCTCGGCCTTCGACTGCTGGACCCACCCCTCCGGCACGAGGAAGCGAAAGCCCTCCTGCCGGTTGACATAAACCGGGCTGTTGTCCAGCGCCGGCGCCCGCGGCCGGCTTCGGCACCCGGTGAGACCGGCGACCACGAGCACCGTCACAAGGAGGCGAGGGAGCGTCACTGCCATTCCTCATCCGGGACAACCTCGCCGCCGGCCCGGGTGGCCAGGGCCTTGAGCACCGGCGCCATGACGTTTGTCCGGAGCGTCCTCGCTGCCCCGTCCGCGAACAGGTATTGCATCCGGTCGTCGTGGGGCGACCAGAAGTCGTACGGCTCCGAGAACGGGTGGAACATCACCCGGCCGCCGACGCGCGCCAGCGGCATGACCGACGGGGGCAGGGCCGAGGCCCGGAAGAGGGGCGCGCCGGGCGTGGTCTGGATCGTGCCGCCGGTCATCGCCCCGGCCCACGGCCCCTTGGCGAACGCCGAGGGCGCGCTCCGTCACCGCGACGGTGTTCGTCAGCCCGTCCGTGACGTCCGCGATGCGGACCTTGCTGGCCTGGTAGAACATCCCGTCGCCCTCCGCGGGATTGATCGCCAGTAACACGCTCCCGCCGTAGATGCCGACGTAGCTGTTCGTGGAGGCCCGCCCCAGCCGCGTCCCGTCCCGGGCCAGCACCCAGAACGGTCCGGTCTGCGTGTCGCCCGGGCAGGTGTAGACCTTCAGGGGCGTCGCCCTCACCGCGTCGAACGACGGGCTGCCGCACGGCAAGGCCAGGTCGATTTGCCTGTAGAGCGGCTCCTGCTCCAGGTACGGCAGCAGCAGCGTCGCCCACCCCCAGCCGGGGTCGTAGGAGGCGTTGAAGATCGCGTCGGTGGCCCGATCGACCACACGCCTTGTGGCAGCGATCGGAGCCGCCGGCGGGGGGTTGTACAGGTAGCCCGAGGGGAAGTGCTCCATCTGGGCGTGGTAGTTGTGCATCGCCAGCCCGATCTGCTTGAGGTTGTTCAGGCAGCCGAGCCGGATCGTGACCATGCGGACCTTCTGGACGGCGGGGAGGAGCAGCCCGATGCAGGACGGCCATGATGGCGATGACCACCAGCAACTCGATCAGCGTGAACCCCGACTGTCGCGCTGGCATCGATCCGTGCATCGTGACGCTCCAGGGACACTGGGGCCGTGACGACGCCGGAGCAGAGCGACGGGTCCCCTTGGCAGTGTAAGGGGTGGCAAGTTGGACGGTCAAGTCTCGTCCGGGCGCCGCCCGGTCGGCTCGCAGGGTCCGGTTTTCCCAACTTGAAGGCTTGCATCGCCGGCGTCAGCCGGTAGACTCGAATCATCCTGCCTGAGCCCTCCTCCCCGGTGGCCGACCCAAGGTGAACCATGACCGGCAAGCTCCCCCTCCCGCTGGCCCTGGCCGCGCTGTGCGGGCTTGGCTCCTCCGGGCCGACACGCCGAAGGCCGGCCAAACCTCTCCCGGCACGAAGCCGCTAGAGATGACCGGCGACATCGCCGCCCAGATGGTCGAGGGCATCGACCGGTTCCTCCTGCGCGAGATCGACCACGCGGCGAAGAGCCGCGAGAGGTACTGGAGCGCGACTTCTCCTCGCTGGAGGCGTACCGGCAGTCGATCGAGGGACAATCGAAGAGGCGAGCGCATGACCTAGGGGTGCGCGACAAAGCGCGTGCCGTTCAAGTCGCCGGAGCTGGTGGCGACGCTCGATCAGCCGGCGCTAGTCGGCAAGGGGCCAAACTACGAGATCCTCGCCGTGCGTTGGCCGGCGTTCGGCGACGTCCACGGCGAAGGCCTGATGCTGGTGCCGACGAAGGGCAAGCCGGTCGCCGACATCGTCGCCATCCCCGACGCGGACGTGACGCCGGAGCAGCTGTGTCGGCCTGATGCCGGGCGTCAAGCCGGAGGCCCAATATGCGCGGCGGCTCGCGGAGAGCGGTTGCCGCGTTATCGTACCTGTGCTGATCGACCGGACCTACGAGAGCCGACGGCAACGGGCCAAGATGACGAGCCGCGAGTTCCTGTACCGCTCGGCGTTTGAACTGGGGCGACACCTGATCGGCTACGAGGTGGAAAAGGTGCTGGCGGCGGTGGACTGGTTCGCCCTGGAAGGAGGAAGCGGGTTCCATCGGCGTCGTCGGTTGGGGCGAGGGCGGCATGCTCGCCCTGTACGCCGGAAGCGCTCTGGACCCCCGGATCGACAGGGTCTGCTCGGCTGGCTACTTCGGCAACCCGCGAGGCCCGGATCTGGGAGCAGCCGATCGACCGCAACGTCTTCCGCCAGGCTGCTCCAGGAGCGGTTCGGCGACATCGATTTGATCTCGCTGATCGCGTCGCGCTCTTTCGTGACCATCGCCGTCGAGGGGCACCGAAGGTCGACCTTCCCGTCCGAGGGCGGCGCCCCGGAAAACTCGACGGGACTTCCGAGAAAGCATGTTGCCGCCCTGATCGAGCGAATGAGATGGAAGCCGAGAGAACGCGGCCGAATTCGGTCAGGCACGCACATGGACTACCGCCTTTCGCCGTCGGTAGAGCCGCGCCCGTCGGACAAGTTCCTGGTCTGGTTTGGGCTGAAGCACGGCGGTGAGGCCCCCAGGCACCTACGGGGATCGTTCAACCCCATGCCGCGCCAGCAGCGTCAGTTCCACGAGATCGACCGCCACAACCAGCGGTTGCTCGAAAACGCCCACAACGTCCGCCGCGACTGGATGCCCATCGCCGACCAGCTCGGCCGGCCCGACGACAAGAAGAAGCTCGACACCTCCTCGCTGGCCGCCTACGAGAAGTCCGTCGAGCGCTACCGCGATTTCTTCGCCAACGAGGTCATCGGTCGCTTCGACCACAAGCCGCTGCCGATGAATCCGCGCACCCGCCTCCATTCCGAATCCGACAAGTGGACGATTTATCAAGTCGCCCTCGACGTCTTCCCCGACGTCTTCGCCTACGGCCTGCTAGTGATCCCCAAGGGCCTCAAGCCCGGTGAGAGGCGCCCGGTCGTCGTCTGCCAGCACGGGCTGGAAGGCCGACCCGAGGACTGCATCGGCGAGAAGCAGGGCTACGCCTATTACAAGGCGTTCGCCACGCGGCTGGCCGAGCGCGGCTTCGTCACGTTCGCGCCGCAGAACCTGTACATCGGCAAGGACAAGTTCCGCACCCTCCAGCGCAAGGCCAACCCGCTGGGCAAGACGCTCTTCTCGGTCATCGTGCCGCAGCACCAGCAGATCACCGACTGGCTCAAGACGCTGCCGTTCGTCGATGGCGAGCGGATCGGCTTCTACGGCCTCAGCTACGGCGGCAAGACGGCGATGCGCGTGCCGGCGCTGGTCAAGAACTACTGCCTGTCGATCTGCTCGGCCGACTTCAACGACTGGGTGTGGAAGAACGCCTCGACGCGCGACCGCTACAGCTACGTCTGGACCGGCGAGTACGAGATCTTCGAGTTCGACCTGGGCAGCACGTTCAACTACGCCGAGATGGCGGCCCTGATCGCGCCACGGCCGTTCATGGTCGAGCGCGGCCACTTCGACGGCGTCGCCCCGGACGAGCGCGTGGCGCTGGAGTTCGCCAAGGTGCGGCACCTGTACCAGGCGAAGCTGGGGATCGGCGACCGCGCCGAGATCGAGTGGTTCGTCGGCCCGCACACGATCAACGGCAAGGGCACGTTCGCGTTCCTGCACAAGCACCTGAAATGGCCCGCGCCGGGAGGCCAGTGATGAAGCGCTCGCCAAGGACCGCCGCCGAGGGGCCCCTCGTAGGACAAGCTGCCAGCTTGTCCCGCGGCGACCCCGGACAAGCTGGCAGCTTGTCCTACGACCTCAGCGCGCCTCGTCTGTTGACAACGCTCCTCGTTGTCGGGGCGACCGCAGTTCTCGCCCTCGGCGCGGCCCCGCCCATGACATCCGACCAGATCCCTGACTCCATCAAGGGGGCCCAGGGCCTCGAAGACGCGCTGCGCAACCTCCGGGCGAAGATGGCCACCACCCCGGTCCTGACGCCCGATAAGGCGCTGGCGGGGATGCGAGTCCGCAAGGGCCTGGCCGTGGACCTGATCGCCCACGAGCCGACTGTCAGGCAGCCGCTGTACCTCAGCTTCGACGAGCGTGGCCGGCTGTGGGTAGTGCAATACCGCCAGTACCCGTTCCCCGCGGGGCTGAAGGTCGTCGCCTACGACCGCTACATCCGGGCGAAGTTCGACAAGGTTCCCCCTCCGCCGCCGGACCACTTCCCCGGCGTGGATCGCATCACGATTCACGAGGACGTCAAGGGGGATGGCTCGTACTCGAAGGTCACCACCTTCCTCGACGGCCTGAACATCGCCACCGCGGCCCTGGTCGGCCGCGGCGGCGTCTGGGTGCTGAACCCGCCCTACCTGCTCTTTTATCCCGACCCGAAAGGCACCGACGTGGCGGCGCGGCCGGTCGTCCACCTCTCCGGCTTCGGCCTGGAGGACACGCACTCCGTCGCCAGCAGCCTCTGCTGGGGGCCGGACGGCTGGCTCTACGGCGCCCACGGCAGCACGGTCACCGCCAAGGTGAAGGTCGAGGTCACCGGCGACAAGACCACGACCGACTTCCTCGGCCAGGCGATTTGGCGCTACCACCCCGAGAAGCACACCTTCGAGGTCTTCGCCGAGGGCGGCGGCAACACGTTCGGCGTGGCGTTCGACGACGTCGGGCGGGTCTACTCCGGCACGAACTGGGGCAAGTACCGCGGCCTGCACTACGTCCAGGGCGGCTACTACATCAAGGGCTGGGGCAAGCACGGCCCGCTGACCAACCCCTACGCCCTGGGCTACTTCGACCACATGCCGCACGTCGGCGACGCCGACCGCCTCACCCACACGTTCATCGTCTACGGCGGCGTCGCGCTGCCGGAACTTCAAGGCAAGGTCGTCGGCGTCAACGCGCTTCAGAAGCGCCTGCAAGTCACCCGGCTGATCCCCGACCGCTCGACGTTCCGCACCGAGGAGGAGCCGTTCCTGCTCACCACCGACGACGAGCGGTTCCGCCCCGTCGATGTGAAAGCCGGACCGGACGGCGCCCTTTACGTCGCCGACCTCTACGAGCCGCGCATCAACCCCGTCGATCCCCGCGACAACTGGGACCGCGCCACCGGCCGGCTGTACCGCGTTCGGCCGTCGAACTACAAGCCCGCGCCCAGGCAAGATCTCGCGGCGATGACCAGCGAGCAGCTCCTCGGCCTTCTGCGACACGAGGACCGCTGGTATCGCGACATGGCCCGCCGCGTCCTGGGCGACCGCAAGGACGAAGCGGGTGGCGGCGGCATTGAAGACTTGGGTCGATGTGGAGCCAGGCCACCTCGCGCTGGAGGCCCTGTGGGCGTACCACGTCTCGTACGGACTGAACGACGCCACGGCACCCATCGGCCTGGCCCACCCCAACCGACACGTCCGCCGCTGGACGGTGCGGCTGGTCGGCGACCAGTGCCGCGTGTCGGCGGCCGTCGGCCAGAGGCTCGCCGAGCTGGCCAAGAAGGAACGCGACGCCGAGGTTCGGAGCCAGCTCGCCAGTACGGCAAAGCGCTTGCCCGCCGCCGTGGCGCTGCCGATCCTGACCGGCCTGTGGACCCACGACGAGGACGCGCGCGACCCACACACCCCTCTCCTTACCTGGTGGGCGCTGGAGGCGAAGGCCGAGTCTGACCGCGACGCCGTCCTTCGCCTGTTCGCGGACGGCGCTCTATGGAAGCACCCGATCGTCGAGGAAGCGATCCTCGAACGCCTCATGCAGCGCTGGGCGATGGCCGGCGGGAAAGACAACCTGCTCGCCTGCGCGAAGCTGCTCGAACTAGCTCCGGCGCCGAAGCTCGCCGGCCGGCTCCTCGTCGGCCTGGAGAACGGCTTCGCCGGCCGCGCCGCCGGCGCCGTGCCCGACGCCCTCCGCGACGCCGTGAGCCGCGCGTGGGACGGCGGCGCGCGGGCGACCAGCGTCACCCTCGGCCTGCGCCTGGGGCACCGGCCGAGCCTGGACAGGGCGTTGTCCCTCATCACCGACGAGAAGGCCGACCGCGCCACGCGCCTGGCGTGCCTGCGCATCCTCGGGGAGATCGACCAGCCGCACAGCGTCCCGGCGCTCCTCCAGGTGATGCGCGCTTCCCCGAGCGGCCCGGCCCGGCAGGAGGCGATCACCGCCCTGACGCGCTACGCCGACCCGAAGGTCGGCCAGGCCGTCCTCGACCTCTACCCCGCGAAGCTGCCGGAGGCCGACGGCGTTCGCGCCGCCGCGCACAACCTCCTGGCCAGCCGGCCGGCCTGGGCCAAGCAATTCCTCGCGGCCGTCGAGGCCGGCCAGGTCGCCGCCCGGGCCGTCCCGCTGGACGTCGTCCACAGGCTGGCCTTGCACAAGGACGCGGAGGTGAACCGCCTCGTCGCCAAGCACTGGGGCCGCGTCCGCGCCACCCCCCAGGAGAAGCAACGGGAGATGGTGCGGGTCGGGAAAGTCCTCAAGGCCGGCACCGGCGACGCCTCCGCCGGGAAAAAGGTGTTCGCCGACACCTGCGGGAGGTGCCACAAGCTCTACGGCGCCGGCGGCGACGTCGGCCCGGAGCTGACCGGGTATGAGCGGACCAACGCGCTGTACTGGATCGAGAACGTCATCGACCCCAGCGCCGCCATCCGCGAGGAGTACATGACGTTCGTGGTGCAGACGGCCGACGGCCGCACGCTGACCGGGATCGTCGCCGGGCAGGACAAGACGACCGTCTCGCTGAAGGACCAGGAGGGCCGGGTCACCAGGCTCGATCGTGCCCGCATCGACGACCTGAGGGCGTCGCCGCAGTCGCTCATGCCGGAGGACCAGCTCCGCCCCCTGAAGGACCAGCAGGTCCGCGACCTGTTCGCCTACCTGATGAGCAAGGTGCCGCCGAGGTGAGCCCCCTGTTGAAATGTCGCGGCTCGCTCGTCGAAGTAAGGTCAGACAGTTTGTCAGGCCCCGAACGGATGTCCCGAATGATGGCCCCTCCCGGACCTACCTTCCCCCCCTCCCGGCTGGCCGCGGTCTGGCGGCACTGGCTGCGGCCCTTCGTCCTGGTCGCGCTGGCGGTGTTCGCCTTCCGCTCGGCCGTGCTCGACTGGAACGTGGTGCCGACCGGCTCGATGCGGCCGACCATCGTCGAGGGGGACTACATCCTGGTGAACAAGGTCGCCTATGACGTCCGCCTGCCGTTCACGGGCTGGCGGCTTTTGCCCTCGGGCGAGCCGGAGCGTGGCGACATCGTCATCTTCGAGCCGCCCGGGTCGGAGGACCGCTACGTCAAGCGGGTCATCGGCCTGCCCGGCGACGTCGTGGCGCTGCGCGGCAACCGGATCCACGTCAACGGCCGGCCGGCCGGGTATGAAGTGCCGGGGACGGAAGTGCTGACGGGCCACGCGCACGGCGTGCTGCTGCCGCCCGGCTGGTCGCCCGGCGACGACCTGCCCCCGGTGGTCGTTCCGGAGGGCCACTACTTCGTGCTGGGCGACAACCGGGGCAACAGCAAGGACTCGCGGGTCTTCGGCTTCGTCCCGCGCACCCGCATCCTCGGCAAGGCGACGCGGGTCGTTGTCTCGCTCGACCCGCTGCACACCTGGAAGCCGCGGCCGGGCCGGCTTTTCCAGCCCCTGGCGTGAGAGGCGGGGCAGCCCGCCGGGCCCGGCGCCTCACCGGGCCGACGTCAGCTCGGCGATCAGCGACTCCACGCGCCGGCGCTGTTCCGCCGGCATCTCCGGGCTCAGCTCGCCTCGAAGCCACGGCACCACGCACGTGCCGGCCTTGCGCAGCGACCAGGTGGCGCGCTCCCGGGTCTCGGCGTCGCCGTCGCCCAGCTGCCGCGTCAGCTCCCCGACCCGCTCGTCGATCGTCAGGTCGTGGACGATGCGCCCCAGGCGGGCGCGCACCTCGAGCGAGCGCGTCGCGGCCAACGCGGCCTTGAGTTTCCCCACGACGGCCTTGCCCAGGCCGCGGAGCCGCTCGTCGGCCTCCTGCCGCACGTCGAAGCTGTCGTCGTCCAAGCTGGCGAGCAGCTTCTCCACGAGGGCCGCGTTGACCCGCTCCGGGGGAGCGGCCGTCCAGCCGGCCGTGGCCGTGACCAGTAAGGCAATGGCGGCGCGGAAGCGCATGCGGGGACTCCTCTTCCCTGAAGAGCGAGGACGGACCGGGTTCCGCCCGGCCCGGACCGGCGGACAGTAGACCACACCGGCGCGGTGGCGAACAAGCCGAACTCGGCGGGGGTAAAAAACAGAGGCCCCGCCACGACGAGCGTGACGGGAACCTCTGTCTCGGTGGAGGATGCCAGGCGCAGGGGCGCCCACGCGGCAAGGTAACGGACGGTTACCGAGATCGCCGTCCGACGATAGGATGTTGGGGGGAGTATGGTCATCGAGACCCGACGCCGAGGGGTGGGGATGGCGCCGGACGCTCCTCAACCATAGGCCAGGTTCAAGCCGTCGTCAAATCGGAATGTTCCCGTGGATCGGCAGGCGAAGGCGGAGTCCGGGTTACTCGAGCAGGCCGTCCTCCTGGTTCGCGCCGAGCCGCGCCGCCGCGTCCTCCTCACCGAGGCCGGCGAGGTCGTCGGCCACACGGGCTGGCACCGGGAAGGGTGGCTGCGGCGGGTGCTCGCCCTGTACGAACAGGAGCAGTCGCCGCTGGTTTGCACGGTGCGGCGGTGGCTAGGCTGGCCGCCCCGCCGCGAGGTGCGCGACGCCGAGGGCGAACTGGTCGGCTACCTCGCCGGCACCGGGTTGCTGGACCGGTGGGAGCGGGTCGCGATCCGGAGGGCCGCGGCCGGCTTCGTCGATGACCGCGATCAACTGCTGGCGCGGTGGGACGGCCGGCGGCTGGAGCTGCTCGACGGGGTCCGCCACGACCCGTTCGCCAAGATGCTCATCGTCGCCGCCGTCGTCGCGCCGTGAGCCGGCCCTTCGGGCTAGGTCGTCGGCTCGCCGAGCAGGCCGACCAGCCCCTCGCTGCCGACCGGCACCACCCGGCTGCCGATCCTAAGTTCGAACAGGTCGTCCAGGGGCTGGTGGCGTAGGAACTCGACGGTGACGCCCGGCATCAGCCCCAGCGACTGCCAGTGCCGCAGCCTCGCCGGGTTGTCGTCGCGCACCTCGCGAATGACGACCCGCTGCCCGGCGGCGAACGTGCTCAACGGGCGCAGGTCGCGGCGGGCGATGGTGCCGTCGCTTCCCGGGATCGGGTGGCCGTGCGGGTCCTCCATCGGCTCGCCGAGGTGGGCCGCGATCGCCTGCTCCAGGCGCGGCGAGATGGCGTGCTCCAGCGCCTCCGCCTCGGCGTCCACCTCACTCCAGTCCAGGCCGAGCACGCGCGTCAGGAACAGCTCGACCAGCCGGTGCCGCCGGATGACCCGCCGCGCCTCGGCGACCCCCACCGCGGTCAGCCGCGCCCCGGTGCCCGGCTCGTAGTCGATCCACCCGGCGTCGGCGAGGCGCTTCAGCATGCCGGTCACCGACGGCGCCCGCACCTGGAGCCGGCGCGCGATGTCCAGCGGCGAGACCATCCGTTCCGCCCCGTCCAGCGCGTGGATCGCCTTCAGGTAATCCTGGACCGCCCGGCTGGGGTGTTCGGCCATCGCGCCGCCTCGCGTCGTGTGGGTTGGGGAGAATTGTACCGACCCGCCGGGCGGGACGACACGCCAGTTCACGGGGCCAGGCTGAACCGTAGCGCGTAACTGGACCACAGGCACAGGCCGAAGAGGATGCGCAGCACGGCCTGCGCCGACACCCACCAGAGGGTGTTGTTCAGCAGGTCCGAGGCCATCTCCAGGGCGCCGCGCACCTCCTTGTCCACGAGCTGCCGGGGGTCGATGTAGCCCAGCGACAGGAAGCGCACGACGGGGGCCTTCCAGCCGCGCAGCCAGCCCTCCGCCTGGTCGAAGTAGCCCTCCAGCAGCGTCTGATCGACCTCCCCGACCCGGACGGTACCCAGCGTGTCGAAGGCAACCATGGCCACCCCGGTTGCCAGAACGAAGGGGATCGCCGGCCAGAGGTGCAGCAACTCGCGGACGTCGAACCGGTCCGCCTGGGGCCAGACCAGCCGGCTCGCCAGCATGTTCGCCGCCAGCAGTGCCAGGACGATGACCAGCGGGAGGTAGGTGCGCGGCGTCAGGAAGATGTGGCGGTGCGTGAGCACCAGCGCCGTGAGGTTGGGCCAGCGGCTGCGGAGGCGGACGACCAGCGACAGGACCGCCCGGTACTGCCTCAGGCGCAGGAACGTGCTGACGACGAACACCACGGCCAGGTAGAAGCTGAAGAAGCGGATCAGACGCAGGTCGAGCAGGCCATCCATTCAAGGGGTCTCGTTCGCCGGCTGGCGTCCCACGTTAGGTTAGGGATGGCCGGTCCCCAGGCATCGTCCTGGTTCCGGAAGGGCCTGTCAATCCCCAGGACGGCCCTGGACGAGTAGCGGAACCGCGAGGCGCCGATTGGCCTCCAAAGGTAGCGATCGTGCTATTCGCCTTTCGCCCCCGATCGGCGATAATTTCAGATTCGTCCCGGCCGGCCCCCGACCTCCGAGGCTGCCCATGAGCTGGCTGACCGACATCGCGCCCGGGGCCGGGCCGTTACCAAACGGTCGAAACGGTTCGGCCGGACAACGGCAGCGACGCCCCACCGCGCGATGGCCCTCCGTCAACAAACGGGGGTATCGGCCGCGCCGCCCCGACGGGGCAAGGATTGACGCCACCGTCGCCGTCAACAAACGGTCCTATCGGAGGCCGGCAGACCACCCAGGGCCTACACCACCTGTTGACCATCCGCCCCCCAGGCCATACGCTGTAGCCTCGCGCCCTCCGCACCACGAGAGCCTCTCCCATGTTCCGCCGCGTCCTGTTCGTGCTGACCGCCGCGTCCTGCCTCGTCGGCCCCGGCTGCGCACCGAAGTCCAACTTCAAGTACAAGGTCGCCGTCGTCCCCAAGGGGTTGACGCACGAGTTCTGGAAGTCGATCGAGCGCGGGGCCCGGCGGGCGGCCGGCGACCTGACCCAGCAGGGGATCAGCGTCCAGATCCTCTGGGACGGCCCGCGCAAGGAGAGCGACGCCAGCGACCAGATCCGCATCGTCCAGACGCTGGTCGGCAGCCGCGGCGCCAACGGCCTGGTCCTGGCCCCGCAGGACAGCAAGGCGATGGTACCGGTCGTCGAGGAGGTGGTCCAGAAGGGCGTCCCGGTCGTCATCATCGACTCGGGCCTCGACAAGCCGGACGCGTTCGTGAAGTACGTGGCGACCGACAACTACAACGGCGGACGCATGGCGGCGAAGCACCTGCTCGACGTGCTCGCCAAGGACGGCAAGGCGGCGCCGAAGCTGGTCCTGCTGCGCTACGCGGTCGGCTCCGAGAGCACCGAGCAGCGCGAGAAGGGCTTCCTCGACGTGGTCAACGAGGTCATCGCCCAGCGGAAGAAGGCCGGCCAGCCGGCGCCGGAGGTGATCTCCGACGACGTCTACGCCGGGGCCACGGTCGATTCGTCGCAAAAGGTCTCCGGACCGCTGCTGATCCGGGTGAAGGACAAGGCCGACGGCATCTTCGCCGTCAACGAGTCGGCCGCGACGGGCATGCTGAACGAGATGCGCAGCCAGAAGCTCAACGGGAAAATCCGCCTGGTCGCGTTCGACTCGTCCGAGCCGCTCCTCCAGGCCGTGGAGGAGGGCGACGTAACCGGCACCATCGTTCAGGACCCCTACCGGATGGGCTACCTCGGCGTCTGGGTGCTGGTGCGGCACCTGGAAGGGGACGACGTCAGTGACGGGGGGAAGAAGAGCCTGCCGACCGGGGAGTACCTGTTGACGAAGGAGAACCTCAAGGACGAGGCCAGCCGCGAGCGGTTCGAGCCGGCGTTGCAGGCGAAGCGGAAGATTGACCCCCCGGAGTGGAAGAAGAAGTGACCGGCCCGACCCGCGGGTCGGGCTGGCGCCCCTCGGGGCCGATGCTCGGCTTGCTGACGCTGCTGGCGCTGTTCGTGTCGCTGCTGGCGTGGCGCGGCCAGCTGGCGGAGTTCGCCAGTGTGGCCAACCTCCAGGTGCTGCTGCACGGCAAGAGCTTCGTCGCGGTGGCGGCGCTGGGCATGCTGCTGGTCATCATCTCCGGCGGCATTGACCTGTCGGTCGGGTCGGTGCTCGCCCTGGTGACGGTGGTGACGATCCAGACCTACCGCCTCGTCTACAACGGGCCGGAATACGCCTTCCCCCCGGCCCTCGTCGGGTGGCTGAGCCAACGGGACCTGGCCTGGGGTGGCACACAATCCTCGGCCCAGGCGAGCGCGGCGGCGGTGGCGGCGGGGCTGCTGGCGGGGGCGGCCTGCGGCGCCTGCAACGGGCTGATGGTGACGCGGCTCAAACTGACCCCGTTCGTCGCCACCCTGGGTATGATGTCGATCGCCAAGGGACTGGCGGTGTGGCTGGCGGGGCGGACCCGGGTGTCGTTCCGGGGCCCCCGGCCGGGGTGGGTCGATGCCCTCTCCCGGACCAGCTCGGACACGTTCCTCTTCGACCCCGGAGTCTGGTCGGCGGCGCTGCTGGCGGCGCTGACCTTCGTGCTGCTGAAGTTCACCGTCTTCGGAAGGTACTGCTACGCCATCGGCGCCAACGAGCCGGCGGCGTGGCTCTCCGGCGTCCCCGTGTCGCGAACCAAGGTGCGGGTCTACACCCTGGCCGGGCTCTTCGCCGGGTGGGCCGGCATCCTGCTGTTCGCCCACGGCAACGGCGGCGACCCGGGGGCGGCGGTCGGCCTGGAGTTGGACGTGATCGCCGCGGTGGTGATCGGCGGGGCCAGCCTGTCGGGGGGTCAGGGGACCGTCGGAGGGGCACTGCTGGGCGTGCTCATTCTTGGCGTGCTGGAAAACGGCGTCGAGATCTTCGGCGTCCCGGTGGAGGTGAAGTACATCCTGATCGGCGTCATCGTCGTGGTAAACACGGCGCTCAGCGGCTGGCAGCGGAAGAGGGGGGAATAAAAAACCCCGCTGAGCATCAGGTTAGTGACGTCAGCGGGGCCGGAACAGAGAAGAGGCCGTAGGACAGGGATGAATATTACCGGAATGCGCAATCCTGTCAAGACGAAAGTTCACTCTTTTTCCTCGAACCGCGCGAACCCGCATTCTCAGTCCTCACCCCGTCTGACGCTGCTTCACCCGGCTGGTCAACTCCTCTGCGGCAATCAGCCCGGCAGGTCGCCGGGAGGTGGCCGAACAGCCACACCCCTTGCCGCACCTCCCGGACCAGGCTTGCCAGGTTTGCCAGGCCAGGTAGGCCGCGGAGAGAGCGGCCGCCACGGCGACCAGAAGCCATTGTAGGGTCATAACTTAGTCCCCTAGGAACAGGATCCGAGCGGCGTGCCGATCCCCCAGCACCCGGGGCAGTGAACGAAGCTGACGAAGTGGCCTACCCAATTGTACTCGCCCAGGAAGTCGATCTGGCAGGCCCCGAGTCAACTCCTCGAGTGTTCCCTCCCTTACCCAACCCCCGCCGGCACGGCCAACCCATTCGGGACGGGCTGTCGGATGACGGCGGCGGCCCGCTCGGACTGGGCGGCCGACACGTCCAGGTGGGTGACGGCTCGGATCGTCTGCGGGCCGGTCGCCATCACCCCCACGCCCTGCTCGGCTAGCCTCGCCACCACGTCCGCCGCTGTCCCCAGGTCCGGGTCGATCTCGAAAAAGATCAAGTTGGTTTGCACCTCGCTCTGGAGACGCAGCCCTGGTGTCTGGGCGACGGCCCCGGCGATCCCCTGGGCGTTGCGGTGGTCCTCCGCCAGTCGCCCGATGTGGTGGTCGAGGGCGTACTGCGCCGCCGCCGCCAGAACCCCGGCCTGCCGCATGCCGCCGCCGAACAGCTTTCGGATGCGCCGGGCCCCGGCGATGAACTCCTTCGGCCCGACGAGCGCCGACCCGACCGGCGCCCCGAGCCCCTTGCTGAAGCAGACCGAGACGGTGTCGAACTCCGCCGCCCAGGTCGCCGCCGGGACCCCCGTGGCGACGATCGCGTTCCACAGCCGGGCTCCGTCGAGGTGGAGGGCCAGGTCGTGCCGCCTCGCCCAGGCCCGGATGGCGCGAATTTTCTCCAGCGGGTAGATCCGCCCGCCGCCTCGATTATGGGTGTTCTCCAGGCACACCAGCCGGGTCCGGACCATGTGATCATCCCGCGGCCGGACCTTGCCCTCCAGCTGCGACACGTCGAGGATGCCGTGCTCGCCGTCGATCGTCCGGCAGGTCACTCCGCTCAGCACGGCCGGGCCGCCGCCCTCGTAGACGTAGATGTGGCAGTTGGCGTCGCAGAGCAACTCGTCCCCGGGCCGGGTGTGCGCCTTGACCGCGATCTGGTTGGACATCGTCCCAGACGGGACGAACAGTGCCGCCTCCTTGCCCAGAAGGGCCGCGACGCGCCCCTCCAGGCGGTTCACCGTCGGGTCCTCGCCGAAGACGTCGTCGCCGACCTCGGCCGACTGCATGGCGGCCAGCATGCCGGGCGTGGGCCGGGTGACGGTGTCGCTACGCAGGTCAATCATGAAGGTCATCTCTCCGGCGAGGAGTCGTGCGCCAGGAACCACAAATCTCCCTTCTTCACCAGTCGGACGACGCGCTCCGGCACCCCCTCCAGCCCGACGACCGCCGTCGCCTTGCCGACCGTCCAGGTGCCGTCCTTGGCGAAGCGTCGAAGCAGCTTCACCGCCGCCGGGTCGAGCCGGGCCTGCGTGTCCTGGACCTGCTCGTCGAACTTACCGGCGTAAACCCGCTTGACCCGGTCGTCGATAAAGGCCGGGTCGGCGAGCTGGGCGGTGAGGTAGTCGAACCGCCTGTCGTCGATCGCCTTGAGGACGCTGCCGAGGGCCTCCTTCGCGGTGGCCTGGGGATAGCTCTTCCTGTCGGGGCGGACGCCGTAGCGGGCGGCGTCCTGGGAAAAGGCGGCCGTGGCACAGGCGAGGAAGGCGAGGCAAGCGAGGCGCATCGGAGTAGCTCCCAACGGGCTCTGACTGGTCTAACGCGCCGCGTCGGCGTCGGCAACTTCGCCTTGCCCAGGCGGCGTGGGTGGGTATCATCCCGGCCCGCACACGGGGGGCCTCCCGCGACACCCAGGTCCCCCGGGCTTGCGAGAAGGAGGGAAGAGAGGATGCGTACCCGTCTGTTCGCGGCACTGGCCCTGGTCGTGATGGCGATCACCGGCACGCTGATCACGTTCGGCCGATTGTCGGCCCGTGACGCCACCGTGCCGAGCGAGCCGAAGGACGAGCCTCAGAAGGCCTGCCCCGCCACCGGGGTTGAGACCTGCGGGATGAAGTCGCAGGCCGCCTGCGCCGTCCCGACCATGGTCGTCAACAACCGGCGCATCAAACTGAACTACAGCGTCGCCGACGTCGGCCCGTCCGGCGTGGCCGCCGTCGAACTGTGGGCGACGCGCGACGGCCGCTCCTGGCAACGGTACAGCAACGAGCCGCCGCCGGCCGGTCCGCTCGTCGTCCACGTCGCGGAGGAAGGCCGCTACGGCTTCACCATCGTCGTCCGCAGCGGGGTCGGCCTGAAGTCGCCGCCCCCGCAGGCCGGGGACGCGCCCCAGCTGTGGGTCGAGGTCGATGAGACGCTGCCTCTCGTCAAGGTAAAGGACGTCCACGCCGGCACCGACCGCGACGCCGGCACGCTCTACGTCCACTACACCGCCAGCGACATCCACCTGACGCCGCGGCCGGTGTCGATCAGCATGTCCCCGAAGAAGGACGGCCCCTGGACGACGATCGCCTCGGGGCTGGAAAACACGGGCGTTTACGGCTGGGAGATGCCGAAAGACCTGCCGTACCAGTTCTACGTCCGCGTCGAGGCGGAGGACCGCGCCGGCAACGTCGGCCTGTGCTGCACGGCCGAGCCCATCAAGGTGGACCTGGCCCGGCCGCGCGGCACCATCCTGGGCATCGACGCCGGCGAGAAGAAGGCCGCGCCGACTGCCAAGCCGATCGAGGGGTTCTTCATCGGCGTGGAGCGCTGACCCACCGACTCGGTTAGCGACGCTTCGGAGAAGCGTTCCGGCATAACGCTTCTCCGAAGCGTTGCTAACCAGCAGGTTTTTTGGGCGCCGGTGTGCCGCCGACTCGGATTGGCGTCTGGCACAGCAGGCACGCCACCGTCTTGCCGCGGTCGTGCTCCTCGACGAGCATGTACTTGCGGCACTTCGGATTCGGGCATTGCACTGCGAACACCCCCGGCGGGAACGTTGACATCGGCTGGGGCCTCTACTGGATCCTTAGCTTCCGCACGAACTCCGCCTCGCGGGCGATTTCCTCGTCGGACAGTCCACTAGAGCGGTGGATCACCGTCCGCGCCATCCGGCCGGAGGTCATGTCCAGCGCCAGCACCTCGATCAGTCCGTTCGGCGCCACGCCGTAACGGACCTGGACCGGAGACCCCTTCGGCAGGGCTGGCGGCAGCCCTTCAATCCAGCACTCACCGATCGAGATGCAGTCCTTCGCTTCCGGGGCGTCCCCCTGGAGCACGTTGACGCGCACGCGCTGTTGGTTCTCGGCCTTGGTGTAGTAGACCCGGCTAAAGGCATAGGGCAACTGGGTGTTCTTTGGGATCAGGATGTTGTTGACCCGCTGGTCGGCCTTGTCCACGGCCTCCAGGCCGAGGCTGTGCGCGTTGACGTTCACCTCCACGACCTGCTCGAGCAGCTTCCTCGCTTCCGGCTCGAGCAGCCCCATGTCGAGGTCCGAGTGGGCCGCGGTGATGCCGGCGTGAAGGGCCGCACCCCGGGCAACGACCTCGCTGACGGCGAGGGAATTGTCCGGCGTCTTACCGCTCAGCTGCTGGAGCATCTCGCCGGTCATCGGCATGTGCGTCGAGCCGCCGACCAGCAGGATGCGATCGACCTGGTCCCACTTGACCCCGGCGTGCCGCAAGAGCTGCTGGGCGGTCAGGCGGGTGCGGGTGATCAAGTCCTTCGTCAGAGCCTCGAACTCCGCGCGGGGGATCGGCACGGTGAGCAACTTGCCGGCGTGCGAGCAGGTGACCGTCGCCTGGGTCAGCTTGCTGAGCGTCTTCTTGGCGCGCTCGGCGGCGGCGCGCAGGGCGGCCAGCGACTGGGGGTCCTGGCGCGGGTCGCTGCCGTGCTGCTCCTGGAACTTGCGGGCGATGTGATCGACGAGCTTGTCGTCCCAGTCCTTGCCGCCTAGCTGGTAGTCGCCCTCGATCGCCAGCGTCTCGAACCGGTCCTTCGACAGCCGCACCAGAGTCACGTCGAACGTGCCGCCGCCGAGGTCGTAGACCAGGACCGTTCGCACCTCGTCGGGCAGCATCGGTTTCGGCGCCGGCATGCCGTGCAAGGGGCGCGGCGGCTGGAACGAGTAGGCCAGGGCCGCCGCGGTCGGCTCGTCGAGGATGTCGATCACCTCCAGTCCGGCGATGCGGCCGGCGTCCTTCGTCGCCTTCCGCCGGGTCTCGTCGAAGTAGGCCGGCACGGTGATGACCGCCTTGCTGATCGGCCCCAGGCGCAGCTCGGCGTCCTGGACCAGCTTGCGCAGGATGATCGCCGACAGCGTCTCGGGGCGGAACGGCCGGCCGGCGACGGCGCGGGCGTAGCCGTCCTTGCCCATGTAGCGCTTGATGAGCGTCGCCACCCGGTCGGGCTGCTCCAGCGCGACGTCGAGCGCGGCCTGGCCGACCACCGCGTTGGCGTCGTCCACGATCAGGACGGCGCTCGGGGTGAGCATCTCGTTGTCCCGGTTGGGGACGGTGTACGGCTTGCCGTACTCGTCGAGTGCGGCGATCGCCGAGAAGGTCGTCCCCAGATCGATGCCGACCAGGTTGCCCGCCATTTCGGAGCCCTTGTGCCGAGTGAGGAATGACAAGGAGCGACCCGGGGCCCGTGCCGCTCCTCACCTCCTTCTCACCGAATTGTAACGCACCCGCCGGCTCGCGTCACGCCTCGCCACCGGGCTTGGGCAGGTCGATCAGGTTGCCCCCCCCGCCCACCCCACCGCGCAGCGGCGTCGTGATCTTGCGCAGCTTCTGCGGCGGGGCCGGGGTGTCGTCCTCCGCCTCCTCCACCTCCGGCTCCGGCGCCTTCAGGGCCTGCTTGATCGACAGCGACATCCGCCGGTGCTGGACGTCCACGCTCAGGACCTTCACGTTGACCTCCTGGTCCACCTTGACGACGTCCGTGACCCGGTTGACGCGCTGCGGCGCCAGCTCCGAGACGTGCACCAGCCCCTCAACGCCCGGTTCCAGCTCGACGAACGCGCCGAAGTCCATGACTCGGGTTACCTTGCCCTTGACCACGCCGCCGGGGGCGTAGTTTGTGCCGGCCTCGTCCCACGGGCTCGAGGTCAGCTGCCGCAGTCCGACCGTCAACTTGCGGGCCTCGGGGTCGATCCGCAGCACGACCACCCGGACCCTCTGGCCGGGCGCGACGACCTCCGACGGGTCCTTGATCCGCTGCCAGCTCATCTCGCCGACCGGCAGCAATGCGTCGGCCCCTCCCAGGTCAACGAACGCCCCGAACGGCTTGATCGAGCGGACGACGCCCTCGCGCACCTGGCCCTCGGCCAGCTCGGCCCAGAGCTGTTCGCGACTGGCCGCGCGCTCCTGATCCAGGAGCGCCCGCCGGCTGAGCACCAGGGTGCGTTCCTCGCGATCGACCGCGGCGACCAGGCACTTCAGCTTTTTGCCGACGTAGGGGGCCAGGTCCTCGATCCGGAACAGCTCGATCTGGCTGATCGGCATGAAGCCGCGGATGCCGTTGACGTCCACGGACAGGCCGCCCTTGTTCTGCTCCAGCACGCGCGCCTCGACGATCATGCCGGGGGCGACGCTGCCCCAGTCCGCCTCGACCGCGGCGCCCTGCCGCGTCAGGATGAGCAGGCCGTCGGGGTCGTAGCCCTCGATGTGGACCTCGATCTCGTCGCCGACCTTCGGCGGGGCGTCGCCGAACTGCTGGAGCGCCATCACGCCCTGGATGCGCCCGCCGACGTCCACGAAGACGTCCTTGCCGCGGACGCTCATGACGCGCCCCTTGCGCGGCCCGGGCGGCGGGGCCGTCGCCTTGATGCGCTTGGGCTGCTCGCCGAACAGTTCTTTCATCCCGGCGCCGCCCATCGCCTCGTTCAGCTCGCGCTCCAACTGGGCCTCGAGGTCGGCGTCGAAAGTTGAAGGCTTCGCCCCGAAGCCGTAGGTCATGTCCTCGCGCTCCAGCGACGGCACCTTGCCGGGGACTGGCTTCTGGGGGCGGTCCCCCTCGCGCTTGAACCTCTCCCGGAAATTCGGCTTCTGCGCCGGCTGCTGTTCGGAAGTTGGCTTTTCCTGCTCGCTCATGGTATTGTCCGTTCCTTAACGGCGTGCGCCCTCGCTAGCGCTTCGGGTTGGTGGGGGCATTGATCTCGCGGACCTTGATGTTGCGGAAATCCACGCGGCTGCCGTGGTTTTGCAGGCAGATGAAGCCCTTCAGCGGCTTGTCCTTGATGGGGTCAACCGAGGTCTGGTCCACGTCGAGGATCTTCTTGCCGTTGAGCGTGACCTCAATGCGCGGGCCGACGCACTTGATCTCGATCGCGTTCCACTCCGGCGCCGGCCTCGCCGCCTGCTCCTTCGGGGCGACGTAACGGTAGAGCGACCCCGTGGTGTGCTTGCTGGGCTTGCGGTCGGCGTCATCCTGTAACTGGACCTCATAACAGGCAAAAGACGGCCGCGTCTTCCGGGACTCCATCGGGTCAAACGGCACCGTGCGGATGCCGACGCCGCTGTTGCCGCGCCGGCCGGCCGTACCCGGGGCCGCAAAGCGGTATTCGAGGCTGAGGTGGAAGTCGGCGAACTCCTGCCCGGTATAGCGGAGGAAGCCAAAGCTGCTTCGGGGGACCATGCAGGAGAGGACGCCGTCCTTCGCCACCCAGACCGGGGCGACCTTGTCGCCGTCCTTGAACTCGCGAGGCCCCTCGACGACCCAGCCGGCGAGGTCCTTGCCGTTAAAGAGTTCGCGCGCCGGCGGCTCGGCGGCCAGCAGAAGCACCAGGGCGAGCGTGGGCAACGGCATGGGGCACCTCGGAGCGTGAAGGGTCTCCCGGCATCGTATCTTCCCCACCGACGGCGGACAAGCGTCCTGTCAAAGGCCCGACCGAGAGGGAGGGGCGCTCGTGCGGAGCGCCCTCCCTCTCGGTCGGACCTGGGTCAGATCAGGGCTCCCTACTTCGCGGTGAAGTCCTCGACGTTTTCCTTCTTCAGCACGATCTCCTTGCCCTTGGCCTCGCCCAGCGGGCCACGCACCTCGTGCCAGGCGAACAGCTTTACCTTCGCCCCGACCGGCACCCCCTTGATCTCGTAGGTGCCAACCTCGGGACTGTCGAGGTTCTCCCACCGCTTCGCCTTCGGGTCGGCCCCGACGCTCGAAAGTGTGGCGTAAGGGTGGTCGTACACACGCGCCCACGCCATCATCCAGCCGTGGATGTTGCAGGCGATCGTCACCGGGGTCGAGTCGGGTTTTAAGACGATATCGATCTTTTTCGCCGGGCCGTCACCCTTCATGCCCTCGATCGAGCTGCCCTGCCCCGTGTTGAGCGGCCCGCCCTTGACGTTGGCGTTGTGGCCAACCCGGGCGTCGTTCTCGATGAAGAACTTCTGCCCCGTCGGGACGAGCTTGCCGTCCGGGCCCCGGTAGCTGGGGAACAGCACCAGGCAGTGAGGCAGGAAGGAGCAGTGCGGCTGGGTCAGCGTGATGGTCTTGGGCACCGCTTCGAGCTGCTCCTTCGGGATCTCAAAGTAGTGGCCCGGCTCCGGTTGGATCCAGACGAAGACGTTGCCGAGTTGCTTGTTCTTGCCGATGCGAAACGTCTGTTGCTCCGCCTCGCACGGCTCCAGGCCGGCGCCCTTGCCATCGGGGGTCTTTCCGGTGAGACAGTAGTCCTTGTCCTGGCTGCCGGACATGGCGGCCCGCAGTTTTGCCGTCTCCTCGGCAAAGGAAGGCTCCGGCCCCTCCCAGGCCACCTTGCCGCGGATCACGCCGTACTCCGTCGCCTTGACCGGCTTCAGAGCGACGGCCGACGCGCTGCCGCCCTTTTTCTTGACCCGCTTGGACGGGGCGTAATCCTCATCGTCGTCCTCGTCGCGCGGCACCCCGCCGCAGCCGGCGAGGATCAGGGCGAGGAAGGCAACGGCAAGCTGCTGGCGAGCCAGGCCTGGAGAGTGCGTCGCATGGGGAACAACCTCGGGGATATGATTTGGCTAGCGACGCCCCGGAGAGGCGCTCGGCAACTGCAGCGCCCTCCGGGGCGTCGCTAACCGGTTGGTCGGAACGGATCAGTCCTTGAGCGGCTTGAGCGGGATCTTACCGACGTCGGTGGTGCCGCCGGCGTTCACCTGGATCACCTTGCCGCGGTTCGCGGCCATGGGGGCGTTGATGACCCACCCGGCCTTCTCCTGCCAGATCATCAGCCGGAACCTGCCCGCGGGGGCGTTCTTGATCTCGAACTCGCCGTCCTCGTTGGTGACCGCGAAGTACGGGTGAGGAAAGGTGCCGATGTAGCCCTTCATCCAGGCGTGGATGCTGCACGTGTACATCGTCGGCATCAGCTTGGGAACGAACCCCCCGACCGTCGCCTGCCCCTTGGAGGGGATCAGCGGGTTCTGCACGGGGCCGCCGCCGATCGAGTCAATCTTGAAGTTGTGGGGGATCGGCGCGGTGTTCTTCACGACGAGGTCCTGGCCGACCTGCAAGGCCATGACGCGCGGCTCGAAGACGCAGCAGGGCTGGTCGATCTCTACCGTCTTCGGCGGGCTCTTCAGTGAGGGGTGGACCGGCGGCACGAACTTGGCGTTCCGCGCGTCCTTCGGGTCGGTCAGCCAGACCAGCACCCAGCGCACCCCCTTGTTCTTCGGATTGACGACCAACTCGTTCTTCAAGATGTCGCCCTTGGACAGGCAGTGCGCCTGGTCCTTATCAACGTTCGCCTTCTCGTTGGCCGGTACGGCCGCGACCGCCGGGTCGAGGACGACCGTGCCCTTGATCGTTCCCCATCCCTGGGCGTTGGCCTGGCCGGCAGACAGGGTAAAGGCCAGCGCTATCGCGACGACGATTGTAGTACGCATCACTTCTTCTCTCCCGAGGCTGGGGGCGGAACCGTCGGTGGGTGGGTGGTGAGGAGTTCGGTCAGCCGGGGCAGGTCCATGATCAGATCCCGGACGGCCTTGGTCTGCTGCAGGGGCGTGCCGACGAAGGCGTCCTGGTACGTCCATTGTAGCGGGTCGGGGTTGTTGGGGAAGTTCTGCGGCATCACCGGGGCGTAGGGGAACATCCGCTCCGGCTGGGCCACCCACTGCTCGACCCACTCCGGCCGCAACCGCTCGGTGGCCAGGGCCAGGTTTGGCCCCTGGGCGCCGTCGATCTTGACGTTGCCCATCGGGTGGCACTTCAGGCACAGGTCCTTGTGCGTGACGAGGTTGTACGCCAGCCGCGAGTACAGGTCGGTGACCTTCGCCCCCTTGGGCGCCTTGTCCTTCTGCGCCAGCGTGTCCTCGATCAACTTGACCCGCGCCTGCCAGGCCTTCTCCCTCTCGGCGTTGCCCTTGGCGGCGGCGACCTCCCTCTTGGCGTCGTCGAGCATGCGCCGGACACTCTGTTCATAGCGTTGCCGATCGAGTGCCGCCAGTACCCGGTCGCGCTGCGGGATGCGGTGACGTAGCCGCCGTCACCCTCGCCGGGGTTGCCGAGCTTGACACCGCCCCGAAGTAGTTCACAATGGCCCGGGAGTCGTCGGGGCTCAGGTTGAACCTCGGCATCCGCAGCAGCACGCCGGCCGACGACTCCGGGAACATCGGCCGCACCGGGTGCGGGTTGAGCAGGAACTTGTACAGCCAGTCCGGCTGGATGCTCCTCGGCAGCAGGGGCGGCGGTAGAACTGTCCGCGACTTGCCGGGGTCGGCCGCCGGTACTTCGTGCTGTCTTTCTTGGCCAGGTACGGCACCATCAGGTCGGTCCACGTCCCCCCGAACGGCGCGGTCTCCTTGAACGCCCCCTGGGGAAGGTACAGGTACGTCCCCTCCGGCAGGTCGCGCATCACCTTGTCGGCCCCGACGAAGCGGAGCGCGTCGGACAGGCGCACGGCCACGGTGCCGCCCAGGTCAGGGTTGTCCTGGGCCTGGGCCGTGACCATGGCGTCGCGGTAGCCGAACGCCTGGAGTCGGTCGCCGGACGGGGTCGGCCCGAACCAGGCGTTGTGCCCCTGGAAGGCGTGGTCCTTGAGGAGGTTCCGCCCGTTGTCACCGGCGGCCAGGTTGTACGAGCGGTCGAGCACGTTTCGGCGTCGGCCGGCTTGAACTCGAACACGCCCGACCGAATCTGGTGGCAAACTGCCGCAGTTGAACCGGTCGAGGACCAACTGGCCGGCGATCTCCGCCTTCTTCTCCGGGCTGGGGTTGTAGAGGTACTTGGCCGGCATCGGCTCGGCGACCAGGCCGAAGATGAACGTCATCACCGCCTCGCGGGCCTCGGCGTCCTCCTTCTCCAGCCGCGCCTCGTACGCCTCCTTCGACTCGCTCGGCCCTCTGCCGCGGGCGGGCGAACTTGAACTGCGGCATGCGCAGCCGGTCGTCCCACGGCTTGATGCGGTTGTAGTCGTAGTCGCGGCGGCTCGAAGAGCCGAGGTGGAGGAACCTCGCGCTGGTGGTGCTCCAGGGCGTCGAAGTAGTACCCCTCGAACGGTTCCTTGGCCTGGCCGGTGCCGTTCTTGACCGGCTCGAAGAACTTCTGCAGCTCTTCCAGCCGGGCCTGCTCCTTCTTCGAGAGGTACTTCTCCAGCGCCTTCGCCTCCAGGTCGTCGGCCTCCTTCTGAATCTTGACGCGGTCCTGCAGCCGGGCCAACTCATCGCTATCGGCCTGGCTGCGCTCCTTGGCCGGCTTCTCCTCAAGCGCCTTGATCCGCGCCTCAACCTCCGCCCGGGTCACGCGCGTCGGCACGATGTTGAAGTGAGTCCGGGCGAACGCCTCGCCGTCCTCGAAGGCGAGCTTGTCGCCGTCCTTCTTGCCCCAGTCGTTAAGCCCGGTACCGATCGGCTTGGCCGTCTCGAAACCAGGGATGTCATGGCAGGCGAAGCAGCCGAGCCGGCCGATCGCCTTGCGGCCGACGTACCACTTCAACGCATCTAGCTTCATCGCGTTGATCTGTTCTGAGGTCAACTTCCTGGCCCGTTGCTCCTCGTCCCACTTGGTCTTGTCCAGGACCCGCTCGTCGGCGTCACGGGGGAAGCTCTCCATCCGCTCGGCCGGGATGCCGGGCAGCCCGTCGCCGTCCTTCGGCAGGAACTGATCCAACTCCAGCCGGGTCACGCCGGGCGCCTTGGCCAGGTAGACGCGGGCCAGCTGCTTGTAGTCGGTCAGCGACGGATCGACCGGGTCGGTCTTCGTTCCCTTCCACCCGGTCTTCTGGCTCAACAGCCACGCGGCGAGGTCGTTGGCCTGGTCGGGCGACAGGTGGGTCACCGGCATGCGGGTGCGCGGGTGGTAGACGTTCGGGTTCATCAGCCACTGCACCAGCCACAGCCGCCCCTTCTCGGGCGAGAGCTTGTCGGCAATGCGGCTAAGTTCGGGACCGAAGTTCGCCTCGCTCTCGACGGCCCCGACGAGGGTCTTGCCATCCTTCTCCAACGGCTTCGTCGTCCCCTCGTGGGCGTGGCACGCCAGGCACCCCTTCTCGGTGAACAGCTCGCGCCCGCGGGTCGGGTCCCCTTCCTTCTTCGGCAGCACGACCTTGTCGCCGGAATCACCGGTCAGGCTGTCCTCGGACAGCGGCACCGGCGTACCGGCGGCGATGAGCTGCGCGGTCACCTCTTCCAGCTCCTTCCCGGCGGCGGCGATTTCGGCCTTGGTCGTGTCGCCCTCGGCGCCCCGCCGGTGCAGCTCGGCGAGCCTCTCCTGGAGCGCCCGCTGGCGGGCGGCGAGGTTGTTGATCGACGCGCCGTTGCGCGGGGCCGACAGCAGCGCCAGGTCAGAGAAGCGGCGGCTGACGTCGTACAGCTCCTTCTGGTCCTTGTCACTCAGGCCGCCCTTGACCAGCTGCTGCTGGAGCTGGTGGAGGTTCTTCTTGCCGCCCAGCAGCGCCACCCGGTTGGCGTCCTTGGCGGCGAGGCTGTTCTTGCTCTCCTGAATCAGGTAGTGGCTGATCGCCTGGACCTCGGCGGCGGGGAAGTTCTCCTGCTCGGGCGCCTCCTTGGCCAGGTACTCCTTGCTGTTGGTGCTCAGGTTGTAGAAGTGAGGCATCCGGGTGTCCGGGCGGAAGCCGCGCGGGTCGAAGACCCACTTCGCCGTCCAGTCCTGAGTCACCTTCTCCGACAGCCGCCGCAGGCTCGGACCGACCTTGCGGTACGTCCCCGGCGGGTTGGCCGTGTCCGCCTTCGCCCTCTCCTGCTCGGCCGGACTGAGCCACTCCAGGGCCGGGGTCGGCTCCAGGCGCAGGTCGGGCCCGACCGGCCGACCGCCCTTGAGCCCCGAGATCTCGTGGCAGCCGAAGCAACCCATCTCCCGGACCAGCGCGTAGCCACGGAGTAGCTTTGGCGCCTCCTCCTTGCCGCCGGCACGGACGAGGTCGGAAATCTGGTGGTGGCACTTCAGGCACGACGACTCGACGAACCGCTTCGACAGCATTGGGAAGTCCCAGAAGTGCGTCGGGTGGTAGTGGTACTCCTTCTTCCACTGGTCGGTCTGCGTCGCGTCGTCGGGCGTGTGGGTGGCGTAGTTGAAGTCGGTGGCGCTTCCCTGGCCGGAGTGGCAGACCGTGCAGCCGAACTTTTCCATCGGGTGCGCGCTGTTCGAGTCCACGAACAGGTCCAGCCGCGGGTGGGTGGCGTACTGGCTGACCTGCGACGGCCCCAGCTTGATCGCCTTCACCTTGGTGACTCGGGGCGAGAACCACGCCAGGGTCGCGGAGGTTGCCAGGGTCAGGACCAGCCCGGCGAACAGAGTTACCAGGCCCAGCCGGATCGACTGTTGGAGGATGCCCAGCGACAGCGCCCCGACCAGGACGCAGGCGGCGAGGATTACCGAGATGATGCCCAGGTGGCCTTGCCGCTCGCCTGGCAGGTCGGCGGGGTTGAACCCGAGGTTCTCGCCGGCGCGGGCGCGCTTCTCCAGCTCGTCCTTGGCGGAGACCAGCTTGGCGGTAAGCCGGTTGCCCTCCTGCTCGTCGCCGAGCCGGGCGAGCGTCTCCTTGTCGTAGGCGGACTTGTCAATGCCCAGGTGGCAGGTGGTGCAGCGGTCGAAGCGCGGGACGTCGCGGAACCCGCCGTAGTCGATGGTCAGTTCCGGGAGCCACAGCTGGCGGATTTTGATCGGCGACTCGAACCCGTCGAGGATGGGCAGCGCCCGCAGCGTGTCGGCGGTCGTCCACGCCTTCTGGGCGGCGAGCTTGGCGAAGCGGTCGGACACGCCGGCCAGCTTCTTCATCTCGTCCTCGGCGGCCGCGACCTGCTTCTCGGCCCCCTCCAGCGGGGCGCGGACCTTGCTCTTGATCTCCAGGTCGATCTCGTCCAGGCTCGCCTTGGCGGTAGCGAGGTCGGCTTCTAGCTTCCGCACCTCGGCGTCAAGTTCGCCGGCCCTTTTCTTGTGAGACTCGGCGGCGGGCGAGTCCTTGGGGTACTTGCCGGCGTCGTCGATCTCAATGTTGTAGAGGCTGACCTTGGAGTCGAGGTCGGCCTTGATCGTGCGGTAGTGCTCGTCGGCGGTATCGAGCTTGGCCTTCAGCCGCCGCTCCATCGCCCCGTACTCGTTGACGGCCTTGTTCAGCTCGCCCCGGGCCTTGGCCCCCTCGGCGCTGTCGCGGGTGTCGGCCGAGCGGACGAGCTTGCGGTTCCTCTCGACCTCCTCCGCGCCGATGATCGCGACCGCCTTGGCGTCCTCGACGCCCTCGCGGGCGCGCTTGAGCTGGACGCGGCGCTGCTTGAGCAGCTCGGGGTCGGGCAGCTTATCGACGAGGTCGCGCTCGGCGACGGTGGCTTCTACGTCGCGGAATGTCCGCTGCACCGGCTTGAACGAGCGGTTGTAGTCGTCCACGAACATCCACACCGTCGTCAGCAGCATCAACCCGCACGAGACGCCGAAGACGACGTCGAGGGCGTTCTGACTGCGGTAGTGTTGGTCGGTAGCGGCCATGTTTCAGCTCTCAGCTATCAGCCGTCAGCTGTCAGCCAAGCTGTCTGACTGACAGCTGACGGCTGATAGCTGACAGCTGTTCGTCAGATGTTGAAGAAGTATTCCGGCATCGCCACGATGTACTTCAGGTTGAACGCCCAGCGCAGCACCATCTTGATCGGCAGCGAGGCCATGAACAGCAGCAGGTTGACCATCAGGAAGTAGCGCAGGAAGCCCATCTTGACGAAGAACTTGCGGAACACCGTGGCGGCCAACACCGGCGGCAGCACGAACAGGTAGCCGACCACCAACAGCAGCCCGGGCAGCTCGCGCCAGATGACGTTGAGCGCCTGCGACCCCTTGTAGCCGGGGAACGTCACCGTCGAGGGTGAGGTGTTGAGCAGCTTCAGCCAGACGATGTCGGAGACGTTGATGTTGTTCAGCGGCAGGACCTTGTGCGGGTCCCAGTACTCGAACGGCGCGAAGAAGTTCCAGTTCGGCCCGCGAAGGATGGTGCCCAGCACGATCAGCACCACCCACAGTACGAGGAAACCGAACAGGAACGTGACGATGGCGAACTTGCGCTGGGCGAAGGTGTAGTAGCCGTTGCCCTCGCGGTTGTAGTCGATGTACGGCAGCGCCATCAGGCCGACGATGATGAACGTCGGCAGCACCACGCCGGCCATCCACGGGTCGAAGTAGACGAGCATCTCCTGCAAGCCGAGGAAGTACCACGGCGCCTTCGACGGGTTGGGGGCCTTGGCGCTGGTCGCCGGCTGCTCCAGCGGGGCCTTCAGCAGGATCGACCACACGACCAGCGCGGCCGTGGCGATGATCATGCAGATCAACTCGGTGTAGACGAGGTCCGGCCAGACGAGCACCTTCTCGTCGTCGAGCTTCTCCAGCACCGGCTCGCCCCTGGCGATGCGCTCGTCGTTCTCGACGCCGCGGTACAGGCCCAGCCAGGTGAAGAAGCCGACCGAGTAGATCAGCATCGTGATCGGGACGTTGTCTTCCTTGGCGACGATGGAGCGGAAGTTGTCGTCGGTGACCCACCAGCCGCCGATGAGCAGGCTGGCCATGAGGATGCCCCAGGCGACCTGCGGCCGGGTGAGCGGCTTGCGCCAGTAGAGCATCGCGCAGAACCCGACGACGGAGAGGACCGTGTACGAGATCGGGTTGGCGACGTTGTCGATGGCGTGGCGGACGCCGCGGGGGATGACCCAGCCGGCGTGGAAGACGCCGTAGGCCAGGGCGTGTAGCGCAAAGAAGCCGGCGACGGCCCACCACAGCGTCGCCGCGGCGGGCTTGCGCGGCTGGGCGATGCGCTGGAAGTACAGCGCGAAGCCGGCGTTCATGAGCGCGCACAGCACGTAGTAGACGGCGAGGCCGGTTTGCAGACTGTGATCGAGCGTGCCGGACATGTCAATTCCTCATTGCAGATTTGAGATTGCAGATTGCAGAATGGAAGAAAACAACATGTCGCTCTCCGGTCATTCTGCAATCTGCAATCTGCAATCTGCAATCCTGTTCACATGGGTCCGCTGATGCCACCGTCCTTGCGGACGCGCCAGAAATGCACGGCGATGAGCACCGCCACCGCCAGCGGGATCGCCACGCAGTGGAGCACGTAGAACCGCAGTAGCGTGTCGCCGGAGACGAACCTTCCGCCCAGCAGCAGGAAGCGGGCGTCGGAGCCGGAGTGAATCAGCGGCACGCCGCCGACCTGGAGGAACGTCGCTCCGGGTCCCTCGTGGCCGAGGAATGGTGTGGCCCGAGCCATGTTGCTGCCCACGGTGATGGCCCAGATCGCCAGCTGGTCCCACGGCAGCAGGTAGCCGGTGAAGCTGAGCAGCAGCGTGAGCACCAGGAGCAAGACGCCGACACCCCAGTTGAACTCCCGGGGAGGCTTGTAACTGCCGGTGAGGAAGACGCGGTACATGTGCAGCCAGATCGTGATGACCATGGCGTGGGCGCCCCAGCGGTGCAGCTCGCGGAGGATGCCGAGCGTCGCCACGTCACGCAGCAGGAGGATGTCGTTGTAGGCGTGCTCCAGCGTCGGCCGGTAGTAGAACATCAACAGCACGCCGGTGATCGTCAGCTCCAGGAACATGAAGAACGTCAGCCCGCCCATGCACCAGGTGTAGCTCAGCGCGATGCCGCTCTTGCGGACGCTGACGGGGTGCAGGTGCAAAAAGACGTTGGTGAGCATGACCACCACGCGGTTGCGCCGGTCGCGCGGCGCGGGGTGGCGGAAGATGCTCTTCCAGACCTGCGAGTTACGGATGTAGTCCCCAACGCTCATGGAGAGGCCCTTAGACGATGATGTACGATTCCTGGTTGGTCCACTCGCCGCGTTCCTGCTGGAACTTCTTGCTCTTGTCCACGACGAGTTGGCCGTCGTCGCCGACGTAGATGCTCCACCGCTCCAGCGGCCGCGGCGCCGGGCCCTCGAAGTTGATGCCGGAGATGTAGAAGCCGGAGCCGTGGCAGGGGCACTTGAACTTCTGGGCGCTCTCCAGCCAGTTCGGCGTGCAGCCCAGGTGTGTGCAGGTGGTACTGAGGGCATAGATGCGGCCCTCGTTGCGGACCACCCAGATGTTCTGGTCCTTGTACTTCTCGATGACCTTGCCTTCCTCGTAGTTCTCCGGCAGGCCGACCTTGACCCGGCTCGACGGCTCGGAGAGCACGTTGGGGAAGAGGAAGCGCAGCGTGCCCAGCGTCCACAGGGCCATCGTGCCGGCGAACGTCGCCCAGGCGAAGGCGAACGAGCCGCCGACGAGCTGGGCCAGGAAGCCGCGCCGCTCCTCCTGCTTTCCCTTCGCGGCGGGCTTGGCAGGCGCCGCCGCGGGCTTCGGCGCGGGCGCCGCTGGTGCGGGGGCGGTGGGCTTGTCGGGAGAGGGTGTCGGGTCTGACATGGCAGGTCCGTGGCTCCGCCGGGGTTGATCGCTGAGGGATCGTTGTAGGGCGTACCGGAAGGGCGTCAACCGAATTCAAACTCGTCACATGTGCTGCCTACGCACAGCAAAGCCAGTGCCGCTACCGAATCCGCGCACGGTCCAGCAGAGGCTTCTCAGATGTGGGAAGGGGTTCCGCGACAGACTTCTCACAACCGAGAACCGACGACGGCCCGGATCGCCTCCACGGTCACCGGCCGGATGATGCCCTTCTCGGTCACGACCGCGGTTATGAGGTGGGCGAAGGTGACGTCGAACGCCGGGTTGTAGACCTTCACGCCGTCGGGGGCGGCCTGCGTGCCTAGGCCCGGGTGACCTCTCGGGGTCGCGCTGCTCGATCGGGATGCCGTCGCCGTCCGGCAGCGACAGGTCGAACGTGCTCGACGGCGCGGCCACGTAGAACGGGACGCCGTGGGCCCTGGCCAGCACGGCCACGCCGTAGGTGCCGATCTTGTTCGCCGTGTCGCCGTTGGCGGCGATGCGGTCGGCCCCGACGATCACCGCCTGGACCCGACCCTCCTTCATCACCTGCGCCGCCATGCTGTCGCAGATCAGCGTGACGTCCAGGCCGGCCTGGGACAGTTCCCAGGCGGTCAGGCGGGCGCCCTGGAGCAACGGCCTGGTCTCGTTGGCGAAGACGCATAGCCGCTTACCCTGGGCCGCCGCCGCGAAGATCACGGCCAGGGCCGTGCCCATGCCGGCGGTGGCCAGCGCCCCGGTGTTGCAGTGCGTGAGGACCCCCTGCCCGTCTTGCAGCAGCGCGGCGCCGTGCCGGCCGATGGCGGCGCACATCGCCTCGTCCTCGGCGGCGATGGCGTGCGCCTCGCTCAGCATCCACCGGGCGGGGTCCCCCCCGGCGTGCCCGTGCCAGCGGCGACGCATGCGGTCCAGCGCCCACGCCAGGTTCACCGCAGTCGGCCGGCTCGACCCCAGCCGCTCGACGGCGGCGTCGAGCCGGGCTCCCTCGTCCTCTTGCAGCCACAGCACCAGACCGTAGGCGGCCGAGACCCCGATCGCGGGCGCCCCTCGCACCGCGAGGCAGCAGATCGCTTCCCGGACGTCTTCCAGCGTCCGGCAGTCCCGGTAAACCACCTCGGTCGGCAGCCTCGTCTGGTCGAGCAGGCGCAGGAAGCCGTCCGGCCCGCCGACCCACTCGATCGCCCGCGCCAGCTTCACGTCGCCCTCCCGGTGACGATCGCCAGCACCTCGCCGTGCAGCTTCCCGTTGGAGGCGATCACGTCCGCCGCGTGCAGGTCGAACCGGCCCGACCAGTCGGTCATCCTCCCGCCGGCCTCCTCGATGATGGGGAAGATGGCGCCGACGTCCCAGGCGTGGACGCCGTGCTCGATCATCACCTCGCCGGAGCCCTGGGCCACCAGCAGGAAGCCGTACCAGTCGCCGTAGCCCCGCTGCTTCTCGGAGCGGCGGACCAGCTCGATGAACTCGCGCTCCTTGCCGGCGTTGAGGAACCAGGCCAGGCTGGAGTAGAAGACCAGCGACCGGGCCAGGTCGCCCTGGCCGGAGACGTGGATGCGGCGGTCGTTGCGGTAGGCGCCGTGGCCGCGCAGCGCGTGGTAGGTGTGCCCGAACACCGGGGCGTCCACGACGCCGGCGATCAGCTCGCCCTTGTACTCCAGGCCCAGGAGCGTGGCCCAGGTCGGGACGCCGCGCACGAAGCTGCGCGTGCCGTCGATCGGGTCGATGATCCAGCGAAAGCCGGTCGAGCCGGGCGTGTCGCCGTACTCCTCGCCGAGGAAGCCGTCCCCCGGGAACGCCTTCTGTAGGGCCGAGCGCAGCGCCAGCTCCGTCTCGCGGTCGGCGACCGTCACCGGGCTGGAGTCGCCCTTGGTCTCGACGTCCAGGTCGGTGTCGAAGTAGCGCAGCGCGACCTGGCCGGCCTTGCGGGTGACCTCGACGGCCTTCTCGTAGCGGTTCCGCCAGTCGGCGTTCATGAGCATCCTTGTTCGGCGAGGCACCGGGCTCGACGAGGGCATCCTAGGGAATCCGGCCTACTTCGCCTCGGCCAGGTACCTCTCGCAGAGCGGGTAGAGTCGGTACTTCGACCGCAGGGGGGCCTGGTCGTAGATCGCCTTGGCCGCCTCACAGCAGCTCCGCATCGCGCTGCGGTCGCCGACCTCCCGGGAGAACCAGGCGCGGAACATCAGGCCGTTGGCGTAGAGGTGGTGCTTCTTTCCGGAACGCTTCTCCAGCGCCTTCATCACCTCGTCGAGCAGCTTGATCGCCTCGGCCGTGTGGCCGTCCCGGCGGTAGAGGTAGTAGGCGGCCCGTGACGCCACGTAGGGGGCCTTCTCGTGGGCCAACCCGGTGGTGGCCCGGAAGGCCTGCACGGCCTCCAGGGAGGCCCGCGCCGCCGCGGCCCAGTCCCCCCGGTCCGCCTGGGAGGCGGCCAGGCCGATCAGCGGCACGGCGCGGTAGTTGTGCTCGCCACCGTACTCCCGTTGGATCAGGTCGGCGCACCGGAGGAAGGTCGCCTCCGCCGCCTGGCGAGCCTTCTTCTGGTCCTCGGCCGCCATGGCCCCGTTCCTCGCGCCGATCATCTGGAGGCTGGCGGCCTTGAACAGCTCGACGACTCGTTGCCAGCTCTTGTCGGGTTCCAGCCGGACCAGTTCCTCGATCGGGCCCAGCATCTCCGACACGACCAGTGGGGTGAAGTCCTTGCCGACCGAGGCGGCCTCGACCTTCTCGGCGATCAGGCCCATCTCGGCTCGGTAATAGTTGCGGTCCCTTTTCAGCTTCCGCGCCTCGTAGTCGTCCTTCACCCGCTGGTGGATCTCCTTCGCGCTGGCGTAGTCCTCCTCCCCCTGGTGCAGCGACGCCAGCGTCAGCCGGGTTTCGATCGCCAGGTCCGAGCCGGCCCGGTCGTAGATTTCCAGCGCCTCGCGGTAGCAGCGCTTGGCCCGCTCAAAGTCGTCCTTCTCGTACCGGCCGCGCTCGTGGCGGACCAGCCCGAGCTGGTGGAGCGCGTCGGCGACGTCGAGCCGGCGGGCAGGGCCTTGCTCGCGCCAGACCGCCAGGGCGCGTTCCAGGTGAGCCTCGGCCGGCTCGTACATCCCCATCGATCGGTAGCCGCTGCCAATGACCGCGAGCAGGGCCGCCTGCTGGGCCGGCTGGTCGGCGAGCTGCTGGTTGGTCTTCTGCACCGCCCGGCGCAACACCTCCACGAAGCGGGTTTGTTTGCCGATCTCCTCCGGCAGGGAATAGGCGCCGGCGTCCAGCAACAGGGGGTCCTCGATCCGCCCGATCATGATCTCGCTGACCCACCGGCTGCGGGTGCTGGCCTCGAGGGCGGCCTGCCGGGCCTGGCTGGCCCGCGCCAGGCTGTAGAGCATGACGACGGTGACCACGGCGGCGGCGGCCAGTGCCACGAGCAGCCCAGCCGCCGCCGGGTTGCGCCGCGCCCACATCGCCCCGCGCTCCAGCCGGCCGACCGGCCGGGCCCGGATCGGCTCCTTGGCCTGCCAGCGCCGCAGGTCCTCGGCGAGGTCCGCCGCGCTGGCGTACCGCCGGCCCGGCTCCTTTTGCAGGCACTTCAAGATGATCGTGTCGAGGTCGCGCGGCAGGGAGGTGTTGAGCCGGCGCGGCGCGACCGGGTCGGCGCTCTTCACCTGGAGGAGGACGTCGGTGATCGATGCGGCCAGGAACGGCGGCCGGCCGGTGCAGCACTCGTAGAGGATGGCGCCCAGCGAACGTCGGCGGGCGGCCCGACGGCCTTGTTCCCGCTGGCCTGTTCCGGGGCCATGTACTGCAGGGTGCCGAGCAGCTGGCCCGTCGCGGTCAGCGCCCCGTCCCCCTCGACGCGGCAGGCCAGGCCGAAGTCCGCCACCTTCGGCGAGCCGTCGGCGGCCAGCAGGATGTTGCCCGGCTTCAGGTCGCGGTGGACGACTCCCTGCCCGTGGGCCGCCGCCACCGCCCGGGTCACGCTCTCCACCAGCCGGGCCGCGGTGGCCGCGGGGAGCGGCTGGCCGGCCAGCGCCCCGGCCAGCGTGCCGCCCTCGCAGAACTCCAGGCTGAAGTAGGGCTGCCCGGCGTGCTCCGTCACCTCGTAAATCTGGACAATGTTCGGGTGCTGTAGGCGGGCGGTCGCCTCGGCCTCCCGGCGGAACCGCGCCAGCCGCTCGGCCCCGACGTACAGGCCGGGGTGGATCATCTTCAGCGCCACCACCCGGCCGGCGGCCACCTGCCTGGCCCGGTACACCATCCCCATGGCGCCCTCGCCCAGCTCGCCGACGATCTCGTAGCCGGGGAGGCACGGCCACTTCGCACTCTTACCGGGCTCCGGGCCGGCCTCGCCGGCCCCGGCTTCCCGGGCCGAGGCCCGCGGCGGGGGCAGGTCGGCGAGCTGGGTATCGACCTCGGGGAAGCGCTCGCGCAGCTCGAACCTTACGACCCCGGCGTTCTCGTGGGACCGGGCCTGCCACTCGCGGCGGATCAGCTCGACGAGGATCTCCTTGTCCTCGGCCAGCTCCGGCCAGCGGCGGAGGTACATCTCGACGCAGGCGGGGTGGCCGCGCTCCAGCCGGCACGCGAGGTCGGCCGCGGCCAGCTCCAGCAGCAGCTCGAGCCGGCCGGTGCGGTCGCCGCCGACGTAGCGCGAGATCGACGGGGTTTCCCCCCGGCCCCAGGCCGCGCGGAACTCGCCGGCGAGCCGGGCCTCCTCGGCCAGGGCGGCGACCATCACGCTATCCGGCCCGTCCGGTCGGGACGACATATCTCCTCCCCCGTCACGCCGGCGCCAGGCCGGCCTTGCCGCCATCTGGCAGGTCGAGCATCCGCCTCAGCCGCTGCTTGACCAGCCGCACCAGGCGCCACACCTGCTCGTAGGTGACGCTGCACCGCTCGCTGATCTCGTGGATCGTGAAGCCTTCGAGCATCAGGCGGACCCACTGCTGCTGCTCGACGGTCAGCTCCCTGACCATCTCGGAGACGGTCTCTTCCAGCGAGAGGACCTCGGCGGGGTCCGGCTCGCGGGCCGGCGGCTCCGGGGCGGCACGGGCGCCGCGCGGGTCCTCCTCCATCGGGCACTCGCGGCCGACGTCGCGCTTCCTGGCCAGGAAATACTCGCGCCAGTAGCCGCATTTCCGCATGGTGATCGTCACGAGCAGCGCTTCGAGGCTGCCCCAGTCCTTCACCTCGAACCGCCCTTCGCGGATCTTCAGGCACAGGCTCTTCAGCGCCGAGTTGACCACGTCGTCCGCGTCGATCTTGCCGCGCAGCCGCTGGTCCAGCCGCGCCTGCGCCCGCAGGAAGAGCGACCGGCCGAACCGCTCGAAGAGGAGTCGGGCCGCCTCGTCATCACCCTGGCGGAGGCGCGCGAGGAACTCGGCGAACGTCGGTTCCTGGGCCATCCGGAACGCTCCGTCATGAAACACCGCGAGGTCGGACAATCGACATTATCTTATCACAGGCGCCAAGGGCCAAGGAGCGTTAGGCCCGCCGCACTCCCCGTCGAGAAACCGGCTCTGGCCGGTTGACTTCCCCGACTCCCCACAGAATAATGCCTGCGGAATCGCCTCAGCCACAGCCCAACTTGCCGGGATTCGCCCAGGAACCATTCCTTTCGGATCGGGGGTCCTTCCCTTCCCGGTCGAGGTTCGTCCCAAAGACCGACGCGCCGCTTTCTCCTTCGCGTCGGTAGGGCTGGCCCGTTCGTTCGTCCACTCCGAAGGCAGGCAAAGCAGCGGGTTGCAAACGCCTGAGCCAGGCCCCTTGCCAGGGCTTCGCGCCAGGTATCGGAGTCGTCGGTGGACAGCCGACCGCACTCCACAATCAGGAGGCTTGTCATGTCTCGAGCTTCTCGTTGTCTGTTCGCCTGGTTCACCCGGGCGTCCGGCCGAGTACGAGTTCGGACGCGGTCTTCATTCGTCCCTTGCTTTGAGTCGTTGAGCGACCGGATCACCCCGGCCGTCACCGTGAGCTTCTCGGCGGCGACTGGTGTCCTCGCCGTCGTCGGCGACGCCAACGGTAACACCATCGTCCTCAACCGGGCCAAGGTCGGTTTCATCCTGGTGAACGCCCAGCCAGTCCTCACCCCTGGCGGCCCCCTGTCGGTGGCCCAGATCAAGTCCGTGATCGCCAACGGCCTGGGGGGCAACGACACCATCATCGCCGTGGACGTCAACGGGCCGCTCCCCCCGGTCACGATGATCGGCGCCGACGGCAACGACACCCTCACCGGCTCGTCGGGGAACGAGCAGATGTTCGGCGGCGCCGGCGACGACACCGAGAACGGCGGCGGCGGCCAGGACAAACTCTTCGCCGGCCCGGGCAACGACAAGCTGATCGGCGGCCAGGGGAGCGACCAGGCGCTCGGTGGGGACGGCAACGACACGTTTGTCTGGAACCCCGGCGACGGCAGCGACCTCCTCGACGGCCAAGCGGGCGCCGACACGCTCCTCTTCAACGGCTCCGCCGGGGCCGAGATCTTCGCGGCTACGGCCAACGGCGGCCGGATGACGTTCACCCGCAACGTCGGCAACATTGTCATGGACACGGACAACGTCGAGGCGGTGAACCTCAACCCCCTGGGCGGGGCCGACGTGGTGACGGTCAACGACCTTTCCGGGACCGACGTGACGACTCTGAATATCGACCTCGGGGTCAACGGCGCCGGGGACGCGGCGGTGGACAGCGTGATCGTGAACGGGACCGGCGCGGCGGACGTGATCCAGGCCGCGGCGGTCAACGGCGTCGTGCAGGTCACCGGCCTGGCCGCTCAGGTCAATCTCACCTTGCCCGAGGCGGTCAACGACACGCTGACGGTGGGCGGGCTGGCCGGGAACGACACGCTCTCGGGCAGCGCCGGGCTGGCGGCCCTGGTGAAACTGACCCTGGACGGCGGGGACGGCAGCGACACCCTCAACGGCGGCAACGGCGCGGACACGCTGCTGGGCGGCAACGGCAACGACACCATCGACGGCAACGGGGGCAACGACACGGCGTTCATGGGGGCCGGCAACGACACGTTCGTGTGGGACCCGGGTGACGGCAGCGACGTCGTCGAGGGACAGGACGGGATCGACACGCTGCTCTTCAACGGCGCCCCCGGTGCTGAGATCTTCGCGGCTTCGTCCAACGGCGGGCGGCTGCTGTTCACCCGGAACGTCGGAAACATCGTCATGGACACCGACGACGTCGAGCTGCTGACGCTGAACGCCCTGGGCGGCATCGACACCGTGACGGTCAACGACCTGGCCGCGACCGACGTCACCAACGTGAACATCAACCTCGGGGTGAACGGGGCCAGCGACGGCGCCGCCGACGCCGTCACCGTCAACGGCACGGTCGGCGTGGACGTCATGAGCATTGCCGGCAGCGGCGGCTCGGTGACGGTCACCAGCGCGACGTTCGTCGTTTCCATCACGAACGCCGCGCCCGCCAACGACACCCTGACGGTCAACACCTCCGGCGGGGACGACATCGTCAGCGCGTCGAACCTGGCCAACAGCAGCGTCCAGCTGACCCTCAACGGCGGCGCCGGCAACGACATCCTGGTCGGAAGTCAGGGCAACGACACCCTCAACGGCGACGACGGCGACGACCTGATGTTTGGCGGTCCCGGAGACGACACCTTCACCGGGGGCGTCGGCACGGACGTGGCCAACGGCGGGGCCGGCAACGACGTCAACGGCGGAGGCATCGAAACCTTCAACCAGTGACCTTTCCTCTCCCCCGACGTAGGGAACATGCGGGGAGAGAACCTGGCGAGCCGCGCACGAAGTAAGCGGTCTGGAGGAAGACCGCTTACTTCGTGCGCGGCTCGCCAGTGCCGCCGTCACCCCTTCTTACGCGGCGCCACGAACCGGTCCTTGACCGTGTTCGGCGTCTCGTCGGGCGGCGTCTCGTACGGCAGCGACTTGAGGAACGCGACGAGGCCGTCGAGTTGCTCCCTCCTCAGGTGAGACGTCTTGCCGTGCCTGTCGTCCTTGTTGGCCGTTGTCAGCACGTCGAGCAGCGTCTTCGCCTTGCCGTGGTGCAGGTACGGCGCGCTTCGGTAGACGCCCAGCAGCGTCGGCGTGTCGTACTTCGGCCCCATCTTCTCCAGCGGGTCGTCGTCGCCGGTGCCCACGTCGTGCAGCTTGAACGGCTTCGACAGCGTCGAGTCGGAGTAGTACGGCCCGGTGTGGCACTTCGCGCAGCCGACCGCGTCGTCGAAGAATACCGCCTTGCCGCGCGTCGCCTCCGCCGACAGCTTGCCCGGCGCGGGGATGTGCGGCGACAGCGTGAACGTGAACGAGTTGGTGTAGATCGCCAGCGCGTCGAGGTCCTTCGACCGGCCGGCGGTCTTCTCCTCCAGTTCGATCGGCCGGAAGCCGACCTTCGGCCGCATCGGCCCGCGGATCAGGCCGGCGCCCTGCATCAGCCGGCCGCGGATGGTGTACTCGAAGTCCTGCGACTCGTCCCGGTCGGCCGACCAGTGGAGCGGGTGCGTGTGGGCCAGCCCGAACAGGGGCATCGTCCGCCGCAGCCCCTCGGGGTTCTTCCAGACCCGGCCGTCGCTGTGCCCGTCGGGGTGGCAGGAGGCGCAGGCGATCCAGCGGGCGCGGGTCAGCGGGTACTTGGCCGTGCTGAACAGCACCTTGCCGCGCACCCACTCCGGGGACTTGGGCGGCTTGCACACCTGGATGGTCGCCAGCGGCGGCCCGACGTTCTCGCCGTGGACGGTGACGGTGAAGTCCAGCACGTTGTAGATGTAGACCTCCTTGCCGTCCGGCGACGTGCGGACCGCGCGCGGGTTCTGCCCGATCTGGCGCGGCCGGCCCGACGCCTCCATCTCGCGGTAGTCGTCGTCGATGACGTTACTGACGTTCATGTCGTTGGTGCCGGCGTAGACCGTGTACAGCTTCCGCCCGTCGGGGGACAGGGCCGACTCCCACGGGTTCGTCACGACGTAGACGCCGTTGTAAGTGTCCATGCCGACGGAAACCCGCCGCGTCTCCTTCCCCTCCGCCGGGACGAGGTCGCAGATCGACACCTGGGGGAAGATCGAGCCGTTGCCGTGGTTGACGTTGACCTTGGAGCGGATGTGCGAGAGGTACGCCTTCGGCCGGGTCGGGTGGATCACGACGTTCCGCGCCAGGTTGTCGGTCGAGTGCCCCTGCCAGCGGTCAACGACCTTGCCCGACTCCCGGTCGATCGCGACGAGAACGCCGGTGAGGAACTCGGTCACGTAGAGGCGCTTCTCGTCGGGCGACAGGGCGATGCCGCGCACCATCTCGCCGGCCGGCATCTCGCGGGTGACCTTGCGGGAGGCGACGTCGATCTCGATCACCTTGCCGGGGTACTCGAGCGTGACGTAGGCCTTCGACCCGTCCTTCAGGGCGACGATGCCATACGGCTCGTCCTCGACCTTGAGCCGATGGACGACCTTGCCGTCCCGGGCGTCGAGGAAGGCGATGACGTCGTCGCGGTAGACGGTCACCAGGGCCAGCGACGACTGGCCGATCCACGTCGCGCCCTCGGGCTTGTCCCCGACGGGGACCTCGTGCAGTGTCTTGCGCGCGCGGAGATCGACGACGGTGACGCTGCCGTTGTCGGAGTTGACCGCGAGCAGGCGCGAGCCGTCGGGGTGGACATCGAGGAGGCTGTTGGACTGGCCGGCGCGGGCGGCGGCGGGGAGCAGCAGGGCGGCGAGCAGCCAGCGGGGCATGGAACAGTCTCCTGGCGGGTTACGAGACGGGCGCGGCCGAGGTCTGGATATTATGGGTGCAGGGAGACGGCATTGCAACCCAGCGCCCGTTGAGCAATAGGAGCGAAGATGAGCACGTCCGTGGCGGGCCTGACCGGCGCCGAGGTTGCCGAGCGCGTCGCCCAGGGCCGGGTCAACCGCGTCCGCCGGTCCGACGCGGCCGAGTACCTCGACATCGTCGCCCGCAACGTGCTGACGCTGTTCAACGCCCTGGTCGTGCCCGCCGCCGCAGTCCTGCTCCTTCTGGGAGACTACAAGGCCGGCCTCGCGGTCAGCGGCATGATGGTCGCCAACACCCTCATCGGGCTGATTCAGGAGGTCAGAGCGAAGCGCCAGCTGGACCGGCTGACACTGCTCGCCGAGAGCAGGGTCCGCGTCGTTCGTGACGGGCAGGCGGCCGAGGTTCCCGCCGGCGATGTCGTCGAAGGTGACTACCTGCTGCTGGCGGCGGGCGACCCCGTCGTCGCGGACGGCGCGGTCGTCGAGTCGCGGTTTTTGGAGATCGACGAGGCGCTGTTGACAGGCGAGTCGGACCCGGTCCCGAGGAAGGCCGGCGACCCGCTGCTGTCCGGTAGCTTTTGCGTCGCCGGGGAGGGGTCGTACACCGCCCAGCGCGTCGGCGCCGCGGCGTTCGCCCAGAAGACCGCCGCCGAGGCGCGGTCGTACCAGTACACCGCCAGCCCGCTCCAGGAGCAGATCGACCGGCTGATCCGCATCCTCACCGCGACGGCCGTCGTGATGTCGCTGTCCTACGTGGCTCTCTACTTGGCCCGCGGGGGGATCAGCCAGGACCAGTTGGCCCGCATGGTGGCCGCGACGATCACCAGCATGGTGCCTCAGGGGCTGGTGCTGATGGCGACCCTGGCTCTGTTGCTCGGCGCGGTGGCGATGACCGGCAAGGGGGTGGTCGTCAACCGGCTCGCGGCGGTCGAGGCCATGGCCGACATCGACACGCTCTGCATGGACAAGACCGGCACGCTGACGACGAACCGGCTGAGGCTGGCCCAGGTGCGGCCCCTCGAAGGGACCGACGCGGAGAGCGCCAGCCGGCTGCTCGCCCTGTTTGCCAGCACCTCGCTCGACCGCGACAACAAGAGCCTGCTGGCCTTCCGCTCGGCGTTGGGGGAGGAGCCGGGTGAGTTGTTAGACCAGCTGCCGTTCAAGTCGCAGAACCGCTACAGCGCCGTTCGCGTCCGGAGGCAGGCGAAGGAGGTGGCCCTCGCACTGGGCGCCTTCGAGGCGCTGAAGCCGTTCCTCGGGGACCCACAGAAGGCCGAGGCCGCCTGGCAGGAGCTGTTCCCCACCGGTTGGCGGCTGCTGCTGTTCTGCGAGGTCGAAGCGGCACCCGGCGAGAAGTTCGCCGGGTCGCTCGACGGCTGCCGTTTACGGCCCCTGGCGCTGATAGCGCTGAGCGACGACCTGCGCCCGGAGGCCGCCGGGGTGCTGGAGCAGTTCGCCGCCCAGGGGGTCGAGTTCAAGATCCTCTCCGGCGACAACCCCGAGACGGTCCGGGCCACGGTCGCCCCCCTGGCTGGTGAGAGCCCCTCCCCTGCCCTGGCCGCCCTGGCGTCGAACCCGGTGGTGACCGGGGCGGAGTTGGAGGCGGCTCAGGTCCCGCACGAGCTGGTCGCCACCCGAAGCGTCTTCGGCCGGGTCTCACCCTGGCAGAAGGTGCAGATCGTCCGCACCCTGACCGCGCTGGGCCGCAAGGTGGCGATGATCGGGGATGGGGTCAACGACGTTTTGCCGATCAAGAACGCCGCCCTGGGCATCGCCATGGGCGACGGCAGCCGGGCGAGCAAGACCGTCGCCGGCGTCGTGCTGCAAACGAACGACTTCGCCCTGCTGCCGCAGCTGCTCGACGAGGGGCGCATCATCATCCGCAACCTGCGGCGGTCGGCGAAGCTGTTCCTCAACAAGAACGTGTACTTCCTGCTCCTGGTCGTCGGCACGCTGTGGGTCTTCCACACCAAGTTCCCCATCGACCCGCAACAGGTCACGCTGCTGAACTTCCTGACCATCGGCGTGCCGGCGCTCATCATCACGCTGGACCGCCGCAAGGCCGACGCCGCCCGTGGTGACTTCGTCGGTGAGGTCGGGTGGTTCGCGCTGTGGACCGGCCTGATCACCGGCGTGGCCGGGTTGCTGGTCTCCGTCGTCTCGGCGCGCGCCTGGGGCGACGGCGTGTGGATGCAGCACACAATGATCCTGACGACGCTGGTCCTTCTGGGATGGGTGACGCTCTACCGCGTCGCGGGGGAGGACAGGCGCCTGCGATTCCTCCCCCTGGCGGGGGCCGTGGTGTACCTGTTGGTGATGTACGTCCCGCCGGTCGCGGGTTTCTTCGAGCTGGAGCCGTTGAGCGCTGGCCGGTGGGGATTCGTGGCCGTCGTCGCCGGGGCGGCGGCCGCGCTGATGTGGGTGAGCGACCGACTGCGGGGCGGGTCGGCATGACCGAGCAGGAGTACCTCAGCTGGACTCGGCCGACGGCGATTCTGAAGTGCCTTGGGCCGAGGGCGACCCGGCACCAGTGCCTGTTGTTCCTCGCGGCCTGCTGGCGGCGGGTGGCCGCTGCCAGCGCTGATCGGCCACGCGAAGGTGAGATTGCTATGGTCGAGAAGGTGTGTAGCGACGAGGCCTCAATCCAGGACCTCCACGACGCCGGTTTCGATAACACCCAGGGGCGGGTCGAGGAGATCCTGAACGGCCCCTCGTTCGACCCGGTGTGGTTCACCGGGCTGGTGAACCTCCTCCGGTCCTGGACCCCGGAGCAGGAGCGCGCGGAGAAGCTCACTCAGGTCAATTTGCTCCGCTGTATCATCGGCAACCTCACACACCAGCAGGCGTCGATCCGTCCTGGCTGCGTTGGAACGGCGGGCGCGATCCCGAGCCTCGCGGAAACGATCCACCGCGAACGCCGCTTCGGCGAGTTTCCCGTCCTCGCCGACGCCCTGGAGGAGGCCGGCTGCGACGACTGCGACATCCTGGGCCACTGCCGCACGCGGCGGGAACACGCTTTCGGCTGCTGGGCGCTAACGCTGCTCCGCTCGAAACTCGCGGTCCGCCTCGTCCTTTCCGAGCCGGAGGCGAGACTGACCGGCTGGCGGCCGGACACCGTGGTACTGGAAAACGTCGGCACCGAGCCCATCGCGATCGCCTACCACCACAGTTCGTTTGACCGGCTCGGCCTCCTCACGCTCGATGAGACCGGGGAGGTTGTCGATCACCAGGAAGCCGTTGTCGCCGACGGGGCGTGGGCGCCGACCCAGGCAACCCCGTTGGGGCCGGGAGAGACTTTGCGACACCACCTCGGGCCGACGCGGTCGTTGAAACCAGGCATCTACACCATGCAGGCGCTGTACCGCCACGGCGGAATCGACCTCCGCTCGCGGGCGTTCCTGTTCACGGTCCCGTCGCAGGGGTGAGGCTGAAATCGACGACCAACGGTAGGTGGTCCGACGCCTTGCGGGCCATCTTGTCGCGTACCATGTGCGCGTGGTCGATCCGGACCGGCCCGCGGCGGTACACCTTGTCCAGCGACGCCACCGCGAAGAAGGCCGGGAAGCTGCGGAACCGCCGCACCGGCGACGTGACCTGCTCGAACCGGTGGGCCGAGAAGCGGTGCTTGCCCAGCGTGTTCCGCCAGTCGTTGAAGTCGCCGGCGATCAGCGTCGGTAGCCCGGCCGACTCCCGAAACCGGGCGTGCTCCAGCAGGTGCGTGACCTGCCAGCGACGCTCCTTCTCCGCCAGGCCCAGGTGCCAGTTGACCAGGTGCAGAGGCCCCTGCGGCGTCTCGACGACGACGAGCTGCGCGCCGCGCGGCTTGCGCCTGCCGTGGCGAATGCAGACGTTGTTCTGGTGGCGGAACGGCCAGCGCGACAAGAGCAGGTTGCCGTAGCCGCCGTCGCGGTGCGGGACGTTCAGCTGGTACAGCGAGGCGTTGGCCCGGAGGCGGTCGGCGAGGATGGCCGGCTGGTCGTCGAAGCGGGAGCGCTTGACGTTGAAGTCCACCTCTTGCAGGCAGACCAGGTCGGCCTGGACGTGGCGGAGGACGTCGGTGATGCGCTCGAGCCTGTAGCGGCGATCGCTGCCCCCGACGCCCTTGTGGATGTTGTAGGTGACCAGTCGCATGCCGTTGACGTCCGCCCCGCCCGCCGCTACGTTACTATATTCCTTACCACCCACGATAATCCCATTGCAAGAGGGACGTCAACCGCGATGGTCCGAAAGAAGCTAGGCAGGGGGAGGAAGAACCGGTGCCGGTTCTGCACGAACGACGGGTGCCCGAGGCCGGCGTTCGTGGACTACAAGGACGTGCCGACGCTGAAGAAGTTGTGCAATAGCCAGGGCAAGATGATGAGCCGCAAGCGGTCCGGCACGTGCGCCGCCTTCCAGCGGGCCGTCAAGGACGCCGTCAAGCGCGCCCGCTTCATGGCCCTGCTCCCCTACGTCGGCGAGTGAGTAGGCGAGCCCACGCGAAGTAAGCGGGCCGGAGAAAACCGCTTACTTCGTGCGCGGCCCATGGTTACTTGTCGTCGATCTCGGCCAGCGCCTTGAACGGCGTGCCCTCGACGTACTCGAGGAACGCCCCGCCGCCTGTCGAGACGTGAGTCATCTTCTCGGCCAGGCCGAACTCCTCGACCGCCTCGGCCGTCTCGCCGCCGCCCACCACCGTCGTCGCCTTCGCGCCGGCCAGCGCCTCGGCAATCGCCCGCGTTCCCATGCTGAACGGCTCGTCCTCGAACTTGCCCATCGGCCCGTTCCAGACCACCGTCGCGGCCTTGGCGATCTCAGCCCTGTACTGGGCGATGGTCCGCGGCCCGATGTCCACGCCCGCGTAGCCGGCGGGGATGTCCCCCTCTACCACCTTCGCCGTCGTCGGCTGCTTGAGGTCGGTCACGACCAGGTGATCCACTGGTAGGACGATCTTGCCCTGGCCCAGCTCCAGGATCTCCTGGGCCATCTGCACCGGCGTCTTCTGGCCCTCCTTCGCCTTCGTCTCGCAGAACGAGGAGCCGATCGACCGGCCCTGGGCCTTCATGAACAGGTAAGTCATGGCCCCGCCGATCAGGACCTTATCGACCCGGCCGAGAAGGCTCTTGATGAAGTTGACCTTGTCCGACACCTTGGCCCCGCCGAGAAGGCCCAGCATAGGACGCTGCGGGTTGGACAGCAGCGTGTCGAGGATTTGCAACTCCTTAGCCACGAGCAGGCCGACGACGCGCGGCTTCCCCTTCATGGCCGCGGGCACGGCGACCATCGAGGCGTCGGAGCGGTGGCAGGTGCCGAAGGCGTCGTTGACGTAGGCGTGGGCGTGGCCGGCCAGCTCCCGGGCGAAGTCGGCCGACTTGCTCTTCTCGCCGGGGTGGAACCGCAGGTTCTCCAACACCAGCACCTCGCCGGGCTGGAGCCTCGCCACCGCGTCAGCGACGGCGGGGCCGACCACCTCGTTGACCTTGTGGACTTTGCCCCCGAGCCGCTGCCGGAACCGATCGGCGACGCGGTCCATGGTCAGCCGGGCGTTCTTCTGGCGGAACTCCGGCGCGGCCGCGTCCCCGTCGGGCTGGCCCAGGTGGCTCATGACGATTAGCGCCACCCCGGCGTCGAGCAGTTTCTGGAGCGTTGGCAGCGCGGCGGCGATGCGCCGCTCGTTGCTCACGTTCCCGGCCTCGTCGAGCGGCACGTTGAAATCGACCCGCACCAGCACCCGCTTGCCGCGCAGGTCGCCGAGGTCGTGGATTGTCTTCTTCGCCATCGTTTCACCCGCGAATTTCACGCCGTAACTAGCCCGAAGCGCGAGCGAGGGGCCTCTCGACCCACGCTCGCGCTTCGGGCTGGCCTGGTCCTTGATTACCCCTTGCCGATCATGTACTTCAGCAGATCGACGCAGCGGTTGGAGTAGCCCCACTCGTTGTCGTACCAGCTGACCAGCTTGAAGAACCGGTTGTTCAGCTCGATGCCGCTGCCGGCGTCGAAAATGCTCGACGCCGGGTCGTGGATGAAGTCGCTGGAGACTACCTCGTCGGCCGTGTACGTGAGCACGCCCTTGAGGTACGTCTCGCTCGCCCTCTTCATCGCCGCGCAGATTTCCTTGTAGCTCGTCTCCTTGACCGTGCGGACTGTCAGGTCCACCACTGACACCGTCGGCGTCGGCACCCGGAACGCCATGCCGGTCATCTTTCCCTTGACCTCGGGGCAGACCAGCGCCACCGCCTTGGCCGCCCCGGTCGTCGAGGGGATGATGTTCGTTGCCGCCGCCCGGCCGCCCTTCCAGTCCTTCTTCGACGGCCCGTCCACCGTCTTCTGCGTCGCGGTGTAGCTGTGAACGGTGGTCATCAGCCCCTCCTCGATGCCGAAGCCCTCCTTGAGCAGGACGTACACAACCGGCGCCAGGCAGTTGGTCGTGCAGGAGGCGTTGGAGATGACGGCGTGTTCCTTCGGGTTGTACTTCTCGTGGTTGACGCCCATCACCACGGTTATGTCCTCGCCCTTGGCCGGCGCGGAGATGACGACCTTCTTGGCCCCGGCGGTAAGGTGGCCCTTGGCCTTCTCGGCCTCGGTGAACAGGCCGGTGCACTCCAGGACGTACTCGACGCCGAGTTGCTTCCACGGCAGGGCCTGCGGCCCCTCCTTGACGGCGAGGCACTTGATCTTGTGGCCGTTGACCACCAGCGTGTCGTCCTCGGCCACGCCGGCGCCGGACTTCTCGCTGACGACGGTGCCGGCGAACCGGCCCTGCGTCGAGTCGTACTTGAGCAGGTAGGCGAGGTTGTCGGCGGGCACGAGGTCGTTCACCGCCACGACGTCGAGTTGCTTGCCCAGCAGGCCCTGCTCGACCAGGGCGCGGAAGACGAGCCGGCCGATGCGGCCGAAGCCGTTGATCCCAACCTTCACGGGTTGCGCTGCCATCTTCGATCCAGTCTCCTGCTACGTGTGGAGGGCGTGCTTTATCTCGTTCCAACCACAAGCACTACGCTCGGGAGCACGCCCTTTTGCCTCGCGGCCGGTCTTACTCCTATTCTATTGCTTAGGGTATTAGCTCGCCGGGTGTGGTCAATCGAGGAGGAATGCCATGGGCGTAATTCGTGTGGCGGTGACGGGGGCGGCGGGACAGGTGGCCTACGGCATGCTGGCCCGGCTGGCCTCCGGCGAGGTCTTCGGCCCTGACAACAAGGTGATCCTGCACCTGCTGGAGATCCCCCAGGCCCTGCCCGCCCTCGAAGGCGTCGTCATGGAGTTGGACGACTGCAGCTTCCCGACGCTGCAAGACGTCGTCATCACCGACGACGCCAACAGGGCGTTCGCCGGCGTCAACTGGGCGCTGCTGGTCGGATCGTTCCCGCGCAAGGCCGGCATGGAGCGGCAGGAGTTGCTGGGCATCAACGGCAAGATCTTCGTCGGCCAGGGCAAGGCGCTGGCGGCGAACGCGGCCAAGGACGTCCGCATCCTGGTGGTCGGCAACCCGTGCAACACCAACTGCCTCGTGGCCTACAACAACGGCAAGGACATTCCCGCCGACCGGTGGACGGCGCTGACCCGCCTCGACCACAACCGTGCGAAGACCGCCCTGGCGAGGAAGTCCGGCGCGGCCAACGCCGACGTGACGCGGATGACGATCTGGGGCAACCACTCGAACACGCAGTACCCCGACTTCACCAACGCCCGCATCGGCGGCAAGCCGGCCCCGGAGGTCATCACCGACCGCAAGTGGCTGGAGGAGACGTTCGTCCCGATGATCCAGACGCGCGGCGCGGCGGTGATCAAGGCGCGCGGGGCCAGCTCCGCGATGTCCGCCGCCAACGGCGCCATCGACCACGTCAAGGGCCTGCTGAAGCCGACGCCGGCCGGCGACTGGGTCAGCATGGCCGTCGTGTCCAAGGGCGAGTACGGCGTGCCGCCGGGGCTGGTGTTCGGCTACCCCTGCACGGCGGACGGCAAGGGGAACTGGAAGGTCGTCGAGGGCCTGTCCCTGGACGCCTTCGGCAAGGGCAAGTTTCAGACGACGCTCGACGAGCTGGTCAAGGAGCGCGAGGACGTCAAGGGCCTGATCGGCTAATCGCGAGAGCCGAAAGCGTCAGCGGCGGTTCCTGGCTGTCAGGTGCTGACGCTTTCGGCACTCCCGGTCACTCCCCCTCCCGGTCGCGGTAACGCCCCTTGTAGAGGGTGTCGTTGACGGCCAGTTCGCGGATCTTGTTGCCCGGCTCCGGGTCGGCCGGGTCTAGCTCTTTCAGCTTCTCCCACTGGGCGATCGCCTGGGGGTAGCGGTGCAGGTCCTCGTACAGGGCGGCCAGGGCTCGCAGCACAGCCGGGTCCTTCGGCGTCTGGGATCGGGCGTACTCGAGCAGCCACACGGCAAGGGTGCCGACCCCCAGCGCCTGGGCGGCCTCGGCCATCTCCAACTGGGTCGGGACGTCGTTGGGGACCCGGGTGAGGAACTCCTCGCCCTCCTCCAGCACCTTGCGGTAATCCCCCGCCTTGTTGGCGGCACGGAGTCGGCTGCGCGCCGGCCGGTGCGACAGCGCGCCGAACCACCCGCTCTTCTTGGCCCCGTGGTCGCGCACCACCTCACGCAGCATCTTGCGGTACAGGGTGTTCGCCGGGTCGAGCTTGACGCAGCTAATCAGTAGCTGAACCGCGTAGTCGCCGCCGCCACCCGCCCCGATGAGGTCGGTGGCGCGGGAGAATTGCCCGGCCGCGGCCAGGCGCTGTTCGGCGGTCAGCCCGAACGGGTCGGGGACGTCGGCGACGGTGTTGCTCTTCAGTTCCGGGATGGTCGATTTCCGCCCCGGAGGCCGGATCGGCTTCCGGCCCGGCCGGGCCTTCACCTCCGGGGCCGACGAGGGCGGCCGCCGGGCGGGTTCCCCCGGTCGGGGCCGAGGCATCTCTTCGACCAACGTCTCCGAGTCCGACGTGGGATCCCTCCGGGTCTTCCGCGGTTGGGCGTCGGCGTGGGAGATCGACCGCAACGCGTCGATCAACTCCTGGGGCGTCTGGAAGCGGTCGTCCATGTGCTTGGCCAGCATCCGCCGCAGCACCGTCCACAGGGCCACCGACACGTGGGGGTTGAGCTGGCGCACGTCCGGCGGGTCGGCCGCCATGTGCTTGTAGATCCGCTCGCCGATGCCGCCCTCGGCGAACGGCGGCTGGCCGGCCAGCATGTGGTACATCGTGCAGCCGAGGCTGTAGATGTCGCTGCGGACGTCGGCCAGCGACGAGTCGCGGGCCTGTTCCGGCGACATGTAGTCCACCGTGCCGACGGTCGTGCCGGCCCGGGTGACGCGGAACTCCTCCTCGTTGATCATCCGCGCCAGGCCCAGGTCGGTCAGCTTGACCCGCGTCCGGCCCTGGTCGTTGGCCAGCAGGAAGTTCGACGGCTTGATGTCGCGGTGCGTGACGCCCATCGCGAAGGCGTGGTCAATCGCCTTGCAGGCCTGGATCAGGATGCGGCGGGCCTCCTCCGGCTCGAGCTTGCCCTTGCGGCGAATGTACTCGGCGAGGTCGATCCCCTCGATGAACTCCATGGCAATGAAGTGAGTGCCGTCGATCGTGTCGGACTCGTAGAGCTTGACGAGGTTCCGGTGTGCCATCCGGGCCGCGTGGCGGGCCTCGCGCTTGAACCGCTCGACGAGGATCTCGTTCTTGGCGAGGTCGGGCGCCAGGATCTTCAAGGCGACGACGCGGTCGTTCTCCTCGTCGTGGGCCTTGTAAACGGCCCCCATGCCCCCCGTGGCGACGTGCGCCAGGAGGCGGTACTTGCCGATGCGGGCACCTGGTAAGGAGGTGCTGGAAGGCATGAGGCAGGTTCCCCGCCAGGGGTGCGAGTGCGAGTGACTCCGATCCGTCACTTTCACTCTAAACGGTCTTTTTTCAAAAGACAAGAAAATGAGAGCGGGGCTCCCCCCCGATCGGGGCAGTCACCCCCGCCACAGCCATTTGTACCCGGCGAACCTCATCAAGCACCGCCAGGCCGTCCGGACAGAAATGGTCTGTGCTGATCCGCCGCCTTAACTCCTCGGGGCCGACGAACAGCCCCTGCACGACCTCCTCCGGCTGGAGGTGAAACGGCCCGGGGTGGCGGACGAGGTACACATACGCCTGTACGGTCGTGCGCTCGTCAAAGTAGCGGAAAGGGAAAAGCGGGTCGGGGGCCACCTCGACCCCGAGTTCCTCGCCCCCCTCTCGCCGTGCCCCCTCGTCAAACGTCTCGCCGGCAGCGAGAACGCCGCCGACACAAACGTCCCAGTACGAAGGGAATACGTCCTTCGTCGCCGTCCGCTGGTGGATGAACAACTCTCGCCTCGGGTTGACCACCAGTAAGTAGACGCAGCGGTGGGGCAGTCTCTCACTGCGCATGAGGCTGCGCGGGACGACGCGGATCGTGTTCCCGGCGTCGTCGATGACGTCTACCAGCTCCTCGCTCATCCGAACGCCCCGCGCAGACCTGCGAGGACCTCCTCGTAGATCACGGCGTTCGAGGCGAGCATGCCGAGGCGCTGGTCGGCGTTGGCCCGGCCGTAGCGGATGGGCTGGCCGCGCAGCGTGGCGACCCTTCCGCCGGCCTCCTCGACGAGGACGTGGCCGGCGGCGATGTCCCAGTCGTGGAAGTTCGGGTAGTGGTTGACGTACAGGTCGGCCTCGCCCCGCGCGACCTTGGCCAGCTTCACCCCGGCGGAGTGCGTCTCGATCACACGGGCCGGCTTCAGCGCCTGGACCTGCTTGCTCACGACGCCCGGCTTTGACCGGCTCTGCGTCAGGGTCAGCGCGCCAGAGTTGGCGTTGGCCGTGACCTGGCAGCGTTCCGGCCGGCCGGCGCCATCGACCCGCCAGCAGCCGCCGCCGCGGGTGGCGTAGGTCAGGCGCTTCGTGGCCGGCTCCAGGACCACGCCGACGACGACCGCGTCGTCCTCGACCAGGGCAACCATGACGGAGAACTCGCCGTTCTTCTGGGCGAACCCGCGCGTGCCGTCGATCGGGTCCACCACCCAGACGCGTCGCCCGGCCTTGGGCGCCTCGGCGAGCGTCGGGGTGGCCTCCTCGGCGCACAGCGCGTCGGCGGGGTAATGGCAGCGGATCGCCTGGAGGATAAGCTCCTGCGAGTCGCGGTCGGCCTGGGTGGTGATGTCGGCGCGGGCGTCGGGGATGGCGACGAACGTCTCGTAGATCTCCAGGATGCGCCGCTCCGCTTTTCTGGCTGCCTCCAGGGCGACGCTCAGTTCCTTCTCGTAGAGCATACAGGCGTCCTTTCGGAACAGTGTTAAGGAGTTACTCTAGCAGAGACGCCGACACCGGACTGCGCCAGGGAGCCCGGCACGGACAGGGCCTCGTTACATCTCGTTACACGAGGGTATCGGAGGCATGGTACAATCAGCGGTGGGTTTGCCCGCCCCGAGGAGCCCCGCATGAAGGCCCCACACATTGTGGTGATCGAGGACGAGCCGGCCATCCGCCGGGGCGTCGTCGATGCCCTGCGCCTGTCCGGCTACGAGGTCGCCGAGGCGGCCGACGGCGAGAAGGGCCTGGCCGAGGCGTCGCGGCCCAACGCCGACCTGGTCCTGCTCGACCTGATGCTGCCGCGCAAGGACGGCCTCGCCGTGCTCCGCGAGCTGCGCCAGGTTCGCCCGGCGGTGCCGGTCATCATCCTGACGGCGCGCGGCACCGAGGACGACCGGGTCCGCGGCCTGAAGACCGGGGCGGACGACTACGTCGTCAAGCCGTTCTCCGCTCGCGAGCTGCTGGCGCGCGTCGAGGCGGTGCTGCGGCGGTCGCTGGGTCGGCCGTCCGAGGTGCAGCGCGCCCGCCTGGGCCACGCCACCATCGACATGGAGCGCCGTGAGGTGGACTGGGGCGGTGGGCGGCGGGGTGACCTGTCCGAGACGGAATGCTCCATCCTCGCCTTCCTGGTCGCCCACCGCAAGCGGGCCGTCTCCCGCGAGGAGCTGCTCTCGCGCGTCTGGGGCATCGAGCCGGTCGGCGTCGAGACCAGGACCATCGACATGCACATCGCCCGGCTGCGGACGAAGCTGCGCGACCCGTCGGGCCAGCCGACCCCCGAGGCGGTGCTGACCGTGCGGTCCCACGGCTACATGGCCGGGCCGGACCTGCACCCGATCGAGTCCCTAACCCCGGCGGCGACATGAGGGCCTGGCTGCTCGGCAAGGCCGGCGCGGTGGCGGCGTTCGCCGCGATCAGCCTGCTGGTCGCCGGCGGGCTGGGCTGGGCCACGGGCGCCGCCCTGCGGCTGGAGCGCGAGCAGTTGGACCAGCAAGCGCAGGCCGAGCACGCCGAGAAACTCCGCCTGGCGATGTGGCGCCTCGACAGCCGCATCCGCGCCATCCTGGCCCGCGAGGACAGCCGGCCGTTCAACCACTACAGCGCCATCTTCGCCCCGCCTCTGACGATCGACAGCGCCGGCACGCCGGCGGCACCCGGCAGCGTGCTGGAGCCCTCGCCGCTACTGAACACCGACCTGCCGCCGTGGATGTTGTTGCACTTCCAGGCCGACGCGCGCGGCTGGGAGTCGCCGCAGGTGCTGTCGCCGACGCTGCGCCGCTGGCTGACGGCCCGGCCCGGCTCGGTGTCCCTGGCCAACGTCACCCCGGCCCGGCAGGAGTTGCTGGCCGAGTTGAGGCGCGACCTCCGGCCCGAAACCTTTCTGGCTCAGGCCCGCCAGCACGCCGGGGAGACCCGCCTGCACGACCGGGTGGTGCTGGCGCGACAGCAGGAGGAGCAGTCGCCGTACGGCAACTCGCTCCAGGACGTCAAGGTCCTCAACAACACCTGGAGCGACTTCGCCAGCCGCGGCGGCGCCCAGTCGAAGCTCAACTACGCCTTCCGTCAGAACGAGCAGCGCGTGGCCAAGGATGTCGCCCTGCTCAACGCCTGCCGCAACGGCGAGGAGTGGCTTCACAACGGGCAGGCGCAGGCGAGTCAAAACACCCTCAACATGTTCTCCGCCCAGGCCCCCGGGGGGCGCAACCAGGCGGCCGGCCAGTTGCTCCGCCTGCCGGTCAGCGCCGAGGTGAGTGTCAGCATGAGCCCGATGGTCGGCCTGTGGCTCCGCGGCCCGGCGGAGAAGCAGCGCCTCGTCGCCACGCGGCTGGTGAAGCTAGAGGAAAAGGACCTTTGCCAGGGAATCCTGCTCGACGGGGGGCGGCTGACCGAGTTGCTCGCTGAAGAGGTTCGCGACCTGTTCCCGTCGGCCGCCGTGGTCGCCGTCGGCGAGACGTCCTCCGAGACACTGGCGGAGACGATGACGACGTTGCCGCTCCGGCTGGACCCAGGCGAGTCTCTGCAGTCCGACGAGCCGGGGTACACACCGCTGCGCCTCGGCCTTAGTCTGGCCTGGACCGCGGCACTTGTCGCCCTGGCCGCGGTGGGGTTGGGCGGCTGGTCGCTGTTGGACCTGTCGGAACGGCGCATCCGCTTCGTCTCCGCCGTGACCCACGAGCTGCGCACGCCCCTAACCACGTTGCGGCTGTACCTCGACATGCTGCTCGGCGGCATGGTCCGTGGAGAGCAGCAGCGGGAGGAGTACCTCCGCACCTTGGAAGTTGAGACGGACCGGCTGACCCGGCTGGTGGGCAACGTGCTCGACTTCTCGCGCCTGGAGAATCAACGGCCCCGCCTCAGCCTCGCCGCCGTGTCTGTCACGGAGGTGCTCGCTCAAACCGAGGCGGCCTGGAGCGGCCGTTGCGCCAACGCCGGCAAGACGCTGATCGTCGAGAACGAGGCGGGCGCCGCCCCGTTGCACACCGACGCCGCCCTGCTGGGGCAAATCCTCGCCAACCTGATCGACAACGCCTGCAAGTACAGCCGCGACGCCGAGGACGCCCGGGTGTGGTTACGCGGCCGGCGGGACGGGGGCACGATCACCTTCGAGGTGGAGGACCGCGGGCCGGGAGTGCCCGCACCGGAGCGGCGGGTGATCTTTCGCCCCTTCCGCCGCGGCTGCGCCTCCGACGCGACGACCGGCGGGGTTGGGCTGGGCCTGGCGTTGGCGGACCGGTGGGCGAGGCTGCTCGGCGGCCGACTCGTCCTTTGCCCGCACAAGGCGGCCGGGGCGTGCTTCCGCGTCGAGTTGCCGCTAGCGAAATGACACCGCTCCCACAGGGAATCCCCTGGGGAGCGGAATATGAAATGCCCACCGCCAGACGGGGTGGGTGATGGAAGATACCCTGGTGGGGGCGGCGGTCGCAAGGGGCTACTTCTCCTTTTTCCCGCCCTCCCCACCCTGCCGGTCCGGCAGCGGGTAATCCATGATCTCCAGCAGCAGGTCGAGCTGCGACGGCGGCTCCAGCAGAGACACGAGGTTCGGCAGGGAGTAGTAGTCGCCGTTGAACTCGAAGACGCTGAACGACAGGCCCGCCCGCTTGCACTGGTCCTCCAGCCTCGTCGTGCTGTCGGGCACCTTGACGAAGCAGACCAGTGGGTCGATCGCCAGCGCCTGGCGGTACTTCAGGAAGCTCTCGACGAAGAACGGCGGGTTGTACTCCTCCTCGTCGGTGACGATGACCAGCTGCTCGACCTTCTGCCCGCGCCGGCGCATCAGTTCCAGGGCCACGCCAACCGACGTCTCGCCGCCGGCGTTGATCCCCTCGAACGCCTTCTTCCACGCCGCCCAGTCGTGGCGCTTCGCCTCGATGGCGTAGGCCATCGTGTCGAAGGCGTAGACGAACAGTTCCTTCTCGCACACCGTCGAGACCATCGCGGCGATGCGCTTGCCCACGTCGATGGCGAGGTCCATCGACCCGCTTTTGTCCACCAGCAAGCCCGTCGAGCGCCGGATGCGCCCCTTCGCCTTGATCTGCTCGTCGGCAACCTGTTCGAGCTTCTCGCGCAGCTCCTCACCGGCCGACACGGCCTCGATCGCCGCCTCGGCCTTGAACGTGCTCACCTTCTTCGAGGTGCGGGCCTGCTCCAGCTTGAGATCGACCAGCAGCTTCATCTCCGGGTTGGCCAGCACCCCGTGGCGGCGCAGCATGCCGAGGCTGTTGATAACCTCCTGCGGCGACATGCGGTCGATCAGCGCCTCCAGAACCGCCGGGCTCATCTCCGAAACGACCGACAGCGCCACCCGGAACGGCAGCTTCGCCTCGGCGATCAGCCGCGCCTGCTCCTTCGGGTCGTCCATTTTCACGACGCGCTTGAGCATCGCCAGTCGGCTGTCCTCCGGCGGGTCGTCGTCGAACAGCACCTTCTGCGCCCGCTCGTCGGGCTTGATGTGCAGCACGGTGTAGAGTCGCTTCAGTGACTTGCGGGCGACCAGCACCGTGGAGTCGAACCACTCCGGGTTCGCCTCGCGCTCGGCGAGATAGCGCGCGACCTCGGTCCGCAGCGAGCGGGGCACGCTCTTGAACAGTCCGAAGTCGCCGACGATCTCACGCCCCTCCGTCTTCCGCCTGGTCTCCTTGCGGCCGTGGATGAAATCGACGACGCGGGCGACCTGGTAGGGCGGCAGCTTGCGCAACAGCGCCAGGCCGACGTCCCGGTGGCCGTCGAAGGTCGAGAGCGCCAGCGTGACCAGAAACATCTCCTTGTGGTCGCGGACCTCGCCCTTGTCGAAGTACCAGGCCGCCAGTCGGACGTAGAACCGCGGGTCCTTCGCGCAAAGCTCATGGTGCACCGGCCACAGGGGCATCAGCTCCCGGTGGGGCGTCGTCAGTAGCGTGTTGAGCACCTCCAGCCGAACGTCTTCCTCCTTCCGCGCCGGCGCGCCGACGGGAGCGCCCGTCGTGGCCAGGGCGCGGAAGACCGCCTGCCCGACGGCGTCGATCGCCTGGCCGTGGCGGTCCAGCACCGTCTTGATGTCCTTGACGTCGCCGTGCGTCTCCGTGACGACGGTGCTGACTCGCTCCAGCACGGCGAGGGCGCCCTCCATCAGCTCCTCGAACCGCGCCGACTGCTTCGTCAGCAGCGTGTGCAGGGCGTCGTAGCCGTTCTCCTGGAGCTGCTGCAAGCGCTCCATCTGGGCGAACGCCAGCGCCGCCGACAGGGTCGGGTCGCCCTCGACCTCGCGGCGGAAGAAGTAGCGCACGGCGACGGCGAGAATCGGCGTCTCGCCGTGCGGCCGCAGCGCCAGGAAGTGCGCCAGCGCGTTGTAGCCGGCCTGGCGCAGCGACGCGACGACCTGCTCGATCGCGCGCCACTCGGCGTCGAGCAGCGTCCGCGGGTCGCCGAAGCGGGCGAACGGGCCGGCGTCGCGGGCCAGCGCCTGCGGGTCGAGGGGGCCGCCGAGCGCGCCGGCCTTCTGGGCGGCGCGCAGGTCGCGCAGCGCCTGCTGGCGGAACTCCGGCGGGTGCGACGGCAGGCCCGCCAGCGGCGTGACGCGCAAAAAGGCGCTGACCTGCTCGCGGAACGCCTGGTCCTCCTTGCGGGCCAGCGTAACCTTGACCTTGTCCCACCACGAATCGCCGGCCAGCGCCAGCTCCAGGGCGCGCCAGGCGTTCGCCGCGGCTCGCTGGAGGGCATCGACGAGCCTGGCGCTGTGGTCGGTGAAGCGGCTGCCGAGAAACTTGACCGCCGCCTCGGACGCGGCGGCGCCAGCCTCGAAGCCGATGGAACGACAGAAGCCCTCAAAGAGGGAGCGCACGGCGACGACGGAGAGCTGCTGGACGATGGCCATGAGGTCCCTCGCTGGGATCGACAGGCACGCGACGGCGCACCACTGCAACGTGGACAACGCACAGGCTCGATGGGTTCCCTGTGTATTCTGCCCCGTATAGAACGGGACGGCCAGCGGTATGCGGTTTACGCTCCCCGCTAGCTTGGCAAAGCAGTCCTCGGAGGCCCCATGCGCTCCTGGCCCTTGCCACCGATTACGACGGGACGATCGCCCACCGGGCGCCTCGACGAGCCGACCGTGGCGGCGGCGAGCGCGTCCGCGAGTCGGGGCGGAAGCTGCTGCTCGTGACGGGCCGCGAGGCCGGATGAGCTACAGGAGGTCTGCCCTGAACTGGGGTTGTTCGACCGCGTCGTCGCCGAGAACGGGGCAGCACTGTACGACCCCGCCACGAACGAGACGAGGCTCTCGCTGGGCACCTCCCGAGGAGTTCGTCGCCAAGCTGCGGCAGCCGCGGCGTCGCCGATGTCGAGTCGGTCGAGTGATCGTCGCGACCTGGGAGCCGCACGAGGCCGCGGTGCTCGACGCCATCCGCGAGGCGGGCCTGGAGTTGCAGGTGATCTTCAACAAGGGCGCCGTCATGGTGCTGCCGGCCGGGGTCAACAAGGCCTCGGGGTTGGCGGCGGCGCTGAAGGAGCTGGGGCTGTCGGCCCACAACGTCGTCGGCGTCGGCGACGCCGAGAACGACCACGCCTTCCTCGCCGTCTGCGAGGCGTCCGTGGCTGTCGCCAACGCGCTGGACGCCCTGAAGGAGCGCGTCGATCTGGTGACGCGCGCCGACCACGGGGCCGGCGTCGCGGAGCTGATCGGCCTGCTCGTGGAGGACGATCTCTCGGATCTCGAAAGTAGTCTTTCCCGTCACCACCTGCCCCTCGGCAAGGACGACGACGGCCAGGACGTCAGCGTGTCGCCCTACGGCGAGAGTCTGCTGATCGCCGGGCCGTCGGCGAGCGGCAAATCGACGGCCACGACGGCGCTGATGGAACGAATGGCGGAGAAGCACTACCAGTTCTGCGTCATCGACCCGGAGGGCGATTACGAGGGGCTAAAGCTGGCCGTCAACCTCGGCTCGGCCGACCGCGCCCCAGCCGTCGAGGAGGTGTTCGAGGTGCTGCGCTCGCCGGGCCGCAACGTCGTCGTCAACCTCCTCGGCCTGAAGCTGGACGACCGCCCCGCGTTCTTCCAGGAGCTGCTGCCGCGGCTTCAATCGCTGCGGGCCAGCGCCGGCCGGCCGCACTGGCTGGTCATCGACGAGGCGCACCACCTGTTGCCGCGGTCGTGGGAGCCCGCCTCCGAGACCCTGGCCCAGGCGCTCAACCCGGTCATGCTCATCACGGTACATCCCGATGATGTGTCGGCCGACGTGCTGAAGTCGGTGGACACCGTCATCGCGATCGGCCAGACGACTGAGGAAACCATCAACCGGTATTGCGACGGGGTCGGCGAGAAGGCGCCCGCCGTGCCGGCAATGAGCGTTGAGAAGGGGCAGGCGGTGGTTTGGCGACGGGAGGGCGGCCGACCGCCGTTCCGGGTCTACGTCGAGCCGGGTAAGACCGAGCGCCGCCGGCACAGCCGCAAGTACGCCGAGGGCGAGCTGCCTCCCGACCGCAGCTTCTACTTCACCGGGCCGGAGGGCAAGCTAAACCTGCGGGCGCAGAACCTGTTCCTGTTCCTCCAGATCGGCGAGGGGGTCGATGACGAGACCTGGATGTACCACCTCCGCCGCGGCGACTTCTCGGCCTGGGCGCGCGAGATGGTGAAGGACGACGCGCTGGCCGGGGAGGTCGCCGCGGTGGAACAGGACGACTCGCTCGGCGCCGGCGAGAGCCGGCAGAGGGTGCGCGAGGGGATCGAGCGGCACTACACGCTGCCGGCCTCGACTGGCAGCGGGAAGTACGAATAGCCAGGGCTGCGCACGTCGTTTCCCGCACCGTCCACCGGGAATCCAGAAAGAAGGCAATAGCCACAAAAAACACAAAAAGCCACGATAAGAGGAAGGAAGGAGGACAACGAAGGCCGACACGGAGTCATGGCCCTCTGGATTCTGTCCTTCTTTGTGTTTTTCGCGGCCATTTTCTTCTTCCCCGCGGTGGCCCTCATGAAGTGCGAGGATCATCTCGTCGGCAGCGAGCTGACCAGCGGCCAGAACCTCGACACGAACAGCCAGTGGCCTGGCCGGCGCTCGGCCGAAGTCGGCATCGCCGTCGGCTGGCACACCACCGTTGCCGACGACCCTCGAGGCCAACGTGGAGGCGTTCCACGTCGCCAGCCGGCGCGCGAAGCTGGTCCTGATCACCGGCGGCCTCGGCCCGACCCAGGACGACCTGACCCGCGAGGCTCTCGCCAGGGCCGCCGGCGTTGAGGTGGTGTTCGACCCGGGCTCGCTCGAACACATCCAATCCCTGTTCGCCCAGCCGCGGCCGGGTGATGCCGGATGCAACCGGGTGCAGGCGTACTTCCCCGCCGGCGCGGAGCCGATCGCCAACGAGCGCGGCACGGCGCCGGGCATCTGGATGGCGCTCGGCGGCGCGACCTTCGCCGCGATGCCGGGCGTGCCGTCGGAGATGCACGCCATGTTCCGCGACCGGGTGCTGCCGCGCGTGTTGCAACTCGGGCTGGGTGGTGGCGTGCTGGTGCAGCGAAAGGTCAACACGTTCGGCACCGGGGAGTCGCACATCGAGGAGAAGCTCTTCGACCTGACGCGCCGCGGCCACGTCCCGGACGTCGGCATCACGGCGTCCGACGCGATCATCTCGCTGCGCATCCTGGCCCAGGCCCCGACGGCGGCCGGGGCCGAGGCGCTCATCGCCCCGGTCGAGGCGACCATCCGCGAGCGACTCGGAGACCTAGTCTTCGGCGTCGAGGATGCAGACGTTCAGCACGCCCTGCCAGTGCTCTCCCGGGCGGAGAAGGAGCAACCCTCTCGGTCGCCGAGAGCCTGACGGCGGGCCTGGTGGGCGACCGCCTGGCGACCGTCCCCGGCGCCAGCGCGTGGTTCCGGGGTGGCGTCATCGCCTACGACAACCGGGTGAAGGAGGAGTTGCTCGGCGTGCCGCGCGGGCTTCTCGAAACTAGGGGGGCGGTGAGCGCCGAGGTGGCCGAGGCGATGGCGGTCGGCTGCCGGACACGGCTCGGCACCGACCTGGCGGTGAGTACGACCGGTGTGGCCGGGCCGGACCCACTGGGTCCGGACCTCCCCGCAGGGTTGGTCTTTGTCGGGCTGGCATGGGACGGAGGCGTTTCGTCGGCCAAGGCGAGCTGGCTGGGGACGAGGCAGGAGGTGAGAAGCCGCACCGCCCGGATGGCCCTGAACCGAGCGCGACTACACCTGCTGAGGCGGCCGTGAACTCGTTGTCCGGCCGCGGCGCGGCGTGCTAGGATGAAACGGGTAGTGCCCGCCCCCCGGGGAGATTCCCGACCATGTCTCAGGTCGTCCAGGCCGCCTGTCCCGGATGCAAGTCCGTCCTCCGCATCCCATCGGGCTGGATCGGCCAGCCGATCCGCTGCAAGAACTGTAACACGGTTCTCAAGGCGAAACCTCCGGCTGCGCCTTCCCCAGGGCTGGGTCGGGTCGTTGCCCCGGCCTCTCCCGAACCGGCCGTGGTTCCGCAGCCGGCCCTGATAGCTACCCCGGCAGGGCTGTCCTCGCCGTTCGCCTTCGACGAGTTGGGTGACGACCTGGTGGACTCCTCGGCGCGGCCTGGCCGCCGCCGGCGAAGGTCCGGCTCGTGGCTAGGACTGGTCACGGCCGTAGTCATCCTCGGACTGACCGGCGGCACAGGGTACTATGTTTTCACGCAGATCATCCAGCCGCGTCAGGAGGCGGCCGCCTCCGGCGAGCAGGAAGAAGGGGAATCGAGGAGGCGGAAGGCGAAAGGGGCTGACGGCCCGGCGAGCTTCCCCCGCCGCGCCCTTCTCATCAGCGTCCACAACTACCTCTACGCCAACCCCATTTCCGAGGGTGGCCCGGACGCCCCCAACATGGAAAGGCTCCGCAACTCTCTCAACCGTGGGCTCCGCATCCCGCTCGACCAGATCCTCCACCTCTCCGACGCGGCGAGGAAGGAGCCGCGGCCGCCCCTGAAGTCGGTGATCGAGCAGGCTCTGAGCAACTTCCTGCAAACCTCCCGGAAGCAGGACCGGGTGCTCGTCGCCTTCGTCGGCCACACCAAGGAGATCGACAACGAGCCGTACCTTGTCCCCCTGGACGGCGAGCTGGACAACGCCGCGACGCTGATCCCGCTCAAGTGGGTGTATCAGCAGCTTGAGAAGTGCCCGGCCCGGCAGAAGGTGCTCGTGCTCGACGGCAACCGGTTCAACGCCGGCCAGGGCGAGGAGCGGCCGTCGTCGGGGCCGATGACCGAGAAATTCGAGGCGGCGTTGAAGGCGCCGCCGGCCGGCGTGCAGGTCTGGTCGGCCTGCTCGGCGGGCCAGCAGTCGAACGAGTTCGAGGAGTCGTCGCTGGGGCTGTTCCTCGACAGCCTCCGCCTGGCCCTGACGCCGGAGAACACCGCCAAGGGCGCCCTCGATGGCAAGATCCAGAAGCCCGACGACCTTCTCCCCCTGGAGCCGCTGCACGCCTTCGTCAACGAGCGGATGGCCCACCAGGCCGAGCGGCGCAAGGCCGGCAAGCAGGTCTCGTTGCTAGCGGGCAAGCCTCGTGACGACGGGGCGGAGTTCGACCGCACCGAGGGGCCGGCGCAGGCGCCCGCGCTGCCCCCGCCGCCGGCCGGCGACCTGACACTGGTCCAGGCGATCATGGCCGAGATCAGCGTGCCGCCCCTCAAGGGGGGCGAGTCGAACAGCCAGGACGTGCCATTCGCCCTGTTGCCGCGCTTCCCGCAGGAGGTTTTGAAGAGGTACCAGCAAGGAGACCTGCCGGCCGACTCGAAGCTGCGGCAGGCCGCCCACAAGGCCCGGGTGGCGCTTTGGGCGGTCTCGACGGCGAAGCCGCCGAAGGAGTTGGCCGACGACGTGGCCCAGGCCCGCAAGGCGATGCGGTTCGACCTGTCGGTCATGCGCGAGCGGTACGGCATCCCTCCGGCGGCCGGCGTCGAGGCGTTCAAGGCCTCCGTCGTCAACGACCTCGAGCCGATGGCCCGCATCATCAAGAAGATGGAGGACGTCCTCGACGACCTGCGGGCGGTCGGCGAGGAGAGGGAGGCCGCCCCGAAGCGGTGGCAGGCGAACTACGACTTCCTGCTGGCCCGCTGCCAGGCTACGCTGGCCTACCTCGAGGAGTACCAGGGCCAGCTCGGTCAGATGCGCCGGGAGTTGCCGGAGCACGACGCGAACATCCACAGCGGCTTCCGCCTGGCCTCGACCGAGAAGGCGACCGACGTCAGTGGCAAGAAGCTGGAGCGCGCCGCCCGCAAGCTCTTCACCGACCTGGCCAAGGAGAACCCGAATACGCCGTGGGAAGTGCTGGCGAAGCGCGAACGGCTCACGGCGCTGGGGTTGGTCTGGAAGGCTTATTGAGAGTGGCGGTCCTGCCGAGGTCCCGGTAATAGTAGGTCGTGCTGCACGGCTCGCCCCCCGGCATCAAGGCGTAGCCGGGGATGTCGCCCACGCGCACCCAGCCCAGGCGCTCGTACAGGCGCGCTGCCTCGCCGCCGGTGACGGCGTCGAGCACCAGCAGTGTCTTACCGCATTCGCGGGCCGTGGCTTCCGCGGCCCGCATCAGGGCAGACCCCAGGCCCTGGCGACGGGCACGGTGATGCACCAGCATTTTCGCCAGGTCGGCGCGATGCGGTTGGTTCTCGGGCAGGTCGAAGATCAACTGCACGGTGCCGCAGAGGCCCTGTGCGTCCTCGGCGACCAACAGGGCTCGCTCGCCGGGGGCCACGCCCTGGGCCACGCGGCGCCAGAACGCCACGGCTCGCTCCCGGGAGAGTGGGTGAAGGAAGCTCACCGACGCGCCGCCTTCGACACAGTCGATCAAGATGTCAGCGAGGCCGTCGATCTGGGCGTCCTCGACGGCGTGCAGACGCCGCACGGACCAGGGGGGAGTGCTCATTGTCTGGTTGGGTTTACGGCCGCGATCACCACGACATAGCGCGCGGGCTTTCGGCTTGGGTTGTGGAATAGCGTCGGTCGGTCCAGCCGCATGGCCAGGCAATCCCCCTCGCGCAGTCGGTGGCACTCCGCGCCCACCGTGATGTCCATCGCGCCTTCGAGCACCCACACCTGCTGGCACACGTGGGCGTCACGGCCGCCGTTTTCAAACGCCACGTACGCGCGTGGCGGGAAACGCACCTCGACGATTTGCATCGGCTGCGACACGCCAGGCGGCGAAACGTTTCGCCGGACGTAGCCCGAAGCCGGGTCCTGCCACAGCGGCTGGTCCCCCCGACGGGCCACCGGGCCGCTCGCCGCCCCGCCCGCATGCGGGGGGTCGAACAGCGAGGCCAGCGTCACGCCAAGCCCCGCGGCGAGCTTCTCCAGGACCACGGCAGTGGGGCTGCTTTCCCCGCGCTCGATGAGGGAGATCATCGAGCGGCTCACCCCGCACGTGCCGGCCAGCGATTCCAGCGAGAGACCGCGTGTCGTCCGTAGCTCGCGCACACGCCTGGCGATGTGCCGGGTCAGGTTGGTTGCCGTTTCTGCCATAGTGGAATCACTATCCACTATATTAGATATGGTGTCAACCCATTACCCTCATCGGGCCAGCGACTCCGTGCTTCGGGCGGCCGACCGGCAGTGAAAGGGGGCGGGTCAAGTGCCGAATTCTAGTTCAATCTCGAACTGGCCCTCAGCCTCGCGGCAGTCGCGGACGCGGGCGGGGATCTGGGCCGTCGCCGCCGACGCCCACCTGTTGGTCGTCGCCGTCACCGGGCCGGGCTCCAGGGCGACAGGTGAAGTGAAGGCCAGCCCGGCCAGGCCGATGTCGCGGGTCCGCCCCGCCACAGACACCCCGGTACCTGGCACCTCCACCTGGAGGAGCTGGTGGAGTGGGTAGCGCTCCTGCATGGCCCGGTCGCCCTGGAAGTTCAGGTACGATTGCAGGCTCGTCAGGATGGCCGGCCCGAACTCGGCGAGGACGTGCTCCGCTCGGCCGCGGCCGCAGTCCACGGGCTCGATCGTCACCCGGAGCGGAGTCCGGCTGGCCGCCGGGTCGCTTGGCGTGCCCAGGACGACCTCGAGCTGTAGCCCGGGCGTCCGGCCGAGGCAGCGCTCCATGAAGCTCGACTTGGTGCGGATGTCCAACCGCCAGGAGCTGTCGGTGCGCGAGACCGTCTCCGCCTTCCAGTGCTCCTGGAACCCCGCCAGCTTGAGCCGGGCCATCCCCGGCGCCAGCCGCGCCCAGGAGCGGTGCTCGATCGAGTGGCCGTGGGTGATGCGGAAATGGACTTGCCCCTGAGAGCAGACGAGGTGCCCGCGACCGGCGGCGTAGACCAGCTCCTCGAGGGCGAACTTCCAGTCCGGCTGACTGAGCGGAGGTACCGGTCCGGGGCGGGCTACCCCCGGTGCCGAAGGCGGGGCCGCCACGGGGATCGTCACGGCGCCATGCTCCACCTGGCGCGTGGCCTCCTCCAGCGCCAGGACGAACTCGACGCAGCTGCGGAATCGCCTCTGCGGGTCGGCCGCAAGGGCGTGGACGATGACGGACCGGTCCGGGGCCGGGAGCAGAGCCAGGTCGGGCTGACCACGCAGCTTCGGGGACGCCATCTGCCGGGCGTTCAGGTTGCGGAACGGGTGCTGGCCGACCAGCAACTCCTGGTACATCAGGGCCAGGCTGTACTGGTCGCAGGCGTCGCTGATGAGGCCGTCGAACAGCCTCGACGGCGGAGTAGCGCGGGGAAAGCGATGCCGGCTGCAAGCCCTGCGGCAGCCAGAGCAGCTCGGCCAGGCCGAACTCGAGGAGGATGGCCTCGCCGTGGGCCAGGGCGAGGTGGCGCGGCGTCAGGGTGAGGTGCTGGAACTGGTGCTTGTGGTACAGCTCGTCGAGCGTCTGGGCTACGCCGCTGAGGTAGGCGAGCAGCTCGGCCGGGGAACGCCGGGATTTCCGGCGGGCGCGGCACTCGCGGAGCCGGTTGGCCAGCGACGTCTGGCCCGCCTCGCTGACCAGGGCCACCCGCTCGGGGGCGAGTTGGAACCGTTGAAGCTCGGCCAGCGCCGGGTGGTGGAGCTCCATCAACCGGTCCAGCGCCCCCGCGGGCGGGCTGCGCTCGTCGGGCGGCACCAGGAAGCGGACCAGGCGGAAGTCCTTGCGCGGGCCCAGCGCCCGCCACACCTCGCCCCCGGGGCCGCGGCCGACGCATTCCAGCAACTGGATCCCATCGAGCTGGCCCGGCAGCAGCGGCGACGCCCCGACGGCGTTTACCAGGCGCGTCTCGCGGCGCAGGACGGCGGACCGTTTCACCGCCGGCACGACTGCCGTGCCGCCTTCCTCCCCCCCGAGGCCAAACTCGTAGGAGGTGGACGGGGCGGCCCCCGGCGCTTGGTCGGCCGCGATCAGCGCCTCCAGGAACTCGGTGCACGACGCGAACCGCTTCCGCGAGTCCTTGTTCATCGCCCGCCGGACGACCTCCCGGTCGGACTCGGGCAGCTTGGACAGGTCGGGTTCCGTGGTGGCGACGAGGTAGGTCAGCTGGGCGACGTTCTTTCCCTTGTACGGCGTCTCGCCGGTGACCAGCTCGGCGTAGGTGACCGCCAGGCTGTACTGGTCGCTGAACAAGGTGGCCCGTCCCTCGAAGATCTCCGGGGCGGCGTACAGCGGCGTGATGCCGGTGAGCAGGTCGGCCCGGCTGTAGACGTCGGCGAGGCTGGCGACCAGGCCGAAGTCCGCCACCTTGATGTGCCGCCCGACCAGGAACAAGTTGCGCGGCTTGATGTCGAGGTGCTGCAGCCCGTGCTCCTGGTTCAGGACGTCGAGTACTTCCGCCGCCTCGCGCAGGTAGGCCAGCACCTCGTCTCTGGGGATGCCGACGTGACCGGCCTGGCGGTACTCCGCGAGCAGGTCGTGCAGGCTGCGGTCGGCCAGCTCGGTGACCAGGACCAGGTCGCCGTTGACCAGCTCGACCCGCTCGATCGACAGCAGGAACGGGTGGCGAAGGCTTTTGATGTGCTCCAGCGAGCGGAACTCCTGCTCGGCGTCGCTGGCGGTTGTGTCGAGCCCGGCGTGGCCGGGGACGAACTTGATCGCCTTGAAGAGCCCCCCAGGGGCCTGGCACTTCCAGACCTCACCGAACCCGCCCTTGCCCAGCGGCTCGAGGAGCTGGTAGCCGGGGATCGGTTCATCGCGGATCGCGCGCGTGGCCTGCATGGGGTGGCTTGATCACTGGCCGGCTCGGGACGAGGCCGGCCGAACGGGTTGGTGACCGCGACGTTGCGGACACCGAGGCCGGGGACTTCTCTGACCTCCATCGCCAGTTTACGCCACACCGGACCTGCTCACCCTGTCCACCGGCGAGATTCAGGGCGATGACGTTCTGCCCCGGATCGAACTCGCGGCGGTTCAGCCCCGACAGTAAGGGCCAGGCGTTGTGAGGAAGAAATATCCGGGCTCGGACGTCCGGTCGGCGACTCTGCTGCGATAAGGCTTTATTGCCAGCACTCCCGGTACGACCGTACCGGCTCTCATCGTCTCGTCGAACCGGGGGGTGAATCTGGTTGACTCTGCCGGCTCTGTTACCTAACGTAAAGGCGACGGTTCTGCCACCCAAGCGTCAGCCCGCGCCCCACCACCTGGCCGCCCCCAGCCCCAGGCCTCCCTCCCGGCCGCAACGACTCGCCACACGACGAACATCCTTAATCCCCAAACTCGCCACAGACAGCGTTTCTGACGAGGAGAGCGTGTCATGACCCGACCCGTGACCTGGAATGACGACCCCGCTCACTTCCGCCGGCCGACGCGCCGCTCGATCCTGAGCGTCGGCCTGGTCGGCGGGCTGGGCCTGACCCTGGATCAGTTCTTCCGCCTCCGGGCGGCCCAGGCCGCCACCCCAGGCGGGCCGAAGGAAGGCCCGGCCAAGTCGGTCATCCACATCTTCCTGCCCGGCGGCATCGCCCACCAGGACTTCCTCGACCCCAAGCCGCTCGCCCCGGTCGAGTACCGCGGCGAAATCGGCTCCGTGCCGACGAAGCTGCCCGGCGTGGTGTTCAGCGAGTACATGGCAAAGACGGCCCAGCTCGCCGACAAGATCACCGTCTGCCGGTCGATGACGCACGGCGAGGCCGCCCACGAGCGCGGCACGCACAACATGTTCACCGGCTACCGGCCGTCGCCGGCGATCACCTTCCCCAGCCTGGGGTCGGTCGTCAGCCACGAGTTCGGCCCGCGCAAGAACCTGCCGCCGTACGTCTGCATCCCTTCGCTGCCGAACACGTACGCCTCCAGCGGCTACCTGTCCAGCGCGTTCGCCCCGTTCAGCCTCGGCTCCGACCCGGCCGACCCCGGCTTCACGGTGCAGGACCTGAAGCTGCCCGGCGGCATCGATGAAAAGCGGTTCACCAAGCGGAAGACCATGCTCGCGGCGGTGAACGAGCACTTCGCCAGCAAGGAGAAGGACGACTCGCTGAAGGCGATGGACACCTTCTACGACCGGGCCTACAGCCTGATCTCCTCTGAGAAGGCCAAGAACGCCTTCAACATCAACCTCGAAAAGCCAGCGCTGCGCGACGCCTACGGCCGCAACGCCGCCGGGCAGCGCATGCTGCTGGCGCGGCGGCTCGTGGAGTCCGGGGTGCGGTTCGTGTCGTTGACCTACGGCGGCTGGGACTACCACAACGCGATCAAGGCGAACATGGCGGCGACGCTGCCCCAGTTCGACCAGGCGTTCGCGGCGCTGATCCGCGACCTGTCCGACACCGGTCTGCTCGACTCGACCCTGGTCATGGTGTCCAGTGAGTTCGGTCGGACGCCGAAGATCAACGGCACCGCCGGCCGCGACCACTGGCCGAAGGTGTTCTCGGTCGTGCTGGCCGGCGGCGGCATCAAGAAGGGGTTCGTCTACGGCACCTCCGACGCCACCGCGACGGAGCCGGAGGACGACCCGCTGACGGTCGAGGACCTGGCGATGACCGTGTACCGCCAGCTCGGCATCGACGGCGAGAAGAAGTTGATGTCGTCGGGCAACCGGCCGATCGACATCGTCCGCGAGGGCAAGGTCCGCAAGGAACTCATCGCTTGAAGAGGGAATAGCCGCAAAAAACACAAAAAGGCGCGAAAAAGGAAGACATAGGGAGGTTATCACGATGAGCCGGCAACGACGAGGACTACCTTCTTGCCTTCTTGTTCTTGTGGCTTTTTGTGTTTTTTGCGGCCATTGCTCTGCTGCTTCTCCGGTGCTCGGCGGCGTGTCGCCGCGCGGCGGGCAGCGCGGCACCGACGTGACGATGGTCTTCGGCGGCGCTCGCCTGGCCGACGCCAAGGAAGTAGTCTTCTACACCCCCGGCTTCACCGTCAAGAAGCTCGACATCGTCAACGACACGCAGGTGAAGGCGGTCGTGTCGATCGCGGCGGACTGCAAGCTCGGCGAGCACTGCCTGCGCGTCCGCACCGCGTCGGGGATCAGCGAGCTGCGCACGTTCTGGGTCGGCGCCCTGCCGTCGGTGGACGAGAAGGAGCCGAACAGCGACTTCGCCTCTCCGCAAAAGATTAAACTCAACACGACCGTCGTCGGCGTCGTTGACTACGAGGACGTCGATTACTACGCGGTCGAGTGCAAGAAGGGCCAGAGGCTGTCGGTCGAGATCGAGGCGATGCGCCTCGCCAACACTCTGTTCGACCCCTACGTCGCCATCCTCGACACCAAGCGCTTCGAGCTGACTACCAGCGACGACACCCCGCTGCTCGGCCAGGACGGCATGTGCTCCATCGTCTGCCCCACCGACGGGACGTACATCATACAGGTGCGCGAGACGTCGTATCAGGGCAACGGCGCTTGCGGCTACCGCCTGCACGTCGGGACGTTCCCGCGACCGCAGGCCGTGGTGCCTTGCGGCGGCAAGGCGGGCGAGGAGGTCGAGGTCACGTTCCTCGGCGACCCCACCGGCCCGATCAAGCAGAAGGTGAAGCTACCGGCCAAGCCCGGCGAGAAGTTCGGCGTCCACGCCCAGGACGCCGGAGGCGTCTCGCCATCGGCCATCCCGTTCCGGGTTCTCGACGTTGGCAACGTGGTCGAGGTCGAGCCGAACGACACCCACGACAAGGCGACCAGGGCGCCGGCTTTCCCGGTCGCGTTCAACGGCGTCATCGACAAGCCGGGTGACGCCGACTGGTTCCGGTTCACCGCAAAGAAGGGCCAGACGTTCGACGTCCACTGCTACGCCCGCCGGCTCGGCTCGCCGCTCGACCCGGTGATGGTGCTCACCAACGCCGGCGGCGGGGGCATCGTGGGCAACGACGACGCGATCGGGCCGGACAGCTACTTCCGCGTCACCATTCCGGCGGACGGCGAGTACTGCGTCCAAATCACCGACCACCTCGGCAAGGGCGGCCCGACCTACTTCTACCGCGTCGAGTTCCAACCGGTCGCCGTCACCGCGACGGTGTCGATCCCGAAGGTCAGCCTGTTCTCGCAGGAGCGCCAGACCGTCAGTGTGCCGCGCGGCGGCCGAATGGCGACACTGCTGTCGGTCGCCCGGGCCAACTTTGGGGGCGAGCTGGCGGTCGCGGCGAAGGGACTGCCGGCCGGCCTGCAGCTGCAGACCGAGGGCGTCGCCGGTAACCTCGACCTGATCCCCGCCGTGTTCGAGGCCAAGCCGGACGCCGCCGTGGCCGGTAGCCTGGCGACGTTCGACCTGAAGCACACCGACGCCAAGCACCCGGCGATCACCACGACCTTCTCCCAGAACGCCGAACTGGTCACCGGCGGCCCGGGGCAATCGGTGTACTGGAACCCGGTCGTCGATCGCCTCGCCGTCGCGGTTTGCGACGAGGTGCCCTACTCGATCGAGATCGTCGAGCCGAAGGCGCCATTGGTCCAGAGCGGGGCCATGAACCTGAAGGTCATCGCGAAGCGGAAGCCGGGCTTCACGGCTCCGATCACTGTATACGCCCTGTGGAACCCGCCGGGCGTCGGCTCGGCCTCGGCGGCGACGATCCCGGCGAACGGCAACGAGACGGTGCTGCCGATGAACGCGGCCGGCAACGCCCAGGTGCGTAAGTGGAAGACGGCCGTCCTCGCCGTCGCCGACGTCGGCAAGGGGCCAATGTGGACGTCATCGCAGTTGGCGACGATCGAGGTGGCGCCCCCGTTCGTCGCGGTGACCATGGAGCGAAGTGCCGTCGAGCAGGGCAAGCAGACCGAACTGTACTGCAAGCTCCAGCAGGTCGCCCCGTTCGACGGCAAGGCGAAGGTGACGCTGCTGGGCCTGCCGCCGAAGGTCACCGCGCCGGAGGTCGAGATCACCAAGGACACGAAAGAGATCGCGTTCAAGATTACGACCGACAAGACCAGTCCCGCCGGCACCCACAAGAACCTGTTTTGCCAGCTGGTACTGACGAAGAATGGCGAGCCGGTCGTCGGTTACTCCGGTTACAGCGAGTTGCGGCTTGACGTGCCGATCGTCAAGGCCGCGCCCCCGCCCGCGGCCGCCGCGAAGCCCGTCGCGGCCGCGCCGGCCGCCGCGCCCCCGAGGCGCCTCACCCGGCTGGAACAGCTGCGGAAGGAGCAAGAGGAGCGCGAGAAGGCCGCCGGCGGGCCGCCGAAGAAGTGACCGGCGAGCCGCGCGGAGTAAGCGGGTGGGTAAGCCTACCGCTTACTCCGTGCGCGGCTCGCCAGGGCAAGTGACGAGGGAAACCTCTTCCACATAGGGAAGGTGTGACGATGAAGGCTCGGCAATTGCCCCCGTTGCGAATCGCCCTTCTCCAGATGCTCGCCGCCGCCCCGGCGCGGGCACAAGAGCCGCCCCCCGTCTCGCTGGACGTCTTCCCCGGCGACCTCACGCTGCTGACCGCGCGCGGCAAGCAGACGTTCGTCGTCCAGGCCAGCTACGCCGACGGGCTGACCCGCGACGTCACCGCCAAAGCGAAGGTCACCCTCGGCAACCCCACCCTGGCGAAGCTCGACAAGAACACCCTCTTCCCACTGGCCGACGGCGAAACCCAGCTCACCGTCGAGTTCGGCGGCAAGGCGAAATCTGTCGTGGTAAAGGTCAAGGACGCGGCCAAGGACCGGCCGGTCAGCTTCAAGCTCGACGTGATGCCGATCTTCATGCGGGCCGGCTGTAACTCCGGCGGCTGCCACGGCGCCGCCCGCGGCAAGGACGGCTTCCGGCTCTCGCTGTTCGGCTTCGACGCCGACGGCGACCACTTCCGGCTGACCCGCGAGCAGCCCGGCCGGCGCGTCAACCTGGCCCTGCCCGAGGAGAGCCTGCTCATCGAGAAGGCCACCGGCAAGGTGCCTCACACCGGCGGCCAGAAGATCAAGGAGAACGACCAGTACTACAAGGACCTCGTCCGCTGGCTGGAGGCGAAGACGCCGACCGACCCGCCGAACATACCGACACCTGTCTCGCTCGACATCTTCCCCAAGACGGCCGTCCTCGACGGCAAGGGCGAGACGCAGCAGGTGGTGGTGCGGGCCAAGTACAGCGACGGCAGCGAGCGCGACGTCACCTCGCTGGCGCTGTTCCTCAGCAGCAACGACAACTCGGCCAAGATCAGCGACAACGGCCTGGTCAGCGCCGGCGAGCGCGGCGAGGCGTTCGTCATGGCCCGCTTCGCCACGTTCACCGTCGGCTCGCAGGTCATCGTGCTGCCCAAGGGCCTGAAGTTCAGCTGGCCCAACGTCGAGGAGCGGAACTACATCGACACGCTGGTCCACAACAAGCTCCGCAAGCTCCGCATCACCCCCGGCGTCGTCTGCGACGACGAGACGTTCCTCCGCCGCGTCTTCCTCGACATCGTCGGGCAGTTGCCGACGGCCGAGGAGTACCACAAGTTCGTCTCGTCGGGCGACCCGAGGAAGCGCGAGAAGCTCGTTGATGACCTGCTGGAGCGCAAGGAGTTCGCGGAGCTGTGGGTGCTCAAGTGGGCGGAATTGTTGCAAATCCGCTCGTCCCTCCAGGTCAGCTACAAGGCGATGCTGCTCTACTACGAGTGGCTCCAGCAGAAGATCGCCCGCAACGTGCCGGTCAACGAGTGGGTGCAGGAGCTGCTGGCCGCCTCCGGCGGGACGTTCAAGAACCCGCCGACGAACTTCTACCAGAACGAGACGGACATCCTGAAGGTGTCCGAGAACGTCGCCCAGGTGTTCATGGGCATGCGCATCCAGTGCGCCCAGTGCCACAACCACCCGTTCGACCGCTGGACGATGGACGACTACTACGGCTTTGCCGCCTTCTTCTCGCAGATCGGCCGCAAGGGCGCCGACGACCCGCGCGAGGTGATCGTCTTCAACAGCAAGGGCGGCGAGGTAGCGCACCCGGTCCGCAAGGTGGTCATGAAGCCGAAGCTCCTCGGCGGCGGGGAGCCGGACCTGAAGGGCGAGGACCGCCGCGTCGCCCTGGCCCGGTGGCTGGCGTCGCCGGACAACCCGTACTTCGCCACCGGCCTGGCCAACCGGGTCTGGCAGCACTTCTTCGGGGTCGGCATCATCGAGGAGGTGGACGACGTCCGCATCTCCAACCCGGCCAGCAACCCCGAGCTGCTCGCCGAGATGGGCAAGCGGTTCACGGCCTACAAGTACGACTTCAAGAAGCTCGTCCGCGACATCTGCAACTCGCGGACCTACCAGCTGTCCACGGCCACCAACGACAGCAACGCCGGTGACACCCGCAACTTCGCGCGGTCGTACCTGCGGCGGATCAAGGCGGAGACGTTCCTCGACTGCATCTCGCTGGTGACCCAGACGAAGAACAAGTTCCCCGGCCTGCCCAACGGGGCCCGGGCGGTGCAGATCGCCGACGGCACCGTCAGCACCTACTTCCTGACGACGTTCGGCCGGGCGGTGCGCGAGAGCGTCTGCGCCTGCGAGGTGCGGCTGGAGCCTACGCTGTCGCAGTCGCTTCACCTGCTCAACGGCGACGCCACGACCTCGCGCATTGCCAACGGAAACCTGATCGGGAAGCGGCTGGCGGAGAAAAGGACGCCGCAACTGATCCTCGACGAGCTGTTCGTCCGTTGCCTCAGTCGCAAGCCGACGGCGGCGGAAATGTCGAAGCTGACGGCCCTGATCGAGGGTGAGGACGACAAGAAGAGGGCGGCTCGAGGACGTGTTCTGGTCGCTACTGAACTCGCGCGAGTTCATGTTCAACCATTGACCCAGGTTGGCGACGCTTCGCAGGGCGTTCGGGAAAACGCCCCTGCGAAGCGTCGCCAACTGAAGAGATACATTACGATGTCCATCCTCTTGCTGCTGACCCTGGCGACGCCCGGCCAGGCCAAACCCGCCCGGGTCACCTTCGACGAGCACGTCCTGCCGATCATGAAGGACAAGTGCGTCGGCTGCCACAGCGTCGATAAGAAGCGCGGCGGGCTCGTCGTGAACAACTTCACGGCGTTGATGACGGGCGGCTCGTCCGGGGCAGTGGTCAAGCCGGGCGACCCCGACGGCAGCTTGCTGTTCAAGTCGATGGCTCACACCGCCGAGCCGTTCATGCCGCCCAAGCAGGACAAGTTGCCCCAGGCGAGCCTGGACGTGATTCACAAGTGGATCGCCGGTGGCGCGCCGGAGAACGCCGGCAGCAAGGTCGTCGTGGCCGAGAGGCCGAAGGTCGATTTCGCCCTCAAGGGCGTGGAGAAGGGAAAGCCGTCCGTCGCGCCGATGCCGCCAGCCAACCTGGCGCTCGCGCCGGTCGTTCGCGCGCCGCGCGACACGGCGGTGACGGCGCTGGCGTCCAGCCCGTGGGCGCCGGTCGTCGCCCTCGGCGGGCAGAGGCAGGTGCTGCTATACAACTCCGACACGCTTGACCTGATCGGCGTCCTGCCCTTCCCCGAAGGCACCCCGACCGTCTTGAAGTTCTCGCGCAACGGCAGCCTTCTGCTGGCCGGCGGGGGCCGGGGCGGCAAGTCGGGGCGCGTCGTCATCTGGAGCGTCACCAAGGGCGAGCGGCTGTTCGCCGTCGGGGATGAGTCCGACGCGGTCCTCGCGGCGGACGTCAGCCCGGACCAGACCCGCATTGCCCTCGGCGGGCCGTCGAAGCTGGTTCGCATCTACTCGACCAAGGACGGGAAGCTCCTGCACGAGATCAAGAAGCACACCGACTGGGTGACCAGCCTGGAGTTCAGCCCGGACGGCGTACTACTGGCCTCGGGCGACCGCAACGGCGGCCTGTTCGTTTGGGAGGCGTTCACCGCCCGCGAATACTTCTCGCTCCGCGGCCACACCGCGGCGATCACCGACGTCAGCTGGCGGCCGGACGCCAACGTCGTCGGCTCGTGCAGCGAGGACGGAACGGTTCGGCTGTTCGAGTTGGAGAACGGCAACCAGGTCCGCGGCTGGGGGGCCCACGGCGGCGGGACGCTGGCGATGCACCTCGGAAAGGACGGCCGGATCGTCTCGACCGGGCGCGACCGGGTGACGAAGTTGTGGGACGGCAACGGCGGCGGCCAGCGGTCGTTCGAGGCGCTGCCGGACGTCGCCTTGAAGGCCGTGTTCAGCCACGACGGTGCCCGCGTCGTCGCCGCCGACTGGTCCGGTCACGTCGCCGTCTGGAGCACCGCGGACGGCAAGCGGCTCGGCTCGCTGACAGCCAACCCGCCCCCGCCGGCCGAGCAGCTGGCGTTGGCCCAGAAGTCCCTCGCCGAGAGGCAGAAGGCTTTCGACTCCCAGTCCGCCTCGGCGAAGGTGGCGGACGCGGAGTTCGTGAAGGTCAACGCAGACCTCGCCGCCGCGCGCGAAGGCCGTGGCCGACACGGCGGCCTCGTTCAAGCGGCGGAGGCGAAGCTGACCCAGGCGAAGGCCGCCGTGGCCACGGCGCAGGCGGCCCTGAAGTCTTCCCGGCAGGAGGAAGCCGCCAAGGACGTCGTCGCCAAGGTGATGGCTGAGGCGGCGGCGAAGGTCAAGGCCGAGGCCGACAAGCAGAAGGACAACGCCAGGCTCCAGGACGCCGTGAACCGGGCCTTGGCCCTGTCCGGGCAGTCGGCGGCGGAACTGGTGTTGGCGCAGAAGAACGCCACCGACCTCGCCGCGGCTCTGAGGGCCGTCGAGCCGGCGCTGCCTGCGGCCCAACAGGCGTTCACCTCCGCCCAGGCGGCGATGCAGAACGCGCCGAAGCCGGTGCCCGCCTTGGAGGCCACCCACAAGGCCGCGCAGGCCAAGGCGGCTGCCACCAGGGCGGCCCTGGACCAGGCGACGCGCGAGTTGAACCAGGCCAAGGCGTCCGTCGCTCGCTGGCAGGCGGTCGCCGGCCTGGCCAAGAAAAACGGGAAGTGACAGCCCAGCGGGATTCCCGGCCGGGGCGGCGGCTGCTACACTACTACCAAGAATCGGTCCACCCACGGGCCAACCGGTGACGCGAGGCGGTCGGGAACGCCTCGCGTCGCTCGCTTGCCGGCCCGATCGTGAGGAGTCTTCTGTCATGGGAGCCAGGCGGATCCGCCGCGATCAGCGGCAGTTTGACATGGCGCTGTCCAGGCGCGTCAACGGCATGCGCAAGACCAAGGAGCGCGCCCGCCGTGACGTCCGCATGCGCGAGATCATCACCAAGGGCGAGTTCCCCTACACGCCCGGCGTGATGAGCTGGCTGAGCGTGCAACTCGACAAGCCCTCGACGAAGATCGTCGAGGACGACGTGAAAAAACTGTTGGCGGCGAAGTAGAGCACTTGCCTGCGCGGCTCGTGCCGGCCAACGGCGCGAGCCGCGGCCCTTTTCCTGGGAACTTTTTTCCTTCCCCTGCAGTCGAAGGCCCAAGGGATACTCCGTCCCGGCAAGGTGCCAGAGCGCCTGGGAACCGCGCAGCGCCTCGTTGACGTGGTGCGTCGGCCGTGCCAGAATTGCGCTGCCGCAGACCCACGACCTGGCCGGGCAGGCGGCGACGAGGGGGAATCACCGATGGCTCACTCAACCAAACACGCCCGGACGGCCTTGTCTGGCGTGTTGCTTGCCGCCGGCCTGCTCGGCGGGCTCCGCCTCGCCGAGGCCCAGCCCGCCAAGGGGAAGGGCTCCAAGGCCACTGAGGCCAAGGCGGCCGACACCCAGGCGACCTCGGAGGCCAAGGTCACCCAGCTCAAGATGACTTTCGTCTCCAAGGACCAGGACGTCGCGGAGATGGCCAAGGTCATCAACGAGAAGCTCGAGGCCGGTTGGAAGGCCAACAAGCTCACCCCTTCCCACTACGTCGATGACTACGACTTCCTCCGCCGGGCCTCGCTCGACATCATCGGCCGGGTCGCCCGGCCCGACGAGATCGCCCGGTACATGAAGTACCCTCCCGACCAGCGGCGGTCGCGGTTGATCGAGGACCTGCTCAAGCACGAGGACTACGCCCGGCACTGGGCGAACCTGTGGGGCAACTGGCTGTTGACCCGCGCCGGTGACTTCGGCCGGGGCAAGTACCACGACCAGATGACCGTCTGGCTGGAAGACCAGTTCGCCCAGAACAAGCCGTACCACGAGTGGGTCGGCAAGCTGATGACGGCGTCGGGCTCCAACGCCAAGAACGGGGCGGTGAACTTCTTCCTGGCCCACCTCGGCGAGCCCGTCCCGGCCGAGAAGCGCCAGGAGCAGGGCGACTACGAGATGGTGCCGCTGACGTCGCGCATCACCCGGGTGTTCCTCGGCACCCAGGTGCAGTGCGCCCAGTGCCACGCCCACCCGTTCTTCGCCAGCCTGAAGCAGGAGTCGTTCTGGGGCGTCAACGCCTTCCTCCGCCAGATCCGGCAACGCGGCATGGTGATGACGAACAACCAGCGGATGGCCCTGCCCGACATCACCCTGACGGACGACGTCTCGGTCAACCCCGACGCCAACGTCCTGTTCGAGATGCGCAACGGCAAGATGCGCTACTGGCACGCCGAGTTCCTGCCGCCGCCCGGCAAGGAACGCGGCGTCAAGCTCGGCCCAAAGAAGACCGGCCTGGAGCGACGCGAGGAACTGGCGCGGCACCTCGTCGATCACGAGATGTTCACCAAGGCGATCGTCAACCGGATGTGGGGCCTGTTCTTCGGCCGCGGCTTCGCCAACCCGATCGACGACTTCAACGACAACAACCAGCCGTCGAACCCCGAGTTGCTGACCGCGCTGGCCGACCGGTTCAAGCACTACAACTACGACCTGAAGAAGCTCATCCGCTGGATGACGCACTCGAACGCCTACCACCTCAGCCACGTCGCCAACAAGACCAACGACAAGGTGGAGCACGAGGCCCAGTTTAGCCGGATGGTGATGAAGGCCCTGTCCCCGGAGCAGCTGTTCGAGTCCCTGATGACGGCGACCCAGGCCGACAAGGGGATGACGCCCGAGGCGAAGCGGACGCAGCGGAACGAGTGGCTCGGGCAGCTCATCACCAACTTCGGCGACGACGAGGGCAACGAGGTCACGTTCAACGGAACCATCGTGCAGGCGCTGCTGATGATGAACGGCAAGAACATCAACGACGCCATCGCCTCGCCGAAGGGTACCGTGGCCACGGCGATGGCGACCAAGGGAACGGGGGTGGCCGTCGTCCGCGACCTGTACCTGGCGGCGCTGAACCGCCCGCCGAGGAAGGCGGAGCTGGCCGACGTGCTCCGAAAGATCCAGCTCCGACCCGGCTTCCGCGACTCGGCCAAGGCTCAGTACGAGGACCTCTTTTGGGCGCTCCTCAACAGCAACGAGTTCATCATCAACCACTGAGCCGCGACGTCCCGGCCCAGGAAGGGATTCGTCATCGCTCCACTTCGAGGCGGACGGCTGTCATGTAGTTGTTACGCAGGTCGCCGCGCCAGAACGAGTACCCCGACAGCGTCACGATGCGGTTGAGGTGCGGCTCGAAGTTCAGCTCACGCGACGGCGTCGTGTAAAGGATCGGCCGGAGCGTTACCGGGTCGTCGAGGGCGTAGGTCTGCTGCCCCTCGACGATGCGGCCGGCGCGGCGCAAGACCCCGCGGTAGCTGACCCAGCTCGTGGCCCCGTTGCGCGAGGCGTTGATCCGGGGCGGCTGCCCGGTGAAACTGCTTGTCTCCCTGCGGTTGACCCCCGGGGTCGCCGTGACGCGGGGGCTGCCCGGCGAGACGGGCGCGCCCACCTGGACGGGGGCCGGGGGGGGCGGCACGCCGCCGACACCCGCGCCGTAGTTCTGATACCCGCCCTGGAGGTAGCGGGCGCGTTCCAGCGCCATCGACGACAGCGCCGGCTGCGACTGCGCCGTCTCGGCGCCGACCGTGGCGTACAGGCGGATCGCCTCGGGGATGTTGCCGTCGCGCTCGGCCCGCTCGGCCTTCTGGAAGGCCACCTCAGGCACGTCGTGGGCGTTCGCCGACGGGGCCGACGACGGCCCCAGGCCCGAGGTTCCGAACGAACCTGTGGCGCCCGACGACGCGGCTCGGACCAGGGTGGCTGGGTCCGCTTGGGTCTTGGCCAAGGTTGAAGCCTTGACGTACCGCCGCTCACGCGCCGGCGCCTCGATTGGCATCCACGAGCCGTCCTCATCGGCGATTGGTCGGCCGCGGCTGACGACCTGGGCGCCGGGCTCCAACCACGCGCCGACCACGGTCGGCCGCTTGTTCACCACCTCGCTGCCGACGTAGACCGGCACCTTGACCCCGTCGAGGGTGACGACGTGGGTCGGCACGTCGGGGACCATGTGGCGGAGGAAGCGAGTGTTGACGTAGCTGAACGACCCCTCCGGGGGGCGGATCGCCAGCCAGCCGCCCGGCCGCTCCTCGACCACCTCAACCGCCTGACCGCGCCCCAGCCGGTTGGTGACGTAGAACTCGGACGAGTCGCTCGGGCCGGAGCGGATCTCGGCCTGGTCGGCCTGGACGTATCGAACGTCGCGGCCGGGCCCGGCAGGCGACGGCCGGGCGGCCAGCAGTACCAGGGCCGCGGCGCCCCAGGCCGGGACGTGTCGCATCGGGTGTCCTCCTCTGACGCTGCCGAACGGGACCGCGAGGTGGTGTATGTTCTTGACTCGGCATCCGCCCCCCCTGGCGATGAAGCTCCCGGAGGGCGATCAGGTGGCGGGCCCCCCGCGGCGCGGGGAGTCTGCGACAGGCGGCGGTTATACCGCCGGCGCGGTCGGTCGCAAGCCCAGGTCACGCCCTGGCCTGGGGGGCGCGGGAAAAATAGGCTGACTGGACCAAACCGAAGGGGGCTTCCGGCATGACCGACTTGACGTTCACCGACATCGCCAAGATGATCGACCACTCACTGCTCCAGCCGGTGCTGACCGACACCGACCTGGAAAGGGGCTGCCTGCTGGCCCGCGAGTACGGCGTTGCCAGCGTCTGCATCAAGCCCTACGGGGTGAGGATGGCCGCAAAGCTGCTGGCCGGCAGCGGCGTCGCCGTCGGCACGGTCATCGGCTTCCCGCACGGCTCGCACCTGACAAGGATCAAGGTCGCCGAGGCCGAGGCCGCCATGGACGACGGGGCCGTCGAGCTGGACATGGTGGTGAACATAGGCAAGGTGCTGTCGAAGGACTGGGTCTACGTTTCCGACGACGTCCGCGCCGTCGTCGAGGCGGCGCACCGGCGGAAGGCAATCGTGAAGGTGATCTTCGAGAACTGCTTCTTGCAGAATGAGCACAAGGAGAAGCTGTGCCAGATTTGCGGGGAGGTCCGCGCGGACTTCGTCAAGACCTCGACCGGCTACGGCGACAGCGGGGCGACCGACGAGGATCTGACGTTGATGCGCCGCTGCTCGCCGCCACACGTGCAGGTGAAAGCGGCGGGCGGGGTGCGGAACTTCGAGCGGTTGCTGGCGGTGCGCAAGATCGGCGTCACCCGGGTCGGGGCGACGGCAAGCCAGGCGATCCTCGACGATTGCAAGCGGAAGCTCGGGGCGTCGTAGGACAAGCAGCCTTGCTTGTCCTTGGTGCGTGACAGGGACAAGCAAGGCTGCTTGTCCTACGGCCGGTCAAAACTCCAGAAAGCAGGTGCGGCTCGGGGTCGGAGCACTCCTCCAGCGACACGCCGCCGTCGTCGGGGCCGAGGCCGCGCGAGGTGCATTCGCACCAGAAATCGACCGCCCCGGAGAGGTAGTCCGGGTCGCTCTCGAATGCCTCGCCGTAGACCAGCATCGACTTGCAAGCGCGAGATACTTGCCTAAGCCGGCTTTGGTGGACAAGACGAAGTCCGGCGGGTTAGCCCGCCGTTACCCAGGCCCGCCCGTGTGGGAGGGCGCCGCTCCACCCGGGGTGACGCGGCGCCCTCCCACACGGTCGGGCCTGGGTAACTCTATCACACCTCCCAGTACTTCTTCGCGCCCGCCGCCGTCAGCAGCGCGCGCTTGACGGCGACGGCGAGCAGGCGCACCTTGTAGCCGTTCTGGCTCAACGGCTTCGCCCCCTTCGTCGCGGCCTCGCCGGCGGCGGCGGCCGTCGCGTCGGTGACCTCCTTGCCCTCGATCGCCTTCGCCGCCTCCTCGCTGACCATTGGCGTCGGCGCGACGTGGCCCAGTGCCACCTTGACGTTCCTCGCCTTGCCGCCGTCCAACTCGAACGCCACCGACGCCTGCACCAGCGGCCAGTCGCTGGACAGCTTCTGGCGCACCTCGTAGCTGGCGCTCTTGAACTTGTCTGACGGCACGGTAAAGGTTACGCCGAGCAGCAACTCGTCCGGGGCCAGGACGTGCTCCCGGTCGTCCGGCCCGTTCGGCGCCTTGAAGAACTCGGCCAGCGCGACCTTCCGCTTGCCCTTCGGCCCTTGCACCTCCGCCGTCGCGCCCAGCGCGATCAGCGGAGTTGCCAGGGTCGAGGGGCTGGCGATGACGCACTTCTTGCCCTGGGTGAAGATCGCGTGGTAGCGGTTCTCCCCGTCCAGGGCATAGCACTTGTCGCCGCCCTTGAGCAGGCACACCGTCGGCTCGTCCCGGAAGTACCAGCAGCGGTTGCGCTGGCACAGGCTACCGCCGAGCGTGCCCATGTTGCGGATCTGCGGCCCGGCGATCTCCTCCGCCGCCTGGGTCAGCGCCGCGGCGGTGCCGCGCAATCCGGCGTGGGCCGCCAGCGCCGCCAGCTTGACGCCGGCGCCGACCTGGATCGTCATCGGCCAGCCGCGCGACTGCTCGACCTTGTCGAGCCCATCGACGCGGGCCAGGCTGATGACCTTTTTCGGCCGGGCGATGTACTGCTTTTGCAGGCTCACCAGGTCGGTGCCGCCCGCGAGCAGCTCGGCGGTGCCCCACTTCGCGTCGAGGAGGCTGACCGCCTGGTCGGCCGTGGTCGGCCGATAGTAGCTGAAATTGTCCATGGTCATTTCCCCCCCTTGCTCAGGGCCGCCAGCACCCGGTCGGGCGAGAACGGCGTCTCCGGGACGCGCACGCCCAGGGCGTTGAACACCGCATTGCCGATCGCCGCGTGCGTCGAGATCGTCGGCGGCTCGCCGATGCCGATGACGCCGCGCTCCGGCATGTCCATCATGTGGACGTGGACCTTCGGCATGTCGGCGATGCCGCCGAGCTTGTAGAACTCCATGTCCGGGTTGACGATCCGCCCGGTGTTGCGGTCGGCGATCAGCTCCTCGAACAGGGCGTAGTTCAGGCCCATGATGACGCCGCCGGCCACCTGCGACTCGCAGGCCAGCTTGTTGATGAGCAGGCCGCAGTCCTGCACCGCCCAGATGTCGGTGCAGCGGACGACCCCAGTCTCAGTGTCCACGAGCACCTCGGCGACCTGGCAGCCGCCGACGCCGACCTTGGAGATGCCGAGGTTCTCCTTCTTGAACGACTCGGCCCCGCTCCAGGTACCAGTCGCCTTGGCCTTGTTCATGCCGAGCATGGCGCAGGCCTTCTTCCACTCGACCTCCTTGCCCGACGCCTTGTCGCGGACCTTGCCGGCCGAGATGACCAGGTCCTCTACCTTCGCCCCGAACTTCGGCGCGATCATCGAGAACAGCTCGTCGCGCGCCTTGGAGGCGGCGAACAGGGCGGCCGGCGCCTGCGACGGGCAGGTGGTGCTGCCGCCGGAGCCGCCGGAGCGGCCGTACTGGTTCTCGCCCAGCTGCACGGTGACGTCCTTCGGCTCCAGCCCGAGGATCTCGGCGCAGACGATCGCCGTCACCGTCCTCTGGGCGGTGCCGAGGTCCTGCGTCGAGGTCTGGGCCAGGACGGAGCCGTCGGAGGCGATGGTGACGGTGCAGTCGTTCGGCCCGGCCGCGGAGCCGCCCCAGGAGTGCAGGGCCATGCCGATGCCGTGCTTGACCGGGCCGCCCTTGCCCTTGCCCGGTGGGTGCCACTTGCCCTTCCAGCCGGAGAGCTTGGCGATCAGCTCGAGCTGCTTCTCGTACACCTTGGCCGCGGTCGGGTCACCCCGCGGGGCCTGGGGCAGTTGCGGCGGCAGGTTCTTCAGCCGCACCTCCATCGGGTCCATGCCGATGACGGCGGCGAAGTCGTCCAGCGCGCAGTCGGTGAAGAAGCAGCTCTGCGGGTGCCCCGGGGCGCGCATCGCGCGCTGCCGGCCGGTGTTGGTCCGCACGACCGTGTGCTTCGTCTTGGCCGCGATCGGGTAGACGTACGGCATGGGGCCGACCGTCGTGGCCGCCTGCGAGAAGCCGGGCGAGCCCCAGGTGTCGGACTCGAAGAAGGTGATGGTGCCGTCCTTCTTGCCGCCGACCTTCACCTTGCCGTAGGCGCTGGGGCGGTTGCCGGCCGTGGTGATCTCGCTGGCGCGGTCGAGCATGAGCTTGACCGGGGCTTTGGCCTTCAGCGCCAGCTCGGCCGCCGCGATCCCCTGGACGTCGGCCCCGAACTTGCTGCCGAACCCGCCGCCCATGTAGTGCGTGACGCACTGCACCTTGCCGGCGAGGTCCATCTTGTACTTGCCGCTGAAGTGCCGGGCCAGCTCGTCCGCCGTGCCGACGACGGCCTGCGTCGAGGCCCAGACGGTCAGCTTGCCGTCCTTGTCCCACTCGGCGACGAGGCCGTGGGACTCCAGGCACTGGTGGCTGATGATCGGCACGCCGTAGGTGCCCTCGACGGTCACGTCGGCGCTCTTGACGCCGTCGGGGTAGCCCTCGCCCTCCTGCGTCCGGGGTGGCTGGACGTTCCGCTGGTCCCGCTTCGGCCCCAAGGGCGACGTGGTGGAGGGCTTCTTCTCCAACCCCTCGGCCTCCTTGACCGAGAACGGAAGTATTTCGTACTCGACCTTGACGGCGCGGGCGGCGTCGTGGGCGTGCTCCTCCGTGTCAGCCGCGATCGCGACAATCTCCTCGCCGGCGTAGTAGAGTTCCTGCCCCTCCCGGGTCATCGGGTATAGCGCCTTGAAACCGGGCGCCTTTTCCGCCTCGGAGGTATCGATCTTCTTTACCTTGGCATGGGCGTGCGGGCAGCGGACGATGACGGCGTGCAGCTGGCCGGGGCGGTTGACGTCGTAGCTGTACTTCGCCGTGCCGGTCGATTTGGCCGGCCCGTCCAGGCGGGGGACCTTCGTGCCGATGACGCGGCGGTTGTCGGGCCATTTCGTCGCCATGGTTCACCTCCCTCCCGCCTGGCACAGCTGGGCGATCGCGTGACGCATCTGCTCGTAGGTGCCGCAGCGGCAGATGTTGCCGGCCAGGCCCCTTTCGACCTCCGCCGGCGTCGCCTTCGGGTTGGCGTCCAGCACGGCCCGCATCGCCACGACGAAGCCCGGCGTGCAGAAGCCGCACTGCTGCGCGTCGCAGGCGACGAACGCGGCGGGAACCGCGTCGAGTTTGCCGCCGTCGATCAGCGACTCGGCGGTGCGAACCTTCTTGCCCTCGGCCTCCAAGGCCAGCATGGTGCAGGAGTAGACCGGCTTGCCGTCCACCATCACCGTGCAGGCGCCGCAGGTGCCGCGGTCGCAGACCCGCTTGCAGCCGGTGACGTCGAGGTAGTTGCGCAGCGCGTCCAGCAGGGTGACGCGCGGCTCGACGCTGGTCGTCTGCGGGGTGCCGTTGACGTCGAGCGTGAGCTTGACCGGCCCCGGCCCGATGGCGACCGAGACAGCCGCCTTGTCCCGAGCTTCCGCCTCGGCCAGGGGCGCCTGCACCAGGGCCGCGGCCGTCGCCGCGGCGCCCGAGCCGCGCAGGAAGTCGCGCCGCGACACGCCGCCAGGTTTGTCGTCGCGCCGTGTGGTGTCCATCTGAGTCCCTCCCCTTGATGTGTCGCTGGCCCGCGCGAGGCGCGGGGGGCAGCGTCGGCGATTCTAAGAGAGAGGAGGGGCGTTAGCAAGGAGCTGGTCGAAGTGGATTGTTCGCAGGCCGGGTGACGGACCGACGAAAAAGGGCGCCCGCGTCGCGGGCGCCCTCAGTCGATCCCCTCGCCGCCTCGGCTCAGCAGCCGCAGCAGACGGGGGTGCCGTTCATCATCAGGCAGCAGGTGCAGCCGGCCGTCTTCATGGTGGCGCAGCAGTCGCAGCAGGACTGGATCATGTCGCAGCAGGCCTTGTCGCCGGAGGTGCAGGTGACGCAGCAGCCGTCCTTGGTCATCTCCACCTTGCACATGCCCATCGTCAGGTTGCAGCAGCAGACCATGACGCCGTTCATCATGCAGCAGACCGAGCACATCCCGCCCTGCAGGGACATGCACAGGTTCTGCACCATGCTCTTGGCGGTGGCGTCCTCGCAGACGCAGGTGACCTTCATCCCGCCCTGGCACTTCTCGAACTTGAACGTGCACCGCGGGACCATCATCCACGACGACGGCGTCGTCATCGGCGTCGTCATCCCGGTGGGGGTCATGCCCTGAGTCGGCATGCCCATGCCCGTGCGCTCCATCATCATCCCCGTCATCGACCACGCTCCTTTCCTTGTCGCCCGCGACACGCGGCGGGCCGGTTGATCCTTCGCTTCCCTCGGATGAGGACGCTAGATTTATACCAGTCCTCCGTACCCTGACAATCGCACCCGCCTGCTTTTTCCGCCCTTCGGCCCCCTACTCCGTCATCTCCCCTCCCGAATCATCCCAGGTTGCACTAGTTGACCCCCGCCATCTTCACCGACTTAGTAAACATGACGAAGTGGTTGGCGATCGGAAGCTGATTTCGAGTTTCTCAACTTGCCATACACCACAATGTCGATAATAATGGTAATCAATGGGAGCAGTCCTGACAGGATGTCAGAACCCACGACGAGGTCCAACATGCAGCGTCATCGGTTTCGGGAGCAGCTGGCGAAGGAAGAGATGGCCCGGCGGCAGCCGACGGTCCCGCAGGGATTCGTCATGTGCCCCATGGCGCTGACTCAGGGGTGGCAGGGGCAGACGTGCCCGTGGGAAGAGGTCTATAAGCTGGCCCTCGAGCGGGCGCAGGCGGTGGTGCGGCCGTCGCGGCTTGAGCGGCTCCAGAACGAGATCTGGAACTGACCCCACGGGGATGGAAACACGCTACGCCCGCAAGGACACCCTTCCGCCAGGGTGTCCTTGCGGGCGTCACATCATTCTCGGCAGAAGTCAAACCGTAGGGGCGAAAACCTGCGAAACGATCGCGTCCATCGCCTGGGGCAGCGGCGGTCGCAGTAGTGGGCCGGCCAGCGCGTCGGCGAGGAAGCCCATCACCGGGTGGCTGGCGGTGTAACAGCGCCCCCCCGACACCATCGCCGCCACTGTGGCCACCTCGACGGCCGTCCGGGCGAGGAAAGTCTTGCAGCGCTGCGTCCGGTCGCGGCCCTCCCGGGACATCGGCCACTCCTCACGCGCCGCCACCGCTTCGAGGTAGCCGGCACCGGCGTCGAGGGCCAGCGCCTTCTCGGCGAGCGCCCCTTTCGACCAGACCCCGCCGGGACTGGCCTGCTTGACTCCCTCCCTCAGCGCCCCTTCGCCTACGCCGAGGAAGACGGCGCCAAATAGCACCGTGGACCAGTGCCGGGCGTTGACCCCCTCTAGACAGCCGGGGTACCCGAGAACCGCGTCCGCGACAGCGCCGTCGAGGAGGAGCCCCACGCTCGCCGTCGGTCGCATCCCCAGAGGATCCCATTTGTCGTCAATCGCCAGACCCGCCGCGTTCCGCGCGACGAAGAAGCCGTCGATGACGTCCTTGCCGGACGGCTCCGCCCGGCGGGCGGCGCACAGGAAGTAGTCGGCGTCGCGGCCGAACGTGGCGAAGGACTTGCGGCCCGTGAGGCGGTAACCACCGTCTGGTCCGGGGAGCGCCAGCGTCTTCGTGTTGGCCAGGTCACCCCCGGTGCCGGGCTCAGAGTTGGCGACCGCGAGGATCTTGCCGCGGCGCACCCGGTCGGCGATCCACGCCTTGCCCGCCGCAAGGGCGGCGTGGTGCCGGGTCGGCACGGCGTGGTCCGGGATGCGGCAGGTGGCGGCGTTGCCCAGGGGCATCACCAGGGCCAGGGCCGACGACGGGGCGTGGCGGGCGACGAGCCGGACAGCCTGGGCCACCTCGGCCAGGCTGGCGCCCCAGCCTCCGTACTCGACCGACAGGGGAGCCGCGAGGATTCCGCTCTGGCGCATCTCGGCCAGAGTGTGTGCGGGCATCGATAGGGCGCCGTCTCGGTTGGCCTGTTCCTCGCGCTCGCCCCAGGCCACCGCCAGCGCTTCCGCCACCTCAACCACGTTTGGCCGGACGACCTGCCGCGAGGGCGTCGGCGAGGCCTCGGCGCGACTCTTCGCCTCGGCCAGCAGGCGGAGCGTCGTAACCGGCACCTCCTCAGTCGAGTGCTCCGGGGCCGGGCTGTAGTAGTGCATCGTGACCGCCTCGGTCAGCGCCTTGACCTTGTGGAAGGTGCCCGGCGGTAGGTAGTTCCGAGCGCCGGCCTCCAGGACGACGCGCTCGTACCTGTAGCGGTCCCCGTCGGGGATGTAACGCTCCTCCTCGACCGTGCCGGAGAGGACGCAGTACGTCGCCGAGCCGACGCCATGGCCGTGCAAGACCGACTCGCCACCCCGGACCCATCGAGCGGTGGCGATCTCCAGGGCCGCGTCGCGGTGGAGCGATTGCCGGTGGTATCCCTTCTTGACCTCGGCCACGACAGCCGGGTCGGCCATCTTCTCCATACTTCCCAGCATCGCGTTTTGCTCCTTCCGGGTTCGAGAGGCGGGTTGCCGGAACAAAGCAACCCGCGTGCCAACGCCTCCCGCCGCCTCCGGGTCACTCCAAGAGGCGTCGGGGGCCCGATCCGGGCTGGACCAGCCCGTGACATTTGCTAGCATCCCGTGGCCGGTGCTGGGCGGGCCGTGACGGGGCACGGGTAGGAGGGCCATCCGTTGGAAGACCGCCTCGCGTTCCTCCTCGACGTTTGGCGTGAGGTCTGCCGGGCCCAACCGCTGCAAACCTCCCTCACGCGCGCGGGGGCGCTGCTGCGCCGCAAGCTGCCCGTCGCGGAGTTGGTCTTGGCCGAGCCGACGGCGGAACGGCCGGCGCTTACCGAGTGGTGTCGAGGCGACCACGTCGTGCACCAACAGGCCATGGCGCTGACCAAGCAAATCCCCGGCCTAGTCCCCCCCGGCCGCGACGGGGACGTGCTTGCCGTGTCGTTGCCCCACCACGAGGCGCCCACTGCGCTGGTGCTGTTCGCAGGGCCGCCGGCCCGGTTCGACAGGTCGCACGAGTCGCTCTTGCGGGAACTCCGCGAGCCGTTCGCCGTCGCCTGGGCGAACCACTGCCGGCTCCGCGAAATCGAGCGGCTCCGCGCCGCGGCGGAGGCCGACAAGCGGTCGTTGTTGACCAAGCTAGGCCGTGAGGGCCTCACCGACGTCATCGTCGGGGCCGAGGCCGGCCTCGCCGCGGTGTTCCAGCACGTCGAGCGGGTGGCGCCGTCGGACGTGCCGGTGCTATTACTGGGAGAAACCGGCTCCGGTAAAGAGGTGATCGCCCGCGCCGTCCACGCCCACTCGCGCTGCCGGGGCGGGGCGTTCCTCCGGGTCAACTGCGGGGCGGTGCCCCCGGAGCTGATCGACAGCGAGCTGTTCGGCCACGAGAAGGGCAGCTTCACCGGGGCGACGGCGACCCGCGCCGGCTGGTTCGAGCGCGCCGACGGCGGGACGTTGTTCCTCGACGAGGTCGGCGAGCTGCCGCCGGCGGCGCAGGTGCGGCTGCTGCGGATCTTGCAGGACGGCACGTTCCAGCGCGTCGGCGGCGAGAGGCAGCTCCAGGTGAAGGTCCGCGTCATCGCCGCCACCCACCGCGACCTGCCGGCGATGGTCGCCGAGGGGCGGTTCCGCCAGGACCTGTGGTACCGGCTGGCCGTCTTCCCCATCCTGCTGCCGCCGCTGCGCGACCGGCCCGACGACATCGCCGCGCTGGCGGCGCACTTCGCGCAGAAGGCCGCCCGGCGCCTCGGCCTGCGATCGCGGCTGCCGACGCCTGCCGACGTGGAACTCTTGCGGGCCTACCCCTGGCCGGGCAACGTCCGCGAGCTGGCCGCGGTCATCGAGCGCGCCGCCATCCTCGGCGACGGCGACCGGCTGGAGGTCGCCCAGGCGCTGGGCCTGTCGCACACCTCCCCGCCCTCCAGGAGCGGGGGAGGCCCTGCGGCGACCGAGCCGTTCCCGACTCTCGACCAGGCCATGTCTCGCCACATCGAAGGTGCGCTCCGGCGGGCGCGGGGCAAGGTGGAAGGGGCCGACGGCGCCGCGGCGATTCTGGGGGTCAACCCCCACACGCTCCGGGCACGCATGCGGAAGCTCGGTGTCGATTGGGCCGCCTTCCGTAGGGCGTCCTGAGTCACCCCTCCGACTCTGCCAGGAATGCCGCCGCCAGCGTCACCAGGCAGGCGTGGTGATGGAAGCCGCGCCACGACCTCCCCTCGAAGTGCCCCAGGCCAAGCCGCTCGAGCATCGCCTCGCGGCAGGCCGCGACTGATGACGGGAGGGTGTCGGAGTAGGTCAACCCGTTCTCCCGGGCAGCCTCGCTCAACTCCTCCCCCGGGGGCCAGCCCACCCCCGCGACCAGCTCGGTCGCCGCGAGGCCCGCCTGTCGCGCGGCGGCGATCCATTCCAGGCCGATCTCCAGCTTCGTTTTCCCCTGCCGCGCCGCTTCCGGCACACCCGCCGCGCTGAGCCTTACCTCCTCCAACCAGCCGCGCGGCAGGTACAGCCGAATAGCTAGGGGGTAGCACCCCGCCGGCCCGGCGTGGTACAGCGTCACCCCCAGCTGGCAGTTCGTCTTCCGGCCCAGCGCCCGGCTCAGCTGGCGCTGCACGCCGACCGAGTGCCGGCCCTGCTTCTCGATCGGAAACTCCTCCAGGATGAACACCCCGCCCTTCCCCACGCGCCCCGCCAGCCAGGCGTGGTAACGCCCCCACAGCGCGTCCTCCTCCCACGGGCTTTGGTTGACGAAGTGCCCCAGCGCCTGGGCGGCGTCCTCGCGGCGGAACCCGTCGGGCAACGCCGCCGCCCGCGCCAGGTTTTCCACCGTCTTCCGCCCTGGGACTTCTACCAGCCCTTGCAGGTACACCTTCGCCCAGCGGGCCTGATCTCGGCGGCGAAACGCCAGCTCGAAAGGGGCGAAGAACCGCTCCACGCGGCCGGCTAGCGTCTCCGAATCCGCCATCGGCTCGTCCTCGATCGCCCAGGCAGACATGGCTCTTTCCTCGATACTCTATTATGATTATCGTCATGATAGAGTATCGAGGGAAAGCGAATGTCGTCCAGAGGAAAAGGAGGCCGGACTTGACGGAGTGATGAGCGAGTCGGATCAGGGGGTTCCCATCCAAACATAGCGGTCCTGGCGGTCCCAGAAGAAGGTGTCGTTGACGCCGTAGTAGACGACGTCAGCCCCGGTGCCGCCGTCGTGTACGTCGATGCCGGCCCCGCCTTCGAGGAAGTCGTTGCCGGCGTCGCCGTAGAGACGGTCGCTGCCCGCGTCGCCCCAGAGACGGTCGTTGCCGTCGCCGCCGTGCAGCACGTCGTTGCCGGCGCCGCCGTAGAGGAAGTCGTTACCGGTCCCGCCGGTGACGGTGTCGTTGTCGCCGCCGCCGTCGAGGACATTGTTGCCCGAGACCGGGGAGAACCAGCTGCCGCCGATGAGTCGGTCGTTGCCGGCCCCGCCGCGCAGGACGTTGTTGTCGCGGCCGCCCTCGAGGATGTCGTCGTTGAGGCCTCCGTCGAGGGTGTCGTTGCCGTCGAGGCCGTAGAGCTGGTCGTTGCCGGCCTCGCCGAACATGACGTCATTGCCGGGCGTGCCGAACACCACGTCGTTGCCCCCGCCGCAGTAGAAGTAGGCGTACTCGATGCGGCTGTTGATCGAGGACTGGGCCGAGCTGAGTTCGGAGCGGTACTCGGCGTAGTCGTTGCCCTCGCCCAGCGACACGACGATCCGCCAGGCGGCGTTGATGTTCCGCAGCGCCACCGAGCCGTAGGTCGTCCCGAGGTACTCGTTCTGCTGCCCGCGGATCGTGACAGGGAGCTGGGCGCCGTGCTCGGTGACGGTGATCGCCCCGTCGCGTTGCTTGATGACGACCTGGTTGCTGCCCGCGTCGCCGTCGATCCGTAGGTCGCCGCTCCACTTCCAGAACGTGACGGCCGTGGGGACGGTACGGCACTCCAAAGATTCGAGGCGGAGGGTGGTCGGTCGCATGGTCGTTCTCCGGTTCGGGTGGCCGGTGGTTGGGTTCGCCTACAGCAGCCCCATCGCCCCGGCGCGGCGCATGCGACAAAAAAAGAAAGCAGTTTCCGCGCGAGTAGAATGGCGACAGTCGAGCTCGTGACCACCACGAGGGCAGGCCATGTCCGAGAGCACGCTCCCTTCCGCCGGCGATCTGGTGTGGCAGTACCGGAGGCTTTGGGCCGAGGGCTCCTCCCCCGACCTGGCCTCGTTCCTAGCGAAAAGGAGTAACGTCCCGACCGACGTCCTACTTGACCTGCTTGACGTCGATCAGTGGCATCGCTGGGGCGCCGGCCGTAGGGCACGCGCCGAGGAGTACCTGGCCGCCTACCCGCGCCTTTGGGACGACCCCGAGCACGCGCTGCGTGTGGTCTACGGCGAGTTCCTGCTGCGCGAGCAGCGGGGCGAGGCGCCGGAGGCGGTCGATTTCGCGGCGCGGTTCCCCGCGCTGGCCGACCGGCTCGCCCAGCAGATCGAACTGCACCGCGCACTGGGGGAAGGCGGCCCGAATGTTTCCGGTGGGCGGGCGACGATCGCCGATCCCGGCCGTTCGCCCCCGCCGGTGCCAGGGGCGCCCCAGGTTCCCGGCTTTGAGGTCCTGTCCGAGGTCGGCCGGGGAGGCATGGGGGTCGTGTACCAGGCGCGCCAGGAGAAGCTCCGCCGTACGGTCGCCCTGAAGTTCCTGAGCGGGGCCGGTCAGGAGTGCCCCGAGACCCTGCTGCGGTTCCGCCGCGAGGCGGAGTCGGCCGCGCGGTTGCAGCACCCGAACATCGTTCAAATATTCGAGGTCGGCGAGGCCGGCGGCCGGCCGTACATCGTGATGGAGTTCGTCGCCGGGGGAGCCTGGCCGACCGGCTCGACGGCACGCCACGCCCGCCCCGCTGGAGCGCGGAGTTGGTTGAGACGCTCGGCCGGGCGGTGCATTTCGCCCACGAGAGGGGCGTGGTGCATCGCGACCTGAAGCCGGCGAACGTGCTGCTCACAGGCCCGACCGTCAGTGAGGGCGCTCCGCACGACGCCCTCCCTGACGGTCGGGCCTTCGACGGCGTCCCCAAGATCGCCGACTTCGGCCTGGCCAAGCAGCTCGACGCCCAGCTGACCCAGACGGGGACCAACCTGATCGTAGGCACGCCGACCTACATGGCCCCGGAGCAGGCCGCCGGCGGGAGCAAGGCGGTCGGCCCGGCGGCGGACGTGTACGCACTGGGCGTGACCCTGTACGAGTGCCTGACCGGCCGCCCGCCGTTCCAGGGCGCCGACGTGGTCGAGACGCTCCAGCAGGTGCGCTTCGAGGACCCCGTCCCGCCCTCCCGGCTGCGGCCCGGCCTGCCGCGCGACCTGGAGACTGTCTGCCTCAAATGCCTCGAAAAAGATCCCGTAAGGCGTTATTCCTCCGCCGCGGCCCTCGCCGACGACCTTGAGCGTTTCCGGGACGGCCGGCCGATCCTGGCCCGCCCGACCAACTCGGTCGAGCACGTCTGGAAGTGGGCCAAGCGCCGGCCGGGCGTCGCCGTGTTGAGCGCGGCGACGGTGGTCAGCGTTGTGCTGGGGGCCGTCCTGTACTCTGTGGCGATGGCGAAGTACGCGGAGGAGCGGGAGAAGAGCGGCCGGGCCGAGGGGCTGTACCTGGCGAAGGAGGCCGAGCGTGAAGCCGCGGTGGAGCGCGCCACGCGGGAAGGGGAGCGCGCCGGGCGGGAAGGGGAGCGCGCCGAGCGGGAGGAGTGGTCTTCCTACAACCTCGGGTTGGAGCTGGCGCGTCAGCTGCGGGCCAGCGACGCCCCCGACGGGGCGCTCCTGGTCCCAAAACTTCTCCAGCGCTTGCCGGCGAACCGGCGCGGGTGGGAGGTGGCTTTGTTCCGACAGCCCAGGCACACCCCCTGGGGTACCCTCAGCGGGGGCCTGGGCGAAGCCAACTCCGTCGCGTACAGCCCCGACGGCAAGCTGCTGGCCATCGGCGCGGGGGTCATGCTCACCGGGGGGGGTAAGCCACGCCCCGTTCAGGTGTGGGACCTCACCACGAGGAAGCGGCTGCCCGACCTCGACGGACTCACAGACCCCGTGTCCTGCGTCGTATTCAGCCCTTGCGGGAAGTTTCTCGCCGGCGCCACCTACTGGTTCGACCAGGAGAAGTTATTGAAGGGGGACCTGAAGGCGGTCACCAGTCCGCGCGGCCGTGTCCTCGTCTGGGAGTTGGCCAGCCGCCGCGTCGTCCAGGAGTTTAACGGGGTTTACAACGATGCGCGGTTTAGCCGCGACGGCCGCCGATTCTTCGCCACCGGCCTCAGGCGCCTCGCCCACGTGTGGGACGTCACCACCTCGCCCTGGAAGGAGTTGCCGCCCCTTCCCGTGAACGTCGGGCCGAGCGAGGTGAGTACCTCGGTCGCCCCCGGCCCGGACGGCAAGCGCCTGGTGACCCTGCAACAAGGGTTCCTGGCCTCGATGCCTGGCGACCTCCGAATCCCGTCCACGGCCCAGGTGTGGGACGTGGATGCGAGGAAGCCCCTGTTCCGGATTGACGGCGCCCCAACCGTCGTCCGCGCCGTGGCGTACAGCCCGGACGGACGGCGGATCGTTACCGGTAGCTTCGACGGCGTGGTCAAAATCTGGGACGCCGACACCGGGCGGCTCCTTCAGACGTGCCCCGGGCACTCCGGCGAAGTCCAGGCCGTGGCCTTCAACCGCGATGGAACGCGCTTCGCCACCGGAGGCCTGGACGAAGTCGTCAAGGTCTGGGTCACGGCGACGGGAAGGGAGGTCGCCAGTATCCAGGGTCACAGCTCGAAGATCCTCACCATCGCGTTTGACCCGTCCGGCCCGCCCGGGGATGAGCGGTTGACCAGCGGTGACAAGGCCGGGGTCGTCAAGATCTGGGACTCGCTCGGGAAGCGCCAGCCACGCGAGTTCCTCGGTCACACCCGAAGCCCCGTCACCGACCTGGCGTTCAGCGGCGACGGTCGCACATTGGCCTCGACCTGCCAGCTTGAAAAAACCGCGATCGTGTGGGACGTGGCGACCGGCAAGCCGCGCCAACGCTTCGACGCCCCCGCCGAGCGGATCGCCCTCAGCCCCGACGGAAAAGTCCTGGCGACCGCCGGCGGGCTGCAACTCGAGGAGCCAGGCCATCTGAAGCTGTGGGACGTCGTCGGCCGGCTCCTCCACGAGATCAAAGGGCACCCCGTTTACGTCTACAGTGTGGCGTTCAGCCCCGACGGCCGCTCCCTCCTTTCCGCCAGCGGCAACCCCCGCGACGACAAGCCGGGGTTCGTGAAGGTCCACGACGTCGCCACCGGCGCGGAGCGCGCCAGCTTCCGCCCGGACCTCGGCGTCGTTAGTGCCGTCACTTGGCATCCGAAGTTTGACCAGATCGCCCTCGCCGGTCAGGAGAAAGTCGCCCTGGTCTGCCGCCGGGACGGCACGAGGCCACGACGGTTCACGGGGATCAAGGATTTCCCTCTCTCGCTGGCGTTCAGCCCCGACGGCAACACCCTTGCCTGCGGTGACTTCTCGGGCGCCATTTACCTTTGGGACGCGGATACCGGCGGGGAGCCGAAGCGGCTGACCGGTCACCGCACGGGCGTGTCGAAGTTGTCGTTCCACCCCGACGGCAAGCGGCTGGTATCGGCCGGCCACAACATGTACTTCGACGGGCACGACCTGAGGCTCCACCCGGGGATGGCCGACGTCCGGCTGTGGGACCTGCCCAGCGGGCGCGAGGTGCTCGTGATGCCAGGGTCCATGGCGGCCGTCATTAGCCCCGACGGGAACGACCTGGCGCTGGGGGCGCGCGAGGTGGACGTATTCGCCGGTGCTAAGATTGAGTTGTGGAACGCGAAGCCACCCACCAAGCCCTGAGGAGCCGCCCGATGTCCGACCCCGACTTCGCCGAGCTGCTCCGCCGCGTCCGCGGCGGCGACCCGGAAGCCGCCGCCGACCTGGTCCGCCGCTACGAGCCGATGATCCGGCTGGAGGTGCGCATGGGGCTGCGCGACACCCGCCTGAAGAGCGCGTTCGACGCCTCGGACGTCTGTCAGAGCGTGCTGGCGAGTTTTTTCGTCCGCGCCGCCGCCGGCCAGTTCGACCTGAACTCGCCGTCCGACCTCGCGGGGCTGCTCGTTCGCATGGCCCGCAACAAGCTCGCCTCCCAGGCCCGCCGACACACGGAACAATGCCGGGATGTTCGCCGCCAGGTCGCCGCGGACGAGAAGTTAGGGGTCGCCGCCGAGACGCCGACCCCCAGCCGCGTCGTCGAGATGCGCGACCTGCTCTCGCGCTTCCGCGAGCGACTGACGGACGAGGAGCGGCGGCTGGCCGACTGGCGAGCCCAGGGCCGCCCGTGGGCCGACATCGCGGCCGAACTCGGCGTCACGCCCGGCGCGGTCTGCAAGCAGCTGGAACGCGCCGTCGATCGCGTCTCGTCGGAACTTGGCCTGGAAGGGGGCGACTAGCCCTTGCGCGTCGGCATGCAGAGGATGAGTAGGGTGACGATTGTGAAAACGGCCGCGAAGGCATAGGGCAGCGGGGCGGCGGGCGGTTCGTTGGAATTCGCGCCGGGCAGCGCCGGAGCCGGCGCGGTCGTGGTCGGCGTCGTGACCGGGGCGGCGGACGGGGCCTTGGGTTGCTGGGCGGACGCGCCGGTGACGGCCGCCAGTGCGAGGGTCAGGCTGAGTAGGGGTCGCCTCATGGGGTCGGTTCTTCGGTGAGGGTCGGGTGTGAGCGGCTCAGGCGGCCTTCTTCGAGAACAACGACTTCTTCCACCACGGCAGTTTCGGCGGCGGAGGGGCAGGCGGGGGGGCCGGTGGTGGCGGAGGCGGCTGAGCGGCCTTTTTGGCCTCCTCCTCCTTCTTCTCCTTGTCCCTTTTCTTCTTCGACGCGGCCCTCTTGATACGGTAGCGCTCGAACAGCACCTGGACCAGGATGCCTAGCACCGTCAGGCCAATGAAGCCCCAGTTGATCAGGGGGGTGTTTCTCTTCGCCCAATCGACTCCATCCAACCGGCCGAGCTTGTCGAGCAGGCTCACGGAGCCGTATCCCAGTAGCAGGGTGCCAAGGGCGCTGGACATCGCCGTGATCCACAGCTGGTAGAAGGCGATGCCGACGAGCCCACCGAGCAGGAAGGCGATGAACTCGTTGGCGTCCGGGGCGGCCATTCGGGTGAGCATCAAGCCGGCAAAGCCGCCGGCGACGAACACGCTGATGCGGGCCAGGGCCAACGCCAGCGAGCCGGCCGCCAGGGCCAACAACAGCCCGGCGACGAGCGGCTGGACGGCAAAGTCCTTGGCCAGTGACAGCCCGGCGACACCGGCGGCGACCGTCAGAAGCAGGGCCAGCCAGAACCGGTGGCTGTGCCCGCCATAGAGCCAGAGCCCCAGGCCGACCAGGGCCGCGCCCCCGGACACGGCCGGGGACAGCTGCCGCGTCAGCTCCAGGATGTCGGGGGCGAGCAGTTCCATATCGCGATCTCCGCGCGCCGGGCCACGCTGAGCCAGGAGCGTAGCGGGAGCGTTGGGCCGTTGTCAAGGTAGAGCTGGCGGCTCAGGGATCGCTCAGGGTCCCGGATCGCGCCGGAAAAGCCAGCAACTCCCTTGCGGAACTCCCTGCGGGGTTGTTACAAGGGAATAATAGTGCAACGAGGCGCACCGCACCCGTGTGAGCAGGAAATGACCCTTCCGAGCGAATCCGATCAGGACGAGCAAGCCGGCCTTGCCCACAGGGTGGCCCGGCTACTGCGCCACGAGGTCGGCGATTTCCTCCAGACGGTATACTCCACCGCCGCGATCCTTACCGAGAGGCTGCCCACCACCTTGTCGCAGGAGCGGCGGCTCGTCGCTGACCTTCGCGGCCGGGCCGAGTTGTGCCGTTTTGAACTGGACGCGGCCGTCGATCTGCTCGGGTCGCCGCGACTGCGGTCGGGGCGGGTTGATCTTTTCCCCCTCCTGGCTGGCGTTGTCGCGCAGGCGCAGCGCCGGTATCCTGCTGTAACCGTCCTGCTCGAGGGTGAAGGCGGCCTGTTCGTCAACGCGGACGGCCAGGCGCTCGCCGGGGCGGTCACCTTTCTCTTGCTGGTGCTGGGCCAGGCGGCCCGCCAGCGGGTGGACGTGCGGCTGGCGCGGGCCGATTCCCGTGCGGTCTGCACCCTGGAGCGGGATGGCCCCGCCATCCACCAGGAGCAGCTCGACTGGCTGCGGCAGCCATTCGCCAGCACGCACCACGGGCTGTTCGGCCTGGCCCTCGCCGTGACGCGCCGCGCGACCGAGCCGTGCGGCGGTTTGCTGGCCGTCCTCCCCCGGGAGGACGGCGGTCCAAGCGTCCAGCTGTCGTTCCCCGTCATGGACGCCTGAAACCGATTTTGGTGCCCGGACCGTGCCCCCCCATAGGTCTGTAGGCAGGAGGTTGCCGATATGCACCCCTCAGCCGCGACCACGAGCCCGTTGCGCCTGGTTGTCGTCGAGGACGACGAGACGGTGCGCCTGGGCCTGGTCGAGACCCTGGAGCGCGCGTTTGGCCACCGTGTCGTCGGCCAGGCGGCCAACGGGCTGGAGATGCTCGACGTACTGGGGCGCGTCGAGGCCGATGTCGTTGTCTTTGACATCCACCTGCCGCAACTCAACGGCATCGACGCGCTGCGGCGGTTTTTGGAGACTCGCCCGATCGCCGCGGTGGCGCTGACCGGCGACCGCGACCCCAGCCAGCTGCGGAAGGCCGTCCACGAGGGAATACACGGCTACCTGATCAAGCCGGTCGATCCGTACCAACTCGGGCCGGCCATCGAGGTCGCCCGCGCCCGCTTCGAGGACATCCGCCGGCTGACCGACGAGAACGACAAGCTGCAAAAGTCGCTGGAGAACCGCAAGACGATCGAGCGGGCCAAGGGGGTGCTGATGCGGCGGCACCGCTGGACCGAGGCCGACGCCTTCCGCCGGCTCCAGCGCGCCGCCATGAACAAGCGCACGACGATGGTGGACCTGGCCCGGCAGGTGCTGGACGGCAAGGAACTCGACCTCTGAGTCAGCGAGGCAGAAGGGCGAGGTGGTTCGGCCCGGTGGCCTCCAGCAGCGCGCGCCGGCCGATCGGCCCGGTCACCGTCAGGGTGACCCGCAGGTGATCCTCTGGCAAGATGCTCGCCACGCGGTCGGCCCACTCAATGACGCTCACGCCGTCGCCTTCGAGCTGCTCCCTCACGCCCAGGTCGTCGAACGCCGCCTCCGACGTTAGCCGATAGGTGTCGAAATGGTAGATCGGCAACCGGCCGTGATACTCCTGGAGAAGGACAAACGTGGGGCTGGTGACCACCCGGTCGTCCACCACGCCCAGCCCCTGGGCCAGGCCGCGCGTTAGCTGCGTCTTGCCCGCGCCGAGTTGCCCAACAAGGGCGACGACGGCACCGGGAAACAGTCGGCGGCCCAGGTCGCGGCCCAGCACGAGCGTTGCCTCTGGGTCGGCGAGTTCCACTACGCGGGAGGCTACCGTCCCGCCGCTCACGACATGGTTTGGATCGCTCATTCAGTCGCCATGGGTCGTCGGAAAACCACATCGTTGGTTTCTTTATTGGTTTTCTGCACCGTGCGCTCCGCTCCTCGATGAACGGGCGGCCCCGGTATCCAGGATCCTTTCAGGGATTCCTCGAAGTTCACAGAACGTGCAGGCCCTATCATCCACGTCCATAATAAGGTGTCGTGCCCGACGCCGCCGAGGAGTCGCTTCAACCCCCGCCCACACTTTCGTGGCGGCTTAGACGGTCCAGGATCGGCAGGACTTGTTGGTCTTGCCGGAACAGGTACTGGCGCAACACCTGCAAAAGGCCGCCGGTGGCCTTTTGCAGGGCCTGGACGCCCTGTTCACCCAGGCCCTCCGGGAGGGCGTGAAGGCAAAATTCCACATCGTTTGCGAGTTCTATCAGTCGCTGATGTTCGCCGAGTAGCTCCTCGAAGTCACCTCGGTGGAACTCGACCAATGGCGCGGTCATGGGCCCTCCGGCATTTCACCTTCTCGGTGCGCGATCGTCCATTCCAGATCTTCGTCGATCGATCTCGAAAGCAGGGTCAGGAGTGCCTGATAGACGGGGGGGAGACCCTTCTCCGTCGCCTGGCGGCACGCCTCGGCGGTCCAGCGGAGCACATGGCGAGACAGGAAGTCCTGCCGGGCCCACAACGCCGACTCTTCTTCCACCCGGCCCGTCAGGAGCAGGCCGTCTAGGTGGTCCAGGAAGCTCAACTGGTACACCAGGTGATCGGCGGGGGCCTGATCTCGGGTGGGGCCCATCAGGCCGAAGCGGCGATAAAACAGGATGTGTTCGTGGATGACGCGCGGCGCGGGTTCACGCCTCTGGTAGTGGCTGGCCAGCAGGGGGACCGGGGGGCTGGGCAGCCCCACCTCGAAGCAAGCCAGGTAGCGACTCTCGTGGTCCGCCCAGTCGCCAGGGACCAGTTCGCCACCAGGGCAATCGACGCCGAAGGCCTTCGACAACTCGCCCAGCGAGCGGGCGAAGTCCGGGCCGCACATCCAGGCGTGTTGCTCGGCCGTGGGGACGTCCAGGGCCGCGCGAAGAAATCGGTACACCGCCTGGCGCGCGGGCAGGACCTCTTCGGGCAGGGTAGAAAGTGCCACGGCCAACCTCCCCGGCCTCGGGCCGCTCATTCGAGGACGTACCAGATCGAAAATAGCTTCATACCGTTCCTGTCCGCCACCTCCCCATCCCACACGGCGAAGGCGACCGGCGACGGCGTGCCTAGCTCGGGGACTTCCAGGGTCACGGTCCAGTGACCGCCCTCGTAACGAGCCCGGGTGCGAAACGACGTGACCGTCCTCTCGACGCGCGCCCGGCCCGAGGCGGTGAGGGTCTCCGCCCCGCGGGAGGCGTTCCAATAGTACAGCCGCACCGGGCCGTGCTGGTCCCCCATCACCAGTGAGGGGAACTCCCCGGCCGGAGGCGACTGGGGCACCATGACCGCCGCGGCATCGGCGAACGCGGCCGTTTCACCGGTCGGTCGCTTGTAGAGCTTGGCGGCATCGCCGCCTTCGCCTTCCCGCTTGGGCGGGGCCTTGGGCGCGTTCCGGGTCGAATCCTTCCAGGAGAGGCGGAAGGTCACCCCCTTGCCGGTCCGCACGCCGCGCACGTCGAGGGTCACCGGCTGCGCCGGCTTGGCCTTCTCGGTCTGGTATACTCTGGGGGTTCGGTTCAAGAGCACCCGCGTACTACTGACCGCCTCCCACCCCTTGGCAGCCGGCTCGATCATGTCGCCTTCGGCCTTGCCCAGGGGGATGCGTAACTTCTTTGCGGGTACGGCCGCTGTCCCCACCCTGCCGGCGTCGTTCCGGGCCTTCGCCTGCACCCCGGGCAACCGCCCAGGGCCGCCGAACAGGCCGGCGACCGCCCCCAGGCTTACGGCACCCAGCGCCAAGGAACGAACGGATCGATTCATCACGGCACCTCCTGCCGGGGGTTCAGCTACGGCGGTCGAGCATTCCCAGTTGGATCAACTGATGTGTCGGTGCCCTCGGGAACGGCTGCATCGTCTGGGCATCCACGATGCGGTAGCGAACGGTGTCGTCCCGGCCGATGAGCAGTTGCAGCACCTCACTCTTCTCGCCGGCCTGCGCCCGTTGCAACTCCTCGTTGAGGAACACCAGGACGCGATCGACGTCCGGCCCGAAGAGGTACCTCAAATACCCAAGGGGGATGCGCGGGTCTTGCAGGATGCTCTTGCCGTAGTTGGCCCGCCGAGGCGGGTTGAACGGCGGCACGTAGTAGACGTTCGGCCCGGTCCCGCGATCCGGCAACAGGCCCAGCGCAACCCGATACTTGTGGACCAGCTTGTGAACCGGAGACTCGGGGTCGTCCAGCAGCCCGACGAATCGGAGGCGGCCGGGGCACTGCTGGGCACAGGCGTTGACCTTGCCCTGTTCCAGGCGAGGGTAGCAAAAGATGCACTTCTGGCTCTTTCCCAGCACCTCGTTGAAGTAGATCTTCTTGTACGGGCACGCCGAGATGCAGTGCCGGTAGCCGCGGCAGCGCTCCTGGTCGATCAGAACGATGCCGTCCTCCTCGCGCTTGTAGATGGCCTTGCGCGTGCAGGCCTCGACGCAGGCCGGGTGGGTGCAGTGGTTGCAGATGCGCGGCAGGTAGAAGAAGTAGTTGTCGGCGCCGTTGAGCTGGCCCTGGTCCTCGTCCCAGTTCGGGCCCCAGTTCAGCTTCGGGTCGTTGGGCTGCACCGACTTCTTGCCACCCTGGAACAGCCGCTGCTCGTAGTCGTACTCCCACGCCTTGCCGTAGTCCTCCGCCGTGGGAAGTGGCGAGGGCGACAGTTGGCCGTGGCGGTCGAACCCGCCGCCGATCGTGTCCCAGGCGCGCGGGTAACCCTTGCCGGGCCGAGTCTCGACGTTGTTCAATGCGGCATGTACTCCATGCCGTCGTGGTCAGTCCACTGCTTCTGCAGGCCATCGTGCGGATCACGAGCACCCCAGGCCTTGTTGAGGTCCATGACCATCGCGTACTGGTGTTGTGACGAGTCATCCCCCTCACGCCTGGTTCGGCGGCTTGCCCTTGTACTTCTCGATCTCGACCTTGATGTCCCGGTTGTTGCCCGTCAAAGCCCCAGTAGTTCGAAAGCAGGCGACGTGCCCGTACTGGCCCACCAGCTGTGTCGACGATCTTGATGTACGTCAGACTCTGCCAGCCCCCTCGGCGAAGCCGAACTGTTCCAGCCGTGGTACATCGTCAGGCGACCCGCCTTCTCGCCCGGCAGAACCTGGCCACGGAGCACCGTCGCCCCGATCTGGTTGAAGATCCGCACCCAGTCGCCGTCGGCGATGCCGCGGGCCTTCGTCGTCGGGGTGGATGTAGACGATCGGCACGCCGCGGCAGCCGCAGCATGTACCGGTTGTCGCAGGTCGAGTGGATCGACCAGCGGCCGTGCGGCGTGACCAGTACAGCAGGTACTTTCGGTCGTCTTCCGGCACCGGCGGCTGGTAGCTCGGCAGGGCCTCGCCCAGGCGCAGGAACCACTCGTGGTCGATGTAGAATTGCTGGCGCCCGACCAGCATCTTCCAGGGCCGCTTGTCCTTGACGTGGTGAACAGGGTGTAGGCGACCCCTCCTCGATGTCGCTGGTCAGACCTCCGGGTCGGTCGCGGTGAACCGGCGCTGACTTCCCGAGTCGAGGAGGCCCTTGATCATCCCCTTCGACTCGACGGAGTGCGACAGGATGAAGTCGCGGGCCGACTCGTCTAGGCGAGCTTTCCGTTGTCGGACCAGTCGTCGTACAGCCGGGTCAGGTCGCGGCTCCCAGCCGAGGACCTCGTCCTGTAGTAGGGCTTCAGCCCGCGGCGCAGCGCCGGCAGCAACTCGGCCACCTTCTTCGCCAGGGCGGCGAAAATGTCCCAGTCGGTGCGACTCTCGAACAGAGGGTCGAGCGCCTTGCCGAAGGGGTGCATGAAGCTGTGGCAGTCGGTCGAGTTGAGGTCGGTCTTCTCGTAATAGCTGGAGGCCGGCAGCACCACGTCGCTGTACAGCGCGGTCGTGTCCATGCGGTAGTTGACGTCCACGATCAGGTCGAGCTGCTTCCACAGCGACTCGAAGATGCGCTCGTTGCCCTTGGCCTGGTTGAGGTAGTTGGCCCGCCAGACGATCAGGGCCCGTGGCTTGCGCGGGGCCGCCTTGAAGTCCTTCAGGGTCGCCCAGTCGTTCTTGGGCCACAACGGCATCCAGCCGTTGGTGACCGACTCGCGGATCCACTCCTCGATGGGCCGGCCGCCGTAGGGGTGGGGGTCGCGGTTGCTGGAGTGGATGTAGGTCCACAGGGTGGTGTTCTGCCACCGCTGCTTCTTGGGGCCACGCGGGAAGGCCAGTTCCTTGAAGCCGTGCTCGGGCCAGACGCGCTCCTGGCCGACGTAGTGGTTGAAGCCCCCGCCGTTGACCCCGACGTTGCCGGTCAGGGCGACGAGCAGGATCATGGCCCGGTTGATCGAGTCGTTGTGGAACCAGTGGTTGGTGCCCGCCCCGTGAATGATCATGGCCGGGAAGCGCGTGCCCAGGTCGCGGGCCATCGCCTCGACCTCGGGCGCCGGAAGCCCCGTCTCCTTCGCCACGCGGTCCAGCGGGTACTGCTCCAGCTCCTTTTTCAGCCTCTCGAATACGGTGACCACCTCGACCCGCTTGCCGTCAACGAGGGTGACCGAGAACTGGCCCTCCAGGGCGGCCTCGATGCCGTCGAGGCGAATGGACGCCTTCTCGCCGCCGCGCTTCCGCAGCCCCTGGCAGCCGGGGGCCTGCGCCGGCTTACCCGACTTGCGATCCCAAAGGTAGAAGATGTCCGGGTCACCCTTCTCGACCAGGTCCGCCTCGCGCAGGAACCGCCCCGTGTCGGAGCGGACGAGAAACGGCAGGTCGGTCTGCTCGGTGACGTACGCACGGTTGATCCAGCCCTTGTCGATCAGGACGCGCGCCACGCCCATGGCGAGCAGCCCGTCGGTGCCGGGCTGGATTTGCAGGAAGTGGTCGGCGTGGATGGCCGAGCTGTTGTAGTCGGGGCTGATGACGCACAGCTTCGCGCCGTTGTAGCGTGCCTCGTAGGCGAAGTGGGCGTCGGGGATGCGCGTCTGGACGACGTTCGACCCCCACATGACGATGTACTTCGCGTTGAACCAGTCGGCGCACTCGCACGCCTCGGTCTGCACCCCCCAGGTCAGTGGCTCGCCGGGGGGCAGGTCGCAGTACCAGTCGTAGAAGCTACAGAAAACCCCGCCGATGTGGTGACACAGCCTCGCCCCCCCGGCGAAGCTCACCGGGCTCATCGCCGGGATGACCGAGAAGAAGGTGTTCGTGTCCGGCCCGTGGTTGTAGACGTTGTCGAGCAACTTTGATGCGACGTAGGTCAGCGCCTCATCCCAGCTGACGCGCTCCCACTCGCCGCTTCCCCGCTCGACCGGCTTGCCGGCCCGAAGCCCCTTGCGGATGAGCGGGTACTTGAGGCGCTGCGCGCCGTAGACGTACTCGACGAAGCAGGCCCCCTTCTGACAGCCGCGCGGGTTGTAGTCGGGCAGGTCGGAGTTGATGCGCGGGTAGTCCGCCGCCTGCTCCTCGCGGAGCATGACGCCGTCCTTGACGTAGACCATCCACGAGCAACTGCCGGTGCAGTTGGCCGAGTGCGTCGATCGGACGACCTTGTCCCACTTGAACTGGTCCCGGTAGAGCGACTCCCAGCCGCGATAGGGGTAGCGGTCCAGCGGGTCGAAGTCGTCGGCGTCGCCGTGCCCTTTCTCCGGCTGCCGCGGGCCGGGCAACCCCGCCAGCAACCCCAGGCCCCCGGCCCCGGCCAGGGCGAGAAAACCGCGTCGAGTCAGCGTCTTGGGATCCACGACTTCTCCCTCCTCCGGCCCGGTCACTTCTTCCCCAGCGAGCGAACGTGCGCCACCAGGTCCAGGATCTCGTCGCCGCTCAGCCCGTCGGCCCCGTCGCGCTGGAAGGCCGGCATGGCCGTGTCGGGCCGGCCGCCCCGGATGGTCCGGGTGATGAACTCATCCGTGGCGGTGCTCTGGAATGCGGCGTTGCCCAATGACGGGGCGAGCTGGTTCTTGCCATGGCAGCCCGCGCACAGCTGCCCGAACAGTTCGGCCCCCCGGCGAGCATCGCCCCGGCGCTGTTCCGAGGGGACGGGCTTGCTGTCCTTGGCGACAGGGCCCGTGAGGTAGTCCACCAGGCTGGCCACCTGAGCCGCCGTCAGCCCACCACCGCTCTTGCCCCAGGCCGGCATCAGGGTTCCGGGGCGCCCCTGCTCGATCGCCGATTTCAGATAATCGGGATCGGCGACCGACCGAAGGCCCGAGCCACGCACCGCCGGCATGAACTTGTGGAAGAACGGGTCCCAGGTCCCGTAGCTCCCCTCGCCGTGGCACTGCACGCAGAATCGGTTGTAAAGGGCCTCGCCGCGCACCTCCTTGTGGTGCAGCGACTGGTCCAGCGAGGCGATCCGGTCGGGTGCGATGTACGTCTCCGGCAGGTCGCGGCGTTGGAGGCTCAGCATGTAGGTCGTCAGGGCGACGTTTTCCGCCGGCGTGAGCCTCGGCGGGCGCATCTGACTGCCGGCGACGACCTTCTGGGGCTGGTCGAAGTGCTGTTTGAGCCAGTTGACCACGGTCCGCTCGCCATCGACGTGCCCCATCGGCAGCTGATGGCGGGTTTTCAGCCCCTCCCCGTCCAGCGCCGGGCCGAGCTGGCCGCCGACGCCATCGAGCTTGTGACACGCCTGGCAGCCGCGATCCACGAACAGCCGCCGGCCCAGGGCCAGCACCGGGGCGTGCTTGGCGATGAGTGGCGAGTCGGCGGCGTGGCACAGGCCACAACTCGCCTGGGTCATGTTGGCCGGTAACATCGGGTAGTCCCAGTGGACGCCCGACGCCTTGGCTTCGAGGAACGTCGTCGCCCTCCCCTGCCCCTGGTGGCAGACGGTACAGCCGTACTTCTCCACCGGGTGGTGCTTCAGCACATCTCCCGAGTGCGGGCGGTACGGCTGCTTTGCGCCGGCCATCGCCGGGTTGTCCAACGCCACGTGGCAGCTGACGCAGCGGTCAGACCGGCCCAGCTGCGGCAGGTCGATCTGACGAATCCGGACGTCGAACGACCGGCCCAGCTGGCGCTGCTTCTCGTCGTCGGACCCGAGGAGCTTGGCCCGGTACTGCCGCTGGTGGTAGCGCCACGGGCTGAGGAAGTTCTCGCGGACCATCGCCCCGACCAGGAACAGCAGGGTCACGCCACTGGCCGCCAGCAGGGCGATCTTCACCGCCCTGTCCGGCGCGTCCGCCGGCGGCTTGGGTTGGGTCAATGCACCGGCCATTGGCTCTCGCTCCAATAGAAGTCCCAGTTCGGCCCGCGATGCACCGTGGCGACGTAGGTGAGGATCGCGAAGGCGACGAGGATGCACGCGAACAGGGCGATGGCCGATTGCCGCGTCGATCTGGTCTGGCGCAGGATCCACTGCGACCAGGCGACGAAGGCGAGCGCCAGGACCGTTCCGGGGTTGACGAAGATGACCAACAACTGGGGGATGTCCGGGAACCAGTTCCTCAGCCAGCCGAAGCGGATGGTGAAGATCTCCAGGGCGGTGACCACGAAGGCCGCGAACAGCACCGACCGGAAAAAGACGCGCCGCCCGGCCGGGCCGCTAAACCAGACGCCCCCCGGCTCCTTCTCCCGGTCGAGGAACGGGATCAGGCCCAGGCCGAAGACGACCAGCCCCGGCAGGAACACGCCGCCGGTGAAGGCGGAATAGCTGACCAGCTCCTGGATGCCCAGGAAGTACCAGGGGGCCTTGGCGGGGTTCTCCGGTACCAGCGGGTTGGCCTTCTCCTTGAGCGGGGCGTCGGAGAAGAACGCCAGGACCAGGCAAACGGCGACGACGACCATCACCACCGCCATCTCGGCCCGGAACGCCCGGGGGTAGGCCGGCACGGTGTTCTCCGGCCCGCGGCCGACGACACTCGTCCGACCGCGGACGACGGCCATCAGCCCGTAAGTCTTGCCGGGGCCGCGCGGGAACGGGTTGGCCGGTGCCTGGCCGTTACCCTGCCCCGCCGGCAGCAGCCCGCTGGCGGTCAGCTCCCCGTCCGTCGGGCGGGCCAGGCCGCCGTCCTTGCGGATGCGCCAGAAGTGCAGGCCCATCAGGTACAGCAGCAGGATCGGCAGGATCATGACGTGCAGGAGGTAGAACCGGGTCAGGGCCTGCTGCCCGACCTCCTCGGCACCCAGCAGCAACTGCTTGGTCAACCCGCCCGGATCGAACCAGGAGGTGACACCCAGCGCGTCGGTCAGCTCGCGCGGCGAGGAGGCGATGTTGGCCCCGATCGTCGCCGCCCAGAAGGCCAGCTGGTCCCACGGCAGCAGGTAGCCGGTGAAGCTCAGGCCGAGGGTGACGACCAGCAGCCCCAGGCCGACCACCCAGTTGAACTCGCGGGGCTTCTTGTAACTGGCCGTGAAGAAGACGCGGACGGCGTGGAGGATGACGGTGATGACCATCACGTGGGCGCTCCACCGGTGCAGGTTGCGGATGAACCGCCCCGTCGGGACAGTGAAATGGATGTCCTTGACGGAATCGTAGGCCAGCTCGGTCGAGGGGATGTAGTAGATCATCAGCAAGATGCCCGTCAAGCCCGCGACCAGGAAGCTGGCCAGGGCCGCCACCCCCAGGCCGAGCGTGGCGGTGAACTGCAACGACCGCAGGTGAACCCGGGTGGCATGGATGTGGTAGAGGAAGTTGCCGAAGACCGCCTGGGTTTGCGCCCGGTCCGAGGTGGGCGCCCCGGTCCGCCAGGCGGCCTCGCGGAAGTTCACCCAGAGGTTGCGCAGGTTGTCCCAGAAGGACGGCGGGTCGGCCGGGGTCGGAACGGGTGCCTGCTCCTGGGTGGTTGGAGAGTTCGCCATGTCGGTCTCCCTTCGAGGCACCTTACAGCACGACCTTGGTGCCGACCGGCACCGTCTTCTTGGTATCCACGACCATCTGGCCGTCCGGCGCGAGGGACACCTCGTACCAGGCCAACGGCGACGGGGCCGGGCCCTTGACCACCTTGCCGTCCAGGGCGAACCGGCTGCCGTGACAGGGGCAGTCGAAGCCGTCGCCGGTCAGCGCCACGACGCAACCCAGGTGGGTGCAAATCGCCCCGAGGACGGCGTACCCGTCGGCGTCGTGCAGGACGTAGAGGTTCTGGCCCGGCACGCGGGTCGGCTCGCGGCTGACCGGGTACTCGCCCGGCAGGCCGATCTTGACCTGGGAAGACTGACCGGGAAACACCCCGGGCATCGGCATGCGGCTGACGCCCAACGTGGCGAACCCCAGCGTCCCGGCGGTAGTCCAGAAGGCCGCCTTCCCCAAAAAGTCGCGGCGGGGTTCCGCCTCGTCGCGGTTCTCGCTCATCGCCAGTTCTCCTGGAAGCTGAATCGTTCCATGGTGATGGCCCCGGTGGGGCATCGGTAGGCGCAGTTCGCGCAGCGGATGCAAAGCGTCTCGTCCTTGATGATGGCCGAGTGTCCCGCCAAGTCCTCTCCCGGCCCGAAGGAGGCGCTCAACAGTTGTTCCAATTCCGAGGGGCCGACGACCTCGTTTAGCGGGACGAGTTTCAGGCAGGTCGTCGGGCACACGTCGGCGCAGCCGCCGCAGAGGATGCACTTGTTGCTGTCGAAGATCGTGTTCACCCCGCAATCCAGGCAGCGGGCCGCCTCGCACCGCGCCAACTCCTCCGTGAAGCCCTTCTCGACCATGGCATTGGGGTGGGCCAGCCGTTCGGACGGGCTCAGAACGGGTATGGGGTACCGGCCTGGCTTCTCGTAGCCCTTCTCGCGCCGGTAGTTTTCGATGACCTGGTGCGCCTCGACGACCTCGGTTTCGATCTTCCGGCCGGTGACGTACTCGTAGACGGCGCGGGCCGCCTTCTTGCCGCTGGCAATGGCGTGGATCATCAGCTTGGTGCCGTGGGCCAGGTCGCCCGCCGCGAAGACGCCGGAGGCGGTGGTCATCAGCGTCGCCGGCTCCAACTTGAGGATGCCGGGGCCGGTGGTCTGGATGCCCTGCGCCTCCGGCCTGACGAACGACAGGTCCGGGGCCTGGCCTACGGACAGGATCACCGTGTCCGCCTCGATGACCGACTTCCGGGACTCGTCGAAGGTCGGGTTGAAGCGGCGGTTCTCATCGAAGACGCGGACGACGTGCTTGAACTCGACGCCGGTCACCCGGCCCTGGTCGTCGCGGAGGATGCGCACAGGGCCGAGGCTGTTGTGCCGCAGCAGCCCTTCCTCGTCGCCCTCCCGAATCTCCACGTCGTCCGCCGGCATCTCTTCGAGGCTTTCCAGGCAGCAGAGGTGGACTTCGCCGACGTCGGACTGGCGGGCGGCGGTGCGGGCGGCGTCAAGGTAGCTCTAGCGCAGGACCGTTCGCGAGATGTCGTAGGCGACGTTGCCGCCGCCGATGACGACGACCCGCCGCCCGAGTTTCGGGGGCTGCCCCAGCGACACGTCGCGGAGAAAGTCCACGCCGCCTAGCACGTCCGGCCCTTCGATGCCTGGAAGGGGAAGCGACCGAGACTTCTTGGCCCCGACGGCGATCACCACGCCGCTCGACTCGCGCGGAGTTGGTCGAACGAGACGTTCTGCGCCGACTGCCGTCGAGCAGCGGATCTCGACGCCCAGGATTGAATGACCTCGACCTCGGCCCGGATGAGGTCGCGCGGCAAGCGGTACTCCGGGACGCCCAGAGCCAGCATGCCGGCGGGGACCGGCTCGCTCTCGTAGATCACCACGGGCAGGCCGAGAAGGGCCAGGTCGTGTCCGCAGGCCAGCCCCGCGGGCCGGCCCCGATGACCGCGACCGGCTTGCCTTCGGGGCGTTTCCAGTCCGCGGCGTGGATCGCCTCCCGGAGTCGTCGCAAGCCCGTCCACCGCCTCACACACCCCGGAGCCGGCCTCGTGAAGCGTTGAATCTCGGAAGGCAGTCGCGGTAGTCTCCGCGAGGGCCCGTTCCGGACCGTAATGTTCCGTGGCGACCCGCTTCAGCGCCCGGATGGCGATCGGTTGGTCGTAGTCCCCCCGCCGGCAGGCCGCCTCGCACGGCGCCCCGCAGATCCGCCCGCAGATACTCGCCAGCGGGTTCGGCCCGCGCGCGATCAGGTACGCCCTTCGATAGTCCCCCTCGGCAATGGCGCGCACGTAGCCGCGCGCGTCGGTGTGAACCGGGCAGGCGTCCTGGCAGCGGATCTGCCGTCGCCAGTACTGGCTGTCGGCCAGCTCGACGTGATAGCTGGGCTGGGCGATCTCTCGGTCAACGGGCATGTTCGGCCACCTCGCCCTGGATCCGGTACGATCCCGTGAATCCGTTTTTCCTGCCTTGGCAAATAAGATGCCGGCGTCCCGAATACGCCAGCCACCTTGAAATACCGAGCCGATCCCCGGCCATTTCGTACCGCATCCGCACATCCTCGTGGCCGTTTCTGCACAGTCGAGCCGCTTACTTCTTCCAGTAAGCGGGAAGGTCGGCCTTCGTCTCCCGGAGGATCTCCAGCACGGCCTGCCGATCCGCCGCGGTCAGGTGCCCGAACGGCTTCGACGGGTCCTTCCCGGTCAGCACCTCCCACAGGCGCAGGTAAACGCGCTCCCGGGCCTCGGCCGGCAGGCTGTCGAACGCGCGCGTGTAGACGAGGTAGCTCATCGGGTAGCGAAACAGCCGCGTCCGCAGGTCGAATTCCCGGAGGGAGCGGCGCCTGCGGTCGAACGGGCCACGCGCGGTGAATTCCTTGGCGAACGCCGACGTCCCGGCAACGGCGCCCGTCAACGGGGCCTCCCCGCTGAACAGCAAGTACTCAACGAGGGGCTCACAGGCCCCCTGGATTCGCCGGGTGACGCCTTCCACCTTTTCGCCCGGCGGGCGGCCGAGCGCCTTGTTGAGGTCCGCCTGTTCGGCCAGCGCCATCCTCGTCCGCAGGTTCGCCCGGGTCAGTCGGTTGTGGCCCTCTCCCTGGTGCTCCAGGACCATCAGCGCCACCAGGTCGCTGTGCGGGGAAAGGTAGTTGGCCACCGTGAAGTAGAGACTCAGGTCGGTGACGTTGACCCCCTCGGTTTCCTCGGGATCCGCGTCCTTGGTGAATATCTTGTTCCCCTGGTGCGTTTGCTTGCCGCTGGTACCGGTGACGTACCACCCACCCCAACGGTCCGCGAACGGCGTCGTGTGATCGACACGCTTCGCCCCCCGCGTGAACACCGGGTCGCCGTAGCGGTCCGGGGACACCGAGCGGATGAGGTGACCGGGCATCCCCTGGTTCGCCGAGGAGCCGTGGCAGATCAGGCAATTCTCGGTCTGGCGGGTGATCGCCCCCTTCTTTGCCGGGTCCTGGTCCACCGTGTAGAACGTCGTCCCCAGGTTCGGGTCGGCGGCGGTGACCTCCAGCACGTCCCCCCGGGCGCAGAACCCGACGGTCACGTCGTCGTTGAAGTAGATCGCCCGGGGAGTCTTCGGGCTGATGCGCGATACCTGGAGGCTCGTCCTGGAGAAGACCAACACCTGCGAGGAGGGGAGGACGTCGAGGTGCTGAAGGACTGACCTCAAATAGCCGTGCTCGGCGTCGTGCTTCAGCGTCGCCTTGCCGGCGCGGACCTTGTCCAGCAGGGCCGTGACCGCGTCGGCCGGCCTGGCCTTGTCGTACTCGATCGGGGGGCGGTTCAGGTCGTCTGGCCCGGCAATGGCCGGTGCCACTGAGACCAGGAGGCAAACGAGGAAGGGCTTCTTCATGGCTCTCCTACTCGCATTCTGGACAATAATATCCTTTTTATGATCGTACCCTGCGGGAGGCCATCCATCGAGGGAGTATTTCCACGGACGAATCAGGGGTCATCCGACGAGGCCAGCCGTCCGGGCTTGAGCCCGCCCAGGTCCAGCGCGATCAGCCCGAAGGCGGTGTCGCCCGTAACGGTCCGCCGTTGCAAGAACCGTACCGTCGGCTGTCCCAGGGACACCGCGCTCCGGGACCAGCCCTGGCATGTTTCGCGAGGTCAGCGGTCAGACCTCGTGGCCCACCCGGCGGCTACCTCGTGATCGTCTTGGACCGTTTCTCGAACAACTCGAGCCACTGCAACAGGATGGCTGCTCCGATCTCTTTCGATCGGGCAAGCTCTTCGGGCGGCGTGCCCCAGTAGAAGCTCACCCACCCCACAGCGTCCTTCCCCGCTCGGCCGATGAACTCGTCGAGTTCCTTGGGCGAGCAGCTGAGCGGGAATGTCTCCTCGACGACGACTGGCTTGCCGACCGAGAACCCCTTGAGCGTCTTCGCCGCCTCGTCGAGCTTGCCCGCTTTGGGGTAGAGGTGAACCGACACGAAATCGAGTTTCCCGGTCACCTTTTCTGGGACGAACCCGGAAGTCAGTCCCCCGCGGTCCAGGCTCCAGTCCACGAGGCCCACCGTGACGAGGTGCCTCCGGTCCGCCTTGCGGACGGCGGCGACGAGGTGCTCGACCCACCGGCGGGCGATGTCCGGCCGGGGCCGGTCCCCCTGATCCAGTGTGATGAACTGAACGAAGTGCTTCCCGGCGAACGCCGGGCCTAGCCAGTCGCCGTCCTTACGGCGCCCCCCGGGGACGACCGGCTCGTTCATGAGGTCGTAGCAGAAGATGGCCGGGCTGTCGGCACACCGCCCCGCCACGGCCTCCCAGAACCGGGCCTGGGCGCGCCAACGGCCCATCTCATCGAGCTTGTCATACCACGCCGGCACATCCTTCTTGTGGTAACAGCCGAGCCCCGTCAGGTTGAGGTAGAGGTCAGTAGTTTCGGCCAGCCGGACCAGTTTCGCCAGCCGGTCGAGCGCCTTGGAGTTGGGCTTGTCAGGGCCGTCCATGAACTTGCCGAGTTGCAGATGAACTCGGACGACATTGGCCCCCAGCTTCTTCATTTGAGCGAAGTCGGCCTTCACCTTCGCCCACTCCGACTCCCAATAGTCTTCGAGCAGTCGCCCCTTGTCGTCGTGGTCGTAGTTGAAACCCCACGGGAAGAACGGCTTACCGGAGTGGTTCAGGACGAAGCCCTTCTTGTCCTTCGACACCTCGACCCACCGAAGGTCCGGTGACCGGGCAACGGGGCTCCCGGGCAGGAGCAAGGCGAGGGCCAGTACAACATTCCCTTTCATGACCGTCTCGATCTTGCACATTGATGACGGACCGCCTTGTCCCACCAGCCAGGCCTTGCCCAACTTGGCATCGTTGAGAGGCCATGCGGGAGGGATCGCCATGGTCCAGGGGCGGTGGCATTGTATGGGGTGGGAGTCTGGATGTGCGAGCGTCGTTACCGGCCCTGGCTGCGCCGCAGCCGGTGCCCTTGGACCCGGAGGTGGCGGACGAACGGCGGATACTGATCAACCCCTTCGGGAAGGACGAACGGCTGTCGGTCGCGGGGCTGGGACAGGGTCTGATTCACTTCCCACCTATCCCAATCACCCCCCCGGGTGTGTAAAATGACCCCCGCTCCACGACGAACAACCCGATGATGCGTCCCCGCAGTCCCGGAGTGCCGCCATGTCGCAGCTCAAGCAGGTCGTCGATCCGTTCGGCGAGGTCAACGTCCACCCCGCCGCCGGCGGCAAGGTGCGCGTCGTCGCCACCATCCTGATGCAGCCGCACAAGGAGGGCGCTCAGACCGGCATCGCGCTGGACGGCTCCGGGTCGATGCGCAAGCTCTACGGCCTTGAGGGCGGCGGCAAGCCGCTGTCGGCGATCTTCGCCGCGCCGAAGAAGACCACCAACGACGTCACCCCGGTGGCGCAGAAGGTCTGCTCCTACCTCGCGCGCAACCTCGACGCGGACGGCGGGACGACGTGCATCTACTGGGCGGTCGGCCCCGGCGGCAGCCAGGTCGAGGTCGTCGGCGACTTCACCGCCGACCAGGCCGAGCGACACACGTTCGGCCCGCCGCAGGACTTCGGCACGGGCACGCAGCTGTTGCCCGCGGTGCGCTACTTCGTCGATCGGTTCAAGACCGCGCCGTGGGGGTTCTACGTCTTCGTCACCGACGGCGAACTGCACGACCTCGAAGAGGTGATCGCCTACAGCAAGAGGCTCGCCCAGGACATCGCCGCCGGCCGGCGCCACCCGGTCAAGCTGGTGCTCATCGGCATCGGCCCGGACGTGGCCGAGTACCAGATGGAGGCGCTGGACGACCTGGTGGCGCCGGTCGATCTGTGGGACCACAAGCTGGCCAGCGAGATGCGCGTGCTGGAGGAAATCTTCGCCGAGGTGGTGGACAGGAACGCCCGCGTCGCCGACCACGGCCGCATCCTCGACCCGCAGGGCCGGGTCGTCAAGAACTACTCGGACACGGGGCTGCCGGCCTACCTGGAGTTCGAGGTGCCGGCCGACGCGAAGTACTTCACGCTCGAAGTCAACGGCACGAAAATCCACCAGGCGCTGGTGGACGGCTTCCAGCCGCCGGTGTCGTCGGCCGCGCCGAAGGCCCCTCAACCGGTGGCGGCGGCCAAGCCGAAGGAGCCGGAGGTCATCGACGCGCTGCCGGTGGACGACACCTCTGAGGCCGACGCGGAGTGGAAGAGTCTGCCGCTGGAGTTCGGCCAGGAGGCGACGTCCGAGAAGCCCGACGTCGATCTGGAGCGGCACAACGACTGACCCTCTGTCGTGGGACAAGCGGGGCGCGTGTCCCTACTCTCCAGGACAAGCTGCCAGCTTGTCCTACGACAAAGCCGGGGAGCACCGCCATGCAACTCAAGCACGTCGTCGAGCCGTTCGGCGAGGTCAACGTCTACCCGTCCGGCGGCAAGGTGCGCGTCGTCGCCACCATCCTCATGGAGCCCAACCGCGAGGGCACCCAGACCGGCATCGCGCTGGACGGCTCCGGGTCGATGAGTGAGGCCTACGGCGTCTCATCCGGCGGCGGGGGCGGCTTCTTCGCCAGCCTCTTCGGCGGCGCCAAAAAGGCGGCCGTCAACCAGGTCACGCCGGTCGCCCAGAGGGTCTGCCACCATCTCGCGAGCAAGCTCGACGCCGACGGCGGCACGACCTGCATCTACTGGGCGACCGGCCCCGGCGGCAGCCGCATCGAGGAGATCGGCGACCTGACTGCCGAGCAGGCCAAGACCCACGTCTTCGGCCCGCCGCAGGACTTCGGCACGGGCACGCAGTTGTTGCCCGCGGTGCGCTACTTCGTCGATCGGTTCAAGGACGCGCCGTGGGGGTTCTACGTCTTCATCACCGACGGCGAGTTGCACGACCTGGAGCCGGTCAAGCAGTACTCGCGCCAACTGGCCCGCGACGTCGCGGCCAGGAAACGGCGGCCGCTCAAGTTCGTCCTCATCGGCGTCGGGGCTAACGTCAACGAGCGACAGATGGAGGAACTGGACGACCTGGAGACCGGCACCGACATCGACCTCTGGGACCACAAGATCGCCGTCGAGATGCGGCAGCTCCACGACATCTTCGCCGAGGTCGTGGACAGGAACGCCCGCATCGCCGACCGGGCCAAGGTCCTCGACCCGTCGGGCAAGGTCGTCAAGGACTTCTCGGACACGGGTTTGACCGGCTACCTGGAGTTCGAGATGCCCGACGGCGCCGACTACTTCACGCTGGACGTCAACGGCAGCAAGATCCACCAGGGGCTGAGCGACGCCGCCAGGGTGCCGCCGTCTGAGCTGGCGCGGTAGTGCCTGCCCCGTCCCAGGAGGCCCCGATGCCGGCTTACAACGCCATGGAGCTGATGATCTGCTGCGCCGCCCGCGCCCTGGAGGACGGCCGCACCGTCGCCGTCGGCACCGGCGTGCCCTGCGCCGCGGCCATGCTCGCCCAGAAAACGCACGCGCCGCGGCTGACCATCCTCTTCGAGGCCGGGGGCGTCGCCCCGCGACTGCCGACGATGCCGATCAGTGTCGGCGACTCGCGGACGTTCCACCGCGCTTGCATGGCCACCAGCATGGCCGACGTCATGGAAACCTGTCAGCGCGGCATGGTCGATTACACCTTCCTTGGCGGGGCCCAGATCGACGCCCACGGCAACCTCAACTCGACGATGATCGGGGGGGACTATGCGAAGCCGAAGGTGCGATTCCCCGGCTCCGGCGGGGCCAACGACCTGGCGAGCCTGTGCTGGCGCGTGCTGGTCGTGACCAACCACGACCGCCGGCGGTTCGTCGAGAAGCTCGACTTCCTCACCACGCCGGGTTACCTCACCGGCCCCGGCGCCCGCGAGGCGGCCGGCCTGCCCGCCGGAACCGGCCCCTACCGCGTCATCACTGACCTGGCCGTGCTCGGCTACCACGACCAGACGAAGCGCATGCAGGTCCTGTCGCTGCACCCCGGGGTGGGTTTGGACCGGGTGCGCGCGAACACCGGCTTCGAGGTCGGGGCGGTCGAGCCACTGACCACGACGCCGGCACCCTCGATGGAGGAGCTGCGCATCCTCCGCGAGGAGGTCGATCCGAGGCGCTACGTCATCGGGCGTAGTTGAGGGCGGCACGCGACCTCAGCGACACCTGGGTCACTTCTGATACTGGCGGGCGGTGAAGGTGACGCGCCCGTCACCGTCTTGGGGCTTGGGTTGCCACCGCCCCCCAGGCCGGGACAGCCTTGGGCCGCGTCGCGGCCGGCCTGGGCTTCGACGTGGTGGTGGATTCGGACTCGCCGCCGGTCCACTTGGCGGTGCGGATGCCGCGAGGCTTCGGCTTAGGAGCGGGGGCAGGGTGGGACTGCAAATCGGCCTCCTTACCTCCCTCCTTAGGCCCCTCGGGTAAGACGGCGACGTCGTCGGCAGTAGGCCTCGTCTGGTTGTTGAAGAGCGGGACTGCCGCCGCGGCACTCAGCCCCATGATGACGACGAACAGGATGCCAACACGACCACGGCTGTCGCCCATAACTTCACCTCGGCAACATAGGTGCAGACGTTCCAGCCAGAGGGGGTAGCCGGTCGGACCGGGGCGCAACCTGCACTCCCACGGCCTTGCGCAACCCTAGCTCGCGGGAGCGGGGAGGGCAAATCCGGGCAAATAAACGCCGGCCGCGCCACCTGGCGGCGCGGCCGGCGGGTTTTCGCCGATATCGGTCAGAAGTCGGCCGTGGGCGGCTCACCGCCCTGGGCGGTGGCAAGGGACCGCCAGACGAGGATGTTGACCGTCTGCTGGACGAACCGGCAGCTGCCGTCGCACATCGCCACGTTGACGCCGTTGGCGTGACGGCTGCGGGCGGCGAACATGGTCGGATCGGTCAGCGTGCTGACGGCGCACGGCAGGTTCCGCTGCGGCAGGTTGTTGCAGAACGACGACGACGGCAGCCGGTCGGGTAGTGTCGAGTTCGGGCCGAGGTACGCCTGGAACCCGGACGTCTCGCCCCACCACAGGAAGCCGCGAAGGTCGCTCTGCGTGCCCTGGAGCGTCTCGCTGACCATCAGGGTGTTGCTGGAGCCGTCGGTGATCTGCGGGATGGTGGTCTTCTTGACCGTGCCGTCGTTCTTCAGGTTGGGGTTGAACGGCGCGCCGCCGAAGACGATCCCGTTGAGGATGGCCTGCTGGGCGTAGTCGGTGTTGCCGTAGTTCAACACGTAGTTGTGGTTGGTCAAACCGCCGACGGGGGAGTTCGGGGTGTCGGTCGGGCAGGTCAGCACCTTCAGCCGCTGGTTCGTCACCTGGGTGCTGTTCGGCGGCACGCCGTAGCGGATGCCGGTGGAGTCGTTGCCGCCCCAGTTCTGGTAGAGCTTGAAGTAGTTGTCCAACTCCATGTACGGCATCAGCGGGACGACCCAGGTGCCCCAGCAACAGCCCCAGCCGCCCGTCGCCGGCACCAAGGTGTTGTTGGTGTCGTGGTAGCTGTGGCAGGCGACGGCCAGCTGCTTGAGGTTGTTCTGGCACTGCATGCGGGCGGCGGCCTCGCGGACCTTTTGCACCGCGGGGAGGAGCAGGCCGATGAGGATGGCGATGATGGCGATCACCACCAGCAGCTCGATCAGCGTGAACCCTCGTCGAATGCGCGGCATGCGGGACCTCCGGGAGCAGGTAGGAAGGATGGATGAAGACCGCGTTGTCCCACCCCAGTCACGGGACGTCGAAGTTGAACACGTTCTTGGAGCCCTTTTTGACTTCGACCGTCTGGTTGCCGTTGGGGCCGAACTCCGGGGGGATGCGGTCCTGGGCCGGCGGGCCGGACTCGCCAGGAATCGCCTCGGCGCTGCCGACCGGCTCCGGGGAGGAGATGGCGACCTTGTAGGTGCCCGGCAACAGCCCCTGCCGGGCGGGCACCTCGTACTTGCCGTTCTTTATCATCGCCCCCTCCTGGGTGGCGCCACCGGAGGGGTCCTGGGGGATGAAGGCAATCGATCCCTGGTCGAGCGGCGCGCCCTTGAACGTCACCTTGCCGGTGACCCGTTCGCGGCCCTTAGGCCCGCAGCCGGCGAGGAACACGGCCAGGCCCAGCAGCGCCAGGCGGGCCAGGAAGGGGTAAGGCATAGGTTACTTTCGCTGGGGCAACCCAGCCTGTCTGGCAAGCCAGGAAGGGGGTCGCCGGAAGGGGGAATAGCGCCTTCGGGGGGACTCCATAAAATCAATGTACCCCCCCCAATCGGTCCTTGCAAGACTCGCCGGGGTGCAAAAAACTCTTCCCATGGGGTTGGTTCGCCGCCCGAATCGTTGGCTTCCTGGGGAGTCACCTGGCTACCTCGTCGAGGCTGAGGTGGCCTGGCCGTTGCGGTACGTCACCCCGCAGCAAATCACGAGAGCCGGGGGCTTTTTCCCATGGCCGTACACGCGGTTGCACTTTCGGCAATACCAGGTGACGGCACCGTGGCCAACAGTCGGCCCGCCCTCCTGAGCCGTCTCGCCCCCGCCGCTCCAGCGGATGGTGCGGGTGTCGCGCGGCCGGGGCTTCGCCTTGGTCGCCACTGGCGCCGGCTCGTGGACTCTTTCGGGCTCCTCCTCGGGCAGGACGGCCTCGGGATGAGCCTCGGCGGTTCTCCCAGGTGTGGGCATGAACGATACCGCAGCAGCGCCGGTCAGACCCATGACCACTAAAGAAAAAGAAAACGATGCGGCCTTGGCCGCTCCCCTCGTTCATCGCTCACCTCGGCGAAGACGGTTCGAGTTAGGGCGGGAAGGATGTTCCAGGTCCAAGCCCTGGGCAACCATAGCTCGCCTGGCCCAGGCTGGCAAACCAGGCGCCTTGCCCCTTGTGCCCGGCTGGCCCTCGTGTTAGTCTCACAACAGATGGATTCGCTGGCGCGATCCCGCAACTGAGGACTCGCCGTTGGTGAGCGCGCTAGAGGCACGATTGCTGTCACAGATCGCTGACTTCCCCCTCGTCCGGAGAGTGCTGGAGGCTCTCCTGGCAGCCCGTTGTCGGCGGCACCTGGCCTGGCTGGACCGCATCCCGGCCGGCCGGTCGCAGCTGCGCGCACTGCTGGGGCTAGCCTACCGGGCGCGGGCGACCTCGTTCGGCCGCGACCACGACTTCCGCCGCGTCCGTTCCGCAGCTGACTTTCGCCGGCTGGTGCCCACCCGGTCCGCGGCGGAGCTAGCGCGCTTTTACGGGGAGGATGGGAAGGCCTGGCCGAAGCGGGACGACCCCGTCGTGACTGGGGAGACAGGGCGGCCCGTTCGCCTGTCGCCGGAGCTGATTCGGGCCCACCGCCGCGCCATCCGCACTGCCCTGGCCGTCGCCCTGCGGGCCCGGTCGCGCACCCGCCTGCTGGACGGCAGCCTTCTCTGGCTGGGCGACGGCAGCCGCGTCCTCCACTCCGGGCGGTACACCCCGCGCGAGTTGGTGCAGGCCCGCTTCCCGTTGACGGTCCACCACGCCGTCCTCGACGCCGCCGATGGCCACGTCGAGGAGTTGGCCAGGCGGTACGCCCGCGAGTCATTGACCTGCCTGGTCGGCCCCGCCGCGCGCCTGGCGGCGTTCGTCGAGCAGGCCCGGCGCGTCCGCGGGGAAGAGCGCCTTTCGCGGCTCTGGCCGCGCCTCGGCATCGTCGTCTGCCTCAGCCACGCGCCGATCGGCCCGTCGTCTTGGCTGCCGGCCGACGACCGCGTGAAGGTTGTTGAGTTGGTAACACGCCCGGAGGCGCCGCTGGCGGTGTCCGACGACCGCCACGGCGGGCTGCGCCTGCTGGTCGAGCACGGCTCTTACTTTGAGTTCGTCGCGCCCGGCCGGGCCGGGGCGCCGCACCCGCCCAGGTTGGGCCTCGACGAGGTGGAGGTTGGCGTCCCCTACGAGGTGGCGCTGACGTCGCCGGCCGGGCTGTGGGCTCAGCGGACCGGCCTGTCGGTGCGCTTCGACCAACTCGACCCACCGCTACTCACCGTCGTCGGGTCGGTCAGGGCCGACGAGCCGGCTGCGCCGGCGCCCCGTCGATATAGCGACGGCAGTCCGGCAGTGCCTCCAGGAACGCCCGGCCATAGCCCTTGGTCAGCACCCGCGGATCGAGGATGACGACCACGCCGGTGTCGGTCGCCCGGCGGATGAGCCGGCCAAACCCCTGCTTGAGCTTGATGACGGCCTGCGGCACCTGGTAGTCGAAGAACGGGTGGCCGCCGCCGGCCTCGATCGCCTCCTGGCGGGCGGCGATCACCGGGCGGTCGGGCACGGCGAACGGCAGCTTGGTGATGATGACATTCGACAGGGCCTCGCCGGCCACGTCCACGCCCTGCCAGAAGCTATCCACGCCCAGCAATACCGCGTTGCCGGCCTGGCGGAACCGCTCGACCATCTGGTTGCGCGGCAGGCCGTCGGACTGGCTGAGTAGCGGGTAGCCCATTTGGGCGCACCACCCCTTCAGGCGCGACGCCGCCTTCTGGAGGAAGGCGTAGCTGGTGAACAGCACGAACGCCTTGCCCTTCGTCCGCTCGATGCACTCGGGCAGCTTCGCCAGGACGGCGTCTTCATACCTCGCCGGGTCGGCCGAGGGGTCGGGCATGTTTCGGTAAAGGTGCAACTCGGCCTGCTCGCGGTAGTTGAACGGGCTGCCGAGCTGGAGCGTCTCGCAGTCCTGCAACCCGAGCCGGTCCTGGAAGTGGCGGAAGCCGTGCTCCCCACCCATCGACATGGTGGCGCTGGTCATGACGACGGTCGGCACCTGGTCGTAGAGAAGCCGCTTCAGCTCGGGGCCGACCTCGATGGGGGCGCTGGCCAGCTCGACCTTCGGCGGCGAGCCGGGGGCGACGTCCACCCAGTAGACGTGGCCTGGGAGCTTCTGCGCCAGCCAGTGCTTCAGGCCGACGGCCAGGCCGCGGGCGCGCTCGGCCAGCGATGTGAACTCGATCTTCTGCTCGTCGTCGAGGTCCTCGCCGGCCGAGTCGATGCGGGTGGCGAGCTTGGTCAATTCCTCCGAAAGCCCATCGGCCACCACGCCGGGCTCGCGGACGCGCACCGAGTCGGCGGCGGAGCGCGGCGGCAGGCCGGGCCGGCCGCCGCGCGGCTGGGCGGCGTGCCAGGACTGGACGGCGGCGAAATAGCGGTCGGCGGCCTGGCGGGCGGATTCGAGCTGCTCCAGGCCGCCCTCGGCGGGGACGTAGCTGAACAGGCCGCGGTGCGTGCGCGGGTGGTAGAGCTTGTTGAACAGCCACTCGACGGAGCTGCGGCTGACCTGCAGGCCGAGGTGGTCGGCGGCGACGTCCTCCAGCGTGTGAGCCTCGTCGAAGATGACGACCTGGTAGTCGGGTAGGATGCTGCCGCCCTCCTGGCGCAGGGCGAGGTCACTGAAGAACAGGGCGTGGTTGACGATCAGCAGCTGGGCGCCGAAGACCGAGCGGCGGGCGCGGAAGTAGAAGCACTCCGAGTGGTGGGCGCACTTCTTGCCCAGGCAGTTGCCGCTGTCGCTGTGGACTGCCTCCCAGACGGCCGGCAACGGCTGGAAGCTGAGGTCGCTGCGCGAGCCGTCACGGGTCTGTCGCGACCACCGGCCGACGAGCCGGAGCTGCTCCTGGAGACTGGGCTCGCTGAACAGCGCGTCGGCCCGCTGCTGCGCCACGCGGAGCCGGCGGAGGCTGACGTAGTTCGACCGCCCCTTGACGAGGGTGGCGTGGAACTCGTCGGGCATGACCTTCTGCAAAAACGGGATGTCCTTGTGGATGAGCTGCTCTTGCAGGCTGATGGTGTGGGTGGAGATGACGACCTTGCAGTCCTTCGATCTGGTCGCGGCGAGGACGGCGGGGATGAGGTAGGCGAACGACTTGCCGA
>JAXMAW010000007.1:0-171323 GCA_046350195.1 Gemmataceae bacterium
GGGTGCGTGAAGAGGACAAGCTGGCAGCTTGTCCTACGACAGGCAGAAGACGACAGGTGGGAGTGACGATGGCCAGCGAGATCAAGCTGCCGAAGCTGAAAGAGAACGTCGATTCGGTCGAGGTCACCGAGGTGCTGGTGCAGCCCGGCCAGGCGGTGCAGAAGGACCAGCCGCTGATCGTCGTCAACGCCGACAAGTCCACGATGGAGGTCTACGCCCCCGTCGCCGGCAAGGTGGTCAAGCTCAACGTCAAGCCCGGCGACGAGATCAAGATCGGCGCCGTCTACGCCGTCCTCGAAGGCGGCAACGGCGAGGCCGCCCCCGCCCAGCCGGCTCCGAAAGAGAAGGAGAAGGAGGCGGCGCGCAAGAACGAGCACGTCGAGGAGCCGACGCCGAAGGACGCCAAGCCGGCGCTGCGGCCGACGCCCAAGCCCGTCGGTTATGATGCGCCGCCCGGAGTGGTCGCGGCCAGCCCGACGACGCGGTGGCTGGCCCGCAAGCTCGGCATCGACCTGCGCTCGCTGCGCGGCACGGGCCCGAAGGGCCGCGTCACCGAGGAGGACGTCAAGGCGGCCCACGGCGGAAACGGGCCGATCGTAGTCGGCGGGACCGGCCCGCAGCTGCCGCCGTTGCCGAACTTCGAGGAGTTCGGCCCGGTGCAGCGCGAGCCACTGTCGCGGACGCGCCGGCTGATCGCTCAGAAGATGAGCCTGTCGTGGTCGGTCATCCCGCACGTCACCCAGCACGACCTGGCCGACGTCACCGACCTGGAGGCGTTCCGCAAGCAGCACGAGCCGCGCATGCCGCTGCTCGACGGCAAGCCGATCAAGCTGACCTCGCTGGCGTTCGTCCTGAAGGCCGTCGTGGCGGCGCTGAAGCAGTTCCCGACGTTCAACAGCACGCTTGACCTGGCCAACAACCAGCTGGTGCTCAAGAAGCACTACCACATCGGCATCGCCGTGGACACGAAGGGCGGCCTGTTGGTGCCGGTGGTGCGCGACGTGGACAAGAAGGGCGTCGAGGAGCTGGCCCGCGAGCTGGCCGAGACCGGCGACAAGGCCCGCAACGGCAAGGCCGACATGGCCGGCGGCACGTTCACCATCACCAACCTCGGCGGCATCGGCGGCACGGCGTTCACGCCGATCGTCAACTTCCCCGAGGTCGCCATCCTCGGCCTGTCGCGCAGCCGGCTCCAGCCGGTGGTGAAGGACGGCCAGGTGGTGCCGCGGCTGATGCTGCCGTTGTCGCTGTCGTACGACCACCGCGTCATCGACGGCGCCGACGCGGCGCGGTTCACGCGCCTCGTCGCCGAGACGCTGGAGAACCCGTGGATGCTGGTGGTGAAGGGGTGAGCGCCGGTCCCGCTTGCGGGTTCGCGTTCGCCCCACCCCCCGCTCGCCCGACTTTCACGCCCCGACGGCGGTCACTCCTCGGTCAGGTCCGCCCCCATTCGCCTATCGCCGATCAGGTGCTCGGCGAAGAACTCCCACATCCGCTGCTGGAAGTACGCCTGGTACGACCCGAAGCCGTGCCGCGTCGCCGGCAGCAGGAGCATGTCGAAGCGCTTGTTCGCCTTGATGAGCGCATCGACCAGCCGCATCGTGTTCGCCGGGTGGACGTTGTTGTCCAGCTCGCCGTGGACCAGCAGCAGCCGCCCCTTCAGGTTGGCCGCCAGCTCGGCGTTGGTCGGCACCTTGATCTCGAACTTCGACTTCGGCAACGGTGGCACCGGCGGCGCGGCCGGCGTCGCCTCCTTCGCTTTCTCCTTCTCGCCGGCGGCAAGCTTCGCCTTGTCCGCCTGCTTCGCCTCCTCCTTGATCGGCACCTCCTTCAGGCCGTGGTAGCGCTCCGACCACGAGTTGTTGTAGATGTTGTTGTCGTGGTTGCCGGCCGAGGCGACGGCGGCCTTGAAGAACTCGTTGTACGGCTTCTGTAACAGCGCCGCGGCCGACATGAACCCGCCGCCGGAGTGGCCGAAGATGCCGACCTTGCCCAGGTCGATCCACGGGTGCCGCGCCGCCAGCTGCTCGATGGCCGACTTCTTGTCCTCCAGGCCGTAGTCGCGCAGGTTGAAGTAGCCGTAGCTGGCGTAGGCCTTCGACCGCGTCGGCGCCCCGCCGCGGTGGCCGACGGCGATGACGACGAAGCCGAGTTGGGCCAGCTGCATGTTCGAGCTGAACGCCGAGAAGGTGTGCGTCACCCCCTCCTGCTGCGGGCCGGGGTAGACGTAGGCGATGATCGGGTACTTCCGGTTGGGGTTGAAGTCGAACGGCTTCCACATGTTGCCGAACAGGTCGGTCACCCCGTCGGCCGCCTTCACCGAGAACGTCTCCGGCAGCCTCCAGCCGTACTCTTGCAGCCGCGACAGGTCGGCCCTTTCCAGGTCCATCACCTTGGCCCCGGCCGCGTCGCGGACGCAGCTCTCCGGCGCCTTGTCGATGCGCGAGGCGTTATCGACCAGGAACTTGCGGGTCGGCGACAGCGCCGACAGGTGGTTGGCGTCGCCGGGGTCGTGTAGCCTCAGGTCGCTGCCGTCGAGCTTGACCGAGTAGAGGTGCTGGTAGTAGACGTTCTCGCCCCTCTCCCGGGCGTTGCCGAGGAACCACATCCGCCGCTCCTTCTCGTCCAGGTGGACGATCCGGCTGGCGCGGAACTGGCCGGAGGTGATGGCGTTCTTCGGCTTGCCGTCGCGGTCGTAAAGGTAGAAGTGGGCCCAGCCGGTCCTCTCCGACCACCAGATCAGCTCGCTGGTCTCGTCGAGGTAGCGAGGCGGCTGGTACTCGAGGTGGGCGTTCTCGAACCCCTCCGACAGCAGCGCCTTGCACTCGCCGGTGTCGATGTTGAGCGAGCACAGCTCCAGGTTGCGCAGCAGCCGGTCGCGGCGGACGAAGCGCAGCTCGTTGGGCCCCTTGCCCCAGTGGAGGTCCTGGTACGACTCGTCGCGCCACTTCGGGGCGACGCGCCGCAGCGCCTTGGCCTCGCGGCTGCCGACGTGCAGCTCGGTCTTGCGGATGGCGTCCTCGCCGGGCATCGGGTAGGGGTACTTCTCCAGCGTCGGCCGGGGGGTCGCCAGCGAGTTGATGACGAACAGCTCCTGCACGCCGCGCTTGTCCTGGCGGTAGGTGAAGAAGTGGTTGGAGTCCTTCGCCCAGGTGGTGGCGCGCTGCAGCGTCGGGGTGGCGCCGGGCGGGCCGAAGCCCCGGCCGCGGCCCCCGCCGCCTCCCATCCCGAAGCCCTGGGAGAGGAAGAACCCGTAGTCCTCGGTGCCGTCCTTGCTCAGCGCGACGGCGTCCTTCTCCTTGCCGGCCTCGGCGAGGTAGAGGTTGTGGCCCTTGGTCAACAGGACCGACTTCTTGTCCGGGGAGGCGGCGCGGGTGGTGCGGCCGACCGGCCCGGCGGGCGGGCCCTTGGACTTGTCGGTGTCGTCCATGTCCTTGTCGTCCTTCTTCTCGTCCTCCTTCTCCTCCTTCTGCTCCTTCTGCTGCTCCCTCTCCTGGGCCTCGGCGTCGCCGCCGCGCTTGCCCTTGCCCTTGCCGCCGCCGAACGGGAAGCCGTCGCCGAAGCGGCCGCCGGCGGGGGCCTTGCCCTTGGAGACGAGTTTCTCGCCCTTCAGGTCGTACTCGTACTGCATCTCCATCGCGACGAAGGTGAACTTGCTGCCGTCGCCGTTGACCTGGCCGCGGGTCAACGGCAGCTGGGCGGCATCGACCGGCTTACGGCTCAGCTCGGCGAGGAGGCTGCCGAGCTTCTCGTGGTTGAACAGCGGATCCTTGCTCTTTTTGGCGGGATCGACCTTCCAGAACCTGGTGCCGGCGCTGGTGCGGTAGGAGTACCAGAAGACGTCGGTCTTGCCGATCCAGCTGGGGGTGACCTGCTCGCTGTAGGTCAACGGCGCCAGGCTGGACTTGCCGTACTTCTTCGCCAGCTTGTAGTTGGCCTTGGCGGCCGGCGGCGCGGCGGGAGTCCGAGCAGGCGGGGGCCAACGCGGCCGCCAGCAGCGCCAGCGCGGCGGCCTGCACGGCGCGCAGCGACGCGCGGCGGAAGGTCGTCGGGGTCATCACCATGAGGGGGCCTCTCCGGGGTGCGATGAAGGCGTGATGAGTATATCTCCCGACGGCGGCGAATGTCACACGAGAAATGGCCGCTCACGCCCCTTCCAGGACCTGCTTCCACCGGGCAGCGCTGCACGCCGCGGTAGGCCGCCCGGTAGGCCTCCTCCAGCGGCACGTTGATGTAGACCTCCGGCTCCAGAAACAGCGGCATCTCGAGCACTCGCGGCCGACGGCGGTCGGCTCGATGTAGGCCCTCCTTCCGCGGCCCCGCCGAGTAGGCGACCAGCGTGAGCGGCTCGCCGGCGGGCAGCTCGAACGGCTGCTCGGAGAACTCCGCCCAGATGGCCCGTGGATGCCCTGCGGGTCACGCTTCGACGGCGGGAACAGGTCTACCACGAGCAGTTGATACCCCCGGTACAGCGCCTCGACGGCCTTCTCGACGAACGAGCGCAGCGCATGGCGGCTGCCCTTGTTCCTGGCGAGACGATCTCCAGCAGGGCGACGATCCGGTCGCCCGAGGCGTGGCGGATGACGATGGTGCGGCGCTTGAGCGTGTAGTCATCCATCTCGGCGGAGCCCAGCCGAACGCGTGGGGGGCCTTGGCGACCGCGACCCCGCCGGGCCCGCCCGGCGAGGATCCTCCTTGGCCGGCGGATAGCCGTTTGTTTGCAGGGTCAGCACGTCGGGGCCGAGCGGGCCGGCGATCTGCTCGGCCTGGGCGTAGTAGGTCGGCGGGAGCAGGCCGTCGTTCAGGGCTTCCTGAATCTCGGACACCCAGCTGACGTGGAAGGCGTGGAACATGCCGTCGCCCACACGGGTCCAGTCGTGGATCGGCATGGTGAGTCTCCTTCACTCGGCGTCCGGCTCGGGCAGGACGCCGGTCAGAACCGCTTCGCGAAAGTCCTCCGGACTGGCGTCCCAGGTCGCCTGGTAGGTCGGCTCCAGCGGGACGAAGACGTGGTAGTTCTCGCCAAGGAACAGCGGCATCTCCGGAAGCTTGTCGCCGACGGCGACCGGCTCGACGTAGGACCTTTTCGCGGTCGGCCTTGTAGGAAACAAGGACGCGACTCTTGCCCTCGGGAAGGCGAGCGGCTCGTCGTCGATCTCGTCCCAGACGGCCTTGTGGATGCCGAACGGGTCACGCGGGGTCGGCGGGAAGAGGTCAATGATCAACACGTGGATGCCGAGCCTGGGGTAATCGATCGTCTTCTCGACGAAGTCGCCAGGGCGCCCTGCCGTCCTTGTTGCCCGGCGAGATGATCTCGATGACGGCGAGGGTGCGGCCGAGGTGCTTGAGGACGACGCGGTTGGCGCGGTCGGCGTAGATCTACTTCGAGGTCCGCCGGACGATGCGGGTTTGGGGGTCGCGGAGCGTCGCCACGCCCCCGTTTGTTTCCGGGCCCACCCTCGGCCGCCTCTCGACCGAGAGGACGTCCGACTCCTTGGGCGCCGGCCCGCTGCTCCACGAGGGCCGACACCCCCTTCGGCAGCAGCCCCCGGTTCAAAGCGCTGGCGATCTCGATCGACCAGTGCTGATGAAAGTGGTGAAACAGCCCGGCCGGCACCTTGGTCCAGTCGTGGATCGGCATGGCGTCCTCCTTGGGCGGGACAACGCCGCTCATTGTACCACTCACCTAGCGCCCAGGGCCGTCTCCTGGTAGAACGCCTCGCGCCACAGCCCGGCCTGCTTGACCCACACGGCCGAGGCGTAACTTCTCGCCGGCAGCGGCTTGCCCTTGAACGTGCCCCTCATCCCCAACTCGTAGCTGACCAGCGCCGCCTCCTTGCCCAGCAGCTTGATCGTCATCTTGCCCGGCTTGTACTCGCTCAGCTTCAGATCCGCCAGCGACTTGATCTGCTCGTCGCGCGTCACCGGCCCGCCGTAGTAGCCGGTGACGGCGACCTTGTCGGCGGTCATCAGCTGCTTCAAAGCGGCGGCGTTGCCCTTCTCGAACGCCTGGTTCAGCTTGCCGATCGCGGCCGACACCTCGTCGGCCGCGGCGTCGTCGGCGCGGGCGGCGGGGATGAACGTGAGAAGGGCGAACAGTGCGGCCAGGGACTTCTTCATCTCGCACCTCGTCAGGTTGTGGGGGCGGACGGGCGACAGTTCTTCTGGGGGTGGGCCGCGCCTCCGAGCCCCCCCGGGGCGGGCTGCCGGGTGGGCCTCGCGGACTCGGCCCACCCTACAAAGTCGGCGGACGGGCGACGGTTGTCAGCCTAGAATGGCGCTGTCGTTTCGCCACCGGGAGAGTTGCCTTGAGCCGGGATTCCTCGCCGACGCAGCGTTGCGCCTTCCTCGTCCAGCCCGGCCGTGTCGAGGTACGGGAAGCCCCGGTCCCGCAGCCCGCCCCCGGGCAGGTGTTGCTGCGCGTCGAGCGGGCGCTGGCCGGCGGCACCGACCGCAAGGCGTACGTCCGCGGCCACCCGCAGATCCCGATGCCGGGGCCGTTCGGCCACCGCTACGCCGGCACCGTTGCCGCCCTGGGCGTCGGGGCGCCGCCTTTCGAGGTCGGCCAGCCGGTGATGGGCGTCCACAGCGCCCCGTGCCTGGCGTGCGAGCTGTGCGGCAAGGGCCGCCAGCACCTCTGCCCGCACGTCATGCGCGAGAAGGTGCTGGGGGCGTTCGGCCAGCACCTCTGCCTGCCCGCCGCGGTGGCCCGGCAGAACCTCTTCGCCCGGCCGGCGTCGCTGCCGGCGGAGACGGCGGCGCTATTGGAACCTTTGGCCTGCGTCGTCCACGGGCTGGAGCAGATCGACTGGCGAGGCGCCGATCGGGTGCTGGTGCTGGGACTGGGCGTGATGGGGCTGCTCTTCGGCCACCTGCTGCCGCGCTACACGAACGCCAGTCTGTACGGCGCCGGCCGGCGGACCAAACGCGACGGGCTGGCCCGGCGGTTCGGCCTGACGCCGTTGGCGGAGCCTGATGGCGAGCGGTTCGACGTCGTGATCGAATGCACGGGCACCCTCGAAGGGTGGAAGCGGGCGTTCGACCTGACGGCACCGGGCGGGCAGGTGCAGTTCTTCGGCGGCCTGCCGCGCGACGCGGTGTTCCCCGCCGACAGCTTCCGGGTGCACTACGAGGAGGTGCGCCTCCTCGGCAGCTTCCACTTCAGCCCCGCCGACGTGGCGAAGGCGCGCGAGCATTTGCTGGAAGGCGGCCTCGACGCGTCGGCGCTGATCAGCGGCTGCGTGCCGCTGGAGCGGTTGGGCGAGGCGCTGGACCGGCTGAGCGCCGGCGATGGGTTGCAGTACGCCGTCGATCCGTGGGCGTGAGGGGTAGGTGGTTTTACGGCGTGAGATCGGGGGGTTAGAATGCGGGGTTGAGGTGAGCGCCCACATCCGAAAACGTTTAAGGCAACAGCCGGGTACGTTAACTCCGCCGATGGAGCATGGTTCGCATGTGCGTGACTTAGCAGCGGACCGAAGAGGGCGTGGTAGACAACGTGGCAGCCAACGTTTGGTTCACATCTGTTGCGCCTGGCGCGACAAAATCGTAAGTCCGGCGGCGGAGGCTTGCGGATGGCGGAAAGTCCGGCGGCGGGTTATCTGGAATACCGCGACCGCACCTACCGGCTCGACACCGCCGAATGCGCGTGGTGTGATGGATACCTGTACGTCCGGTCGTCCGGCAAGCGGTGCTGGTTCGGGCTACTCGGCGCGCCGTTCCCCGGCATTGGGTTGGTCACCGACCTGCCAGGCCGACGGTGGGAGCCGGTCGATCTGTCCCCGTCCGACGACGTGTTCGCGGAGGGCGGCGGGGTGAAGCTTCGTGGTCGGCCGTTCGCCGTAACCGCCATCCGCCTGTCCTGCACCCGGTACGCGGCCGACGCCAGCACGCTCGGCCTGGACGTGTGGTGCGAGGTCGAGGATGAGGAGTCGGGCGAGTGCGGGGAGGTGGAGGGGTCGCTGCGGTGCCGGGTGGTGGAGTTGGGAGAGAACGGCTGGTAGGCTTAGACACGCCAAACCAGGCACTGTAGCAGGCACCCGCCGCATCAGCGCTTCCGTGGCGGGTCGGTTCCTGGGCGGCGGGTGCTGCTGAACTGGGTCGTCCTACCACGAACCATGCACCAACAGGAAGACGCCGCTGGAGGCGCTCCGCACCGCCCAGCTGACCATCTACCGCCACCCCGAGCGCATCGCCGACCTCGCCGGCGACCGCGGCCGCCCCGCCCTGGAGAAGGCCGCCGCGCTGGGCACCCGGGCGCCGGTCCCGGTGGCGAAGGGCAAGAAGGCCGACACCAAGCTGTGGGCCGCCTTCGTCCTCAGCGGGCCGGGCAACTGACGACGCCGACCGTCGCTGTCACCGCCGCTAACAAACGGCGATAACGGTACGACGGCCGCCCCTTCTTTCCAAGGCCCGACCGTGAGGGAGGACGTGGCGCCGCCCTTGACGAAGCGGCGCCCTCCCTCCCGGTCGGGCCTGGGATTTCCCTTCGCCTTGACCCCGGCGCGGCCCCCTTGCTATAACGCACTGGTCGCAGGGACGCGGGCGCTCACCCTATGCGCACGCCAAGGACGGCACCGCTCCCCGGACAGAGACGGAGGGTTCATCTCATGGCCTCCCCGCGCGGCCGTTTCGCCATCCTGGCCCTGTTCGCGGCGCTGCTCGCCACCCTGGCGGCCAGCCTGCCCGCGCAGAACCCCACCGAGCGCTACATCAAGGACGACAACCCGGTCGTCGAGGCCGAGGCCGCCAAGGGCGGCAAGCTCTGGGTGCTCGACTTCAAGTTCCGCGACCCCCGCATCATCAAGGTCAACATCCCCGGCCTGGGCCAGCGCGTCTGTTGGTACCTCTGGTACCAGGTCATCAACCGCACCGGCGAGCCGCGCACGTTCATCCCCGACTTCGAGCTGGTCACGCACGACAGCAAGACCCCGATGGTCTACCGCGACCAGATCCTCCCCGCCGCCCAGGAGGCGATCAGCCGCATCGAGGACCCGACCGGCTACTACAACATCAAGAACTCCGTCACCATCGCCAAGGAGCCGATCCCGCCCACCCCGCCCCGGTCCGCGCCGAAGGCGGTCACCGGCGTCGCCATCTGGATCGACCCCAACGAGTCCGCCCCCACCGACGACAAGGCGGCCAAGGACATCAAGGAGAAGCTGGAGAAGCTCGCCGAGAGCAACCGCTACAGCATCTTCGTCGCCGGGCTGTCCAACGGCTGGTCGCTCACCGACCCGGTGCCGCCGGACACCAAGCACATCGTCCGCCGCAAGACGCTCCAGCTGACCTTCCGCCGGCTGGCCGACAAGTTCTCCACCCGGTCCGAGGCGATCCAGTTCGTCCCGCCGGTCCAGTGGGTCTACCGGGCGTCCTCGACGCTCGACTTGAAGAACCCGGCCAAGAAGGATAAATAATACTCCTGACGCCACGAAGGGAACATCTCCGGGGGCCGCGTCCCCCGGATTCGTTTTTTCAAAAGAGAGTTCAACCGGAGGGGCACCCACCCATGGCTCACAAGAAAGGTCAAGGCTCGTCCAAGAACGGCCGCGAGTCGCACAGCCAGCGGCTCGGCATCAAGGTTTACGGCGGCGGCCGCGTGACGACCGGCAGCATCCTGGTCCGCCAGCGCGGCACGCGCTACCACCCCGGCCGCAACGTCGCCCGGGCCAAGGACGACTCGCTGTTCGCCCTGGCCGACGGCGTCGTCATGTTCGACCGCCAGGGGCGGCGCATCAACGTCGTCACGCCGACGGCGTGAGGCGCCTTTAGGACGCCCGCGCCAATCCCCGAAGGGGAAGGGCGTCAACCCAGCAGCCCCAACTCGCGCAGCGCCCCGGCGGCGTGGTCGGCGACCTGGCCCGGGTCGCCGTCGGACGGGACGGTGTGAACGTGCCCCGGGGAAAGGCCCTCCACGCCCTCCCACCCTTTCACCAGCTCCTGGTAGACCGCCCAGTCGGCGTCGGAGACGTCTCCCCTCCGGGCGGCCAGGCGCCGCCGCACCGTCTCCGGGGTCGCCTGGCAGATCAGCAGGCCCCCCGGGACGCCCCACCGCGCCGCCGCCCCCAGGAACGCCCGGCGGCGGCGCTGCTCCCGCCAGGTCGCGTCGATTAGCACCCTCCTCCCCTCGAACAGCAACCGCTCCGCCCGGCGCAGGCACTCGGCGTAGGTGCGGTCGTCCCAGCCGGGAGTATAAGGTCGGCCGCGCCCGGCCTGGCCAGGCTCCTTCCGCACCGCGTCGGAGCGGATCACCTCGAAGCCGGCCCGGTCGGCCAGCGTCACCGCCAGGGTCGATTTCCCCGTCCCCGGCAGGCCGCCGACCAGCAACAGACACGGCCGGCGGCCGGGCGGCTCCAGCTCGCCGAGGGCCAGCAGCCAGTGGGCCCGGGCCTTCTCCCGGGCCCGCCCCGGGCCTCCGGGGAGAGCCCCTCATCTTTGCTTTGCAGCCCGCGGACGGCCCCCCGGACCGCGGACCGGTACGCGGAGTAAAACGGCAGCAACCGCTCGCCTTCGGCGTCGCCGGCGGCCCGGAGGTAGGCCCGTGAAAAGGCCCCGGCCAGGTCGCGACGGCCGTGCAGGGCGAACTCCATGGCCAGGAAGGCGATGTCGGCCACCGGGTCGAGGCAGCGCAGCCGCTCGCTGAACTCCACGCCGTCGATGACGACCAGGTCGTCCGGCGGGGCGCGATCCGGGAAGCAGTAGACGTGCTCGAGCGGAGGTCGCCGTGCCCTCGCGCGGCACGCCTCGCCGCCCGCGCCTCGATGAGCGGCCGCAGGCGGGCCAGGGCCTCCTCCGTGAGCCCAGCCACCCGGGCCAGGACGTCCGGGTGGACGGTAACACCGCAGGGGCTCGACCTGGGCGAGGACGTCGCGGACGGCGCGGGCCACCGGCTCGAACCGGCCGAAGGAGGCGACGCGATCGTCCGCGCGGGCCGCCCGGTGAAACGAGGCCACCCGGCGGGCCAGCCGCCTCGAGCAAGGGAGCCCCGACCTCCCCGCGGGCCAGGCGGGCGGCCAGGGAGGCGTCGTCGGGCAGGCGGCGCATCTTCACGGCCCACTCGACCGGCTCGCCCTCCCCCTCGACCCGGACGCCCGCCGCCGCCCGCGTGACCGGCACGACGCCCAGGTACACCCCCGGGGCCAGCCGGCGGTTCAGGCGCACCTCCTCGTCACAGGCTGGCGGCCTCGGCAGGGTGGTGAAGTCGAGGAACCCGAGATCGACCGGCTTCTTGACCTTGTAGACGAACTCGCCGGCCAGGAAGACCGCCGAGATGTGCGTCTGGCGGACCTCCACCGTCGCCACCGGGTAGGGGTACGCCGGGGCCGGACAGGGCCTCGATCAGCGAAGGGAGTTCCATCGCGTCCGCCTCCGTCCGTGTGGGCGAGCCGCGCGGGGGCCTCCCGCCGGCCCCGCTCAGACGGTGTGGGCAGGCTCCCGCTCCGCCTCCAGCCAGAACCGCTCCGCGTCGTCGGCCGGCCGGCCGGCCGCCTCCCACTTGGCGTAGGCCAGGTGGCGGATCCACTCCTTGTCGATCTCCTCCTCGGCGCCCTCGCAGACCCAGCGCCAGCCCTCCTCGCGCCTCGACGGCGGGAAGAACCGCACGTTGACGAAGGGCTCGGTCAGCGGCTTCTCCCAGGCGCGGTCGGCCTCCCGGCCGACGACGGCGAACCGCTTGACGGCGTCCTTCCAGCGGAGGCTGACCACCGGGTCGTCCCAGCCCGAGCAGGCGTCGCAGCCGTCCAGGCCCGTCATGTCCAGCAGCACCCGCACCCGGCCGTACCTGTGGGCGAGGTACTCCAGCTTGCGGAGGAAGGCGGCGTGGTCGGCGTCGGTCAGCCGCCCGCTCGCCCGGACGCGCAGGATGTTGGGCGCGCCACTTTCCAGGATGTCTAACATCGCTCACCCCTCCTTTCCCGGCGGGTCAGACGCCCACGGCCTCGGGCTGGCCCGCCTCCCGGACCTGGAAGCGTGGCTCGAGCCCGTCGAGGATGTGGACGATGCCGCCGTATTCCAACTCGCTGTAGGGCAGCATGGCGGCGCCGGAGAAGCCCTGCCGGCGGATCTCCATCGCCTTCTCCGCCGCCCTCGTCCGCACCGCGTCCCAGAACGGGTGGTCGAACGGGTCCACCACCTCGGTCAGCTTGCCCTGGTGGACGCAGAACCCGAAGCAGCAGACGATCGGCGGCCCGTCGAAGTAGCTGCACATCGTCCCGTGCCTGACCGGCATCAGCGGCCCGACGTGACTGCCGCGCATGAACCCGCCAACGTAGTGGGCCACCGCGTACGGCGCCAGGACCTCGCCCGTCGCCGGGAAGTTCTTCTGCACCCGCACCAGCGCCACCGGGTCGTCCTTGCCGGTGTACTTGCCGGCGATGTTGTGTAGCCGCTGCGTGCTCACCGCCGCCGCCTGCTCGCCGGCGTGCCGGCCGTAGATCGCCTCGACGACGAACCGGTCGTTGTCGCGCAACAGCGCGGCGAGGTTGTACAGGTCCTCCGGCGCCTCCAGGTCGATGACCCGGTCGCCGTCGGTGTGGTCCACGTCCATGACGGTGAACCGGTAGCCCTTGGTGATCTCCGGGCTGAGCAGCAGCCCTCCGGTGTTCATCGGGTCGGCGAAGGCCAGGTACAGGGGCAGGTTGTAGGCCCCCGGCTCGGTCTTGTCGGCCATGAACATCAAGAACGGCTCGTTGGGCCGCTCCTCGAACTCCATCTCGGCCACCGCCGGCCCCATCCCCTTGACGTTGCCGCTGAAGGCATCGACCAGCAGGTCCTGCCCGGCGCCGTACAGGCCCTGGGCCTTGGCCGTCCTCGTGCCGGCCAGGAACGCCTCCCAGGCCAGGCGGTGGACCTCCTCGTCCCCGACGCCCATCTTGTGGACCATCAGGATGGCGACGTCGTCGCCGGTCACGCCGAGGAAGTAGTCGCTGATCAGCCCGCCGACGGCCCCGGCGACGTGTCGGCTGATCGTGTCCCGAAGTTGCCTGCCGGGCGTGACGTGGCCACCAATGCTGCCGACGTCCGCCTTGATGATGCTGAGGGTCGTTAACATGGCTAACCCCCTGGGGCGAATGACCCCTTAGGCGACCTCATAAACATTCTTCTCGCCTCCCGCCGTGGGCCCGCGGAGGTGATCCCGCGCGGCCCGGCGGATCAGCTCGCCGACGGTCAGCCCCCGGCGGGAGGCGGCCGCCGCCAGCCGCCGGAACTCCCCGGCGGTCAGGAGCAGGGACACCTCCACCACCTCGGCCTCCTTGCGAAGGCCTGGGCCTCCACCGGCCGCGGCTGCTCGCTCGTTCATGACACCGCCCCTGTTCGGGTTCCGCCCGGCCCGCCGGCGGCGGGCCGGGGTGACGGGGATTCCGGGCGGCCCGGCCGGGCCGCCCCTCAGGCGCCCTCGACCGTGACACGGCGGCCCTTGGCCTGCGGGGCCTTGGGCAGCGTGACGGTCAGCACGCCGTTGCGGTACTTCGCCTGCACCTTGTCCTTGTCGATCGCGGTCGGCAGCGTGACCACCTCGACGTACTCCTGACTGGACCAGGCCTCCTCGCCCTCCTGCTTGGACTCGACCTTGTGGCAGGCGCGGAGGGTCAGCTGGCCGTCCTGGACCTGCACGTCGAAGTCGCCCGCCTCGAACCCCGGGGCCTCGGCGCGGACGACCACGGCGGTGTCCTTGTCGAACACCTCCAGGCCCCAGCGCCAGGTGCTCATCATCTCACCCCACGGCCCCGGCCGGGCGCCGGCGAACCGCTCGAACATGCGGTCAAACTCGTCGCGCAGCCGGCCGAGGAAGGAGGGGAACTCCTGGGGGCGCGCCGGCGGCCCCCCCTTCGGGGCCGGCTCGACCTTGGTCTGTTTCTCCTGGGGCTTCATGATGCCAGCCATGGGATCACTCCTCTGGGAAACCTATCCGAAGGGGCCCCACCGCCGGACCACCCGGCGCCTTCGCCCCCTCGCCGCGACCGGGGCGCCACCCCGGCCGCGCCCACGGGCGGATGCCCTGCCTGTCTCTCCCTCGACTACAATCTCCCGGGCAAATCCCGCGCCGGGGCTAACGACTCCCCACCGGAAGGCCCAACCCGCCGGCGCGGCCCGGCATTCCCGGGGCCTCGACGCCCCCCTCCACCTCGGGCAGGGTGTGCGTTTCCGCACGGGGCGCACCCAAGGCGGACCGGGAGGCGACCAGGGCCTTCCGTAGCTCCTCCAGGCCCAGCAGCATCAGCACGAACGGGGCCAGGAAGAGCCAGACCTCCAGGCCGATCGGCGCCGTGCCGAACAGGGCCTGGCCCGGCGGGGTGTAGGTCAGCAGTACCAGCAGGGCGATCTCGCCGGCCACGCCGGCCAGGATGAGGCGGTTGCCGGCCAGGGCCGAGGCGAAGGCGCTGCGGCGGTCGCTGCGGCACAGAAAGACGTTGACCACCTGCGCCACCACGATCGCCGCCAGGCAGGCCGTCGTCGCCCGCAGGTAGAGCGGGTCGTGGGCGGCCAGCGGCTCGCCGTACGACCAGCCGCCGCGGAGCAGCACGAAGAAGAACGCCGCCATCGCGGCCACCGCCTCCAGCACGCCGAGGAACAGGTACGCCCGCAGCAGCAGCGGCGCGCTGAGCAGCCGGTCGCCGCGGCGCCGCGGCGGGCGGGCCATGGCGTCGGGATCGGGCCTCTCGGCGCCCAGGGCCAGGGCCGGCAACACGTCGGTGCCGAGGTCCACCGCCAGGATCTGGATCACCGGCAGCGCCAGCGGCACCCGGAACAGGACGAACGCCAGGTAGGGGACCAGCTCCGGCACGTTGGACGTCAGGATGTAGGTGAGGAACTTGCGGAGGTTGTCGTAGACCGCCCGGCCCTCCTCGACGGCGGCGACGATGCTGGCGAAGTTGTCGTCCAGCAGGACCAGGTCGGCCGCCTCGCGGGCCACGTCGGTGCCGGCCAGCCCCATGGCGATGCCGATGTCCGCGTGCCGCAACGCCGGGGCGTCGTTGACGCCGTCGCCGGTCACCGCGACGACGTGCCTCTTGGCCTTCAGCGCCTGGACGATCCGCAGCTTCTGGTCGGCGCTGACCCGGGCGAAGAGGACCTCCTCGGCGTCCAGGGCGAGTTGCAGCGCGTGGCCGACATCCGCCTCAGCTGGTCGCCGGTCAGCACGACCGGGCGGTCGCCGCACCAGGCCGACCTGGCGGGCGATGGCGCAGGCGGTGTGCGGGTGGTCGCCGGTGACCATGATGACCCGGATGCCGGCGCGGCGGCGCGCCATCGCCGCCGGGACCTCCGGCCGAGGCGGGTCCTCCAGCCCGGCCAGGCCGTTGAGCACCAGGTCGCGTTCGAGGTCGCCGGGGGCCTCCGCCTCGCCCAGCCGGGCGCGAGGCGAACGCCAGGACGCGCAGCCCCTGGTCGGCCAGGGCGTCCTCGCGCCTCGACGAAGCGGGCCCGCCACGCCTCGGAGAGCGGGACCACGTCACGGCCGGAGCGGACGAACCGGCACAGGGGCAGGACGGCCTCCGGCGCCCCCTTCATCAGGACGACCCGGCCCTCGGGGCCGCCGTGCAGCGTCGTCAGCCGCTTGCGCTCGGTGTCGAAGGGGACGGCGTCGAGGAGCGACCAGCCCGGGCCGAGCGTCCCGGCGAGGAGCCGGTCGCCCGCCTCGGCCAGCGCCACCTCCATCGGGTCGCCCAGCGCCTGCCCGCCGCCGGCCTCGTGCAGGCTGTGGCAGAGCCGGGCGGCCAGCAGCAGGTCGCGGTGGTCGCCCGCCGCGCCCGCCAGCTCGTCCGGCGAGAGCAGCCGGCCCCCGGCGAACAGCCGGACGACCGCCATCCGGTTCTGGGTCAGCGTGCCGGTCTTGTCGCTACAGATCACCGTGGCGCAGCCCAGTGCCTCCACGGCCGGCAGGTGCCGCACCAGCGCCTTGCGCCGGGCCATCCGCTGCGACGCCATGGCCAGGGCCAGCGTCACCGTCGGCAGCAGCCCCTCGGGGACGTTGGCGACGATGATGCCGATGCCGAACAGCAAGCTCGGCCACAGCCCCAGGCCGACCGCCTGGCCCAGGGCGAAGAAGGTCACGCCCAGCGCCGTCGCCACCAGGACGAGGACGCGGCTGAGCCGGGCGATCTCCGCCTGGAGCGGCGACAGGGGCGGCCGGCTGTCCTGCGTCAGGTGGGCGATCTTGCCGAACTCGGTCCGCATGCCGGTGGCGAAGGCCAGCGCCCGCGCCTCGCCGGAGACGACCGACGTCCCCGCCAGCAGGACGTTGCGGGCGTGTAGCAGGTCCTCCTCGGCGCAGGGCGAGGCGTTCCGGGCGCGCGGGGCGGACTCGCCGGTGACCGTGGCGTTGTTGACGCGCAGCCCGAACGCCTCCAGGACCCGGCCGTCGGCCGGGACGTCGTCGCCGGCGTCCAGGAGCAGCACGTCGCCGGGGACGACGTCCTCGGCGGGGATGACCTGAGCCTGGCCCTCGCGGACGGCCTTGACCTGGCGCGGCAGCAGGCTCCCCAGCGCCTCCAGGGCCTTCTCGGCCCGGTACTCCTGCCAGAAGGAGAAGGCCCCGTTGAGGACGATCACGCCGACGATGGCCACCCCCAGCGTGGCCATGCCCGAGCCGGGGTCGTGCCGGTCGGCGAAGAAGGCCAGCCCCGCCGCCAGCCAGAGGACCAGCGCGAAGAAGTGGGTGAACCCCTGAAGGCAGCGGGCCAACAGGGAGGCCCCCCGGACGCGCTCGACCCGGTTGGGCCCGAACTCCAGCAGCCGCCGCCGCGCCTCGCCGGGCGACAGGCCTTGAGGCCCGGACTGCAGGCTGCCCAGCGCCTCCTCCGCCGTCAGGTGGTGAATCTTCATGACGCCTCCCCCGGGCCGCGGCCCCGGCGGGCGATCAGCCCAGCGGCACCTGGTCGGCCAGCCGCCAACCCTCGTGGGCGCGGAGCAGGGCGATGACCTCGTCGTCGTCGATCTGGCGGAAGTCGTCGTAGAACTGGCCGATCGCGGAGAAGTCGGCCGGCGTCGCCAGGCAGACGACGTCGTCGCACAGCCCGCGCACCTCTTCCAGCCGGTCCGGGGAGGCGACGGGGACGGCCACGACGACCTCGTGGACGTTCCTCTCGCGCAGGGCGTGCAGGGCGGCGAGCATGGTGGACCCGGTGGCGATCCCGTCGTCGGTGACCAGGACCGACCTCCCCTCGAGCCCGACCGGCGGCCGGGCGCCGCGGAGCAACTTCTTCCGCCGGGCGATCTCCGCGCGCTGGCAGGCGACCTCCCTCTCCAGGTAGCCGGGGAACTCGTCCAGCCAGGCGGCGGCGTGCGGGGCGAGGCGGAAGGAGCCGTCCTCGGCGACGGCGCCGAGGGCCAGCTCGGGGCAGGTCGGGGCGCGGAGCTTGCGGGCGAGGACGACGTCGAGGTCGGCCCCCAGCTCGCGGGCCAGCACCGCCCCCAGGGCCACCCCGCCCCGCGGAATCGCCAGCACGACCGGGTCTCGCAGCGGCCGACCCCTCAGCGCCTCGGCCAGCTGCCGGGCCGCGTCCTCTCGGTCACGGAACCGGGGGACCGGGGCTGCCCGGCGCGGGGCCGGCGTGCCGAGGTGGCGGACGAACCAGCCGGCGGCCAGGTCGGCGACCGCCTCCAACGCCCCGGGTTCCGGGAACAGGTGGGTTGCGCCGGGGACGACCGCCAGCTCCTTGTGGCAGCACAACGCCGCCAGTGCCTCCCCGTTCTGGGCAACCACCGGCTCGTCGTTCTCGCCGACGATCAGCAGGGACGGGGCCTGGACGAGCGGCAGGGCCGCCTCCGCCAGGTCAGGCCGCCCGCCGCGCGAGACGACCGCCTGGACGAGGTCCGGCTTCTCCGCCGCCGCGATCAGCGCCGCGGCCGCCCCGGTGCTGGCCCCGAACAGCCCCAGAGGCAACTCCCGGGTCAGCGGGTGACCCCCCAGCCACTGGATCAGCTCCACCACCCGCCAGCCGAGCAGGCCGACGTCGAACACCTTGGCCCGGTCCTGGCCCTCCTCCTCGTCGAGCAGATCGACCAGGCAGGTGGCCAGCCCGGCCTCCTCCAGCCGGCGGGCGACGAGCCGGTTGCGGGGGCTGTGCCGGCCGCTCCCCGAGCCGTGGGCGAACAGGACGACGCCCGTGGCGTTGTCCGGGACGCGAAGGTCGCCCCGGATCACCCACGGCCCGACCGGGACCTCAACGCTCTCTTTGTGGATCTCAGAAGTTATCGTGGACATGGGAAGGCCCTCCGGGGTGGAATGGCTGAGGCCTCGCAGGCGATGCCAAACCCAGGGCAATCCCTGTGCCCGGGGAAGGGAAAGTTCGCGGCGCTCGGGAAATAGGTCTGGGGCGGCATCCAACCCGGGAGGGGATTCAGGCCGGTGGGCGGAACTGCACACCCGGCGTGCCGCCTTGGGACGGCCCCCTCGGGCCGTGCCCACACTCGAAGTGCGGTACGGCTATTGCTTTTGGGTTGTTCCCAGGTTGGAATAAGAAAAGTTACAGGAGGACCGAGAATGCCAGAGAACATCGAGGCGGGCCCGCCGTCCGTTCCGGAACTCCAGGCGCGCCTCCACGAGGTGGCCGGGCTGCTGCGCGGGTCCCCGTCGATCGACCCGGAATCTCGGCAGACGCTCGCAGGGCTGATCGACGAGCTGAGCCAGGCCCTGGGATCGACCCCCACCGCGGACGTGGCGGTGACCCACCTGGGAGAGACGGCAGCCCACCTGGTCGAGTCCCTCCACCACCAGGACCGAGGGCCGCGGGGCCACCTGCGCGACCGCCTGGAGAGGGCGGTCCTGGCGGCCGAGGCCCGCGCCCCTTCGCGGCCGGCCTGGTCCGCCGCATGCTCGACGCCCTGGCCGACATGGGCATTTAACAGGCGGCGAACCTCGCCCGTCCGGGACGCCCTCGGTACCCTCACGATAGTGCGCCCTCAGCCGCGCGGTTCGAGGGGAGGGTCGCGGCGAACGCCCCCGCGGGTTGCTGGTCCGGCGCCGGGGGAGCAGCCCCGCGGGGTGGCTTGTCGTCGGCCGGCAGGTGCTCGTGCGGCACGGTCCGGGCCACCTCCTCGGGTGTGGTCTGGCCCCTGGTGGACCTTGAGCAGGGCCGCCTGACGCGCTCGACCAGCCCGTCGCGGACGGCCTGCTCCCGCAGGGCGTGGGTGGGGTGGTCGGCGGCGATGAGTCGGCGCAACGGCGGGGTGAGGCGCAGCACCTCGAACACGCCGGTCCTGGCCCCGTAGCCGGTCCCGTGGCAGGAGGGGCATCCCCGGGCCGACCACACCTGCCGGCCCTCCTCCCCGCATGAATAGGCCAGGTCGTCCGGGCCGCGCAGGCTGCGGCAGTCCGGGCAGAGGGTGCGGACGAGGCGCTGGGCGATCACGCCCAGCAGCGAACTGGCCAGGAAGTGCGGGTGGACGCCCCACGACCGCAGGCTCTGCACGGCGGCGCTGGCGGTGGGGGCGTGGGCCGTCGCCAGCACCAGGTGCCCGCAGTTGGCGGCGTGTACCACCGTCACCGCCGTCACCGGGTCGCGCACCTCCCCGACCATGATCACGTCGGGCGCCTGCCGCAGCACGCCGCGCAGCAGCTCCGGGAAGCCCAGCTCGATCCGGGCGTTGACCTGGGACTGGCGCACCCCCTCGAGTTCGTACTCGACGGGGTCCTCGATGGTGTTGATCTTCCGCTCGCCGTTGTTCAGCCAGTCGAGGCAGGCGTACAGGGTCGTGGTCTTGCCCGTGCCGGTCGGCCCGGTCACCAGGATCAGCCCGCTGGGGCAGCTCAGCATGGCCAGCAGGTCGGCCAGCTCGCCGCCGGACAGCCCCAGGCTGTCCAGCTTGCGGAGGCGGCGGTCGCGGCTCAGCAGGCGGATCGAGCAGTCCTCCCCGTGCAGCGTCGGCAGGACGTTGACCCGGAGGTCGATCCGGCTGCCGTCCTCCAGCGGGTGGGACCAGCGGCCGTCGAGGGGCCGGCGGTGCTCCACGACGTCCATCCCCGACATGGCCTTGATGTGGCCGATGCAGTGGTGCCCCACCTCCCGGGACAGGCTGCTGAACAGACGGAACACCCCCAGGTGGCGGACCTGGACGATGAGACCGTCCTCCTGCGGGGCGAACAGCAAGTCGCTGGCGCCCAGCCGTACCGCCTGCTCCAGGAGGTGCGAGACGACCTGCTCCGGCCGCTCGTCCTCCACCACCAGGATCGGGAAGTCGTCCTTCTCGGTGCTCATGGCCGTGTCCCCCGTCGGCGAGAAGCCCGGGAGGTCTTTGCCCGCCCCGCGCGGGCCATCGAGAAGGGAGGACCTCCCATGGGTGCGACCCCGATCCGTGCGGTCAACGGCCCCAATTGCACAGCCCATGCCAGCCGGGCGGAAGGCCTCCCCGGGGCGGAAAAGGGGACTCGGTCACCCCTCGCCCCTTCGGGGCTGGGCGGATCCGCCCGACCGATGGCGCTTTTCGGCACAGGGGGGCCACCACCCGGCCCCGACGCCAGCCGGTTCCGCCCGAGGTCGTCACCGCCCGGTCGGCTGAGAACCGGGATTCGTCACGCCGGCGGGCGGGATTGCGGGTGGCTGGCGCGCGGGTTGCCTTCATGACTATTTGGGAGGGGCGAATGCCCCTTCCCGGAGGAGACCGCTACCATGGACACCTTCACCCGGGACGACTTGAACCTCCTGCTGCACGCCGGCCAAGCGCCTCGCGTGTCGATCTACTTGCCGACCCGCCGGGGGGGCGGCGAGGACGCACCCCCCCGATTCCGCTCCTGCCTGTCCCTCGTCGAGAGGGAACTCGCGGCGGTCGGCGTGTCCGAGGGGGAGGCGCGCGCGCTACTCCTGCCCGCCCAGTCGCTGGCCGCCAACGGCGAGTTCTGGGGCGGCCTGGGGGACGGGCTGGCCGTCTTCCTGGCCCCCGGTCTGTTCCGGAGCTACCGCCTGCCGCGGGGCTTCCCGGAGCGGGTGGCGGTCGGCCCGGAGTTCCTCCTGACGCCGGCCCTGCCGCTCGTGGCCGGCAACGGGCACTTCTTCGTGCTCGCCATGAGCCAGGGGGAGGTCCGGCTGCTGCGCGGCGACCGCGAGTCGGTGAGCCGGGTGGAGCTGCCGGGGGCGCCAAAAAACCTGGAGGAGGCGCTGGCGACCCACGACGTCGATGAGGTCCTGAACTACCACACGCACCACGTGGCGGGGAGGGCCGGCCGTTCCGAGGCGATCTACCACGGCCACGGGGTCGGGGTGGACGACCACAAGGACGACCTGGTCCGGTACTTCCGCGCCATCGACCGGGCGTTGACCCGGGCGCTGCGGGACGAGCGGGCGCCGCTGGTGCTGGCGGCGGTCGGCTACCTGCAGCCGATCTTCCGCGAGGTCTGCTCCTACCCCCACCTGGCCCCCGAGGGGGTGCCCGGCAGCCCGGACCGGGTGAGCGCCCGCGATCTGCAGGAACGGGCCTGCAAGCTGGCCGCCCCGATCCTGGCCCGCCAGAGTCAGGCGGACCTGGCGCTGTACCGGCAGCTGGCCGGCACCGGCCGCACGGCCTGCGGCCCCGAGGCGGTCTCGGCGGCGGCCCGCGGCGAGGTCGAGGTGCTGTTCGCCGAGCCGGACCACCCGGTCTGGGGTCGGCTGGACGCCGTGGGCGGACCGCCGGTCATGCGGGACCCACCTCAGCGGGGCGACACGGACCTGGCCAACCTGGCCGCCGTCGAGGTGCTGCGGCACGGGGGTAAGGTGTGGCCGACCCCACTCGACCAGATGCCCTCGCCCGCCCCGCCCGCCGCGATCTTCTGGCGGCCGCACGCCCGCGAGGGCAAGGGACGGCAGTCGGCCCGGTGAGGGTTCCGGGGCGACGAACCACACCCACATGATCGGAGGTCGCTCATGATCCGCTCCATCCTTGTACCCCTGGACGGCTCGACGTTCGCGGAGCACGCCTTGCCCCTGGCGGCGAGCCTGGCCCGCCGCGCCGGCGCGGAGTTGCACCTGGCCCACGTCCACCAGGCGGGCCAGGCCGCGGCGCTGGAAGGCGTGAGACTGCTGGACGCCGTCGATCTGCACCTGCGCCAGGACGAGCAGGCCTACCTGGCCGACGCCTCACGCCGGCTGACCGACAAGCACCCCGTGCGGGTGAAGACGGCCCTGCTCGACGGCGACGCGGTCCCGGCCCTGAAGGGCCACGCCGAGCAGGTCCAGGCCGACCTGGTGGTGATGAGCACGCACGGCCGGGGGGCCATCGGCCGGTTCTGGCTCGGCAGCGTCGCCGACGGGCTGCTCCGCGAGCTGCCCGGCCCGGTGTTGCTGGTCCGGCCGTGGGACGAGGGCAAGACGGACCTCGGCCGCGAGCCGGCGCTGAGGAACGTCCTGGTGCCGCTGGACGGCAGCGACCTGGCCGAGCGGATCCTGCCGGCGGCGCTGGCCCTGGCGGGGTTGTTCGAGGGGGCGTTGACACTGCTGCGGGTGGTCCCGCCCGAGGTGCGGACGAGCTTCGTGCACGAGGGGAGTGTGTCGGGGCTGATCCAGCCGGACCTTGACCAGCTCCAGGCGCTGGAGCGGCAACGGCAACAGGAGGCGAAGGCATACCTCGATCGGGTGGCGGAGCAGGTCGCCCTTCAGGGGGGCCGCGTCAGGACGCGCGTCGCGCTCGACGAGGAGCCGGCCCGGTGCATCCTACTGGAGGCCAGCGCCAGCAACGCCGACCTGATCGCGCTGGAGTCGCGCGGCCGGCGGGGGCTGTCCCGACTGCTGCTGGGCAGCGTCGCCGACAAGGTCGTCCACGGCGTCGGCGTGCCGGTGTTGCTGCACCGCCAGCCCCGGTGAGACCGGCGAGGTGCCCACGCCCCTCCCGATTGGTGTATCATCCTTCGTAGGCATCCCGACGGCGGCTCCCGCCTCGGCGGCCGTCACGGACCGGAGGAGGGTACACCATGCGGGCGGCGTGGGCGTGTGCGGCTGTGGGCTTGGCGCTTGGGGCGGGGCGGGCGCAGCCGGTCGAGCTGGAGCAGGTCCTTTCGCGGGAGGCCCCGGCGTTCCGCGTCGATTCCGCACGGCTGGCGGTCGGGCGCGACGGCCAGGTCTACCTGTGCAGCGGCGGCAACAAAAGCTTCGTGCTGCGACTGGGCCGCGATGGCGCGGCGAAGTTCGGCGCCGCCGTCGAGTACGCCGCCGGCAACGCCACGGCCAACGGCGACGGCGTCGTGGCCACGGCCAACGGCCACTTCGCCCGCAAGGTCACGGTGTACGGCGCGGACTTCGCCCGCCGCGGCGCCGCGGGCGAGTTCCTCGCCAACGACCAGGTCGGCTGGGACGCGCCGGCCCACGTCGAGGCGGGCGCCGGCGGCGACTTCTACGCCCTCGACCAGCACCGCGACCGCGTGGTAAAGGTCAGCGCCTCCGGCAAGGCCTTGCAGGCGTACCCGGTGGCGCGGAAGCCGGCGGGCCACCCGGGGCTGATGCAGGACTTCCGCGTCTGCGAGCAGCGCCAGGCGTTCTACATCCTCCGCCGCTCCGGCCCGCTCCAGTGCGTCGGCTTCGACGGGGTCGAGCGCTGGACCTACGCCGCCGGCGTCTCCTGGGGCAGCCCCGGCGCCGGCGGGTTCGACGTCGATGACGAGGGCCACCTCTACGTCATCGACCGGCACGGCGAGGCGGTCCGGAAGGTCTCCCCCGGGGGGAAGCCGGCGGCGACGATCAAGCTGCAAGCCGGGAGGCTGCGGCCCGGCCACGGGGAGCACGGCTGGACCGACCTGCGCGTCCACGGCGGCGACCTGCTGCTGAAGCGCCGCCACCCGACCGAGCTGTTCCAGCGCTACGACCTCGCCACCGGCGCGTTCCGCCAGGCCGTGTCCATCGACCACGAGCGGCTGACGGCGACGTTCCCCCAGCGGGTGTGGACCGCCGGCCAGGAGGTGCCCTTCGACGTCCAGCTGTCCGGGGCCCAGGGGGCGGCCCCGCGCTGGCGCGTCTGGGCGCGGCCGCTCGACTGCCTGGACTACCGCGAGTTCGCGCTCGCCGGCGGCAAGCTCCGCGTCCCCGCCGACTGCGCCGGCCTCTACCAGGTCAAGGTGACGCCCGAGCTGAAGCCGTGGTTGCGTGGCCAGCCCCCCGCGTACGGCGTGCGCGGCTGGGTGGACATCCGCAGCCCCGGGGCGAAGGGCTCGGCCACCGTCTGGTGTGAGCGGCACCGCGACCACTTCGGCCGCGGCGAGGAGGTCCGCTGCCTCGTCCAGGTGCGCGGGCCGGACCTGGCGGGCGCCGTGCCGGTGACACTCCGCCTCGCCGACGGGGAGCGCGCCCTGGCCGAGCAGCGCCTGACAGTCACCGCCGGCGCGGAGCCCCGGCCGGTCGCCCTCTCCGCCTCCCTGACGGCGGCCCTTCGGCCGGGGCGATACCTCCTCACGGCCATCGCCCCCGGGATGACCTGCGTGCCGCTGCCGCTGGTGATCGGCCCCGGCGTGACCCGCCGGCCGTTCCACCTGGTCCAGTACGGCGACTACGGCCCGCTCTACCCGTCCGCCGACGCCTGGGACGCGCCGGACGTGACGGCGGCGCACGTCGCCCGGACGGCCAAGCTCGGCATGAACCTCATCGTGGACCGGCTCGGCGAACCCACCCAGATGGGTGCTTTGAAGCCCGACCCGCGCTCGCGGGAGGAGGTGGGGGAGGTGCTCAAGCACCTCGACGCCGACCCGGCGGCGCCGGCGCCGGGCCGCTACGCCGCCACGCCGGCGCTGGGGCGGACGCTCTCCGGCTACAGCGCGGCGGGGGTCGAGCAGATGGCGATCCTGATGATGAACGACGCCGGGCTGCCGCTGGGCGGCCCGGGGTTCGACCCGCGCAAGCCGCCGCAGCTGCTGGAGGCGATCGCCCGGGTCACCGACGAGGTGAAGCCCTACCCGTCGTTCCGCGGCTGGGTCTGGGGGTCGAACTGGTGGGTCTTCAGCCAGCGCGGCGCCAGGGCGGCGGCGCCCGAGGAGAGGTCGTCCTACGAGGCCGCGCTGAAGCGGGCGAAACAGGACGGTACCTGGGACCCGGTGCTGGAGAGGGTGTCGTCCCGGCGGCTGTCGTGGGCCGTCGAGGCCCAGGCCCTGTTCAACAAAAGGCTGAAGGAGATCGCACCCGGCCTGGTCACCGCCTCGGCGGCGCCGCACCGCAACGTCGAGGCGTACCCGCCGGTGAGCCTGGGCAACGTAGACGAGGTCGATCTGCAAGCGCAGTGGGAGCAGGTCCCCCTGCCGTACCACACGCCGCACGGCATCGATTTCTACCGCCGGCCGGGCAAGCGCGCCTTCGCCCACCCCGAGGTCTGGAACGACTCGGGCACCGGCGACCAGATCCTGCCGTCGCTGTTCCAGGCGGTCATGCGCGGCGCCGACGGCGTCGGCTGCTCCGGCCCCGTCCCGCCCTGGACCCGGGACGCCAACTTGCGGGACGACCCGCGCGTCGGCCATTACGGGACCGCGTCGGTCTTCCGCGCCCTCAACGACACGCTCCGGCCGTACGGGCCGTGGCTGGCCACGCTGGAGGGCGGCGACCGGGTGGCGATCGTCGTCTCCGGCCGGATGCTGCGGATCGACGAGTGGGGCCCGGTGATGGGGACGCACTTCGCCCGGCTGTTCGAGGCGTACATGGCCTGCCTGCACGCGCACCACCCCGCCTCGTACGTCTTCGTCGAGGACCTGAAGCCGGGCGCGCTGGATCGGTACAAGGCGGTCCTGGTCGTCGGCCAGACCGTCGAGATGGAGCCGGAACTGCTCCAGGCGCTTCAGGCGGCGAAGGCGGCGGGCGTGGCGGTGCTCCACGACGGCACCTGCCGGGCGTCGCTGGTGAAGGGGTTCACGCCACTGGGGGTGGCCTTCAACCGGTTCGAGAAGGACACCCACCCGGCCGGGGACGACGACGCCTTCCTCCGCTTCCCGGCGTACTGCAAGGCGCACGTGCTGGGGCTGCGCCGCGCCCTGGGCAAGGTGGCGGCGGCGCCGGCGGCGGAGGTCGAGAACCCGGAGGTGTTCCTCTCCGAGCGGACCTCGGGCGAGGGCCGCTACTTGTTCGTGGTCAACAACACGACCGCGGACCTGGAGCCGGGCCACCTCTGGCGGATCACGCTGGCCGTGGCCAACCGGGTGCCGACGGCCGCGGCGGTGCGGCTGGGCGGCAACCCCGGCGCGGTCTACGACGTCTTCGCCGGGGCGAAGGTCGAGCCGAAAGGCGGGGCGGTTCAGGCCGACCTGCGCAGCCTCCCGGCGCGCCTCTACGCACTGCTGCCGCGGGCCATCGACCAGGTCGCCCTGAAGGGCCCCGAAGCCGTCCGGGCCGGCCAGGAGTTCGCCTGGTCCGTTGGCGTGAACGACGCCGCGGGCCGGCCGATCGCCGCCGGCGTCCCGGTGCGCGTGCGGCTCCTCGCCGCGGGCGGGGAGGTTCTCGACGAGCAGTTCACGTCGTCCGGGTCGAAAGGCACGACCGGGTCGATGCGCGTTCCGCTCAACGCCCCCGTCGATCTGCGCCTGGAGGCGACGGAACTGTTCAGCGGCAAGAGCGGCGTGCTGGGCGTCCGGGCCCAACAGACGGCCGGCCCGGCCGACCTGACCGGGGCCGCCAAGGCGCCCGTCGGTGAGGCCAGCAGCGCCGGCAAGCCGGGCCGGTCGCCCTGGACCCCCGCCGAGGCCCGGTTCGGGCCGCACGTGCGCGACATGGTGGTGACCGACAGCGGCTCGCTGGCGGTGCTGAACACGATGAACTGGGACCACAACCTGTACGGCCTCGACGTCGAGACCGGCGCGGTCCGCTGGCGGCAGCGGGCCGGCCAGTACTTCGCCTTCGACCCTCGCCCTCTGACCAGGGGTGCCGCGGTGCAGGGGTTCGACTTCGAGTCGGCCGAGGGGTACCACCTCTACCTGGTTGGGGCCGACGGCACGCCGGAGCGGCGGTTCGCGCTGTACGGCCTGCCGCGCCGGCAGATTCACCGGTTCGTCCCGGGCATCCTGACGCAGCACATCAACCACTTCGCCACGCCGCCGGACGGCCGCTGGGTGGCCAGCGCCGGCGACCTGGGCCTGGCGGTCTGGTCGCGTGACGGCCGGCTGCTGTGGTCGCGCGACTGGTGGAAGAAGGACCGGCACACCGCCGTCCTCGCCGCGCTCGGCGACGACACGCTGTTGATAGCGGAGGGGGCGGCAGCGGCCGCCGTGGATGCCGCCACGGGGAAGGAGCTGTGGCAGGTGCCGTTGGCGAAGGCCGGCGAGGTCCGCCGCGCCAGGGTCAGCGGTGACGGGAAGACCGCGGCCCTGCTCTGCACCGCCGAGGGCGGGCGCGTCTTCGTGCTGCGCGGGGGCAAGCTGATTGCCGCGCTGCCGACCGGCGGCAACGACCTGGCCGTCTCCCCGGACGGCGCGCGGGTGGCCGTCGTGGACGCCAACCACCTGAAGGTGTACTCGGCGGAGGGCGGCCTGCTGTGGTCGCTGCCCGGCGACGACACGCTGCTGAACCCGCGCTTCGCGCCGGACGGGGGCCGCGTGGCGGCGGGCAGCGCGCTGGGGACCGCCTACGTGGTCGGGGCCGACGGCGAGGTCTTTCTGGAACGTGACCTGGAGCGCTGCCGGTCCCGGCCTGGCTTCCCGGCGGCGACCTGCTGCTGGCGACGTGGATGGGGACGGTGTGCCGGCTGGACGAGAAGTATGCCGAGCGGCCGGCGCGTCCGGCTGGGGCCAGCCCAGGCCGACATGCGCGGCAAGCTGCTCGCCCGGGACCGGGTGCCGACGACGCGCGTCGCCACCTGGGGTAACGCCTCGCCGGCCCCCCGCCCGCTCAAGGACAACCTGCTGTCGCCGCGGACGGCGCAGGTCAAGTTCGAGTCGGCGATGCCGCACGTCAAGCTGGCCCACCCGGCCGGCTCGCTGGTCGATGGCAAGCCGGAGCCGCCGCCGTCGCCCTGGCTGCGCTGGCCGGATCTGGGTTACGTGGCCGAGCCTGTCGCCGATCAACGCCGTCGTGATCGACACCTTCCGCACCCGCCTGCGGGTGACCGCCGTCACCCTGGCCGAGGACCCCAAGCACCCGGAGTCGTGGCTGCGCGACGGGTCGTTCGAGTACTGGGACGCGGCCGCGGAGAGGTGGGAGGCCGCACAGCCGTTGCTGTCCAACGCCGCCACGCACACGCACCAGCTGGCCCGGCCGGCGGAGGCGGCCCGCTTCCGGATCGTCCTGCCGCGCGGGGCGTACGGCAACCTGCGGCTGGGCGAGATCGCGCTGCACGGCAAGAGGCTGGGCCCGTCCCACCCCGACGTGGTCGCCCGGCGGCCGGTGGCGGTGCTGTTCGACGAGGGCGACGACCTGAAAGGCGCCTTCGGCTCGCCCCGGCTTCACTCCCGCCTGGGCGGGGCGCACTCCGGCGGGAGCTACCTGGCCCTGGACAAGGACGCCGAGGTCTACCCGCCGTTCCAGCCGCCGTTCGGCCACGCGCTGCCGAACTGGGACTTCGAGGTCGTGCAGAAGCCGGCGCCGGGCCAGTACCGCTACTTGCAGTTCGCCTGGAAGGCGACGTCGCCCCAGACGAGGGGGATCACGCTCCAGGTGGGCGAGACCCGCTACGGGGTCCAGGTCGCGGCCCACTGCGGCGAGTACAAGCCCGGCGACGGCGTCAAGCCGAAGAGGGTGAGCGAGACCGTCCCGTCGGACTGGCAGGTGGTGCGTGTCGATCTGTGGGACGTGTTCCGCCAGCCGATCCGCGTCCAGTCGCTGCGCCTGAGCTGCCGCGGCGGCGGGGCGGCCTTCGACCAGGTCGTGCTCGCCCGGACGCTGGCGGACCTGCCCAAGGACGGCAGCCCCTCGCCGGGAAAGTAGCGAGGTCAGCGTATGCCCGAGATTTACGTCTCCACCGACGTCGAGGCCGACGGCCCCATCCCCGGCCCGAACTCGATGCTCAGCTTCGCCTCGGCGGCGTTCCGTGCCGACAAGACGCTGGTCGGCACGTTCACCGCGAACCTGGAGTTGCTGCCCGGCGCCCGGGGCGACCCGAAGACGATGGAGTGGTGGGCGACGCAGCCGGCGGCGTGGGAGGCCTGCCGCCAGGGGCCGCGCGACCCGGCAGTGGCGATGCCGGAGTATGCCACCTGGCTGGACGCGCTGCCGGGCAAGCCGGTGTTCGTCGGCTACCCGGTCGCCTACGACTTCCTGTTCGTCTACTGGTACCTGATCCGCTTCGCCGGCCGGTCGCCGTTCTCGCACTCGGCCCTGGACGTCAAGACGTTCGCGATGGCGCTCCTGGGCGGCGAGTACCGCGCCTCGACGAAGCGCAGCATGCCGAAACACTGGTTCGACGACCTGCCGCACACCCACGTCGCGCTGGACGACGCCGTCGGCCAGGGGGCGCTGTTCTGCAACATGCTCGCGGAGCGCGACGGGGGGCGGCAGCGCTGAGGGGGTCGTGCAGGGTGGGGTGAGCCGGGGGCGTCAGCCCCCGGAGGGGCGGCGTCCTCCGGGGGCTGACGCCCCCGGCTCGCCCGCCACGGCGTCTTGCCGTACCCCGCGAAGCACCTCGTAGATCTGCGCGGCGTAGGCCTCGGTCGAGTGACGCCGGCGTGCGTCGTGCCACCCCGCCTCGCCGTGCTGCCACGCCAGCTCCGGCGCGCCCACGTAGCCGGCCATGCACCCGGCCAGTTCGTCCGGGCCGCCGCGGTACAGCAGCCCGGTGCGGCCGGGGTCGATCAGCTCGCTGGTGCCGCCGTTGTCGAAGCCGATCACCGGGCGGCACGCGGACATCGCCTCCGCGGTCACCCGGCCCATCGCCTCGTTCCGCGAGCACATCAGCGCCACGTCGGCCTCCAGGAACGCGCGCTCCGGGTCGGGGATGTAGCCCCAGAACTCGATCCTGTCCGCCACGCCCAGCTCGCCGGCCAGGGCGCGGCACTGATCGAAGTAGCCTTGCTCTCCCGTCTGCCCCGCCCCGCCGACGAGGAGTAGCCGAACCGCGGGCGACCCGGCGGCGACCTTCGAGAAGGCCCGGATCGCGACCGCCTGTCCCTTGCTCTCGCGGAAGCGGCCGACCAGCACGAACGTGAACGGCCCACGCAGGCCGCGCAGCGCCTCCGCGGCCCGGCGGCGCTCGTCGAAGGCCGCCGCCGGGGCGACACCGTTGTAGATGACGTGCGAGTTCGCCGGGGTCGCCCGGCCCAAAACCGCCCGCCGCAGCGCGTGCGAGACGAAGATGGTCGCGTCGGCGGTCCGAAATACCAGCCGGGACATTCGCGACCCGAGGTCGGGCAGCAGGCCGTAGTCCCGCCGGCCGAACTCGCGGAGGTGCCAGACGTGCGGCAGTTCCAGTTCGGCCGCCGCCATCGCGCCGACGGAGAACACGGAGGAGTTGGAGTACACCAGGTCGCAGCCCCAGCGACCGATCTGGTCGGCCAGCGGCCGGAGCCGCCGGACGTTTCGGATGAGCCGCGTGGCGGCCCCGTTCGCCGTCCGGCGCGTCGAGACCCACCACTCGAAGGGGAGCACGGCGGCCGGGACGCCGCGCCGGGCCAGCTCCGAGAGGAGGTCGCCCTGATCGGGGCAGATCACGTGAGCGCGGACGCCGTAACGGCCGAGCCCCTCGATGAGGTTCAGCAGGGACAGGTTCGCGCCGTACAGCTCCGTGTAGTGGGTGAGGAACGCGACCCGCAACCCGGTTGCCGGGTCGGGTAGCGAAGGGGGGTGCGTATCGGTCACGGCGCCACCGCGATCATGTCGAGGACGAGGCCGCTGCCCTTCCGCCCCGTGCCGCGCACCGGCGCCTTCGACGCCGCCGGCGGCCGCTTCGGGTCGTAGTAGCTCGGCCGCAGCAGGTTGAGCTGCTGGCTCACGTCGTCGTTGGAGACGTAGTACGTCGCCTTCGCCAGGTGCCGGAAATCGCTGCCGTGCCGCTTCAGGATGCCGCCGAGCTTGGCGAAGACGTCCTTCACCTCGGCCGCGGCGTCCTTGCCCGAGCCGGTCAGGCCGGAGGTGTAGATGCGCCGGCCGTGGTTGATGCGGGCGACGCGGCTGAAGACCGGCGACGCCGTCATGCCGGGTGGCGTGAGGTAGTCTACCGCGCTAGTCGCCTTTTCCTTCGTCGGCTGGCCGGCGACGACCAACTCGATCTCGATGGAATTTTCGGCCGTCCACTCGACCAAAGATATGGCGGGCCTGACAGCCCCGTACCACCGTTTAAAGATCTCCAATGAGACCTGCTCAATCTCTTTCCTGGGGTGGAAGAACGCTTTCACCTGTAGTATATCTTTGTGCGTGCGGCCGAGGAACTTGAGCGTAGCGTCGAGGCTGGCGAGCGTCGCGCGCGTGGCCTCCGCGAACGACTTACCGCGTTCGGCCTGACCCGAGATGTAGTAGACCGGCCCCGGAGGCAGGATACCGCCCGGCAACTTCGGTACTCGATGGATCGTGCCGGCTGACGCCTTGAGCGCGGTGGCCGTCGCAACGGCGTCCAGGGTGACGTGGCAGACGTTATCATCAATAGGCAAACCAACCACGACGCTCAACGCCGGCTTCGCCCCGGGGAAGTGCCTCCTCATTGCCCGCTCGACGACCGACACGACGTCGTCGCTCGCGGCGTACACGTTGAGGCGGACTACCCGGTCCAAGGAGGAATTGTAACGTGGCAGGATGTTTTTTAGCCGGCCTAGTAAAGAATCAACCTGTGCCTCTGCCGTTTTGCCGTACGTGCCTGGGTCAGGAAACATCTGAGACGTCTGCGCCAGCGGCAAGTCATCGACCGCAACGGCATCGGTGAACCCGGCGTTGGCCAGCGCCACCAGCCGCGGCAGCGCGTGCAGGTGATCGACGTGGTCCGGCGCAGTGTCCCCGTTGCATCCCAGGATCGCCAGCCCGCCCGCCTGATGCTCTGTCTCCGCCGGCAGGCCGACGTCGGTCACCGGCTTGCCGCGCTTGCCGCCGACGTGCGCCAACAGCGCATCCGCCGTTTCCGTCGTACTGGCGTAGCTGCCCGGCACGATCTTCGTGTGTGTCACCAGGAACCGCTTCTCGCCGGCCGCCGCGTCCTTCGCCAGCCTCAGATAACAATCGAGGTCCTTTTTGAGCGGCTTCTTGTCCTCGTCGTAGCCGGCGTGCAGTCCGTCCATCAGCACCACCCAGCGCACCTGCTTGTAATACTCCTCGACGCGCAGGATGGCGCGGACCGCCCCGTAGCCGGCGCTCCAGCCGGTCAGTCCGACCAGCTCGAACTCGCGGCCGGACTTCTTCTCGGCCTCGGCGAGCAGCTCCTTCAGCCGCTTCGGGTCGGCGAACGGCTTGCCGTACACCGCCGAGCCGCTGCCCAGGTGCGCGTGGATCACCGCCAGGTCGCCGGCCCGCGCCGAGGCGACCTCGGCGATCCAGCCTCCCGCGTGGAAGTGCAGGAACAAGGGCACCTTCCCCGTCGAAGGCAGCGATTGTGGCAGGAACAGCGTCCCCAGCGACAGCAGTTCGCGCCGGCCGGCCGGCACCTCCTTCGCCAGCCGGGGGCGGTCGATGGCCCCGACGGTGAGCGCCGCGGCGCAGAGAATAAAGGAGATCGCCAATGTCGTCACAGTGCGCATGCGGACCTCCCGAGCCGGCGGGTTCATCCCGCCGGGGTAAACCCGGCGGCTCCTCCGGCGCAGCCTATCCCGCCGGGGGTGGCCTGTCCACCGCCGCCGCCTCCCGGTACACCCAAGCAGGGTGGAGGGACCGATGCCGCGCATCCTGGTCGAAGTCGCAATACCACCCGCCGCTCTGGAGCGCCTCCGCGCCCTGCCCGGCGTGCAGGTCGAGACGATCGAGCCGCACGAGTCCTGGTGGGAGCTGCCCGCCGACCGCCTGCCCGGGCCGGAGGTGCTGCTGTGCAAGCTGCCGCCGAGCAACCTCGACGCGCTACCGAACTTGAAGTTCATTCAGATCAGCACCGTCGGCTACGAGCGATTCCGCGACATGGGCTTCGCCGACCGGCCCGTCCGCGTCTGCAACGCCCGCGGCCTCTTCGACACGGCCATCGGCGAGTGGGTCGTGTCGATGATGGTCGCCCTGGCCCGCGACCTCCGCGCCATGCTCCGTGACCAGGACAGCGGCGTCTGGCGGCGGTCCGAGCGCTACCAGCAGGAAATCCGCGGCGGCACCGTCGGCCTGTGGGGCTACGGCGGCATCGGCCGCGAGGTGGCCCGGCTGGCCAAGGCGCTGGGCATGACGGTCCACGTCTTGACCCGCAGCGGCGTCAGGCCGCGCGTCCACACCTTTGCCGAGCCGGGCAGCGGCGACCCCGACGGCACCCTGCCCGACAAGGCCTTCACCACGCCGCAGAAGCGTGAGTTCCTCGCCGGCCTCGACTTCCTCGTCCTGGCCCTGCCGCACACGAGGGAGAGCGATGGCCTGGTTGGCGAAGACGAGTTGAAGGCGCTGCCGCGCTCGGCGTTCCTGCTCAACCCGGCCCGCGGGCCGATCGTCCGCGAGGAGAGCCTGCTGCGGGCGCTGCGCCAGGGCCGCCTCGCCGGGGCGGCGATCGACACGCACTTCGCCTACCCGCTGCCGGCCGACCACCCGCTGCGGCGCTTCCCCAACGTGATCCTCACGCCGCACGTCTCCGGCGCCGACAAGAGCCGGCTGTTCCCCGCCCGGATGGGCGCGCTGTTCCTGGAAAACGTCGAGCGCCACCTCTCGGGCCGACCCCTACTCAACGAGCTGACGCGACAGGAGTGGCTGGAAGCATGAACCCGTTCGACCTCGCCTCGCAGACCCACGCGGCGGTGCGCGACGTCCGCTGGCAGGCGGCCGTACTGCCGTTCGGCGCCACCGAGCCGCACAACCTGCACATGCCCTACGGCACCGACACGCTCCAGGTCGAGGAGATCGGCCGCCGCGCCTGCGCCGCCGCCTGGGAGAAGGGCGGCCGCGTCGCGCTGCTGCCGGCGATGCCGTTCGGCGTGAACACCAACCACCTGAAGGTGAAAGGGGCGCTGACGTGCAGCGTCACGCCGACGACGCTGCTGGCGCTCATCAGCGACCTGGTCGAGGCGCTGTCGCTGCAAGGGGTCAAGAAGCTGGTGCTGCTCAACGGCCACGGCGGCAACGAGCTGAAGCCGCTGACCCGCCAGCTGCACCACCGCACGGACGTGTTCCTGTGCGTCTGCGACTGGTACCGCATGGCGGCCGACCTCTACCCGGCGATCTTCGAGAAGCCCGGCGAGCACGCCGACGAGGTCGAGTCGAGTTTAGGATTAGCCTACTTTCCGGATCTCATGAAGATGGAGCTGGCCGACGACGGCGCGGCGCGGCCGTCGCGGTTCGAGGCGATCAACCGCGGCTGGGTGAGCATCACGCGGCCGTGGCACCTGGTCAGCGCCAACACCGGCCTGGGCGACCCGCGGCCGGCGACGCCGGAGAAGGGCCGCAAGCTGATGGACCTCCTGGCGGCACGGCTGGGAGACTTCCTGGCCCAGCTGGCCCAGGCGGAGGTGGACGAGCGGTTCCCGTATTGAGTCGAGGAGCCGCCGGGCTTGTCCCGGCGGTCCGGACGGCGGGGACAAGCCCCGCCGCTCATTATCCTCCCCCGCGCGGGGCGTCGGAGTCGCCTTGACTCGCCCTTCCGGTTTGTGCGACCCTCCCGTGTTCTCGCTCGCGCCAGGGAGGGGTGTGGCCATGGACGGCTGGCGTCTGTCGCTCGTTCTGCCCGCGTTCAACGAACAGGACGGCATCCGCCAGGCCGTCGCCGAGGCCGACGAGGCGCTGGCCCGGCTGTGCGACGACTACGAGGTCCTCGTCGTCGATGACGGCAGCCGCGACGGCACCGCCGCCGCCGCCGAGGCGGAGGCGGCGCGCCGGCCGCGCGTGCGCGTCCTCCGCCACGCGGGGAACCGGGGCTACGGGGCCGCACTGCGCACCGGGTTCGAGGCGGCGCGGCTGGGGCTGGTGGCGTTCACCGACGCCGACTGCCAGTTCCACCTGGACGACCTGGGCGACCTCCTGGCCCGGGCCGGCGAGGCCGACGTCGTCGTCGGCTACCGCGTCGGCCGGAAAGACCCCTGGCGCCGCCGCTTCCTGTCGGGCGGCTACAACCTGCTGGCCCGGGCGCTGCTGGGGACGCGGGTGCGGGACATCGACTGCGCCCTGAAGGTCTACCGGCGCGACGCGCTGGCCGGGCTGTTGCCGGAGTCTCAGGGGTTCTTCGTCAACACCGAGATGCTGACGCGGGCCGCCCAGCAAGGCTTGCGCGTGGCCGAGGTCGGCGTCCGGCACCGGCCGCGCCTCCACGGGGTCAGCAGCGTCTCGCTCCGCGAGGTCCCACGTACCCTGGGGCGGCTGCTGCCGTTCTGGTGGTCCCGTGTCGCCTTCGCCGGCCACACCCCGCGCGGCGTGGGGGCGGGGTGGGTGGGCCTGGCGGCGGTGCTGTTTCTCGCCTCGCTGCTGTTCTTCTCCCGCCTGCGCGCACCGCTGCTGGAGCCGCAGGAGGTCCGCTACGCGGAGGTCTCCCGGGAGATGCTGGCGGAGCGGTCCCTGGTCGTGCCGCGCCTGCACGGTCGGGACTACCTCGACAAGCCGCCCCTGCTCTACTGGTCGGTAATGGCGAGTTACCGGGCGTTCGGGGCCCGAGACACGTCCGCCCGCCTCGTCCCCGGCCTCGTCGGGGTGCTGACGGCCCTGGTGACGTACCTGTGGGGCCGCCGCGAACTGGGCGGGCGTGCCGGGCTGTACGGCGCCCTGGTCCTGTGCCTCATGCCGGGGTTCGTCTACCGCGCCCGCCTGTTGACGTTTGACGGCCTACTCGCGCTTTGGGTCGTCGCGGCACTGGCGTCGGCCCACGCGGCGGTGGGCGGGGGCCTTCGCCGCGGCTGGTGGCTGCTCTCGGCGGTCGCCTGCGGGTTGGGCCTGCTGACGAAGGGGCCCGTCGCCCTGCTGCTGGTCGCCGTGCCGGTCTTCGCCGTGAGCCGGCTCGACCGCCGGTCCGCGCGGCCCGGCCCAGCGCCTGGCTGGGGTACGCCGCCGTCGCGCTGCTCGTTGGCGCCGTGGTACGTCGCCGGAGCTGCGCGACCCGGGGTTCATGGCCTCGTTCTTCTGGAGGGACAACGTGGCCCGCTTCGTCCAGCCGTTCGACCACGCCGGGCCGGCCTGGTACTACCTGCCCGGGTTGCTCCTCGGCATGTTCCCTGGTCGCTGTTGCTGCCGGGGCTGGGGGCTGCTGCTGGACCGCTCGGGCGAGGCCGCGGGCGCCGGCCGGCGGCGCTGGGGTTCGCGCTGGCGTCGTTCGCCTGGCCCCTACCTTCTTCTCCGCGGCCGGCTGCAAGCGGCCCACGTACCTGCTGCCGGCGTTGCCGCCGCTGGCCCTGGCCATCGGCTGGTACCTCCACGCCGGGACGCCGGCCGACCTGTGGCGGCGCGCCTCCCGGCTCGCGGGGGCTGGCGCCGCCACCGCCCTCGGTGGCTCCGCCGCCCTGGCGGGCGCGGCGGCGGCCGTCGGGATCGTCCCCCCGGGGGTCGGGCTCGCGCTGGCCGGCGTCGCGCTCGCCGGGTTGGCCGCCCTGGTGGCGCTGCCGGGGCGGGTGGCCTGGGGCCACGCCGCCGGCGTGTCCTTCGCGGTGATGGTCGTCGGGGTGCAGGTGCTACTGCCGGCGTACAACCACGCGTTCTCCCCCCGCTCCCAGTTGCGGCACCTCGCCGGGGAGGCGGAGCGCGCGGGCCGCCCCGTGGTCTGCTACCCACAGATGTATGAGTCGGCGAGCTTCTACCTCCCCGGGGGCCAGGTAAGGGCGTTCGGCCCCGCTCAGCGCCGCGAGCTGATCGACCACCTGTGCGCGCACCCCGGCACCCTGCTGCTGGTGAAGTCCGGGCCGGCGCTGGACCGGCTGCTTGCGGAGTTGCCGCCCTGGGTCGAGTTTCGCCCGTGGCACCGCCGGGGCCCGATCCAGGTCGGCCGCGTCGTCGCGCGCCGCCAGCCGGTGGGCCCGCTGCTGGCCTGGGAGGGCGCCGGGTCGGATTAGCACGGGGGCGACGCTTCCGTCGGGGCCGACCGCGTGATAGAATCCTCCTGGACGTTCTCGCGGCGCCGGCCGCGACGACGTTACCCCGATCAGCCGGCGCCGCGGAACGCAGCACCCATGAACTTCCAGATCGACGTCTCCGGTTCCCTGCCGCGCACGGCCCCGGACCTGCCGCCCGCGCAGCCGACGCCCCCGCCCGAACTCGCCGACCTGCTGCGGCAGATCCTCGAGGTGCAGCGCGAGCAGCTCGCCGCCCAGCGCGCCGCCGCCGCCGCCCACGACATGACCGCCCGCTGGCGGTCGTACCTGGCCCGGTGGCAGGAGGAGTTCCCCGGCCTGTCCGACGCCTGCCGCAAGGCCATGCCCCACCTGGAGCGGAGCTACGGCCAGATGATCTCCGACCTGACCGAGCGGCTCAACGACGAGGACGGCGTCGATAACGACTTCGCCCTGTCGGAGTTCCTCGACCGCTACGGCATGCGGCTGGCGCAGCTGGGCACGATCCTCAACCTGGTCGCCCCCCTCGCCGACGCCGGCGCCTCGCAGGGCGAGTCGGCCTAGGCCGGCCCGGGGCTCACCCGTCGCCCCACGAGTCGATCCAACGCTCCCGCTGCGCCCTTCGCTCCTCGACCGCCTCGCTGGCCTCGACGACCAGCTCGGTCAGCTCTTCCTTCGGGCAGGGGCAGCGCTGCGCCAGGGCCGCCTTCTCCTCGTCGGCCAGCCTCCCGGCCTGGGCCGGGTCGATCGCCTCGACCATCTGGGCCAGGGTCAGCTCCATCCCGCACGGCGGGCCGAAGGCGGGGCACTCGCCCTCCTCGGCGTGCCGGGCCGCGCAGCGGCTGCACACCTCGTCCCGTATCTCCCTCAGGTACTCCAGCATTCCTGCTTCGATGGGCATGGTCCACCTCGGTCTGGGCGGTGAGCGTTGGGTCCGGCCCGGAACCTCGCAATCCCAGTGCCACCGGCCAGGATTCCGCCGCCGGGCGGCGGATCGGCGGCAAACCGTCGGGCCGGCGCCAGGCGCGCCCTCCGCCGGTGTGCGGGGACGCGGCACGAGGTGGGCGGGATCGGCACACCGCCGCCGCTCAGCGGCGCGGCAGCCGCAACGGCTTGCCGGCGAGCCGGCCCGTCGCCTTGCCCCCGTCGATCGCCGCAACCCCGTTGACGAACAGGTGTTTCACACCGGTCGCGTACTGGTGGGGCTTGTCGTACGTCGCCGCGTCGCGGAACGTCGCCGGGTCGAACGCCACCACGTCGGCGAACGCCCCCGCCTTCAGGTAGCCGCGGTCGGTCAGCCCCAGCACGTCGGCCGGCAGCCCCGAGCAGGAGCGGATCGCCTGTCCCAGCGTCACCACCTTGTCCGCCAGCGTAGCGGCCGACCTTGCGGGGGAACGTGCCATAGCTGCGGGGGTGGGGCACCGTGTCGCCGGGCGACTGGCTCGACCCGTCACTGGCCGTCGCCACGAACGGCTGCCTCATGATCAGCGCACGTCCTCCTCGCTCATGGCGAAGTTCACCACCTGCGCCCCGCCGTTCCTTTCAACCTCTAAGACGATCTCCAAAGGCGTCTTCTTTTCCATAACGGCGATGGCGGCGAGGTCTTTGCCCTGCCAAGCCCGGTTCTTCGAGTAGCGGGCGATCCGCACCGACGAGCCGCCGTCGCGCCTTCAGGGCCCGCTCCATGGCCTCTTTGATCTGCGGCCCCAGGTCGGGGTCGGCCAGGGCGCTCTGGAAGTCGGCGTCGGTCCCCTCGCGCCACCGTGTCGGGATCAGCGTCGCCGCCAGCGACGTGCTGCTGGCCGTGTACGGGTACTGGTCGGCGGTCACCACCTGTCCCGCCTTCCGCGCCGCCGCGATCGCCGCCACGATGTCGGCCGACTTGCCCCAAACCGACTTGCCCGACGCCTTCAGGTGCGAGATGTGGACGGGGAGCCCCGCCTCCTTGCCGATCCGCAGCGCCTCGTCGATCGCGCCGAGCACGCCGGAGCCCTCGTCGCGGATGTGGCTGGCATAGATCCCGCCGTGCTTCGCGATCACCTTCGACAGCGCGATCAACTCATCCGTCTTCGAGTAGCTGCCCGGCGTGTAGATCAGCCCCGTCGCCATGCCCCAGGCGCCGTCGGTCATGCCGCGCTCCAGGATCGCCTCCATCTTCAGCTCCGCCGGCGACGGGGCGCGGTTGGCGTTCGTCATCACCTGCTTGCGGACGGTGTTGTGCGGCATCAGGTGGATGACGTTGCAGCCGACCCCGTTCTTCTCCAGCGCGGCGAAGTACTTGGCCACGTCGGCCGGGCCGGCGCCGCAGTTGCCGGTCACCACCGTCGTCGCCCCCTGGTAGGCGAACGACAGGTTGGCCCGCGTCGCCTTGTTCTGGAGCGGGTAGTCGGAGTGCGAGTGCAGGTCGATGAACCCCGGGGCGACGACCAGACCCTGGCGTCGATCTCGCGCGGCTTGCCGGCCACGTCGAACTTGCCGATCGCGACGACGCGGTCGCCCTTGATCGCCAGGTCGCCGACGACGCCGGGCTTGCCGGAGCCGTCGTGCAAGGTGCCGCCGCGCAGCACGACGTCCGCTTCCACGGGGCGGCGCCGCCGAGCAGCGCCGCGATGACGAGCCAGGTCATGGTAGGGGCCTCATGGAAGGTGAGATCGGTCCTCGCCGCCATTCTAGGACGCCGGCTCGCCGCGGTTGTACGGCCTGTGCCGCCCGGAAGGGCCGCCCTTCCCCGGGCGGATGCGCTTGATTTTGAGGCGATTCGGGTCGTACCATTTCTCCCATCTTGCCCAAAGATCCCGACCCGGCGGCCGCACGCGGGGCCGCGAACAGAACGAGAGGTGGACCATGTACAGCCTGGTGTTGCTGGTGGCGCTGGCGGGCGGCGAGGCGCCCGGCCACTACTTCGTGGCCGACCCCTGCCCGTGCTGCGCCTGGCCCGTCTTCCCGATGGGAGGCCGGGTGACCTTCTTCTGGGCCGGCCCGGCCGGGCTGACCGAGCCCGAGGAGAAGGAGTGGCAGGACTACATCGACGCGCTGGACGAGACCGACAAGCCCGACGCCTGGTACTACTGGACCCGCGCCGACAAGGCCGGCAAGCGGATGCTCCTCTCGCAGGTGCGGACGCTGCGCGCCGACAAGGACCGCTACGACGCGAGGAAGAAGGAAGAGGAGCAGAAGGCCAAGCTGATCGAGGAGGAGGCGCGCAAGGAGGCCGAGCGGAAGAAGGCCGAGGACAAGGCGATCGAGAAGAAGAAGGACGACAAGGTGATCGAGAAGAAGGACGACAAGGCGATCGAGAAGAAGAAGGACGGCAAGTAACCCCACCCGCCTGCCGCTACCTACTCGCCAGCCGGCCCGGTGCCCCCACCGGTCCGGCTGGCGTCGTTTCCGGCCCGCCCCAACCGGCGTTTCCGGCGTCCCAACAACCATCGGCACAACCGGCAATCACACCCGGTCAACTTTCCCAGATTCGCCACATCGACATTGATGGGCACCCTGCCCAATTTTACCATGTTGCCAGGAACACCTGACCGGGTTCACCGGCGGTCCGGGAAGAGAGGCGGGACTCGTCACGACCCATCACTGGGTCGCGGGGAAGCTGTTGTCCTGGCCGGGCCAGGAGGCGAGGGAAGGGTGGTGGCAAGGAGCCGCGGAGACGCCAATCAACAAGGGGCCTGCGTCAGGCCCGGGGTCTGCTGGTGGACGCGTTCCATCACGGTTCTTGGAGGTGTGCGATGTACGGAATCGTTCTGATGGCGGCGATGACCGCCGGCGGCGAGTCGGCCGACTTCGGCCGCAAGTGCTCCTGCTCTTGCTCTTGCTCCTGCTACAGCTGCTCCGGCTGCTCCAGCTGCCACAGCTGCAAGTCCAGCTGCAAGAAGTCGAGGTGCCACTGCGACTGCTCGTGCTCCAGCTGCTCCAGCTGCCACAGCTGCAAGTCCAGCTGCAAGAAGTCGAAGAAGTGCCACTGCCACTGCGACTGCCACTGCTCCAGCTGCCACTACAGCTGCCACGCCCCGGTGTACTACGGCTGCCACGCCGCGGTGCCGGCCGGCTGCTACGCCCCGGTGGTCGTCGAGCAGGCCGCCGTCCAGGGCATGGTCGTCCCGGTCCCGATGCCCCAGGGCGGCAAGATCATCGAGACCAAGCCCGAGGCCGGCAAGATCATCGAGACCAAGCCGGTCGAGAAGACGCCCGCCCCGAAGGTGATCGAGAAGAAGGGCGACGACAAGAACGAGGCGTGAGCGGAACCGTTGTTCGATAGGCCGGGCCGCGGGGGGTCACCCCCGCGGCCCGCGTCGTTTCCCCTGGACGCCGCGTTGTCATTCCCGAGAATACCGTTGCCGCGATCGGGAGGGCCCGCGCCCCCGGCTGCCTCCTCTCCCCTCTTGGCCAGGGCGATTCCCGCCCCACCCGCTCCCGGCACGGTAGTTGCTCTCGGCCCCAAGTCCGCCGCGTCGCCCGGGGAGACCGTATGCCTCAGATCTTTCCTCGCAGCTTTAACACGCTGTCGCTGGTGAGCATCTACGGCTCGGTGTTCCTGCTACTGATCGTCGGGGCGGCGGCAGGCGCTGCTGGTGCGGCTCCTCCTACGCCACCAACGCCGGCGTCGCCGCGAGCAGCCCGTGCCGTTCAGCCACCAGCACCACGTCAACGAGCTGGGCATCGACTGCCGCTACTGCCACACGTCGGTCGAGACCGCGGCGTTCGCCGGCATCCCGCCGACGAAGACCTGCATGAACTGCCACTCGCAGATCTGGGTGGGAAGCCCGATGCTCGCCCCGGTCCGCAACAGCTACCGCACGGACGAGAGCCTGCCCTGGCAAGCAGTCCACAAGCTCGGCGACTTCTGCTACTTCGACCACTCCGTCCACGTCGCCAAGGGGTCGGCTGCGTCACCTGCCACGGGCGGGTCGATCACATGCCCCTGGTCTGGCAGGAGAAGACGCTGCTGATGGAGTGGTGCCTCGGACTGCCACCGCCAGCCCGAGAAGTACGTCCGGCCAGCGCGACCAGGTCTTCAACATGACCTACGAGCGGCAGGGCCCCGACGAGGGCCGACGCCTCGTCGAGGAGTACCAGATCAAGTCGAAGATGAGCTGCAACGCCTGCCACCGGTAAACCATGAAGCGACCACCTACCGATCCCGGGCGCTGCTGCGCGACCGCCTGGCGGAGCGCAGGGCAGGCCGCTACTGGCGGAGCCTGGACGAGCTGGCCGACGACCCCGCCGTCCGCGAGCTGGTCGAGCGGGAGTTCCCCGCCGGCGCCGCCGAGTGGGCCGACCCGGTGTCCCGCCGCCGCTTCCTGGGCGCTGATGGGCGCCTCACTCGGCCTGGCCGGGCTGACCGGCTGCCGCCGGCCGACCGGCACCATCCTGCCCTACGTCAAGCAGCCGGAGAACCTCGTCCCCGGCAAGCCGCTGTCCTACGCCACGGCCATGCCGCAGGGCGGCTTCGCCACCGGCCTGGTCGTCGAGAGCCACGAAGGCAGACCCACCAAGATCGAGGGCAACAAGCTCCACCCCGCCAGCCTCAGCGCGACCACGGCCCAGCAGCAGGCCGCCGTCCTCGGCCTGTACGACCCCGACCGCTCGCAGGCCGTCCTGTTCCGCGAGCAGCCGCCGCCTGGGAGGGCGTCGTCGAGGAGCTGCGGGCCAGGTTGAAGGCCCGCCCCGGCGGAAAGGGCCTCGCCGTGCTCTCCGGCGCCATCGGCTCGCCGACGCTGGAGCGCAGAAGGACGCCTTCCTGTCGGCCTACCCCGAGGCCCGCTGGTTCGTCTACGAGCCGGTCAACGCCGACAACGCCCGCGCCCGGCTGCCCCTGGCCTTCGGCCGGCCGTACCACGGCTACTACCAGCTCGACAACGCCGACGTCCTCGTTTCCCTCGACGACGACTTCCTGGCCCAGGGGCCGGGTTGCCTGGCGTACACCCGGCAGTTCGCCGGCCGCCGCAAGGACGGCGGCGGCGACCGCGGCATGAACCGGCTCTACGTCGTCGAGACCGAGCTGACCGTGACCGGCGCCCGGGCCGACAACCGGCTGGCCGTCCGCCCCAGCCAGGTCGAGACGTTCGCCCGCGATTGCCGCCCGGCTCGGCGTGCCCGGCGTGGCCGCCCCCAGCTCGACGAGAGGATGGCCGCCTGGGCCGACGCCGTCGCCAAGGACCTCACGCGCCGCGGCGACAAGGCCCGGCCCGGCGGGACAACCGCGGTGCTGGCCGGCGACCGCCAACCGCCGGCGGTCCACGCCCTGGCCCACGCCATCAACCACCGGCTCGGCAACGTCGGCAAGACGGCCCTGTTCACCGAGCCGTTGCCGTCGGCCCGGTCGAACAGCCTCGCCTCGCTGGAAGCCCTCACCGCCGCCATCGACGGCGGGGCGGCCGACACCCTGCTGATCCTCGGCGGCAACCCGGTGTACACCGCCCCGGCCGACCAGCGGCTCGGCGAGGTGTTGCGACGCAAACTGGAACGGCCGCGCGAGCAGTGGCTGGCGGTCCGCGTCGGCGAGTACTTCGACGAGTCGTCGCGGCTGTGCCACTGGCACGTCCTGCAGCGCACTTCTTGGAGGAGTGGAGCGACGGCGTCGCCTACGACGGCACCGCCTGCGTCGTCCAGCCGCTGATCGCGCCCTTGTACGGCGGCAAGTCGCTGCACGAGGTGATCGCCGCCCTGACGCCAGCCGGCCCCGACGCCGACAGCTACGACACCCGCTCCGGCCACGAGATCGTCCGCGCCCACTGGAAGACCAACCAGCCCGGCGACGGCGACGAGCCGTTCGAGCGGTTCTGGCAGAGGGCGCTGCACGACGGGGTCATCCGCGGCACCAGGCCGGCCCTGGTCACGCCGGCCCTCGCCGACTTCGCCGACCGGCCGGAGATGCGCCCGGCGGCGCCGGCGAAGGACGCCGACGGGCTGGAGCTGGTAATCGCCCCGGACTACGCCACCCACGACGGCCGATTCGCCAACAACGGCTGGCTCCAGGAGTGGCCGCGGCCGCTCACGAAGCTGAGCTGGGACAACGCCGTCATCCTGGGGCCGGAGACGGCGAAGAAGCTTGGCGTCGGCATGCGGATCGACCAATGGAAGGGCGGCGAGCACGGCGACACCATCGCCGACACCGTGCTGGTGTCGCGCGGCCAGTGGCGGCTGGAAGCCGTGCCGGTCTGGGTCCAGCCCGGCCACGCCGAGGGGGCCGTCACCGTCCACCTCGGGTACGGCCGCGAGCGCGCCGGCCGGGTCGGCACCCAGGTCGGGTTCAACGCCTACAAGATGCGCCTCTCCACCGCCGGCTGGATCTTGACCGGGGTGAGGGTGTCGAAGACCACCCGCACGCACCAGCTGGCCTGCCAGCAGGCGCACCACGGCATGGAAGGCCGCGACATCGTCCGCTCCGGCACCGCGGCGGAGTACAAGGCGGACCCGAAGTTCGCCCAGCGCCACGGTCACGGCACGCCGGCCCCGTCGGGAGGCGAGGCCAAGAAGCACTCCCTGCCGACGCTCTACGACGGCAAGGACCACCCCTACGACGGCTACAAGTGGGGCATGGCGATCGACCTGACGACCTGCACCGGGTGCTCCGCCTGCGTCGTCGCCTGCCAGGCGGAGAACAACATCCCCGTCGTCGGCAAGGACCAGGTCCTCCGCGCCCGCGAGATGCACTGGCTCCGGATCGACCGCTACTTCGAGACGCCCAGCGCGAACCCGCAAGGGGGGCCGCTCCGCACTCACTTCCAGCCGGTGCCGTGCATGCACTGCGAGAACGCCCCGTGCGAGTACGTCTGCCCGACCGAGGCGACCGTCCACAGCGACGAGGGCCTCAACGACATGGTCTACAACCGCTGCGTCGGCACGCGGTACTGCCAACAACTGCCCCTACAAGGTGCGGCGATTTAACTTCCTCCAGTTCAGCGACTACGACACGCCCAGCCTGAAGCTGATGTACAACCCCGACGTGACGGTGCGGACCCGCGGGGTGATGGAAAAGTGTACCTTCTGCATCCAGCGCGTCAGCCACGCCCGGATCGAGGCGAGCAAGCAGGCGCTGGAGGGCCGGCGCGACGACCCGCACGGCCGGACGGTGCAGGGCGGCAAGAAGCTGCCGTACATCCCCGACGAGGAGATCTACACCGCCTGCGAGGCGGCCTGCCCTGCCGAGGCGATCACCTTCGGCGACCTCAATGACAGGGCGAAGAAGCTCGGCAACGTCCACCACCCCGGCAGCGAGGTCGCCCGGCTGCGCGAGTCGCCGTTGAGCTACGACCTGCTCGGCGAGCTGGGCACCCGGCCGCGGGTGTTCTACCTGGCGGCGCAACCCCAACCCCGAGCTGGAGGGGAAATAACCAAGCGCAAGCCCCTGCCCGGAGGCGAAGGAAGGCGAGATCCTCGCGCCGGGCCACTCGTTCGGCACGATCACCGACAAGATCAGCCGCATCGTCCAGTCGGGCCGCACGCCCAAGCGGTGGTGGGTCGGCTTCGCCGTCAGCTTCGTGCTGACGATGCTGCTGTTCGGCACCATCGGGCGCGCTGATGCGTGGCGTCGGCATCTGGGGCGTCAACGCCCCGGTCGGCTGGGGCTTCGCCATCGTCAACTTCGTCTGGTGGATCGGCATCGGCCACGCCGGCACCCTCATCTCGGCCATCCTGCTCTTGCTGCACCAGCCGCTGGCGGACGGCGATCAACCGCTTCGCCGAGGCGATGACGCTGTTCGCCGTCGCCTGCGCGCCATGTTCCCGCTGTTCCACATGGGCCGGCCGTGGTTCTTCTACTGGCTCATGCCCTACCCCAGCACGATGGAGCTTGGCCGCAGCGCAGCCCGCTGGTCTGGGACGTCTTCGCCGTCAGCACCTACGCCACGGTGTCGCTGTTGTTCTGGTTCGTCGGCCTGATCCCCGACATGGCCACGCTCCGCGACCGCTCGAAGTCGTGGTTCGGCCGCGTCTTCTACGGCTTCCTCGCCATGGGCTGGCGCGGCAGCGCCGTCCACTGGCACCGCTACGAGACCGCGTACCTCCTCCTGGCCGGCCTGGCGACGCCGCTGGTGGTTAGCGTCCACACGGTGGTGTCGTTCGACTTCGCCGCCGGCATCGTGCCGGGCTGGCACACGACGATCTTCCCGCCGTACTTCGTCGCCGGGGCCATCTACTCCGGGTTCGCCATGGTGCTGACGCTGGCCATCCCGCTGCGGAAGGTGTACGGGCTGGAGGACTTCATCACCGACACCCACCTCGACTACATGGCGCGGATCATGCTCACCACCGGGCTGATGGTCGCCTACGGCTACGCCATCGAGGCGTTCATGGCGTGGTACAGCGACAACGTCTACGAGAAGGCCCTGCTGATGAACCGCCTGGCCGGGCCGTACCGCCTGATGTACTACGCCCTGATCGCCTGCAACGTCATCGCCCCGCAGTTTTTGTGGTTGAAAAAGGCCCGGGTCACGCCGTGGATCCTGTTCACCCTGGCGCTGGTGGTGAACCTCGGCATGTGGCTGGAGCGCTACGTCATCACCGTGGTCAGCCTGTCCCGCGACTACCTGCCGTCGTCGTGGGGCATGTACTCCGGCACCGTCTGGGACTGGTCGATGTACCTCGGCACGATCGGGCTGTTCTTCGCGCTGCTGTTCTTGTTCGTCCGCTTCCTGCCGGTCATCTCGATCTTCGAGATGCGGACGCTCTTGCCGGAGGCGCAGGTCCACGGCGACCAGCACCCGCCGAAGGAGGTGAAGGCGTGATCCCGCAAGAGCTACCTCCGTATGGGCTGGTCGCGGAGTTCGAGTCGGCGCAGGCGCTGGTCGCCGCCGCCGCCCAGGCGCGCGACGCCGGGTACAAGCGGACGGACGCCTACAGCCCGTTCCCCGTCGAGGGGCTGATGGAGGCGCTGGGGCACCGGGCGCACGTCCTTCCGCTCCTGGTGCTGATCGGCGGCATCGTCGGCGGACTGGGCGGCTACTTCTTGCAGTATTACACCAGCGTCCACTACTACCCGCTGAACGTCGGCGGCCGACCGCTGCACAGCTGGCCGATGTTCATCCCGGTGACGTTCGAGTGTACCATCCTCGGTGCGGCGTTGACGGCGGTGTTCGGCATGCTGGGGCTGAACGGGCTGCCGGAGCCGTACCACCCGCTGTTCCACGTCGAGCGGTTCGCGCTGGCCAGCCGCGACCGGTTCTTCCTTGCGATCCGGGCGACGGACCCGAAGTTCCACCTGGAAGAGACGCGAAAGTTCTTGCAGGGCCTCGGCCCCCGCGAGGTGACGGAGGTGCCGCAATGACGCACATCACGGCGAGCGGGGGACGTCAGTCCCCCGGTTAGCGCCCCACCGAGGGGACTGACGTCCCCCGCTCGCCTCTCGTCGCAGCCGGGCGCTCGTCCTGCTCCTCCTGCCCGCCTGCCAGCAGCGCGGCCGACCAGCCGTCGTACCGCCCGCTGGAGCCCAGCGACTTCTTCCCCGACGGCCGCGCTCCCGGCCGCCCGTGCCGGGCACCGTCGCCCGCGGCCAGCTGCACGACGACCCGGTGCTCTACGCCGGCCGCACCGAGCAGGGCGAGCTGAGCGACGAGTTCCCCTTCCCGATGACCAAGGACGTCCTCCAGCGCGGACAGCGCCGCTTCGAGATCTTCGCCGTCTGCCACGGCCTGACCGGCCACGGCGACGGCCGCATCGTCCACCGCGGCTTCACCAAGCCGACCGACTACGTCACCGAGGACCGCGCGGCTACAAGCTGCGCGGCGAGACGAAGAAGATGATCGACGTGCCGCCGGGCTACATCTTTGAGGTCATCAGCAAGGGCTTCGGCGCCATGCCCGACTACGCCTCCCAGGTCCCGGTGCGCGACCGCTGGGCGATCGCCGGCTACGTCCGGCGCTGCAATTCAGCCAGTCGCCCCAGCTGCGGGAGCAGATGAAGGCCGCCCAGGAGAAAGGGGCCAAGAAGTGAGCCGCCGTCCCGGCCGCCGAACACCCTGACCTCGCCCGCTGGCAGCGCGTCGCCCTCGTCGTCGGCGCCGTCGGCGTCGCCGCCTGCCTGGCCGGCCTGGCGGTGGACGAGCTGCGCGCCCACGTCTACCGCGCCTGGCTGGTCGGGTTCTGCTTCACGACCGGCGTCGCCGTCGGCAGCCTGGTCGTGCTGATGCTTCAGTATCTGACCGGCGGCGAGTGGGGCTTCATCCTCCGCCGGCCGCTGGAGGCGGCCACGCGCAGCTGCCTCTGACGGGCGCTGTTCTACCTGCCGATCGCCTTCGCCCTGCCCTACCTCTACGAGTGGGCCGACCCGGCCAAAGTCGAGCACAGCGAGATGCTCCAGCACAAGTGCCGTTCTACCTCAACGTGCCGTTCGCCCTGGTGAGGGCAGTGATCTACTTCGGCCTGTGGAACCTCTTCGCCTGGCTGCTCAACCGCTGGTCGCGGCGGCAGGACACGGCGAAGGACATGCGGGTCCAGCACTGGTGCGAGACCGTCAGCGCCCCCGGCCTGGTGCTGTACGTGCTGACGATCACCTTCGCCTCGATCGACTGGGCCATGTCGCTGGAGCCGGAGTGGTACTCGACCATCTACGGCGCCATGTTCGGCATGGGGCAGGTGCTGTCCGGCTTCGCCTTCGCCATCGCCGTGCTGATGTTCCTCAGCCGCCGGCCGGAGGTGGACGCGCTGCTCAGCGGCAACAACCTGCGCGACCTCGGCAGTCTGCTCCTGGCGTTCGTCATGGTCTGGGCGTACCTGTCGTTCTCGCAGTTTTTGCTCATCTGGTCGGGCAACCTGCCGGAGGAGGTGCCGTGGTACATCTACCGCCTCAAGGGCGGCTGGCAGTACCTCGGCCTGATGCTGGTGCTCTTCCACTTCGCCCTGCCGTTCGTGCTGCTGCTGTCCACCGACGTCAAGCGGAACCGCAACACGCTGGCCGGCGTGGCGCTGTTGGTGCTGGCGATGCGGGTGATCGACCTGGTGTGGCTGATCGTGCCGGCGTTCCACCACCACAAGGAGGCGGTGGACCCGCCGGTGTTGTCGCGGCTTTTGTACCTGGCGGCGGTCGTCGGGCTGAGCGGGCTGTGGCTGGCCTACTACCTCCACCAGCTGCGGAGCTGGCCGCTGGCGGCGGCGTTCAAACCCCACGCGGAGGGCCAAGCGCATGGCGCGGTCGCACAGCACTGACGGCAAGGCGTGGACCAACCCCGAGGTCCGCTTCGAGCGCGCCGACATCAAGGCGCCCGGCATCGTCCTGTTCGGGACCTTCCTGGCGGTGGGGGTCTTGCTGGTCGTGCCGGCGATGTTCTGGCTGGGCGCCATCCTGCTGCGGATCGAGGCCCCGCGCAAGGTCACCGACCTGCCGCCGGCCGCCGTCGATGCCGACCGCCTGCCGGCCGAGCCCCGCCTGGAGTACGTCGAGCGCGGCCAGCCGCGGGTGACCCCGCCCCGCGCCGCCGACATCCTCGCCGGCCAGCGGCGGTTGCTGGAGAGCGGCGATGCGAAGAAGGGGGTCGAGCCGATCGACCAGGCGATCGACGCGGTGGCCGGCCGGCTGCCGGCCCGCGGGGGGGAGAGGTGATGCGCAAGCCGCTGCTGGTCCTGGCGCTGGCCGGGCTCGCCGGGCTGGCCCTGCTGGCGACAACCCTTCTGCCGCCGCGGCCGAAGCCGCGCGTCGTCCAGGACGCCGACCTGACCAAGCTGTTCAAGCCGCGCATGGGCGCCGGGCTGCCGCGCGACGCCGCCTTCCGCGACGAGACCGGCAAGCGGGTCACGCTCGGTGACTACGGCAACGACAGGCCGTTCGTGCTGGTGCCGGTCTACCTGCGCTGCCCGAGCCTGTGCAACGAGGTGCTGAACGAGCTGGTCAAGGCGCTGCGGGGTGTCGCCACGCTGGACGCCGGCCGGCACTTCGACGTCGTCGTCGTCAGCTTCGACGCCCGCGAGGGGCCCGAACTGGCGGCGGCAGAGAAGGCCGCCTACGTCGAGGAGTACGCCCGGCGCGGCAGCGGGGGCGGCTGGCACTTCCTCACGGGCGAGCAGCCGCCCATCGACCGGCTCCTGGGGGCGGCTCCAACTACAAGGCGATCTGGGACGACAGCAAGCAGCAGTTCGCCCACGCCTCGGGGGTGGTGGTCTGCACGCCGGCCGGCGCCGTGGCCCGGTACTTCCCGGGGCTGGACTACCGGCCGCTGTACTTGCGGCTGGCCCTGACCGAGGCGGGCGAGGGGACGATCACGCCGGGCGTCATCGACCGGGTGCTGCTGCCGTGCTTCGTGTTCGATTCCGCGAAGGGCCAGTACTCGGCGGCGGTGCTGACGGTCGTCAAGGCGACCGGCGTGGCGACGGTGCTGGCGGTGCTGCTGTTCTGGGCGGCGATGGGTTGGCGGGCACGGCGAGCCAGGGGCGTTGCCCCGGAGAAGCTGCGAACCTCCGAGAGGACAAGCTGGCCGCTTGTCCTACGACCGGGAGCGAGGCGACCTGATGGACACCAACTTCCACCTGCTGCCGGAGCAGGCCTCGACGATGGCCCCGCGCGTCGATGCGCTGTTCTGGTTCGTCACCGCCGTCTGCGTCGTCTTCACCCTGCTGATCGCCACGCTCGTGGTCACCTTCGCCGTCCGCTACCGCCGCCGCACCGAGGACTACTTCCCCAAGCCGGTCGTCGGCTCCAAGGTGCTGGAGGTGGCGTGGAGCGCCGGCCCGCTGGTGATCGTCCTGATCATCTTCTTCTGGGGCGCGACGCTCTACTTCGACATCATGCGCACCCCGGACAACGCCCTGGAGGTGTACGTCACCGGCAGGCAGTGGATGTGGCACCTGCAGCACCCCGGCGGGCAGCGCGAGATCAACCAGCTGCACGTCCCGCTCGGCCGGCCGGTCAAGCTCATCCTCACCTCCGAGGACGTGCTGCACGACTTCTACGTCCCCGCCTTCCGCGTCAAGATGGACGCGGTGCCGGGCAAGTACACCTACATGTGGTTCGAGCCGACAAAGACCGGCACGTTCCACCTGTTCTGCGCCCTCTACTGCGGCACCGAGCACTCGCGGATGGTCGGCTCGGTGGTGGTGATGCGGCCGGAGGAGTACGAGGACTGGCTGGCCGAGCGGGCCGACCGGTCACTGGCGCTGCAGGGCCGGCAGCTGTTCCAGAAGCTCCAGTGCGTCACCTGCCACCACCCCGAGGCGAACAACCGCGCCCCGATCCTGGAGAACCTGTTCGGCCGCCGCGTCGAGTTGGAGAACGGCCGGTCCGCCGTCGCCGACGAGTCGTACCTGCGCGAGTCGATCCTCTACCCGGCGAACAAGGTCCGGGCCGGCTGGCGGCCGATCATGCCGTCGTTCAAGGGGCAGGTGGACGAGAACGACCTGGTGCGACTGATCGCCTTCTTGAAGGGCCTGAAGACGGGCGAGACGCCGTCGCGCGTCGAGGAGTCCGCCCCGCCCGCGGTGCAGGAGAAGAGGTGACCCGACTGTCCCAGGCCCGACCGTGAGGGAGGGCGCTCCTCACGCCTCCCTCACGGTCGGGCCTGGGACAGGCCGGACGAGAAACGAGTGACCCCATGACCACCGTAGCCGTCGAACCCCGCCCGCAGCCGTACGAGCCGCGCTCGATCAAGCGCGCCGACTACCTGAACGTCGCCTATGGCGTGCGGTCGTGGCTGTTCACCCTCGACCACAAGCGGATCGCCATCCTCTACCTGGTGTCGGTCTCCATCTTCTTCTTCGTCGGCGGCGTCTACGCCGCCGTCGTCCGGTTGGAGCTGGCCACCCCCAAGGGCGACCTGCTGACGGCCGACACGTACAACAAGATGTTCACGCTGCACGGCGTGGTGATGCTGTTCTTCTTCCTGATCCCGGCCATCCCGGCGACGCTGGGCAACTTCCTGGTGCCGCTGATGGTCGGCGCCAAGGACCTCGCCTTCCCGCGGCTGAACCTTCTGAGCTGGTACGTGTTCATGACCGCCGGGCTGTTCGGCATCTACACCATGCTCGCCGGCGGGGTGGACACCGGGTGGACGTTCTACACGCCGTTGAGCACCAAGGGCGTCAACACCAACGTCATGACCGCGGCGACGGCGGCGCTGATCGCCGGTTTCTCGTCGATCCTGACGGGGCTGAACTTCATGGTCACCATCCACCGGATGCGGGCCCCGGGGCTGACCTGGTTCCGGCTGCCCCTGTTCATCTGGGCCATGTACGCCACCAGCATCGTCATCATGCTCGGCACGCCGGTCGTGACGATCACCATCGTCCTGGTGGCGATCGAGCGGGCCTGGGGCGTCGGCGTGTTCGACCCGGCCCTGGGAGGCGACCCGGTGCTGTTCCAGCACCTGTTCTGGTTCTACAGCCACCCGGCGGTGTACATCATGATCCTCCCCGCCATGGGCGTCATCAGCGAGCTGGTCACCACCTTCTCCAAGAAGGTGATCTTCGGCTACCACTTCATCGCCTTCTCCAGCGTGGCGATCGCGACGATCGGCTTTCTGGTCTGGGGGCACCACATGTTCGTCTCCAGCCAGTCGCCCTACGCCGGGCTGATCTTCTCGTTCTTGAGCATGCTCGTCGCCATCCCGTCGGCGATCAAGGTGTTCAACTGGACGGCGACGTTCTGGCGCGGCAGCGTCAGCTGGGACACGCCGATGCTGTACGCCTTGGGCTTCATCGGCCTGTTCACGATCGGCGGGCTGACCGGGCTGTTCCTGGCCTGCCTGGCGACCGACGTGGCCCTGACGCACACCTACTTCATCGTGGCCCACTTCCACTACATCATGGTCGGCGGGGCGATCATGGCCTACCTCGGCGGGCTGCACTACTGGTGGCCGAAGATGACCGGCCGGATGTACCCCGAGTTCTGGGCCAAGTTCGCGGCGATCATCATCTTCGTCGGCTTCAACCTGACGTTCTTCCCGCAGTTCGTGCTCGGCTACCAGGGGATGCCCCGGCGGTACTGGGAGTACCCGCCGGAGTACCAGGTGCTCAACGTCCTGTCCAGCGCCGGCGCCAGCATCCTGGCGGTCGGCTACGCCATCCCGGCAATCTACTTCGTCTGGTCGCTGAAGTACGCCAAGGAGGCGGGCCGCAACCCGTGGGGCGCGACCGGCCTGGAGTGGAGCACGACCTCGCCGCCGCCGCCGGACAACTTCGAGAAGACGCCGATCGTCACGCTGCCGCCGTACATCTACTCGAAGGAGGAGGCCCAAGTTGTCTAGTGCCACGGCCCCGCACGACGACCACGCCCTGGTCGCGCACCACTTCGAGAACCTCCAGCAGCAGCGCGACGCCAACGCCCTGGGCATGTGGCTGTTCCTGGCGTCGGAGGTGCTGTTCTTCGGCGGCCTGTTCACCGCCTACGCGATGCTGCGCTACCGCAGCCCCGACGGGTTCGCCGCCGGCAGCGACCGGCTCAACGCCGTCATCGGCGGCGTCAACACCGCGGTCCTGCTCACCAGCAGTCTGACGATGGCCCTGGCCGTCTGGGCCGCCCAGGTCAAGAACCGCCGGCTGCTGCAGGTGTTCCTGGCGCTGACGCTGGTGTTCGGGCTGGCGTTCCTCGGGTTCAAGGCCGCCGAGTGGCACCACGAGTACGAGGTCGGCCTGGTGCCGGGCAAGACCTTCGGCACCGACCCGCACGGCCATCCCCTGACCGAGAGGGACGGCAAGACGCCGGTGCCGGTGGCCAGGGTGAAGGGCATGCAGATGTTCTTCGTCTTCTACTTCTCGATCACCGGCCTGCACGCCCTGCACATGGTCGTCGGCCTGGCCGTGCTCGGCGTGCAGCTGGCGCTGGCGCTGCGCGGCGACTTCGGCGTGCGCGACTTCGGGCCGATCGAGGTGTCGGGGCTGTACTGGCACTTCGTGGACGTCGTGTGGATCTTCGTCTTCCCGCTCTTGTACCTGCTGCGGACGTGAGGCCGACCATGGCGCACAAGCCGATCTCGCCGCCCTTTTACGTGGCCATTTACGTCACCCTGCTGGGGCTGACGGCGCTGACGGTGTACATCGCCACGCAGGGGCACATGGGCGTGTGGGAGGTGCCCATCGCCCTGGGCATCGCCGCGACGAAGACGGTCCTCGTCGGGCTGTTCTTCATGCACCTGATCCACTCGACGCGGCTGACGTGGCTGGTCATCGCCGCGGGGCTACTGTTCCTGGTGGTGATGATCGGCCTGACCTGGGCCGACTACTGGACGCGCGCCTGGGTGCCGGTCCGCGGCGTGCCGGCGCTACTCGCGCCAGTCACGAACTGACCCCCAGGCCCGACCGATCCAAAACCCGACCGATCCAAGGCCCGACCGATCCCCCGCCCCAACCGTGAGGGAAGGCCGTCTCCACCTGCGCCCTCCCTCACGGTCGGGCCTGGGACGGTCAACCCCGAAACCGCCGCATCACCAGTGCCGCGTTCTGCCCGCCGAAGCCGAAGCTCGTCGAGACCGCGACGTTGACGCGCTTCTCGCGGCTGTGGTTGGGCACGTAGTCCAGGTCGCAGATCGGGTCGGGCGTCGTCTGGTTGATCGTCGGCGGCAGCACGCCGGTCTTCAGCGTCATCGCCATCGCGCACGCCTCGACGGCGCCGGCGGCGCCGATCAGGTGGCCGATCATCGACTTGATGCTCGACAGCGGCAGCCGCTCGGCCCCGCCGTTGAACGCCCGCTTGACGGCGACCGTCTCCATCTGGTCGTTCAGCCGGGTGCTGGTGCCGTGCGCGTTGACGTAGTCCACGTCGCGCGGGTCGAGCTTCGCCTCGCGCAGCGCCCAGCGGATGGCCCGCACGGCGCCGGCCGCCTCCGGGTCCGGCTTGGTCACGGCGTAGGCGTCGAAGCTCGACCCCATGCCGAGCACCTCGGCGTAGATCGTTGCCCCGCGCCGCTTCGCCCGCTCCAACTCTTCCAGCACCAGCACGCCGGAACCCTCGCCCAGCACGAAGCCGTCGCGCTGGCCGTCGAACGGCCGCGACACCTCGGTGGCCGGCCGGTCCGACATGCTCAACGCGCCCAGGGCGTGGTAGGCCAGCATCAGCAGCGGGTCGATGCGGCTGTCGGCGCCGCCGGCCAGGACGACGTCGGCGTCGTCGCGGGCGATCAGGCGGAACGCCTCGCCGACCGCCTGGGTGCCGGCCGCGCACGCCGTCGTGATCGTGCTGTTGGGCCCCTGCGCCCCGTGGATGAGCGAGATGTGCGCCGCGGACATGTTCGGCAAGTACTTCAGGATCCACAGCGGCGCCAGCGCCCCCTGGCCGCGCCGGCCGATCTCGTCGGTGCGCAGCACGCCGTCCTCGCCGAAAGCCCGGCCGACGATCGGCGCGATCTCGGGCAGGTCCATTGGCACCACGCCGGTGCCCATGACGACGCCGACCCGCTCGGGGTCCTCGCGGCCCAGTTCCAGCCCGCTGTCGCGCACGGCCAGGCCGGACGCGGCGACGCCGAAGCGGGCCGCCCGGCCCATGAGCTTGATGCTCTTGCGGTGGGCGGCCGGCACGAACGGGTTGAGGTCGAAGTCCGGCACCTCGGCGGCGATCCGGACGGGGTGCCCCGAGGCGTCAAAGGTTCGGATGGGGCGGACGCCTGATCGGCCTTCGATGCAGGACGCCCAGAACGCGTCGTTACCGACGCCGTTGGGGGCAACCACGCCGAGGCCCGTTACCACCACTCTGCGCATGGCCCTACTCCGGCAGGAAGGACGCCTTCCGCGATTCGTCCTTCCCTCCTGGGACGGCACGGGACGTCGGCCACACGCCGACACTGGCCGACCCGTGAGGGCCGGCCGGCTGCACACACGTTGCCGTCAACTCTGGACGACTACGCCCCGGGCAGCGGGCGCCGTCGGGTCGGGTCGCTCGGTCAAGTCCCATGACCTGGACGCCCCAACTTTCGCATTTTATTGGAGAAGGGGTGGGGAAATCAATGACGTGACAGGCGAGTGACACCCGTCCCGGCCCGGGCGCCGGCGGCGCCGCCGGCACGACCGCGCCGCCTTCGCGCGCCGGGGCGGCGGGAGAACCGTCACGGCCGGAACGACCGTCCGGCGCGGCGGGGTCAACCCGGCCCCGGCCGGACGACGCGGACCAGCCAGACCGGCTGGCGCTGGCTGTCGCTCAGCCGCCTCCGAGCCTCGACCCGCCCGCGGTGGTCCCGCCATTCCTGCTCGGTCAGCAGGCACCACGCCCCCGGCTCGCCGGCCAGCCCCCGGACGCGCCGCGCCGGCCGCCCGTAGTAGAACAGCAGGCACTCGTCCTTGAGATTGTCGAGGTGCAAAATGTCCGTTTCGGGGACGTGCGCGGCCAGGTCGGCGGCGGCCTCCTCGACTTCGCCGTGGTGGAAGCGGAGGGGTAGCAGGAAGGCGACCCAGACGAGTTTGACCGCGAGCCAGCCCGGCAGTGCGACGCGCGGGACGAGGCGCAGCCGGGGCCGCGTCGCGCACCCGAGCGCGGCGAGCACGGCGACGGCGGGCTGGGCGGGCAGGACGTGGCGCGGCTTGTGCCCCGGCGCCAGCGTCCAGAACGCCAGCGCGGCCAGCAGCCACGCCAGGCTCAGCTGCCACAGCAGGCGCTGGCGGTCGTCGAGCCGATCCCCGAACGAGGGGCGGAGCGCCGGGACCGCCACCAGCGACCACGGCAAGCAGATGGCGAGAAAGCCGAGCGGGAATGTCGCCAGTTCACCCCACGGGTAGGGCTTGGGGTGGTGCCCCGGCGACAGGCGCGACAGGCCCTCGCGGGACAACGCGTCGAGCAGGGCGGCCGGTCCCACGGATCGGCCGACGAGGGCCAGCCAGCCCAGGCCCAACCCGACGGCCAGCGCCGCGGCGACCAGGTGCGGCCCGCGGAAGAGCTGCCGCAGCTGGCCGCGCCACCACAGCAGCGGGGCGGCGGTGAGGTAGAAGAACGCCGGGGCGGTCCACTTGGTGAAGAAGCCGCCGGCGACGCACGAAAGGGCCGCCAGCCACCAGGCGAAGCGGTCGTCCTCAATCGCCCGGAGCAGGAACACCAGCGACGCCGTCACCCAGGCGAGCTGGACCATGTCGATCTCGGCCGACGGTACCCGGTCGAGCCAGGCGGGGGCGCAGGGGAGGATCGCCGCCGCCAGCCAGCCGGCGCGGGCGCCGAAGGCGCGGCCGACGGCCCAGCCGACCAGCGCGGCCGCGGCGGCGCCGGCGAGCACCGACGGCAGCCGGGCCGTGACCGGCGTGACCTGGCCGGCGGGCAGGCTGCACAAGGCGATGAGCACGGACATGCCGGGCGGCTTGGTCAGGTGCGGCTCGCCGTACAGCGTCGGCACCAGCCAGCCGCCGCCCTCGAACGCCTCCCACGCCAGGCGGGCGCGCAGGCCCTCGTTGCGGTACAGCTCGCCGGCCGTCAGGCCGCCGAGCAGCAGCACGGCGAGCAGGGCGAGGGTGGCGGCGCGGTGGGTCATGCGGGAAGGATCCCCCGACCGCCGCGGCCGGCACAATGCGGACTCGCCGCCGGCTCAGTTGAACCAGAAGGCGTAGCCGAAGAACCTCCGCCCGCCGAACACCCCGCTGAGACCGTCCACCGTCTTCGGGTCGGCCAGTGGCGTGAAAGTGCCCTTCTCCAGGTATGGCGCCGCCGCCGTGCCCTGGACCCAGAGGACGAAATCGACCTCCTTCGGCGGGTCGGTGAAGGCCCGGCGGAGGTTCACGCCGATCTGCCCCGGCTTGCCGCGCCAGAACGGCAGCAGCGTCTTGCCTTGCAGGACGCGCTCCACCTCGTCGAGCGTGGACCGCCAGCTGTCGATCATGGCCTGGTTGACCGGGAAGCCGGTGACGCTCTTCTGCCTCGGGTTGGGGATCCACTCGTGGTCGTCGTCGGTCTCCGCCAGGATGTACTTCCACATCGCCTTGCCGTTGGCGACCATCCCTTCGAGGTGCTTCAGCACCGCCTTGAGCCGCTCCGGCTCCTTGACCGGCGCCCGCAGGCAGAGGTGGACGGCCGCCACGACGTCCGTCCAGAAGGCCTGATCATATCCAAGGGGGCCCCCCGGCGCCTTGGGAACCAGCTCCTCCTCCCGCAGGAAGGCGAACGGGGTGTCGGCCGCGGCGAACAGGCGGTGGGCGACGCAGTCGAACAGCCTCTGGGTGTCCATCGCCAGGACGAACTCTCCCCAGGCGGCCAGGAGGTGGCAGTAGCCGCGCAGCCAGGCCGCGTCGCCCCGGTCGAAGGAGATGACGAACGCCTCGGCCAGCTTGCCCGCCTGCGCGTCGGTCGCCCCCAGCAGGAGGGCGGCGCTTACCGGCTTGCCCACGCCGAGCAGGTCGATTTTGATCCGCCCCAGGGGAAGGGGGAGTTTGACCTTCTCGTCCTTGATCCCGTCGAGGGTGACCCCGGCGCGGTCGAGGTCGGCCACCCAGGTCTGGAGGAATTGGCGGGCGGCGTCGTGGGTAAGCCTTTCGGGCTTGGGGTTTTCCGGGAAGTGGCCGCGCAGCGCCGGCAGGACCCCGAAGGCCGAAGTGGTCTTCAACCCGTGCTTGTACAGCGACGTTCCCAGCCGCTCGAACCCGGCGAAGAACTGGACCACGGCCAATCCGAAGCGGGCCTCGTCGTCGTCCGGCTTCTCGGCGAGACGCTTCTGCAGCGCCTTCTCCCCCTCGGCGAGCTTGCCTTCGAGCAGGTACTTCTCGGCCAGCGGGGCGCCGTCGAGGCGCGCGACCAGGAGCCCAAGGGCCGCCAGCGCACACAGGGCCGTGCGAGACATGGATCGACTCCTTCGTGGACGGGGGCGCGTCGCGCAGCATTGTATCCCGCGCCGGTCAGGTCGCCTCGGACCGGGCGATCTGCCGCACGAGGTTCTTCATCACCCAGCCCTGCTCGGGGCAGATGTGAACCGGGGCGCCGCGCTTGCGCAGGGCGTCGGCGACCAGCGGGCCGACCGCCGCCACCTTCGTCCGCGCCAGGCCCTGCTGTAGAGGCGCGGCCAGGCCGCGCTTCTGCGCCACCTCCCACAGCCGCTCCACCTGCGGCGTGCTGGTGAACACCAGCACGCCGATCGCCCCCTGGGCCAGCCTCGTGATCAACCCCACGACCCGCTCGTCGTCAGACGCCGGGGCGAACACGTAGGGCATCACCGGCCGCGGCGTCGCGCCGGCCGACGCCAGGAAGTCCGTCAGCCGCGGGTTGTCGCTGCCGTAGAGCGTTACCCCGACCGCCTGGCCCCGCAGGTCCTCGCCGCGCAGGCTGTCCAGCACGCCGTCGGTCGTCGGCGGCGAGGCGACCTTCGACGCCTTCAACCCCAGCTCGCGCAGCGCCGCCACCGGCTTGGGGCCGCGCGACAGGGTCGGCACGCGGCCCAGCGCCTGGACGAACGGCTCGCGGCGGCCGGCCCGGCCGGCGAAGCCAGACAGACGCCGCACCGCCTCGCCGGTCATCAGGATGACCAGGCCGAACTTCCCCGCGACCAGCTCGTCGATCCACGCCTCCACCGGGGCCGGGTCGGGGGCGTCGAGGATGCTCAACAGCGGGCAGCGCAGCACGGCCGCGCCCTCCGCCTCCAGCAGGGCGGCCAGTTCCTCGAGCTGGCGCCCCTCGGCCAGGGCGACGGTGCGGCCATCGAGCGGACCAGGCATGCTCTCCCCCTCCCGCGGGCTATCGCGTGGCGGCGCCGATCGTGGTACAAAATAGTCTACACGCCGCCGCCTCGGAGCCAGACATGAAATCCTGCCCGCGACCGCTATGTGCCTCGCTCGTCGGCCTCGCTCTGCTGCTCGGCGCCTCCCGGGCCGCCGACTCCCCCTATGCGGGCACGTGGAAGGTCACCGTGCCGAACCAGAGGTTCGAGCTGACGTTCCTGGTGGTGAAGATCGACAAGGCGGGCCAGGCGGTCTCGCCGGTGACCGGCCTCAACCAGTACGCCCGGGCCGAGGTCAGCGACGTCAAGGGCGGCGACAAGGCGCTGACGTTCCGCGTCGCCGCCGGCCGCGAGAGCCTCCTGGTGACCGCGGTGCCGCCGGGCAAGGACGCCGACGTGATGCTCGGCTCGGTCCAGGTCCACGAGAGGGTGCTGCCGGCGTGGCTGAGGCGGACGACGGTGGAGGAGTTGACGCCGGCCAACTCCAGGCGCGAGTCGCCGGGGCTGAAAGACCTCGAGGAGGCCGGCAAGCTTACCGGGGAGGCGAGGCGGAAGAGGATCGACGCCGTCGTCGCCGCCCACCCCCCCTGGCCGGCGCGCTCGCTGGCGCTGCAGTTGCGCCTGGAGGAGCAGCTGCGCCAGGCCAAGCCGGAGGAGGTCGCCGCGACCCTGGCGGAGTACCGCGACCTGGCCGGGCGGCACGGCGAGCCTGTTCCTCCATCGCGGCCAACCTCGACCTGCGCGCCTGCCGGGGACAGACAAGGCCGGCAGGCGGTGGCGATCGAGGCGGCCCGGCAGGCGGCCAGGCAGGTCCGGCCGGAACACCCCGTCGCCGTCCGCATGGCCGCCTGGCTGGTGCTGGCCGACGCCCTCCGCGTCGGGGGCCAGGAGGAGGGGACGAAGCCGGTCGCCGAGGACTTGCTCAAGGGAGCCGAGGAGTTCATCCGCGCCGCCCGGGCCCCCGAGGAGGTACTCGGCCGCACCGGCAGCATGGCCACCCTGCTGCTGGGATCGCGGGCCGGCCCCGTCGCCGACCGCGGGTTGGAGCTGGCCCGCCGGGCGGTCAAGGTGGTCAAGCCCGACTCGCCGGTGATGCACCGGGCCGCGGCCTACCGCCTGCTGGCGGCGGCGCTGGAGGCGCGCGGCAAGGCCGACGAGCTGGAGGCGCTGGGGCCGACGCTGGCGAAGATCGAGGACGAACTGGACGCCGCCTACGAGAAGGAGTTCGTCCCGTTCCAGGTCGAGAGGGTCGAGAGGCGCAAGGGCGGCAGCGACCGGGTGGTGCTGGTGGAGCTGTTCACCAACTCGTTGACCCCGCAGGTCGTCGCCGCCACTGTCGCCTTCGACGCGGCGTTGAAGGCTTTTCCGCCGAAGGACGTCGCCTTCCTCCAGTACCAGGTGATCCTGCCCCAGGCCGACTCGCTGGTCTTCCCCGACGGCGACCTGCGCAAGGCGTTCTACGCCGCCGACCTGGAGGGACTGCCGGCGGTGTTCGTGGACGGCAAACTGACGGCCCCCCTGGGCGGGGCGAGGCACCGCGGCAAGCAGAGCTTTGAGGTCGTCCGCGAGGCGATCGACAAGGCGCTCCAGGCCGAGCCGGGCGCGAGACTGGAGCTGGGGGTGACGCGGACCGGCGAGACGGTCACCGCCAAGGCGAAGGTGACGGGCCTGACGGAGACCGGGGCGAAGGTCCGCCTGCGGTTCGCCCTGGCGGAGGACCGCGTCCGCTACGACGGGCGCAGCGGGGTGCGGCTGCACCACCACGTCGTGCGGGCGTTCGTCGGCGGCGCCGGCGGGCAGTCGCTGACCAGAGCGGAGGTCACGCACTCGGCGTCGATCAACCTGGCGCAGCTGCGGCGGACGCTGGGCGAGTACCTCGACGGGCTGGCGAAGAAGGAGGGCGTCCCGTCGCCGATCAAGCCGCTGGACTTGAAGAAGCTCCGGGTGATCGCCTGGGTGCAGGACGAGGAGTCGAAGCAGGTGCTCGGCGCCGCCCAGGCCGCCGTGCCGGCGAAGTGACGAGAGTGGCCGGCATGGGCCCGGGTTACGGCTTCTTCGCCTCGGCGGGCTTCTTCTGAAACAGCTTCAGCGCCTCGGCGCCAACGACCTTCCAGACCGCCGAGTCGTACTCGGAGCGGCAGTGGGCCTTGACCTTGCGGCGCTCCTCCGTGGTGAGCTTCGAGTCCAGGCCGGCCACCTCCTCGAGGAGGGAGTAACAGCCGGCCACCTGCTTCCAGCTGTTCGCGTCGGGCTTCCTGGCGACCTCGTCCCGCAGGGCGTCGGCCTGGGCGAGGGCCTTGCGGTAGTCGCCCATCTTGGCCCGCAACACCGCGATCAGGAGGCGGTTGCCCCTGTCGTCGGGCCCGTACTCGGCCGCCCTCTCGCGCGACGCCACCGCGTCGGCGAACCGGCCCAGCTGGTCCTCGAACTGCGATCGCAGGACGTAGGTGTCGTGGAGCCGGCCGCGGAGGATCGGGACCTCCGGGTCCAGCGCCAGGGCGTGCTCCAGCATCGGCACGTTCTTCGACAGGTACTTGACCGCCTCGTCGAGCTTGCGGCCGGCGGCGAACACGTAGGAGCGGTTGAGCCGCAGCCCGGCGAAGGCCTCGACCACGCCCAGGTTGTTCGGGTCGCGCGCGTACACGGCCTCGAAGTCGACCTCGGCCAGCTCCTGCGCGCGGCTCCCCTCCTGCGTCTGCTTGAGCTGGTAGTGGGCCTGGGCGAGGTTGAGCCGCGTCCTCGCCACCTGCTCACGGACGCCGTCGTTTTGCGGGTTCTCCTGGAGCAGCCCGAGGTTCAGCTCCAGCGCCCGCGTCAGGCAGCGTAGCGCCTCGGCCGGCTTTCGGGCGAGGACGTAGGCCCCGCCGCGGGTCCCCTGCGTCCCGGCGAGCTGCCCCCGCACCCAGGGGGAGTTGTGCCCGGCGCGGACCAGGCCCTCCAACTCGTCCGCCGCCTGCCCCAGGAGCGGGAGCGACCGGCCATCCCCGACGGGAAGAGAGGCCCCCAGCTGGGCCACCGCGTCGGCGTGGAGCAGCCGGCGGCCGACGTCGTCGGGGAACTCTCGAGCCAGCGCTTCGGACATCGCGACGGCCCGCTCGATGTTGGCCAGGCCCTGGGCGGACTTGCCCAGCTCGCTCTGGAAACGACCGGCCTCCAGGCACGCCCAGGCGACGTCCTGGCGGACCGCCGGGTTGTCGCCCTCCTGGGCGGCGATCTGCTCGTAGAACGCCAGCGCCTCCTCGACCAGCCCGCGGCGAAACGGCTGCAACCGCGGCACCTCGTTCCAGCCCCGCTGGGTGGTGCGGAACACCATCTCGCTGATCGCCTTGCGCGCCTTCTGCGAGTTGCCGTCGGCCCGCTCGCCCTCCGCCTTCGCCTGCTCCAGGGCCGCCTCGGTCTCGCCCAGCGCCCGCCGAAGCTTCCGCTCGTACGCGATGGCCCCGCCGACCACCACGGCCAGCGCCACGGCGCTGACGGCGACCAGCGCCGCCAGCGCCGGCCGCCGCCGCGCCCACTTGAGGACGCGCTCCCCGACCCCGCCTGGACGCGCGAGGATCGGCCGGCCTTCCAGCCAGCGCCGCAGGTCGTCCGCCACGGCTTGCGCGGTCGGATAACGCCGGGCAGGAGCCTTTTCCAGACACTTCAGCGTGATGACCTGCAAGTCGCGCGGCAGCCCCGGCTGGAGCTGCCCCGGCGCGACCGGCTCGGCGTAGCGCACCTGCTCCAGCGTCGCCAGCGGCGTGGCGCCCTTGAACGGGGGCCGTCCGGTGAGGCACTCGTACAGGATCGCCCCCAGCGCGTACACGTCCGCCGGCGGGCCGGCGCCGCGGACGTTGTCGATCTGCTCGGGGGCCATGTACGACGGCGTGCCGAGCAAGTCGCCGGGCCGGGTTTGGCCGTGCTCGTCGTCGAGCTGCCGGGCCAGCCCGAAGTCGGTGATCTGCGGCGCGCCGTCGGCCGCCGACAGCAGGACGTTGGCCGGCTTCAGGTCGCGGTGGATCACCCCCTGGAGGTGGGCGTACTGAACGGCCTGCGCGAGCAGCGCGACGACGTCGGCGGCGCGGCGGGGCGGCAGCGGGCTTTCGACCAGCCGCTCGGCCAGGTTGCCGCCCTCGACGTACTCCATCGCGAAGTACGGCGCCCCCTGCCACTCGCCGACCTCGTACAGCGTCACCACGTTGGGGTGGCGGAGGCGGGCGACCACCTCGGCCTCGCGGCGGAACCGCGCCCGCCGCGAGGCGTCGCCCCACGCCCCGTGGCCGATCAGCTTCACCGCCACCAGCCGCCCCAGCTGCCGGTGCCGCGCCAGGTACACCACCCCCATGCCGCCCGCGCCCAGGGGCTTGAGCACCTGGTACGGGCCGACCGCGCCGGGCAGGTTCACCGGCGGCGGCGGCAGCTCGGGCAGGGCGGCGCGGACGCCCTCGCGGGCGCGCTCGACGACGGTATCGACGGAGCCTTGCGGCTGGTCGAGGATCGGCGACCGCTGGCGCATCGTCGCGACGAGTTCGTCCTCGACGTGCAGGCTGGAGGCGCGGGCGGCGCAGTGCTCGCAGGCGGCCAGGTGGTCCAGCAGCGCCCGCTCGCGGTCGTCGTCGATCCGCCCGAGCAGGAACAGGCCCAGCTCGTGCTGCCCCGGGCACGTGGATTCGGCGTGCATGGCTCGCTCCCCCGTGGCGACCCTCGACGACTCCCATCAAGGACTGTCCGCGGCGGCCGGCGAGGTTGTCACGAAAGTGGGAAAAGGGGAAAAATCAGTCCAGCAGTCCCGCCAGTTCCTGCCGCAGCCGCTTCAACACCCGCGCCTTGGCCAGGTGGACGGCGTTGACCGTGACGCCCAGCTCCGCCGCCACCTCGGCCGGCGCGCGGCCCTCGACGACGTACTCCCAGCACGCCTTCCACGTGGCCGGCTCGAAGTCGGCCCGCATCAGCCGCAGCGCCCGATCGACCAGGTAGCGGCGGTACTCGGCCTCCTCGACCTCCTCGGCCTCGGCCGACACCTCGCGCTGGTCCATGCCGTCGGCCATCTGCACCGGCACGGCGACGCGGGCCTGTTTGCGGTGCTTGTTCAGCGTCACCGTCCACAGCCAGCCGCGGAACCGCTTGCCGGGCTGGTAGTTGAACCGCGGCAGCTCCTCCAGGAGCGTAACCAGGACGTCCTGCACGAGGTTGTCGGCGTCGGAGGCCTGCCGGCCCATCCGCCTGGCCCAGTGGTGCAACAGCGGCGTGTACAGGTCCACGAACCGCTCCCACGCCGCCCGGTCGCCGGGCTGGCGGAGCTTCTCGAGCAGGCTCGGCGAGGTGGTGTTCATGCGTGCTTTGGTCGGGCGGCCTGGCGACGACAAGATTGTACCCCACGGCGGGACGGGGTGGGCAGTATAATCGGGGCGATCGCCCTCCTCAGGTCCGCGGGGTTCAGACGCCATGGGCGCCGCCATTCTGTTCGTCCTCCTCCTCGCCGCCTGGGCGGTGCTGGTGGCCTACACGCTGGTGGCGGCGCGCGCGCTGCTACCTCGTCACGGTGCAGGGCACCGTGGCCGGCCTGGACGAGGTCAAGTGGCCCGACGAGCCGATGTTCGACTGGCTGGTCCAGGCGGCGGGGTTCCTGGGGTTGGTCGCCGTCTGGCTGGCGCCGGTCGGCCTCCTCTGGCGGGCGCTGGGCCAGGCCTGGCTGCCGGACCAGCCGGCCCTGCGCTTCTTCCTCATGGCCGGGCCGGCGCTGTGGTTGTTCTTCCCGCTGACGCTGCTGTCGTCTATGGTCTCGGCCTCCCGCTGGCAGGTCCTCAACGGCAGAATGCTGGGCGGGCTGCTGCGGCTGTCGCCGTCGCTGCTGATCTTCTACCCGGTGACGGCGGCGCTGCTCGCGGCGGCGGGGGCGCTGGGCTACCTCGGGCTGTTCTCCCCGGCGTGGTACGCCCTGCCGCTCGCGGCGGCCTTCGGCGCCGCGGCGCTGCTGATCCACGCCCGGCTGGTCGGCCGGCTGGGCTGGCAGCTCCAGCAGTTGCGTGCCCCGAGGTCGAGGCCGGCGAAGGCGAAGCGCAAGCCGAAACAGAAGTCGCGCGCCGCCATCTCTCAGGACCCCTGGGCGGCGGAAGAGGAGGGGGAGGAAGACGTGCCGGCCGCGCCGGGATACCGCGTCGTCGAGGTTCCGGAGCCGAAGGCGCCGCGGCCGCACTACATGGACCCCGAGCCGGAGCCGTACACGATGGCGGACACACCGGCCGCGGCGGAGACGGCGGAGGAGCCCCGGCTACAGCTGAACCAGGAGGCGGTCGAGCGGGAGATTGAGTTGCGGACGCGCACGCCGCCGAACCCGCCGCCGGAGTACCCGATGTTCAGTGGCGTGTGGACGTTCCCGTTCTACCAGACCACGATGTCGGCGTGGGTCCTGCTGGCGGTCTTCTCCGCGGCCACCGCCGCGGCGTCCCGGGCCCTGCTGGGGCTGATCGGAGGGATCACCTAATGGGCTGGGGCCACCAAGGCCCAATTGTGGGATTACCGACCCGCACGACCCCCTGCCGCCACCCTTGAGGCTCAACGATGAGCGACGTTACCCGCATCCTGGCCGCCGTCGAGCAGGGCGACCCGCAGGCGGCGGAGAAGCTGCTGCCGCTGGTCTACGACGAGCTGCGGAGGCTGGCGGCCCAGCGGCTGGCCCAGGAGGCGCCAGGGCAGACGCTCCAGGCCACCGCCCTCGTCCACGAGGCCTACCTCCGCTTGGTCGGGCCAGACCCCGGCCTGCAATGGAACAGCCGCGGCCACTTCTTCGGCGCCGCCGCCGAGGCCATGCGCCGCATCCTGGTCGAGGCCGCCCGGGCCAAGGGCCGGCTCAAACGCGGCGGTCGCGGCCGCCGGGTGAGCCTGGTCGATGCCCCCGCGGACGCGGACGTGGAACCCCTCGACCTGCTGGCCCTGGACGAGGCGCTCACGGCCCTGGCCCGTGAGGACGCGGACAAGGCGGAGCTGGTCAAGCTGCGCTACTTCGCCGGCCTCTCCCTCGAGGAGGCCGCGGCCAGCCAGGGCATTTCCCTGGCCACGGCCAAGCGCCGGTGGACGGTGGCCCGCGCCTGGCTGTTCGCCGCCCTCTCGACCGGTGACCCGCCCCCATTTCCGGCGAATCGCTGAGCCGTTTTCGCTTCGGACGTCGCACTGTCTGGAAACGACACCGGCTCTTCGCCCGGGGTACATCCATGCCAAACGCGAGACCAAGTCTCGACACGCTGGTCTGCGAGGCCGTCGAGATCGCCGACGCCGACGCCCGTGCGGCTTACCTGGACCGGGCTTGCGGTGACGACCATGCGCTGCGCCGGCAGGCCGCGGCCCTGGTGGTCGCCCACTTCCAGGCCGGCAGCTTCCTGGAACAACCCGCCTGCCCTCCCGGCTGCACCGCGCCGCACACCCCCGCGCCCGGCGAGGCAGACCCGGCCCAACCCCCGGAGAGGCCGGGGACTTACATTGGCCCCTACAAGCTGCTGGAGCGGATCGGCGAGGGCGGCATGGGGGCGGTGTACGTGGCCGAGCAGGCCAAACCCGTCCGCCGGCGGGTCGCGGTGAAGGTCATCAAGCCGGGGATGGACTCGAAGGAGGTGGTGGCGCGGTTCGAGGCGGAGCGGCAGGCGCTGGCACTGATGGACCATCCGCACATTGCCAAGGTCCTCGACGCCGGCACGACTCAGGGCGGGCGGCCGTACTTCGTCATGGAGCTGGTCCGCGGCCTATCCATCACCGAGTATTGCGACCAGGCCCGGCTGCCGGCCGAGCGCCTGCTGCGGCTGTTCGCGCAGGTCTGCCGGGCGGTGCAGCACGCGCACCAGAAGGGGGTCATCCACAGAGACCTCAAGCCCTCCAACATCCTCGTCACCCTGCACGACGGCGAGCCGGTGCCGAAGGTGATCGACTTCGGCGTGGCCAAGGCGCTGAACCAGCGCCTGACGGACAAGACGGTGTACACCCGGCTGGCCCAGCTGGTCGGCACGCCGCTGTACATGTCGCCGGAGCAGGCCGAGCTGAGCGCCCTGGACGTGGACACCCGGAGTGACCTGTACAGCCTGGGGGTGCTGCTGTACGAGCTGCTGACCGGCACGACGCCTTTCGACCCGGAGGCGTTCCGCAAGGCCGGCTTCGACGAGATGCGGCGGATGATCCGCGAGGACGAGCCGCCGCGGCCGAGCCAGCGGGTCAGCACCCTGGGGGCGCAGGCCCGCTCGACGTTGTCGGCCCGCCGCGGGCTGGACGACCGGCAGCTCCGCCGGCTGCTCCACGGCGACCTCGACTGGGTGGTGATGAAGGCGCTGGAGAAGGACCGCAACCGGCGGTACGAGTCGGCCGGGGCGTTCGCCGACGACGTGGAGCGCTACCTGGCCGACGAGCCGGTGCTGGCCCGCCCGCCGTCCGCCTGGTACCGGGCGCGGAAGTTTGGCCGGCGGAACCGGGCCGGCTTGCTGACCACGGCCACCATCCTGACGGCCGGCCTGACCCTGGCCGCCTCCGCCGGGTGGTGGGTGTGGGAGCGCGGGGTAAGGCGGGTGGCGGTCGAGCAGCGGGTGGCGGAAGCTCTCGCCGCGGCGCGGGCGGGCCTCGCGGCCGGGGACCTGACCCTGGCCAGGCAGCGCCTCGGCGAGGCGGACGGGCACCTCGGGCCAGAGCGGGACCGGCTGCCCGGCCCGACCGCGGCGATCGACGCCGTTCGGCAGGAAATCGCCGACCGCCAGTCGGACGCGGACCGGCTACGTCAGTTCCTCAAGCTGTCCAGTGAGGCCCAGGACAAGATGGCCTTTAACCAGGACCTCGGGGGAAGACTCCTGGCCGACAAAGCGCTGGCCCTCTACGAGGTGCTGACCGCCCCGGAATGGCTGGCCCGCATCGACAGGTCCTCACTGACCCCGAGCCAGAAAGTCCAGCTTCGCGAGGCCGTCTACGTCGCCCTGGTGTCCCTGGCGGATTACCACGTCCGCGGGGGGAGCAAAAAAGAAACCCAGGACGTGGGCCGCAGCATGGACCTGTTGCGGAAAGCGGAGGCGTTCCACCCGCCGACCCGGGCGTTCTACTTCGTCCGGGGCACGTGCCACTCCCGCCGCGGGGACGCCGCTGCGGCCAAGGGGGACTGGGAACGGCAGCGACAGACCCCGGCCCGGACGGCCTGGGACCACTTCCTGCCGGGGCACACGGCCGGCTGGGAGGGGAAGCTCGACGACGCCATCCAGGCGTACCGGGCGGCCCTGAGCATCCAGCCCGATCACTACAACGCGCTGTTCTACCTGGCCCACCGGCTGAGGGATGTGAAGAAGGAATACGCCGAGGCCGTCGGCCTCTTTACCGGGTGCGTTGCCCTCAAACCGGAGCACATGTTCGCCTACGAAAACCGATCCGAGGCGTACCAGAAGTTGGGCCGATGGGAGGCCGCCGAGGCCGACCTCGCCACCGCCCTCGCCGTCGCCCCGGACGATAACGACCGGCGCTTCATGCATGAACGCCGCCGCGACTTCTACCACGCCCGGGGCCAGGAGAAGAAGGGTCGGGACGAGCACGCCAAGGCCACGGCCCTGATGGAGAAAGACGTGGAAACGAAAAAGGCTGCCCACGGCCCGAACCACCCGGACACGCTCATGGCGATGGACGTGCTGGGAGTCGCCTACGCCCGAGGCGGCCGCCTGGCCGAGGCGATTCAATTGCACGAGGCTGCCCTGGCCCGGCGGACCGAAACACTCGGCCCGGACCACGCCGATACCGCGCTCAGCATGCACAACCTGGCCGTTGCCTGCCACGACAGCGGTCAATCGGGGCGGGCAATCTCCTTGTTCGAGTCGGTCCTGGCCCGTTCGACCAAGGTACATGGCCCGAACAACGCCCACACTCTCGACGCCATGACGCAATTGGCCGTGTCGCTCCGGTCCGCGGGCCGACCGGAGGAGGCGATTCCCTTGCTGGAGCGAGTGCGCGACGCGCGGCGGGCGAACCTCGGTGCCGATCACACGGACACGCTCGATGCCATGCACGGCCTCGCCCACGCTTACCACGAAGCGGGCCGGGTGACGGACGCCGTGCCCCTGTTTCGCCGGACGTTTACGGCCGCGGCGGCGTCGTTTGGGGCGAGCCACCCCGCCACGCTGAAGCAGATGGGATGTTTCGCCGTCGCGTGTCAGGAGTCAGGCGCGTTGGACGAGGCCGACCGCCTGTTCCGTGACCTGCTCACCCGTCGGATGGCGAAGGACGGCCCGAAGTCGGCTGACACCGCAGGCGTGCAGGCGGCCCTGGGTCTGAACCTCCTCCTGCAAAAACAGTTCACCAAGGCCGAACCGATGCTCCGCGAGTGCGTCGCGACCCGCGAGCAGCTCATGCCGAAGAACTGGCTCTATTACAACGCCCAGAGCATGCATGGTGAGGCGCTCCTCGGCCAGGGGAAGAACGCCGAGGCCGAACCGATCCTGCTGAAGGGGTACGAGGGGATGAAGCAACGGGAGGCCGACATCCCCGCAAGTACCAAGAAACGATTGCGCGAGGCCGCCGAGCGCCTCGTGCGACTATGCGAGGCCACGGGGCGAGTGGAGCAGGCCCGGGAGTGGCGGGCCAAACTGCCACCCGTCTCCCCGTCGCCCCGGAAGCGGTCGCCGTGAGCCATCGACGTGTTGACCAGAGCCGCGGTTTCGCGGCTCCGACTTTTTTCGGAATCGCTGAGCCGCGCGGAGGCCGGATGTCGCACTGCGGGTGTTGGACGGACGAAACGACACCCCCTTGCGGAGAACGGTCCCATGGCACTAAGGAACTGGCTTCGGTCCCTCGCGGCGAACAACCCCCCCAGGCCCTCCCCCCGCCCGCGCTTCCGGCCCCGCGTCGAGCGCCTGGAGGACCGCGCCGTCCCGACGGTCAGTCTGGAGTCCGCGTTCGGCACCTCCAGCGATGCCGCCTCCAGCCAGGGCCGGGACGTGGCCGTCGATGCGGCCGGCAACAGCTACGTCACCGGGTGGTTCCGGTACACCCTGGACTTCGACCCGGCCAACGACCGGCTCGGCGGGGCGGACGTGCTCACTGCCAACGGGTCCTGTGACGCCTTCGTCGCCAAGTACGCCGCGGACGACTCCCTGGTCTGGGTGCGCCGGATGGGCGGCCCGACGTCCCCCGCCACCGGCCCTGTGACCACCGACGTCGGGGAGGCGATCGACGTGGACGCGGCCGGGAACGTGTACGTCACCGGCCGGTTCCAGGACACCGCCGACTTCGGCCCGGTCAGCCTGACCTCGGCCGGGCGGTGGGACGGGTTCGCGGCCAAGCTCACCCCGGCCGGGGCGGTCAGCTGGGCCAAGCGGTGGGGGACCGGGATGGACGAGGTCGGCCTCGGGATCGACGTCGATTCGGCCGGCAACGCCAGCGTGCTCGGCGGGCGGACCTACGCCCGGCCGGACGGTTCGATCTACACGGTCGATAGCAACCACGGACTGGACGTCCTGAAGTACACCCCGACGGGCGGGACCGCCTGGGCCCCGAAGTTCGTGAACACCTGGGCTATGCCGATTACCGGCGACCGGGGCGTGGACGCCGGCGGCAACCTGTTCGCGGCCGGCTCGTTCGCCGGGACGGTGGACTTCGACCCCGGCACCAAGTCGAACCAGACTTACTACGCTACCTCAGGGCCGGGGAGCGACGGGTTCGTCCTCAAGCTGACCGCGGCCGGGGGGTTCGCCTGGGCCAGTCCGTTCACGGGGCAGCGGGTGGACGCCAGCACCTACGGGTACTCGAACGCCGGGAGCATCGCCCTGGACGGGAGCGGGAACGTGTTCGTCTCCGGCCGCTACGACAGCGTGGTGGACTTCGACAAGGGCAGCGGGACGACCACCCTGCCAGCGGTCGGTGGCGGGTTCATCGCCAAGTTGACCCCGGCCGGCGGGCTGGCTTGGGCGCGGTCGCTGGAGAAGAACCCGTCCGCCGGCAATAACTTCATCATGGTCAACGGGCTGGCGACGGACGCCGCCGGCAACGTGTACGTCACCGGCAGCTTCTCCGGGGAGTTCGACTTCGACCCGGGGGCCGGCGTGGCCGCCCGCCGGAGCGTGTGGGACGAGACTTACAGCCGCTACTCGGGGACGTGTTCGTGGTGAAGCTGACCGGGGCCGGGGACTACGCCTGGGCCGAGACGTTCGGCGGGTCGGGGGAAGACGCCGGCTGGGGATCGCGATCGACCCTTCCGGCCTGGTCCACCTGACCGGCAGCTACAAGGGGTCGGTCGATTTCGACCCGGACCCGCTCGACACAAACAACCTGAACAGCATCATCAGCAGCCTGTACCACGTCAAGCTGCGGCAGAGCCTGGACGCCGGGCCGCTCAAGCCCGTCGGCCTCACCCCCACCGCTACGGGCGCGGCCGACGGAGGGCGGACTGGCTCTTCGATGCGGCCCGAATGAACCGGAACTCGTCCCTCGCCGGGGGATCGCAGCATAAGCGCGCCAAGCCGCACGGTTCGGAGGTTCGGGCAAGGGAAGTAGCAAGACGCTCCCACTCGCCCGTCACGGGATCTCCAGCACCGCCTTCAGGCACGTCTCGATCTGTTGCATGGCCTGGGCCGACAGGGTGCCGATTGTCCGCAAGACGAGTGCCTGGTCCCGGGTCAGGAGGTCCTTGCACGAGGCGTAGCAGAGTTTGCTCAGCCCGGACGCTGTCTCCGTCGCCGGGTCGATCTCTACCTCAGTCCCCGGGATGCCGTAGCGTTTGCTCGTGACCTTGATGAGAATGATGTCATCAACCAACCCAGTGAGGAAGTCCGCCTGGACAACGACCGCCGGTCGCTTCTTGCTGCCGGTCAAGTCGCTGAACTGCCATTCCACCTCGACGACGTCTCCCCGGTTCATGGGTCCTTCCGGATGAGGTCGTCGTCAGCGGGGTCGTCCCAGCCGCGCCCGTAGGGCTTCAGAGTTCCGCGCACCAGCTCGTAGACCTCCCGGCGTATCAGCAAGTATTCCTGCCCGGTCCTGGGATCAACGGCGACGGGGGGCTGCTGGGGGCCGTCGAGGTTCCGTAACTGCGATTCGGTCAGCTCGATCATGGCATTTCTCCTCAGCCCTAGCCTACCAAGCGGAGGGCCGACGTCGCAACGGCCGGTCGAGACGGGCGACGTCGCAAGCGCAAGGCAAAGCCCGCGCCCGCCACGACGAGGGGTGGCGGGCGCGGGCTTGAGGTAACTACAACTGGAAGATTAGCCGCCGGCGATCAACCGTCGGCGGGGTCCTTGCCGTCCACCCACGGGCCTTCCAGCGCCTGGTACTTGTCCGGCACCAGCGTGCTGCCCTTGTCGCCGCCGGTCCAGCCGAGGATCTGGTTCGGCTTGCCGCGCGCCTTGCTCTTCGCCTCCAGCTTCTTCGCCCACGACCCGTCGGCCTCTACCGGCTTGCGCGCCTCCTTGTCCCAGTAGAAGACCTTGCCCTGGCGGTAGCTCAGCACGCCCATGTTCACCGTCGAGAACGCCGCCGCGCCCAGCTCCGGCGTCGAAAGCGTCTCGCGCTTGCGGGAGCGGACGCAGTCGAGGAAGTTCGCCCACAGCGCCGCCGTCGAGTCGCCGCTCTTCTTGGTCTCGTGGGTGTGGACGACGTCGCTCTTGGCCGCCGACGGGCCGCGCGGCTTGCCGGCGGGGTACTGCGCCGTCACCTGGAACCCCTTCATGTACTCGCCGCCGTCCTGGAAGCGGATGGTGCCGAGCCGGCCGCGGATCACCTCGCCCAGCTGCGTGTCGTTGCACATCGACGCCGAGATGATCACCTGGCAGCCCTCGTCGTAGTCGGCCACCACCGTGGCCACGTCCGGCACGTCGCGGCCGTCGTACTCCAGGTAGATGCCGCCGGCCCCGACGACGCGCGCCGGGAACCGCACGCCCATGGCGGCGATCAGGTGCGTCGTCTGGTGGACGAACAGGTCGGTGAACATGCCGCCGCCGAACGGCCAGTAGCAGCGCCACTGCGCCCAGACGGCGCGGTCGAACGGCTGCTCCTTCTCGGTCGGGCCGATCTTCTGGCCGCAGCACTCGAAGTCGGTCCCCAGCCACATCCTCCAGTCGATCGTCTTGGGCGTCATCTCCTTGCGGAGCGGGTAGTAGCGCCACTGGCCGACCATCGAGTTGCGGTAGTAGCTGGTCTGGCCCTGGAAGATGTGCCCGAGCTTGCCCTGCCGGATGTACTCGTGGGCGGCCAGCCAGGTCGGGTCGGCCATCGACTGCACGCCGACGGTGACCACCTTGTTCTTCTTCTGGGCCGCATCGACGACCGCGATCGCCTCGGCGATGGTGCGGGTCATCGGCTTCTCCATGTAGACGTCCTTGCCGGCGTCCATGGCGTCCAGGGCCATCTTGGCGTGCCAGTGGTCGGGGGTGGCGATGCAGACGACGTCGATGTCCTTCTGGTCGAGGATGACGCGGTAGTCCTTGGTGACGTGGCTCTTGTCGGCGGGGTCCAGCCCGCAGGTCTTGGCCGAGGGGTAGAGGCCGCGGCCGCGGCGGCCCTTGTGCTTGGGGTTGCTGCGGTTGCCGAGCGTCTCGTCGCCGTCCCAGACGTCGCAGACGGCGGCGGCGCGGACGGGCTTGCTGGCCTCCTGCATGTCCAGGATGGCGTCGAGGTGCTGCTGGCAGCGGCCGCCGACGCCGAGGAAGCCGATGCTGAGCCGCTCGTTGGCGCCGTAGACGCGGCTGGCGCTGGCGGCGGTCAGGGCCAGGGCCGAGCCGGCCGCGGCGGAGGTTTGCAGGAAGTCCCGGCGGTTGACCTGTTCGGACATGGGAGAGCCTCGCATTTTGGTGGCGCGTGGTGGTTGACGCAGTGAATGTCAGGCTATCAGAACGGCCCGGCAACTGCCACCGCCGGGCGAGAAAATGGGCCCGCCTCGCCTGAGGCCTTGCGGGGAGAGGAAAAGAAACCGGCCCCACCGGCGAACAAGGAGGTAGACCCCCGGCCTTCGGGGGTCGAAGGAACGGACGGTTAGAAAAGCCCAGACATGCCGTCTTACTGTTGACGATACCTTCCCCGCCTTGGGGCGCGGGGCAGCCGGGGGCTGCCGCGCCTGTCCCTTCACCCCTTCCCAGGAGGCCGCTCCATGGCCCATACCAAGATCCGCCTGCGCTGCCCAGGCTGCCACGCCCGCATCACCGCGCCGGTGGAACTCCACGGCCAGCGCCGGTACTGTCCCGGCTGCTCGACGCCGTTCATCGTCCGGGCCAGCCGGCCACAAGACTCCGACCCGATGCTCGTCACCACGGACCAGGAACCGACGAGGAAGTGACAGCGTACGGCCCGGGCGAGCCGGGGGCGTCAGCCCCCGGAGTCTCCCGGAATCTCGGCGCCAAGGAGATCGCCCTCCTGGAACTGTCCAGAGAGGTTGCCCAGGCCGAAAGGACGGAAGGGCATTTTCGGCTCGACCACCCAGGTCGTCACGGCCAATTCGCCGGGCCATTTCGGCCCTCGCTCCCCCTCGCGAACCTCCCAAATTAACTTGACTACCCGATCGACGCTGCTTTACAGTGCAGGGGCCTCATGACCTGCGAGTTCGGGACAGTCCGAGTAACCCGGTGAAGGAGCGACGGCGCCCCTCCATCCGGGGATCGGGATGTCTGCCTGGCGGCGGAACCTATCTGTCGGCGGCGGGCTGTGCCCAATATGCGCCGCGCCGTCGTGGCTTGTCCGAGTCCGACGGTGACCCTGGCCCTCCCGGCCGCGACGTGCCGAAGCGGTCGCCCCGGCCAAGTCGCGCTGTCTCTCCTGGAGTCTCACCGTGCGTCAAAAGACAAGGTGGCTGAAGAGCTTCATGGATCGGCTACCCGGCAAGGGCCGGCCTTCCCGCCGATCGCCCGCCGGCGCCCGGCGTGGGCCGGGGCTGGAGTCGCTCGAGGACCGGCTCGCCCCCGCCACGCACACCTGGACCGGGGCCAGCGGCACCGACCTGAACTGGGGGACGGCCGGTAACTGGACCGGGGGGGCCCCGGCTAACGGTGAGGGCGGGCCGATCGTCCTGAACTTCCCCGCCGTCGCCGCCGGCCTGAAGGCCACCGTGGTCAACATCCCCGGCCTGAACGTCGATCAGATCAACATCACCGCCGGCGGCTACTCCTTCGGCGCCGCCGTCGCCACCACGCTCAACCTGACCGGCAGCACCAACCCCGCGGTCAGCGACACGACCGGCGGCAACAGCTTCCTCAGCCCGCTCACGGTCAACCTCAGCGCGACCAGCGTGTTCCAGATCGGCGCCGGCAGCGACACCGTCTCCGGCCCGGTTTCCGGCGCGGGCGGCCTGACCCTGGGCGGCGCCGGCTCCCTGACCCTGAGCGGCACCGGCTCCTACACCGGCACCACCACCGTCAACGGCGGCGCCACCCTTCGGCTGGGTAGCGCCACCGCCCTGAGTTCCTCCACCAACGTCGTGGCGAACGGCACCTTCGACCTCAACGGCTTCGGCACGACCATCGCAAGCCTGAGCGGCACCGGCACCGCCACCGACAGTGGCGCGGCCGCCACCCTCACCGTCAACACCGTGGGAAGTGTCACCTTCAACGGGTTGCTCAGCGGCAGCCTGGCCCTGACACAGGCCGGGTCGGGCCAATTCATTCTGACCAACAGCGGCAACAGCTACACCGGCCTGACCACCGTCAACGCCGGCGGCCTCCAGGCCAACGCCGACCACGTCTTTGGCGGCACGGCGGCCGGCACAATCGTCAACTCCGGCGGGACGCTCTCCCTCGGCGCCGCCAACTACACGACGGCCGAGCCCTTGCAGATCAACGGCACCGGCGGCGCTTTCATCGGTGCCCTGCAAAGTCAGCTCACCAGCACCTTCGCCGGGCCGATCACGCTCGGCTCGGACAGCTCGATCCGCCTGGCGTTCGCCAACTCGTTCCTCACCCTGACCGGCACGGTGAACAGCCTCGGAAGCGCCAGGAACCTGACCGTCAGCGCCACGGTCGGTAACTCCTCGCTGACCCTCCAGGCCGCCGTCGGCGGTACCCTGCCGTTGAACACGATCACGGTCAGCAGCGGCGTCCTGGTCGTCAACACCTCGGTCGTTGGCAACGTCAGCAACGCCGGCACTCTCAACGGCAACGGCACCATCACCGGCGACGTCTCTGGCGGTGGCATCTTCTCGCCGGGCAACAGCCCCGGCACGATGACGATCAACGGCAACTTCACGCCGACCGGCACGGTCAACTTCGAGGTCAACGCCCCGTTCACCACGCCCGGCACCGACTACGACCAGTACATCGTCAGCGGCGCCGTGGACCTCAGCGGCGCCACCCTGACGTTCACCAACAACATCCCCGGCCCGGCCCCGGCCCTGCCCAACGTCGTCACGCTGATCTCCAAGACCTCCGTCGGCGCCACCACCCCCAGCGGCAACCCCGCCGACGGCGCGACCGTCCCCGTCGGCACGGCGAACTTCAAGGTCTTCTACAACAGCGGCACCGGCGGCAACGACGTCGTCCTCGCCAACGCCAACCCGACCCCGGTCTACGTCGATGACGACTGGACCGGCTTCAGCGACGGCACGATCATCCCCGACGCCGACCCGGTCGCCCCGGGCCCGCAGCCGGCCGTCTTCGGCGCCAACGCCTTCGCCACCATCCAGGGCGGCGTCAACGCCGTCGCCGCCGGCGGCACGGTCCTGGTCAACTCGCCGGGGTCCAACGTCGCCCCCTCCGGGGCCTACGCCGAGAACGTCAGCATCACCAAGAGCCTGACCCTCGACGGCAACGCCATCTCCGGCCTGGCCGCCGACGTCGTCATCGACCCCGCCGCGGCGGGCCCCGCCATCACGGCCTCCGGGGCCGGCCTCAGCGTGACCGTCCGCGACCTGCGCGTCACCGGGGCCACCGGGGCCACCGGCGACGGCATCCGCGCCACCGGCCTGTCTGGCCTGGCGGTGAATAACGTGCTGGCCGACACCAACGCCGGCGACGGCGTCAACGCGGCCAGCGTCGGCAGCCTCACGCTCACCAGCGTCTCCGCCACCGGCAACACCGGCGTCGGCGCCCGCGGCACCGGGTTGGGCGGCGCCACCGTCACCGGCGGGACCTTCGGCACCGCCGCCGCCAGTGACGGCCTCAACTTCGCCGCCGTCGGCGACGTCACCTTCAACGGCACCGGCGTGACCGCCAACCTGGTCGTCGGCGCCAACAACATCAACCTCAACACCGCGACCGTCACCGTCAGCGGCAGTGTCAGCCTGACCGCCCAGAACGCCGTCAACGTCAACGCGGGCCTCAGCGCCAACGGCACCGTCGCCGTCCTCGCCAACCAGGACGGCAGCGGCACCCAGAGCTTCACCATGGGCGCCGCCGGCTCGATCGCGACCACCAACGCCTCCGCCGCGGCGGTCAGCGTCGGCGTCGGCGGGGCCGGCAACGCCACCGTCGCCGTCATCACCACGCCGACGACGGCCGGCGCCAAGGTGACGATCGCCGCGGGCGGCTCGATCCTCGACGACAACAACCAGGCGACGCGGATCACCACCGACGTGCTGGCGATGACCGCCGGGGTGGACATCGGCCAGCCGCTGACCGGGCCGCTCAACCAGGACATCGACACCACCGTCAACAGCATCACCGCGGCCACCACGAACAGCCCCAACGCCGGCACCCACGGCGTCTGGGTCGGCGACACCGACGCGGTGACGCTGACCAGCGTGACGACCGCCGACGGGCTGATCCGCATCACCGCCGGCGGCACCATCACCGCCACCCTGGTTACCGCGGCCGGGACCGGCCGCAACGTCACCCTGATCGCCTCGGCCGGCAACGTCCAGGCGGGCACCGTCAGCGCGGCGGCCGGCAACGTGACCCTCACCGCCACGGCCGGCTCGGTCCTCGACGACGGCGTCCAGGCGACACTCGTCAGCGGCAACGCCGTGGCCCTGACCGCCGGCAGCGGCACGATCGGGGCGGCGGGCAACGGCGACATCGACCTGGGCTCGACGACGCTGACGGCCACCAGCTCGGCGGCCAGCGGCAGCCAGTTCCTCCGCGAGACCGGCACCGCCCTGCTGGCGGCCGCCAACGCCCTGAACGCCGGCGCCGGCACGATCACGCTGACCGCCGGCACGTTCCAGGCCCAGGCGTCCGCCGGCGGCAACGCCGTCGCCGACACCAGCCCGCTGGTGGTCCAGGCCGGGGCGACGTTCAACCTCAACAACAACAATGAGACGGTGACGTCCCTCTCCGACGGCGGCGGCCCCGGCGGCAACGTCACCTTGGGCAGCGGCACGCTGACCACCGGCGACGCCACCAGCACCACCTTCAGCGGCGTCATCAGCGGCACCGGCGGCCTGACCAAGGTCGGCAGCGGCGCCTTCACCCTGGCGGGCCTCAACACCTACACCGGCACGACCAACGTCAACGCCGGCACCCTGACCGTCACCGGCGCCATCAACAACGCCGCCACGCCGGCCGGCGGCCTGGTCAACCTGAACACGGCGGGGGTGATCCTCAACGGCGGCGGCACCGTCAAGGGCCAGGTCGTCGTCGTCGCCAGCAACAACACCGTGCCCGCCAACAACACCCGCATCGACGGGCTGACGATCACCGTACCCGCCGGCGGCACCGGCATCCGCGTGCCGGCGGCGGCCACCTTCGCCCAGGTCGGCACCACCACCGGGGTGATCCTCAACGGCGGCAACGCCACCTCGACGGGCATCCTCGTCCAGGGCAGCGCCCGGGTGTTCAACAGCAGCATCCAGGCCCAGAACGTCGGCATCCGCGTCGCCGGCGGCCGGGCCGCCTTGCAGGGCGACACCCTCACCCCCGGCACGGGCAGCCTGGTCACCGGACTACTGATCTCCGCCGGCGGCATCGTCGATGCCGGCCAGCTCGCCCCCTCGGCCACCCCGCTGCCCAACGGGGCCGCCGGGAACGTCGGCTACTACGGCGACATCACCGGGCTGTTCAGCGGCACCCCGCTGGGCTCGACCGCCCACAGCGCCGGCGGCAACACCTTCGGCACCGTGGGCAGCCCGTTCTCCCTGGACACCTCGGCCACGGCCACGCCCAACCCCGGCCCGAACATCCCCCAGGCGATCCGCGACCTGAACACCGGCGCGGCCCCCTTCGGGCCACTGGCCAACGGCGTCGAGCAGTCGTTCAACTACGGCTCGCCCGGCCCGCTGCTGGGCCGCATGGACGCGACCGCCCAGGCCAACACCTGGAACGGCAACGCCAGCCTGCCGCTGTTCCAGATCGAGCAGCTGATCTTCCACGACCTCGACGACACCACCGTCGGCTTCGTGACCTACGGCAACCCCACCGCCCCCGCCCCGGTCGTGGTCGGCCCGGTCACCTACACCGCCAGCGTCAACCCCGGGCTGACCGCCGTCCAGGCCGGCACCAGCACCCTGCTGGCCGGCGGCAACCTGAACAACGGGCAGAAGTCGGCCATCCGCTTCCTCCGGGTGACGTTCAGCAGCTTCGTGTTCCTCGACCCCAACCTGCAGTCGCCGACCACCAACCGCGGCCTGAACCTGATCCAGGTCAACGGGCCGGCCTTCCTGCCCGGGAACACCAACCCCGCGCTGGGTCGGCTCATCCGGGCCGGCGTGTCCGGCACGGTGTACAACCGCCTGACCGGGGCGTACTCGGTGACGTACAACTTCAGCGGGCCGGGCGTCGAGTACGGCTCGCTGGAGGACGGCAACTACACGTTGCAGTTCAACCGGGCCGCCATCCAGGGCGGCGGGCCGGGCGGCCCGGCCCTGTCGGTCGCCGGCGACCCGTTCGCCGCCCAGGCGGCGGCGTTCCACCGCCTCTTCGGCGACGCCAACGGCGACGCCGTGGTGGACGCGGTGACCGACCTGGCGGCGTTCCAGGCGGCCTACCGCACGCGGATCGGCCAGGCGGCGTACCGGGCCTACTTCGACTTCCTGAACAACGGGATCGTCGATAGCGTCTCGTACTACCAGTTCCTGCGCCGCTACAAGACCAGGCTCAACCCCGACGGCACGCTGACGCCGGTCCCCTGACCCTGGGGCCGGCTCGCCTTCTACGATGAACCCAAACCCGAAGCGCCAGCGAGGCAGAAGCCCTCGCCGGGCGCTTCGGGTTTGAGTTCGGCGCCTTCCCTTCCGTACCTGCTCACGGGAAGCTGAGGAACACCAGCGTCGGAAGCAGGGTGGCCCCGTTCTGGTTGAAGGTGTTGTTGCCGCCCGTCCCGATCACGACCCCGGTCAGGGTGGTCGCGGCCGAGAGGTCGAGGGTGTTCGTGTCGGTGCCGAACAGGATGTTGACGTTGAAGAGCCCCGTCCCGAGGGTCAGGGCGTCCGTGCCGTTGCCGCTGACCCAGCTCAGCCGCCCGCCCGGGGCGTTGGCGATCGTGGCCGTGTTGTTGCCGTTGCCCAGGCGGATGACCAGGTTGCCGTCCACGGTCCCGGTGAACGCCGAGAGGTCGTTGTCCCCGTTGTCCGCCCGGACGCTCACGTTGCCGGACACCGACCCGGTGAAGGCCAGCAAGTTGTCGCCCTGGCCCAGGCTGAGGATCAGGTTGCCGGAGATGGCAGAGTCGATGGAGTAAAGCCCGCCGCTGAGGCCGACGTTGGGGCCCCCCAGGGATTGGATGGAGGCGTTGCCGCCCACCGTCGCGCCGGCGGCGAGGGTGACGAGCTCGCCGATGTTGCTGGCGGTGCCCAGGTTCAGGGTGAGGTTGCCGTTGATGACCCCGCCGGTGGCGGCGGCCGTCGGGGCCAGGGTGAACGAGTCGCCCTGGCGCGTCCCGGTGGCGGTCAGGGACCGGCCGACCACGCCGAACACGTTCACGCCGAGGAAGTTGGGCGCCGTGGCGTTGTTGATGTTGACCGAGCCGGCCACCGTGGTCAGGTCGGTCGGGGTCGGCTCGCCGATATCGACGCTATCGATGAACGAGGTGTTCAGGTTCCCCCGGACGGTCGAGCCCGGCCCGACGAAGAGGGTGTCGCCGGCGTTGAAGAACAGCCGGGGGCTGCCCTGAGTGTTCCGCCCGACGGCGGCGACGCTCCCGAAGACCTCGAGGGCGGCCGGGGTCACCGGCGTGGTGCCGATCTGGCCGATGTTCAGGACCTCGCTGCCGGAGCCGCGGAGGAAGGTCACGTTCCCCCGGACCGTCCCGCCGGCCACGCCGCTGAAGACGCTCACCGGGTTGACCGTGGCGGGGTTGGTGTCCCCCAGGCCCAGGTTCAGCATCACGCTGCCGGTGAACGTGTTGCCGTTGACATCGACGTTGACGTTCGTGTTGTAGTGGGCGAGGCTCACCGACAGCAGCCGGCTGACGGGGAAGGTGCCGTACGTCTTGGTGCCGCTGAGCGTGACGTCCTGGACGGAAAACCGATTCGGCGCCGTCTCCTGGATGCGGAACTGCTCCCCGCTGGTCGGCCCGGCGAGCGGCCTCCCGGTGATGAACAGGTCCGGTCCGACGAGGCGAATGCTGATGGCCGGGCACAACCGGTCCTCGAACGTTTCAAGGCGCAACCGAGCCGGGCGCGCGGGGATCATGGAGCGATCTCCTGCTGAATAGACGGGGTTCTCTTGGCCGGGTTCCGGGCCGGTCCTGGAGCAGGGGGATATGCAATCAACTGCTCGATACGAACTGTAAAAGATATCGAGTTAAGAAGGAAATGGGAAAGCTGGGTAAGTTGAGCCTGCTTCGGGGTCATGGTGTGTCCTCGTCCGAGCGAAGCGCCCGGTCGGCATCCTGGGAAGAGACCGCAGGCCTTGCCATTACCCGGAATAAGGCACGTTCGACCGACCGATACGTGATAGGTGTACAGTGACAGATTCCGGGACACCAGGAGGTTCGTCGATGCCCCTGTTCGGCGCGCACTTCTCGATCGCCGGCGGCTACCACCAGGCCTTGCTCGAGGCCCGGCGGCGCGGCTGCGATACCGCACAACTGTTCACTAAGACTCCGAGCCAGTGGTCGGCCAAGCCGATCGACGAGGAGCAGGCGAGGCTCTTCCGCCGGACGCTGCGCGAGACCCGGCTGCGCCTGCCGATGGCCCACGACAGCTACCTCATCAACCTGGCGTCGCCGGACGAGGCGCTGTACCGGCGGTCGCTGGAGGCGTTCGTGGACGAGTTGGACCGGGCCGAGGCGCTGGGGCTGAGTTACCTCGTGACCCACCCCGGGGCGCGCCTCGACGACACCGAGGAGGCCGGCCTGGCCCGGGTCGCCGCCGCCCTCGACGAGGCCCACGCCCGGCGGCCCGGGCACAAGGTCCGCGTCCTGCTGGAGACGACCGCCGGCCAGGGCACGTCGCTGGGCCACCGCTTCGAGCACCTGGGGCGGCTCCTCGGACTCGTCGCCGAGCCGAAGCGGCTGGGGGTCTGCTTCGACACTTGCCACGTCTTCGCCGCCGGCTACGACCTCTCGACGGCGTTGGGCTACGAGGCGACGATGGGCCACTTCGACGACGTCGTCGGGCTGAAGCGCATCCGGGCGTTTCACGTCAACGACAGCGCCAAGCCGCTGGGCAGCCGGGTCGATCGGCACGCCCACATCGGCCGGGGGAAGCTCGGCGTCGAGGCGTTCCGGCTGCTGGTCAACGACCCGCGCTTCGCCGGGGTGCCGATGGTGCTGGAGACGCCGAAGGAGGACGGCGACAACAACGACATGGACGACGTCAACCTGGCGCAGCTGCGCGGGCTCATCGACGGCGGCCAGGCGAAGACGGCGTAGTGGGGTTAGTTTTTCCTTAGTTTGCCGCCCCCTCAGCGAGGCTCGGCGGCGTCCCGCCCTTCCGTAAGGCGGTAGGCCTTCCGGGCGGCAAGGCCGCGGAACTCCTGGCGGCGGCCGGACGGCCAGACCACGGTAACCCGCTCCGCGCCCGCCGCCGACCCCAGCCCGAGGAGCAGACGCCGCTCGCCGGCGGAGAGGTAGCTACCGCCGCCGATGACGAACCGCACCTGGCGCGCGCCGCCGGCCTCGACCTCGACCCGGGCGCCGATGGCGTTGCGGTTGCTCTTGACGCCGTCCCCGACCAGGTCCAGGGCCAGCCAGCCGTGATCCGTCGGCGTGCGGTTCTCCAGCAGGGCGATCGGCCCTCCCACGTGGCTGACCGCGAGGTCCGGCTTGCCGTCCCGGTTGAAGTCTGCCACCGCCAGGCCCCGGCCGACCCGGAGGGACCGGAAGTAGGGGCCCGCGGCGTCCGAGACTTCGCGGAACTTGCCCTTGCCCTCGCCGACGAAGAGTTGGGCCTGCTGGGCGTACTCGCCGCCGGTCAGGTGGGCCGTGCGGTGGATGTGCCCGTTGGCGACCGCCAGGTCGAGCCGGCCGTCCAGGTCGGCGTCGAGGAACTCGACCCCGAACGCCAGCCGGGGGACGCTCGGCCCGCCCAGGCCCGAGGGCAGGCTGTAGTCCCGGAACAGCAGCCGGCCCTGGTTGAGGTACAGGACGTTCGGCTTGCGCTCGAAGTTGGTGACGACCAGGGACGGCCAGCCGCTGCCGTCCACGTCGCCGACGGCGACGCCCATCCCGGCCACCGGGTCGCCGTACGGCCCCAGCGCGCAGCCGGACAGCAGGGCCTTCTCGACGAACTTGCCCCCGCCCTGGTTGTGGAACAGGAACCCGGGCCTCATGTCGTTGGCGACGTAGATGTCCAGCTTGCCGTCCCCGTCCAGATCGACCATGGCCACGGCCAGGCCCGGCGACGGGGAGGCGGCCCCGACGCCGCTCGACTCGGTGACGTCCTCGAAGCCGCCCTTGCCGTTGTTGCGGTACAGCCGGTGCGGGGCCGACGGGAAGTGGGACGGGGGGCAGGACATCCGCTGCCCGGACGGCCCGTGCTTGCACTCGGGGTAGTTGGCCAGGTCCACCTCGCAGTAGTTGCAGACGTACAGGTCGAGCCGCCCGTCGCCGTCGATGTCGCCCCAGGCGGCGCTGGTCGCCCAGTGGGGGTTGTGCAGGCCGGCCCGCCTGGTCACATCGACGAAGCGCCGGCCCCCCCGGCCGTCCGGCTCGTTGGCGTACAGCACGACCTCGCCGAGGTAGGTGACCAGCAGGTCGTCGAAGCCGTCGTTGTTGAAGTCCCCGACGGCCGCCCCCATCCCGAACCCGCCGCGGGTCAGCCCGGCGGCCTCGGTGACGTCGGTGAACGTGCCGTCCCGGTTGTTCCGGTACAGCTTGCTGGTCGGGCGCGGCCCGTCGCCGGGCCGGACCGGACCGGCCTGCACGCAGAACAGGTCCGGCCAGCCGTCGCCGTCGTAGTCGATCCAGGCGACGCCGCTGCCCATCGTCTCCTGGATGTAGTGCATCGGCGTGGCCGGGTCGAAGTGAACGAAGCCGACCCCGGAGCCGTTGACCACGTCCACGAACCAGGGAACGCCGGGCCGCGGCGCCGGGGCCGTTGTCTCCCCCTCACCCGGCGGCCCCTCCCGGGGAGGCCTCGTCCCGCCGAGCGTCAACCAGAGGAGGCCGGCGGCCAGGGCCCCCCCAATCAGGGCCACCACGGTGCCGAGCATTCGCCAAGACATCTAGCCCCTCGCTTCTGACCCTCTGGCTCAATCACCGGCCTTGCGCCTGTGCTCGGCCGCCCGGTCCTCGCGTCCCTGGGCCTGGAAGTGGCGGGCCAACAGTCGGTGGGCCGCGGGGCAGTCCGGCGACTGGGCCACCACCTGCTCGAGCACCCTCACCGCCTCCTCCGCGTTGCCGGTCTCCAGGAGCGACTCGGCCAGGATGACCTTGTAGGCGGCGGTGTCCTGCTGGCCGTACTTCTTCCACAGCCTGACCGCTTGCCGCCGCTTCGCCTCGGCCTGGACCCGCCGGGCCTCCGCCTCCTGGCCCGTCCTCGCCAGGGCCAGGCTGAGGTAGTGCCGCGCCCGGCCCTCGCCTTCCTCGTCCCCGCCCGCGGCCAGGGCGGCCTGCAGGGGGGCGACGGCCTGCTCGGGCCGGCCGGCATCGACGTGGGCCGCACCGCGCAGAACCAGGGCTCCGAATGCGTTGGGCCGTTGCCGCAGCGCCGCCTCGGCGAACTGTTCGGTCTGCCGGAGGTCCCCCAGCCTGTAGCAGATCTCCGCCTGTAAAAGCAGCAGCGCCGGGTCGTTCGGGCGGCCCTCGCGGCAGAGGCGACACTCCCGGTCGGCCTCCTCGGTGCGCCCCTCCACCAGGAGCCAGATCGCCCGCTTCTGCCGCAGCTCGTGGTAGCGCGGCTTGAGCCGGAGTACCTCCCCGGCGGCGTCGATGGCGCCGGCCTGGTGGTTTTGCCGCAGGCTCAGGTCGATCAACAAGAGGTGCGCCTCGACGTCGTCCGGCCGCAGCGCGCGCCAGCGGCTCAGCGCCTGGCCCGCCTCCGCGAATTGCTTCGCCGCGAGGTAGCCGGCCGCCTGGGCCTCGAGGACTTCCACGTCCTCGGGGTCGCGCGCCAGCGCCTCCGCCAGGTAAGGCTCCGCGTCGGCCATCCGCCCCTGCCGGGCCAGCTCGAGCGCCTCGGCGCGCCGCTGCTGACTGCCCTCTCGGTGGAGGAACAGCGCGACGGCGAGGACCGTGACGGCCAGCCCGCCGAACAGGGCGATCCCCCACCGCGCCAGGCGGGCGCGAGGGCGCAAGGTGGTGGGGTTTGGTGACCCAGGCCCAGCCATGCCCGAAGCCGTCCTTTCCAACAGGCGTCGTCGAAATCCCATGGGGCTGCGAGTAACTGGGATCGTACCGGAAGGTCCGCGGCGACGCAACGAGTCGTGGGCTGCTATTATTCTAGGCGGCCAACCCAAGGGATACCCGAAGGCGGGCACCCCGTCGCTGGGGTACGCCGTCGCGAAGAAACGGAGCCGCCATGGACCTAATCGACCTGTTCTGGAACTGGAGCCAAAGCAACCGCATCGCCGAGCTGCGCTCCGAAGTGAACCGGCTAAGGGACACGGCTCGCGCGGCCGGCCCCGACCCGCGCCTGGCGGAGCTGAGTGAGCTGCGCGCCCAGAACGGCGAGCTGCGCCTCTACGTCGCCGTACTCTTGCGGATCCTGGTGGCGAAGGGGCTCGTCACCCGCGAGGAACTGGAGAAGCTCGCCGATCAGATCGACGCGGAGGACGGACGGCGCGACAACGCCTACACCGGGGCCAAGCTGCTCTGACGGGACCTCGCCCCTGCCAAGCTACCGCCGCCGCCGCGCCTCGCTACAATGTTGACATGTCGATCATCGAGGCCCAGGGCCTGACCAAGACCTACCGCGTCTTCCAGAAGCAACCCGGCCTGCTCGGCGCCGTCCGCGGGCTGTTCCGCCGGCAGTACAAAGAAGTCCACGCCGTCGAGGACGTCTCCTTCGCCATCGAGCCCGGCGAGATGGTTGCCTTCCTCGGCCCCAACGGCGCCGGCAAGACCACCACGCTCAAGCTGCTGGCCGGCCTCATCTACCCCACCGCCGGCAGCGCCCGCGTCCTGGGCTACGTCCCCTGGGAGCGGCCCGATGCCTTCCGCCGGCAGTTCTCGCTGGTCATGGGCCAGAAGAACCAGCTGTGGTGGGACCTGCCGGCCGCCGACAGCTTCCACCTGCACCGCGAGATCTACTCGCTGGATCGCCCCGCCTTCGAGCGCACCCTGGGCCACCTGACCGAGCTGTTCGGCGTCGAGAAGCTCACCCGCCAGCCGGTCCGCGAGTTGTCCCTCGGCGAGCGCATGAAGATGGAGCTGATCGCCGCCTTGCTCCACGAGCCGCGGTTGCTGCTGCTCGACGAGCCGACCATCGGTCTGGACGTCGTCGCGCAGGTGGCGATCCAGCGCTGCCTGAAGGAGTACAACGCCCAGCGCGGCGTGACGATGCTGTTGACCAGCCACTACATGCGCGACGTCGAGGCGCTCTGCTCGCGGGTGCTGGTCATCGCCCACGGCAAGCTGTTCCACGACGGCCCGCTGGCTGGCATCGTCGAGCGGTTCGGCAGCCACAAGCAGGTCCACCTGCACTTCGCCGGCGAGGAGGCGCCGGCGGACCTCGGCCGGTTCGGCGAGGTGACCGTGTCCGGCCCGGAGGCCGACCTGAAGATCGAGCGCGACCGCGTCGCCTCGGTGCTCGCCGCCATCCTCGACCGTCACACGGTGATTGACATGAGCGTACAGGACCCACCCCTGGACCAGGTGATCGCCAAGGTGTTCGAGCAGGCCCGAGAGCCGGAAGCAGTGGCGACGGAATAGACGAACCGTCAGCCGTCCCGCGCCACCGGGGTGACGTCGATCTCCTTCTCCTTGCCGTCTCGCTTGATGAGGAACTTGACCTTCTTGCCCGGCTTGAGCGCCTGGATGACCTTCACCGCCGTCGGGAGGTCGGTCGGCTTGACCCCGTTGATCTTCACGATCACGTCGCCGGGCTTCAGCTCGGCCTTCTCGGCGGGGCTGTCGTTGAGCACCGCCTGGATGAGGAAGGTGTCGTCGTCGCCCTTCCGGATCTGCACGCCGATGTAGGACGTCTTCTCTTCCCGTAGGACAAGCAGCCTTGCTTGTCCTCCCCGCACAACGGACAAGCTGGCAGCTTGTCCTACGGGAAGGCTGGGGCTCAGGAGCAGCGCAACCGCGATGACTTCAACCATGGTTCTCCCTCCGGTTCATCCTTCACCCTTCCTCCTTCATCCTTTGTAAAGGGGGTCGAGCGCGTGGCCAGTCTGACAGCCCCTAGCCCCGTCCGCCGAACGCCGTGGTCGGTGCTCCGCAAGTACTTCAACCTGTTCCGCGTCTCGCTGATCGAGCGGATGACCTACCGCATCGACTTCCTGCTCGGCACCGTGCTGCGCTTCCTGCCGGTGCTGACCACCGTGCTGTTGTGGGAGGCGGTCTACCGCGGCTCCGGCCGGGACCGGCTCGGCGACTTCACCAGGCGCGAGATGATCGCGTACCTGTTGCTGATCCACATCAGCCGGATGTTCTCCAGCATGCCCGGCCTGGCCGGCGGCATCTCCCGCGACATCCGCGACGGGTCGCTGAAGAAGTACCTGCTCCAGCCGCTGGACATGATCGGCTACCTGATCAGCTACCGGGCCGCCCACAAGACGGCGTACATCATGACGTCGGCGCTGCCCTACGCCGGGCTGTTCTGGGTCTGCTCCGGCTACTTCGACGGCTTCCCCGACGCCGGCACAATGGCGTGCTACGCCCTGTCGCTCTTGATGGGCTTCGTGATCGGCTTCTACTTCGAGGCGTGCCTGGGCATGACCGGGTTCTGGCTCCTGGAGGTGACGTCGCTGCTTTGGATCGTCACCACGCTGAACTACTTCATCTCCGGCCAGATGATGCCGCTGGACTTCCTGCCGGGGTCCTGGCGCGACCTGCTCAAGGCGCTGCCGTTCCAGTACCTGGCCTACTTCCCCGCGGTGATCTTCCTGGGCAAGGTGCGGGGCGCCGAACTCGCCTGGGGGCTGCTCGTCCAGCTGGCGTGGGCGGTGGCGTTCGTCTTCCTGACGCGGTGGCTGTTCAACCGCGGCCTCCGTCGCTATAGCGCCTACGGGGGGTGATCGATGCAACGGCGGCGAGCCAGGCCTGGCGTGCGGTCCCGAGCGGCGCTGTTCGCGCTCGCCCTGCTCGGCCACCTCGCCGGCGCGCTGGGCTGCCCGGTGCCGGCCCGCTCCGCCCGAGGCGATCGCCAACCTTTCCCCTGCCAGAGCCGCCCCTGCGGCTGCGCCAGCGCCGAGGAGTGCTGGAAGGGCGACTGCTGCTGCTTCACCCTGGAAGAAAAACTCGCCTGGGCCGAGGAGAACGGCGTCGAGCCGCCGGCCCACGTCCGGCCCCTGGTCGAGGCCCGCCGGGCCGCGAGCCCGCCTTGCCCGCAGGGCTGTTGTACCCACTGCGCCGAGCCGGCGGGCGAGTGCTGCCGGAAGCAGCCCGCCACTACCCCTGTCGAGGTCCGCTGGGTGGCCGGCGTCTTCGCCAGGAAGTGCCGGGGTGAAGGCCCGGCGGGGACGTTCCGGCTCGACCCGAGCCTCGCTCCCGACGCCCTCCCGCTAGCGCTTCGCGCCCCGGAAACCACCCAGCTCCTCTGCCCGATTTCCGACCAGGCTCCTACTGCCTCCCGCTGCCCACCGACCCCTCCTCCGCGCCGTTCGTGACCCGTCGCTGACGATCCCACAAAACCGCGCCTCGACCGGCGGCCATGCTTCGGCCCCGCCGTGCCGTGCGCCGTCACGCCTTCACGAACGACCGAGGAGACACACCCATGACGAAGAGACGACGAGCCGCGTTTACCCTCATTGAGCTGCTGGTGGTGATCGCCATCATTGCGATCCTGATCGGCCTCTTGCTGCCGGCGGTGCAAAAGGTCCGCGAAGCCGCATCACGCCTCAAGTGCCAGAACAACCTCAAGCAACTCGGCCTGGCGATGCACAACTACGAGGGGACCTACCAGGCCTTCCCGCAGGGGCGGAATGCCTACCCGAAGGTGGTGTCGGCGCCGGGCCGACTGCTGGCCTACGTCGAGCAGGCCAGCCTCCAGAATCTGGTAGACCCCGACGGGACCCTGGCGGCCGGCGGCCAGAACGACCAGGCGGCGAAGAACCGCGTGCCGCTACTGGTCTGCCCCAGCGACCCGGCCAACGGCCAGGTGCCCGGCAGCGCCTACTTCGGCACCAACTACGCCGCCTGCAACGGCACCGGCGTGGCGTTTGACGCCGCCGGCAACGTCGCCGCCTACCTGAAGATCCCCGACGGCAACGGCGTGTTCGCCCAGATCCCGATGCGGGTCGGCGACATCTCCGACGGCCTGTCCAACACCGCCGCGTTCAGCGAGAGCCTGCTGGGAAACGCGACGGCGGTCAGCGGCGTGCCGGCCGACCCGCAGACAGCCCGGCTGGTGGTCCTGGAGGTGCCCGGCGGCACCGACCCGACGCCGGCCGCCTGTGACTCCGGCGGCGGCGCCTGGAACTCGCGCCGCGGCGAGCAGTGGATCAACGGGCACTACGGCCACACGCTGTACAACCACTACTACACCCCGAACCCGCGGGGGAAGTGGGACTGCGGCAACGGCAGCCACAACAAGGGCCTGACCGCGGCGCGGAGCCACCACGCCGGCGGGGTCAACCTGCTACTATGTGACGGGAGCGTGCGGTTCGTCCAGGACGGCGTCTCGCCGCCGGCGTGGCGCTCGCCACCCGCAACGGCGGGGAGGTGGTGCCCGGCGACCTGTGACCGCGGCCGGCGAGCCGGGGCGTGAGCGACCGGAGGTAGGGTAGGCCCCACCCCACCGGGGGCTCACGCCCCCGGCTCGCCGGCGATTTTCGTGGGGGCGGAGGAACGGCGACATGACCGGCGTGATGCGTTACCCGCGGCTGTTCCTGGCGTTCGCCCGGTTCGGGCTGGCGTCGGAGATGTCGTTCCGCGTCAACTTCCTCGTCAAGCTGTTGTCGAGTGCCTGGCTGGGGATTCTGCTGGCCTTCTACGAGATCATCTTCGGCAAGACCGACACCGTCGCCGACTGGGACCGGACGCAGTACCTGTTCTTCGTCGGCTGCCACTACGCCCTGGGAGGGGTGGTCGAGACGTTCTTCCTGGAGAACTGCACCAACTTCGCCGAGTTGGTCCGCTCCGGCGACCTTGACCTTTACCTGCTCAAGCCGATCGACGAGCAGTTCCTCATCACCGCCCGCCACGTCGATTGGTCCACGTTCCCCAACGTGCTGCAAGGCGCCGGCGTGATGGCCTACGCCCTGTGGGCGCGCGGCTGGGAGTTCGACGCCGGCCAGGTCGCCGCCTTCATCCTGTTGTTCCTCTGCGGCGCGGCCATGGCGTACAGCTTCCTGCTGATGCTAAGTGCCACGTCGGTATGGCTGGTGCGCAACCAGAGCCTGATGGAGATGTGGTGGCTGTTCTCGACGCTGATGGCTACCGGCGCGAGATCTTCTCCACGACGTCGTGGGCGTTGCCGCTGGGCTGGTTCTTCACGTTCGTCGTGCCGGTGATGCTGGTGGTGAACGTTCCGGCGTCCACGATGGTGCGGACGCTGGAGCCGGGCTTCGTGGCGTGGATGGTGGTGTCGGCGGCGGCGCTGGCGGTGGTCAGCCGCCTGGTGTTCCGCCGGGGCGCTGTCGTCGTACCGCAGCCGCGAGCAGTTGACCAACGAGCCGCGCACGAAGCAAGCGGTCTAGGCATAGACCCGCTTGCTTCGCGCGGCTCATCAAGATCAATACCCCGGCATCCCCGGGTCGAGCACCGGAACCATCGGCCAGTAGTCGTGGCCGGGGATCGCCTGCACCATGAAGTAGGTCGGCGGGGGCGCCGGTCGGAAGCCGAAGAAGTCGCAGAACTTCAGGCAGAACGGGCAGTCCTGGTGACAGCCCCACCCGCCGTTGCAGTAGTCGGCCTTCGCCGGGGCGGCCAACGCCGCCAACGCCAGCACCGCCGCGATCAGCAGTCGCCTCATTGTCCCGTCCCTCGACCGGCCGCGCGCGGCCGGGGCCGCTCCCCGTGAGGGCGCCCGCGCCGCCGCGACGGCGTGGCTCCCATGGTAAATGAGGCCGGTGGGGAAACAATTTCAGCAGGGGAAAATTTTACCGGTCGGGCCGGCCCCGGCGCGCCCCATCCGGCGCGGTCAGTGTACGCGGAACGGCTCCATCCGCGCCGCCAGCCAGTCGATCATCGCCGGCAGCATGCGAATCGCCGTCCAGGCACTGTGCCGGCCGGTCGGGCGGAATTCGGAGCCGACCTCGATCCCCTTCTCCCTGGCCCGGTGCAAGAAGCTCTCGACCTGGGCGTCGATGTTGAACTGGTCCTTGCCGCCGTAGGCAACGTAGAACTCGGCAAACCCGGGGCCGATGCACAGCCGGTCGAGCAACTCGATCGGGTTCTGCGAGGCGATCAACTCGGTCGTCTCGGGGTTGTCCTTGCCGTACATCGGGGTGGTGAAGTTGCCCATGCGGATCTTGAACAGCCCGCCGCAGAACTTGCCGACGGGGTCCTTCGGGTCGAAGTGCTCGCGCCAGTCCCAGCAGGCCGGGTCGAAGTTGTCGAAGTACCGACCGCGGCAGCTGAGCCAGCGGATGTTCAACGGCGGGGCGAACGCGGTGGCGACGCCGAACTTGTCGCGGTGCTTCATCACCTTGCAGAACGCCGTCGCCCCGCCCATGCTGACGCCGAGCAGGGCGTGCGCCTCCGGCTCGGGCCGGATCGAGTAGTTCTCCATCAGGAACCCGTAGACGTCGTGGACCAGGTAGTCCTCGAAGTTGCCGAGCTTGCTGTTGAGGAAGAACGTGCCGGCGGTGGACAGCCCGTTGCCCCCCTTGGGGCTGCCGTCGGGGGCGGCGAGGATCATCGGCGGGAGCTTGCCGCAGGCGATGGCCGCGTCGAACGGCTTGACCACCCACTCCAGGAAGTTGATCTCGTCGGAGAGGAACCCGTGCAGGTAGATGCCCAGGGGGTACTTCTTGTTCGGGTCGTAGCCGGGCGGCAGGTAGACGTACAGGTCGCGCTTCTCGCACAGGGCGGCGGAGTAGATGCGGCGATCCCGCCCGTGATTGGCGGTGTGATCGACGAGCGTGCCCTTGATGCAGAGGTTGGTGCGGATCAACCCGAACGGGCGGGGCAGCAGGTGAGCCCGCGCCGGCGCGGCGGCGCCAAGCGTGACGACGAGGACGACGAGCCAACTCCGGCGAGATCTCATGGTGCCCTCCCTGGCAGGTGCTTCGCCGCGACTTTATCGACCCCGAGAGGGGGTGGGCGTCAGTCCGGGCGGCCGGCGCGGCGTTCCCCAGAGCGCCGCGCCGGGCGAACTTGCCCGGCTTGCCGGCCGCTCCGGCCGCGCCGGCAGGATTGATCCCAGCCGGCGAGCCGCGCGTGCCGAATAAACCTGGCAAGGGAGTGAGCGCCGCCGGGGTCGGCGGGCTGGGGCTGGACCCGGGAGGGAACCGTCATGCGAACGCTGCTCGCCGTTGTGATCCCCGCGCTGCTGGCCACCGCCACGACCGCCCCGGCTCAGCAACGGAAGACCAGCACCAAGGCGGCGCGGAACTCCTCGGCCTGGGCGACCAGCTACCAGGAGGCCGTCAACATCAACGCGCCGGCAGAGGCCCCGCCGGCGGCGCCGCCAGCCCCGCCAGCCCCGACGGTATCGCTCCCCCCTCAGCCCCCGGCGCAACCGACCCCGGCCGCGACGCTGGCTGTCCCGGTCGCCCACCCCGCCGGCGGGCCGGGCTGTGGCGGGTGTTGCGGCCACAAGGGTGGGGACAAGTGCTGCAAGCTCCTCGACTGGCTCTGTCACCGTCGCTCGGCCAGCTGCGCCAAGGGCTGCGGCTGCTGCTACTGGTGCAGCCCGCCGCTGTACAGCTACTTCGGCTGCAACTGCCGCGAGGGGGCCAAGCACGACACGCGCGAGCCCAAGCCCTGCCCGCCTTCGGGGTGCGGCAGCTGCGGCGGCTGGGGCAAGGTCTGGTCGTCCGGCCAGCAGATGTTCGCGTCCCCGACCGCCCAGGGCATCGTCGGCGGGGTGCGCTGAGCCTCCGTCACACCTGGGCGACGAGTGGATCGGCCTCGGGGGCGGGCGCCGCCGGCGTGGCCGTCAGCAGCTGCGACAGAAGCGTGGTGTCGCCGCCCACGGCCTCCTTGAGGACCTCGAGCAGCCCGCGGCCGTACTGCCGATCCGCCGCCAGCTTCGCCAGGTCCCAGGAGGGCACCTGGCCGTGGACCTTGCAGAAGTGCAGGTACATGCCCAGGTAGACGACCATCGGGTTGACCAGTTCCGGCGACCGGCGGAACGCCCGCATCAGGCAGCCCCAGAAGAACCGGCGGGCGACCGGCCCCTGGCCGGTGTAGTGGCGGATCAGTTCCCACACGATGTTCAGGTTCCGCAGCTGGTGCGGCTCACTGCGGTAGGTGATGTCCCGAAAGCGCGACAGGTTCCCCAGCAGCCGGGCCGCGAACGCCGCCGGCTCGTAGAGCCGGTGGTACAGCGCCTTCTGCCCGCGCGTCAGCTCCTCGTTCGTCATCAGCTTCGGCCGGAAGTTCGTCCCCCCCGCCGTGCCGACGTAATGCACCCGCTCCGTGCAGTCCGGGTCGATCGGGAAGAGCCGCCCCTCCTCCTTCAGCCGGAGGTACAGCGGCGTCTTCGGCGCCGCCAGCAGGACGCTGAGCATGACGAACGGGATCTGGGCCTTCTGGAGGAACTGGTACTGCTCCTCGAAGATGCTCACGTCGTCGGCGTCGAACCCGACGATCATGCCGCACCAGATGAACAGGTTGTACGACTGGATCTTGTGGACCGCCGCCACCAGGTCGATCCGCTCGTTTTGCAGCTTGTGCGTCTCGGCCAGGCTCTCCTTGCGCGGCGACTCGATGCCGATGAACACCGAGATGAAGTTGGCCTCCCGAAGGAGGCCGAGCAGCTCGTCGTCGCGGGCCATGTCGATGCTGCACTGCGTGTAGAACGACAGTGGCCGGTCCTGCCTTTTGTTCCACTCCGCCAGCGCCTTGAGCATCTCCTTCGAGTAGGCGCGGTGGCCGACGAAGTTGTCGTCGGAGAAGAAGACCTGCTTGGCCCCTTTCTTGTGCCAGGCCTCGACCTCCTGGATGATCTGCGGGACGGGCTTGAACCGCATCTTGCGGCCGTACATGACGATGATGTCGCAGAACTCGCAGGTGAACGGGCAGCCCCGCGTACACTGCACGATCCCGTGGGCGTAGCTGCGCCTCAGCACGTCCAGCCGGGGGGGCGGCGAGTCGGGGAGGTGGATCTTCTCGTGCTCGACGTAGTGGTCGGCGTGCCGGTTCGCGACGTACTCGCGGGCGAACCTGGGCCAGGTGTACTCGGCCTCGCCCTCGAACAGGACGTCGCAGTGCGGCCGGCACTCCTCCGGCACCAGGTTGGCCATTGGCCCGCCCAGCACCACCGTCTTGCCCAGGGCGCGGAACTCGTCGGCGATCTCGAAGACCCGCTTCATCTGGATCAGGTAGCCGGTGATGCAGACGATGCAGGCGTCGGTCCGGTAGTTGACCTCCTCGCCGGCGTTCTCATCGACCAGTTCGACGTCGAAGTCCGGCGGGGTCAGCGCCGCCAGCGTCAGCAGCCCCAGCGGTGGGAAGACCGCCTGGAACGGCGTCAGGGCCATGAAGTGCTCCAGCCCCCAGTACGAGGGCGGGAACCTCGGCTGAACCATGTAGACCTTGGGCTTGCTCGCGGGACGGGGAGCGGCCATGAAGGTTCTCACGCGGAGGAAGTGACGTGGAGGGAACACTTTTCCCCAACGGTAACCTAATCGGCCCGGATTGCCCAGTCAACCAAAATGACTGGCAGAACCGTCCTCCGCCGATTCGCTCGACCCGCGCCGCCCGCGCCTCCGAAGAAGGACGAGGCTGCTGCTCTTGAGTCTCTTCGCCCTCTGGAATAATGTTCAGTAGGAAGTGTCCCGTTCCGGTTGCGGAAGGAACTGTCAATGTCGGACCGTCCGTTCGTCCACCTGCACTGCCACACGCACTACAGCCTGCTCGACGGCGCCAGCCGCGTCCCGGAACTGACCGACCGGGTCAAGTCGCTGGGCATGAACGCCTGCGCGATCACCGACCACGGTAACCTGTACGGGGCGATCGAGTTCTACCGCGAGTGCCGGGAGAAGGGGCTGAACCCGATCATCGGCTACGAGGCGTACATCGCCCCGACCAGCCGCACCGACCGCGACGCCCGCAAGCGCGGCGACGCCGGCTACCACCTGACGCTGCTGGCGAAGAACGCGACGGGGTTCAAGAACCTGATCAAGATGTCGTCGGTCGCCTTCCTCGACGGCTACCACTACGTCCCGCGCATCGACAAGGCGCTATTGGAGGACCACCACGAGGGGCTGGTCTGCCTGTCCGGCTGCGCCTCCAGCGAGTTCAGCGAGTTCATCCTCAAGGACCAGCTCGACGAGGCCCGCCAGGTCGCCGGGTGGTTCGCCCGGCTGTTCGGCAAGGACTTCTACGTCGAGATCCAGAACAACGGTCTGGACATCCAGAGGCAGTGCGCCGTCGGCGCCATCGACATCGCCAACCGATTAGGGCTGCCGCTCGTTGCCACATGTGACGCCCACTACCTGAGGCGCGAGGACGCCCTGCCTCACGACGTGCTGTTGTGCATCAACACCGGCCGGACGCTCAACGACGAGAACCGGCTGCGCTACGGCAGCAACGAGTTCTACGTCCGCCCGCCGGAGGAGATGTACAAGCTCTTCCCCGAGCACCACGCCGCGGTGAAGCGCAGCCAGGAGATCGCCGACGGCTGCGACATCCAGCTCGACTTCAAGAAGCGCCACTTCCCCGTCTTCACGCCGCCGCCGGGTAAGACCCCGGACCAGTACCTGCGCGAGCTGTGCGACGAGGGGATGGCCGACCGCTACCGCGGCAACCCGCCGCCGGCGGCGCGGGCGCGGCTGGAGCACGAGTTGGGCATCATCTGCAAGATGGGCTTCGCCTCGTACTTCCTCATCGTCGCCGACTTCGTCCGCTTCGCCGTCGAGAAGGGCATCCCGTGCAGCGCCCGCGGCAGCGCCTGCGGCTCGCTGGTCAGCTACGTGCTGAGGCTCAGCCACGTCGATCCGCTCGACTACGACCTGCTGTTCGAGCGGTTCCTCGACCCCAACCGCAGCGAGGCGCCGGACATCGACATCGACTTCTGCCAGGACCGCCGCGACGAGGTCATCGAGTACGTGCGGCAGAAGTACGGGGCCGCCAGCGTGGCGCAGATCGCCACGTTTAACACCATGGCGGCGCGGGCGGCGATCAAGGACGTCGGCCGGGCGCTGGACGTGCCGCTACAGCGCGTCAACCAGCTGACGGAGATGATCCCCAAGACGCTGGGCATCACCATCGACGACGCCCTGGGGCAGAACCCCGACCTGAAGTCGCTGTACCAGAGCGACCCCGACGTGAAGCGCCACCTCGACATCGCCATGACGCTGGAGGGCACCAACCGCGGCGCCGGCATCCACGCCGCCGGCGTGGTGATCTCCAACGGCGCGCTGACCGACTACGTGCCGCTGCACCGGGCCGTCCGCAAGGGCGACGACGCCGGCTCCCGCCAGGGCGAGGCGGTGGTCGCGACGCAGTGGGTCATGGGCGACCTGGAGAAGGTCGGCCTGTTGAAGATGGACTTCCTCGGCCTGCGCACCCTGACGCTGCTCGAGAACGCGGTGAAGCTGATCGAGAAGACGCGCGGCGAGAGGATCGACATCTACAAGCTGCCGATCGACGACCCGGAGACTTATACCCTCTTACAACGCGCCGACGCGAAGGGCGTGTTCCAGTTCGAGTCGGACGGCATCCGCGAGCTGCTGAAGCGGCTGCGGCCGGACAACCTGCGCGACATCGTCGCCTGCACGGCGCTGTACCGCCCCGGCCCGCTCGGCGGCGGCATGGTGGACGCCTACATCAACTGCAAGCACGGCCGCGAGAAGCCGACCTACGCCCACCCCGTCCTGGAGGAGATCCTCGCGGAGACCTACTCCGTGATGGTTTACCAGGAGCAGATAATGCGGATCTTAAATAGGCTAGGCGGCATCGAGCTGGCCAGCGCCTACGCCTGCATCAAGGCGATCAGCAAGAAGAAGCACGACATCATCGACGCCCGCCGCATCGACTTCGTCAAGGGGGCGCTGGAGCGCGGCGTGTCGAAGGAGACGGCGGAGGAGATCTTCGGGCTGATCGTCTTCTTCGGGGGCTACGGCTTCAATAAGTCACATAGTGCCGCATATGCATATGTTACATATCAAACTGCGTACCTGAAGGCGCACTACACCGCCGAGTTCATGGCCGCGCTGTTGTCCAGTGAGATCGAGGACGGCAACAAGCGCGACATCATGGTCGATCACATCGCCGACGCGAAGAAGCTAGGCATCGAGGTGCTGCCGCCCGACGTCAACCTGTCCGAGTCCGACTTCAGCGTCAAGGGCAACAAGGTCGTCTTCGGCCTGGCCGCCATCAAGGGCTGCGGCCGCGGCACCACCGACGCCGTCGTCCAGGCCCGCGGCGAGGGCGGCCGCTTCCGCGACCTGTTCGACTTCTGCGAGCGCGTCGATCAGAAGCTCGCCCCCAAGGGCGCCATCGAGCGGCTCATCAAGGCCGGCGCGTTCGACCGGCTCGGCGGGCACCGCGCCCAGCTGACGCAGGCGCTTCCGCGCGCCTTGCAGGCCGCCGCCGACCGGCAGAAGGACAGCCGCGCCGGCCAGATGAGCCTGTTCGACGCCACCCCGGAGGTCGAGGCCGCCCCGTCCCCCAACGAGGGGCTGCCCGAGGTCGAGCCCTGGCCGGAGACGGAGAAGCTGAAGTACGAAAAGGAGGTGCTCGACTTCTACTTCTCCAGCCACCCGTTGGCGCAGCAGGAGGCGATGCTCCGCCGCTACGTCTCGCACTCGGTCGCCGAACTGAAGGGCGTCCCCGGCGACACCGAGGTGACCGTCGGCGGCATGCTCACCCAGGTCCGCGTCATGACCTACAAGAAGCCGCAGCGCAACGGCAACACGCGCTACGGCCGGTGCAAGGTCGAGGACTTCAGCGGCGCGCTGGAGTGCGTCCTGTGGGGCGACGAGTTCTCCAAGTTCAAGGAGCTCTTCGTCGAGGACGACGTGGTGCTGGCGCGCGGCAACCTGGAGCGGAAGACCGACCAGCCGGTCCTCCAGATCACCCGCCTGATGACGCTGGAGCAGGCCCAGCGCGAGCTGGCCCGCGAGCTGCACCTGCTGTTCCGGCTGGAGCGGCACGGCCCGCTCGACGTGGACGTGCTCGCCAACCTGCTGCGGAAGACGCCCGGCTCGTGCCCGGTGATACTCACCGTGAAGGACCCGGGCGGCAAGCGCTGCATCCTCAAGCTCGGCCGCGAGTGCTGCGTCAACCCGGCGACGTACCTGCGCGACGAGCTGGAGGGGCTCTTGGGGCATGGCAGCGTCTGCCTAAGATGACGGCGAGCGGGGGTCGTAGGCCTGTCGGAGCCGCGACCGTCAGGGAGCGGGTTGCGCCTACCCGCTCCCTGACGGCTTAGGTTTCCTCACATTTATTCTGTGGCGATGGCGAGCGCACCTGCGATCATGGCTTGCAGTTGCGCCAGCCACGCCACAGAACCAGCCAGCCGGGTGGGTGATCGTGCTTGCGGTTCTGATGTCCGCCCAGCCGGGCTAACGCCTCCACGAACTCCCCGTACGTCCACCCGGGGCAGGCCCGCTTGTGCCGCCACCCCGACAGCACACGCACCCACAGGCTCCGGCACCCTCCGCGCCGCCGGCTGCTTGCGCGCTCTTCGTCCCGGCTGGCGTCGCGCTGCAGCAGCCACACCGCCACCACGCTCAACACCGCTATGGCCGGCTCCAGGCTCGCCCGCTTGGTGAACTGCAGGTCCTCGATCGCGCACCCCGTCTTCATCCCCTTGTGCCATTCTTCGATGACCCACCGCGCCGAGTACCAATCCACCCGCCGCCAGGCGTCCTCCTCGTCGGCCACCGCCACGTTCGTCAGCAGCACCCACTCGATCCCCTTCTCCCCCGCGGGCGGGTCGATCTCCCACACGCGAAGGGCGTAAACCTCCAGCGGCGTGTCGTCGTGCTCGCCGCGCGGCTGCCTGGGGGCACGACCCTCAGCTTCCCCCAGGCCAGGGCCAGCCTCGCCTCTCGGGCCGGCCTTTTGTCCGTGGCCGGGATGTCGCGCGCGCCGCGGCTGGCTGGCCCCACTGGTCAGCCCCCGGACGTGGTCGTGCAGCTTGGCCTTGACCACGCCGCCGGCCTGCTCAACCAGCGCCTTGCGGTTGTGCTGGGAACGGATGACATACGCCCGGCCTGCCCGGTGCTCGTAGGCCAGGAACTCGGTGACGTCGCTACCGCGATCGGCGATGTCGACCCACAACCGGCCATCCGGGGCGACGGGGATCCGCTCACGGGCATTCTTCCACAACCGGCTTTCGCGATCCGGGGCGCGCTGCCGCTGCGCCTTGGTCTCCCCCTTCTTGACCTTGCGCCGGCGATGGAGGACCTGCCAGGCCAGCCCCAAGACCTGGCGGGATGGGGTCACCGCCAGGCTGTTGTGGGCGTACAGGCCCCGGCCCCGGCCGTCGCCGACCTGCCCCAGGTCCGGGATGGAATCCAGGCCGGAGTAATCCAAGACGGTGGCGTCGTGCAGAACCAGGACGACGCCGGGGTGTTCGCATGCGGCGGAAGGTGCTTTGGGCGGCGGCCTGGATGAGGGCGGCATGGCTGACCTGGGGGGCGTTCATCAGGCGGTAGAAGGCGTCGAGGTCGGCAGGGTCTTGAAACTTGGCGGGCAAGGAGCCGCCGGGGTGTTCGAGAATGCAGGCGGCGGAATGGACGAGTCGCTTGGTGCGACGAGCATCCCCAGAGCCGCCTGCCCGAACTGATCCGTTGCCCACGCCATGGCTCTGTCACTGGGAGTTCGCATCCCTTGCCTTCCTGCTTAACCCTTGACCCATCTTCACCTTGCCCCTTCTCGACATCATAAGAAAGATTTGAGGAAACCTAAGCCCTGACGGTCGCGGCTCCGACCTACCCTGCCACACCATCGCCGAGCGCCATTGTCCCCCGAATATGACGCCGCCTTGAGGACGACATGACCCCCGAAGAGTTTCGCCGCGTCGGCCACCGGCTGATCGACTGGCTGGCCGACTACCGCTCGCGCGTCCCGGACCTGCCCGTGATGGCCCGCACCGCCCCCGGCGAGATCAAGGCCGCCCTGCCGGCGTCGCCGCCGGATCACCCGGAGGGCTTCGACGGCGTGTTCGCCGACCTGGAGGAGATCCTCCTGCCCGGCTTGACGATGTGGCAGCACCCGCGCTTCTTCGGCTACTTCCCCTCGAACGCCTCGCTGGCGAGCGTGCTGGGCGACCTCCTCAGCACCGGGCTGGGCGTGCTCGGCCTGTCGTGGCAAGCCTGCCCGGCGCTGACCGAGCTGGAGGAGGTCGTCGTCGATTGGCTCCGGCAGATGGTCGGCCTGTCTCCCGCCTGGAGCGGCGTCATCCAGGACACCGCCTCGTCCTGCACCCTGGTCGCGCTGATCTGCGCCCACGAGCGGGCCACGGGATATGGTCTCGCCCGCGGCGGCCTGCAAGGCGAGGAGAAGCCGCTGGTCGTCTACGCCTCGCGGCAGAGCCACAGCTCCGTCGAGAAGGCCGCCCTGCTCGCCGGCTTCGGCCGCGACAACCTGCGCCTGGTCCCGACCGACGCCGATTTCGCCCTGGACCCGGCGGCGCTGGAGGGCATGATCCGCGCCGACTTCGCGGAGGGGAAGAAGCCCTGCGCCGTCGTCGCGACCACTGGGACGACCACCTCGACCGCGCTCGACCCGCTCGCCGCCATCGGCGACATCGCGGGTCGCCATGATCTCTGGTTCCACGTCGATGCCGCCATGGCCGGCTCGGCGATGATCCTGCCGGAGTGCCGGTGGATGTGGGACGGCGTCGAGCGGGCCGATTCGCTGGTGCTCAACCCGCACAAGTGGCTCGGGGCGGTGTTCGACTGCTCCGCCTACTACGTCCGCGACGCCGAGCACCTCGTCCGCGTCATGTCCACCAACCCCAGCTACTTGCAGTCGTCGGCCGACGGCCGCGTCAAGAACTTCCGCGACTGGGGCATCCCGCTCGGCCGCCGCTTCCGGGCGCTCAAGCTGTGGTTCCTGCTGCGCGCCGAGGGCGTCGAGGGGTTGCAGGCGCGGCTGCGCCGCGACCTCGACAACGCCCGGTGGTTGGCCGGGCAGGTGGAGGCGGCGCCGAACTGGAAGCTGCTGGCCCCGGTGCCGCTCCAGACCCTGTGCGTCCGCCACGAGCCGGCGGGGTTGGCCGGCGAGGAACTCGACCGCCACACGCTCGGCTGGGCCGAGCGCGTCAACCGCTCCGGCACCGACTACCTGACGCCGGCCGTGCTCGACGGCCGGTGGATGGTGCGCGTCTCCGTCGGCGCCGAGGCGACCGAGCGGCGCCACGTCGAGGCGCTGTGGGCGCGCATGCGCGAGGAGGCGGCGCGCTGAGCGCTGCGCCGGCGCTCCTCGTGCGTTACGGCTTGCCACCCCGTGGTTTCCAGTGACCAGGATCTTGCCGTTGGGTCGTTGCCCCGGTGCGCGGGCCGAGCACCGAGGCGGGCCGTTGCCGGCGGTTACTGAACCGTCAGTGCTATTACGAACGGGTCGCCGAAGACGCCGTAGCTGTCCTGGGCCTGGGCGAACAACATGTACGTGCCGGGCGCCAGGTTCACCGTAAAGCTAAACGTCCAGACGCCAGAACTGGCCTGGGTGCCGTAGCCCAATAGCGTGTTGGTCCCGTTGACCTGCACGTAGAAGGCCACCCGCGTGACGGTGCCGTTGGGGTTGCCGTCGGTGATGTTCGAGGCGGTAAGCGTCACGCTGTTGCCGGCCGCCACCGTGGACGCGCTGGCGGTGAACGAGCCGATCTCTGGTTCGGACGGCAGGTAACGGGCCACGGCGAAGGCCGCACTGCTTTTCGAGCCAGCTACGACGATGTCGCCGTTGGGTTGGAGCGCCACCGCGTTGGCGGGACCAAACGGCGCCGGCCCGGCGCTGATGCCGCCCGTGCCGAATGTGCCGTCGGCGCTGCCATCCGGGTTGAACCGGGACAGGGCTGGACCACCGTTGTAGGGGCCTGGGATCACCAGCTTGCCGTCTGCCTCGATCGCGACCGCCCGGGGACTGGTTGTCGCGGTATTGACCTTGCCACCTGTGCCAAAGGTCGAGTCCAGGCTGCCGTCGGGATTGTAGCGGGCCATTCCGCCACCGCCCGAGATGGAGCCGACCACGACGACCTTGGATGCGTTGGCAGTCCCGCTCGGGTAGAGAGCTGCACCGGTAACGTCGGCACCCGCCCCGAACGTCCCACCAACGATGCCGCCGTTGCCGAAAGAGGTGTCCAGACTGCCGTTAGGATTATACCGGGCCACCTCCCACAAATCCCCACCCGATGCCCATGTATCTCCCGCCACAATCAGCTTCCCGTTCGGTTGCAGGAGCAGGGTGGCCACATCTGAATGCGCTCCCAAGGATGTCACGACCTTGCCGCCAGAGCCGAAGGTCGTGTCCAAGGTGCCGTTGGTGTTGTAACGGGCCAGCACGAACCCGTTGGCACTACCCCCGCCTGCGACGATCTTGCCGTCGGGCTGAATGACCACCCCATGCGCCCCGTTCCGGAGGGGAATTGAAACCGGCAAGATGGTCGTTACCTCGCCCGCCGTTCCGAACGTGGGGTCAAGCGTGCCGTTGGGATTGAAGCGCGCCAGGGCGAAGAGGTCGCCATTGTTACTGGTTAGATGATCCCCGGCCAAGACAATCTTGCCGTCGTTCACGGTCCCCGCTGGTGGATAGAGGGCCGACGCATAGCTTTGAGCGTATCGCCAGTCCTTGATGTAACTGCCGGGGAAATCGGCGAACGCCTTGCCGCCGCTGCCGAAGGTGGCGTCGAGGCTACCGTCGGGGTTGTAGCGTACGACGGCGAACACTTGGGGAGGGGCCGCATTCTTCGATCCGACGTAATTGCTCCCTGACGCGAGAATCTTTCCGTCGGGCTGGATCAGCACGGAAGTGGCAGAGCTGATGTTGACACTACTTAACGACGTGGTGACGTAGCCGGCGCCATTGCCGAAGGTGGGGTCGAGGGCGCCGGCGCTGAGCAGGCTGCGGTCTTCGAGGGCTTCGAGCCGCGGGCGGGCGGGATGCCGGGTTTTGCGCGCCAGGACGGGGACGAGCCACATGGGGAGAATCTCCTTGCCTGAATGTGGCCTGCGAGCTACGGGTTGAGACCGGCGCGGGCGCGCAGACCGACCGCCCGGCCGCTGTCAAGTCCGGTGAGACTTTTTGCCAGCGAGGGGGAATGTCACCCCCAACGATTCGTCCCGCGACTCCGGTCGAACCTCGTCCCGACGGAATCGCCGCCTCGCTCAGGGCGGGTCCGGCTCATTGGCCGGCCAGAGGAGCAGCTGGCTGCGATCCTCCCCCAGATCGCCCGCCGAGGCGAGGGCGCGGCCGTCGGGCGCAAACGCCACGGCCGTGATCGCCTGGTTCGTGGCGTACTGAAGGCCGAAAAGGCCCTGCCCGGAGGCGGCGTTCCAGAGCTGCACCTGACTGCCCCGACCGCCCGTCGCCAGCGTCCGGCCGTCGGGCGAGACGGCGACGGCGAGGGGGGCCGGACAGGCGTCCTGCGTGGCGGCGCGGGTACCGCCGGTGACGAGGTCATGCCACCGGAGCGGGCCGTGCTCGTCCCCCACAAGGAGCAGGCGGCCGTCGGGGGAGACGGCCGCGGCGGTGGCCGCCGCACCGCCGCCTGGGACCGCGCCGCGCGGCGTGCCGGTCGCCACGTCCCACAGCCTTAATCCCCCCCCGGCGCCCGCGGTCGCCTGGACCCGGGCTCCGGGCGAGAGGGCCAGCACACGAGCGCCGCCGGGGGGACCGGGCAGCGCCTTCCCGGCGTCGCGGCCGGCCGGGTCCCACAGCTGGACGCCGGCCCCCTGCACGGCGACCGCCAGGTGTCGCCCGTCGGCGTCGAAGGCAAGGGCGGTGACGGGAGCGCCACACTTCCGCTCGCCGCAGGCCCGCCGCGCGGCGACGTCCCACACGCGCACCAGGCCGTCCCCGTGTCCGACGGCCAGGGTCCGGCCGTCCGGGGCGTAGGCGAGGGCGACGATCGGCTGCGCACGCCCGCCGAGGCCGACACACTCCCCGCTCCGGCGCCAATCGCACAGCTCGACGGTTTGGTCCTTGCTGGCGCTGGCCAGCAGCCGGCCGTCCCGGGAGAAGTCCACGCACCACACCCGGTCGCGGTGGCGGTTGAAGACGGTTTCCACCTCCCCCCGCGGAACGCTCCATACCTCCACATCCCGGTGATAACCCGGCGCCGCTGACGTCGATGCCAACCACTGGTCATCCAGGAACGCTAGCGTCGTGGATGCGGATCGCGGCAGCTCGGCGCGCTTCCGGCCGGTCTGGACGTCCCAGAGTACGATGGGATGGCCGGCGGTGGCCAGGGTACGGCCGTCCGGCGTGAGTGCCCCGCCATAATAGATGCCTTTGTCTTTCAACGTGTGCCGCAACCTTCGCGAGGCGACGTCCCACAGCCGTGCGGTTCCATCCGTGCTGACACTGGCCAGGGTTTTTCCGTCCGGCGTGAACCCGAGCCATTCGACGCGCGACGAGTGCCCCACCATGGTCGCCAGGGCCTGCCCCGTCCGCACGTCCCATAACTTGACGAGGCCGTCGTTTCCCCCGGAAGCGATGGCCTTCCCGTCCGGTGAAAAGACCGCGGCAACGGCCTCCCCGGAATGAGCCGCCAAGGTGTGAAGGTGCGCCTTCGAGTTCCGGTCCCACACCTTGACCTTGCCGGCGCCCCCGGCCGTCGCCAGCAGCCGCCCGTCCGGAGAGAAATCGACCCAGTTGGCCTCTCCTCCGGGGTGGAAGCCTGCCACGCCCTTTCCGGTCCGCAGGTCTATCAGGTTTACCTCGCCGACCTTATCTGCACTGCCGAGGTGTTGGCCGTCGGGGGAAAACCGGACGTGATACACCGCCTCTCCGACACGGATCGCGACTCGCCGCTCGGCGTGCGCGAGCCGCCAGAGGTAGAACCACTCGAAGCCGCGCAAGTCGCCCTGACCGTCGCTCGGCCGGTGGCGGGCGAGCAGCTCGACCGCCTGGGCAAGTTCTGCTTTTCGCCAGGCGTCGTAGGCCCGGATGACGTCGGCGGCGTAGAGGTGCTCCCGCACCAACAACTCCCGCGCTTCGGCCCGCGCCCGCTGTGTCTCGGCGTCGTGCAGGGCCGCCAGGGTCCCTTCGCGCTCGCGCCAGAGGAGCCCTGCCCCGACCGCGAGGGCGACGGCCAGCGACACGGCCGCGGCCCGGACCACCGCGCGGTGGCGGCGCACCCACTTGCGGACGCGCTGAGGCCAGGGCTGCCGGCGGGCCAGGATCGGGCGGTCTTCGAGAAACCGCCGCAGGTCGTCGGCCAGCTCCTGCGCCGTGGCATAGCGATCTTGCGGCTCCCGGGCCAGCGCCTTGGCGAGGATCGTTTCCAGGTCGGCCGGGGCCCCCGCGACCACGGCCCGCAGCCGCGGCGGCTCCTCGAAGGCGATCCGGCGCAGCACCTCCTCCCGGTCCTCCCCTTCGACCGCGGGCCGCAAGGCGACCAGCTCGTACAGCGTCGCACCCAGGGAGTACACGTCGGCCCGGTGATCGACCAGCCCGTGCTTCGCCAGCGCCTGCTCGGGGGCCATGTACCGGAGCGTACCCAGCACGTCGCCCGTCATCGTCAGCCCCGCGTCCACGCCCAGCCGCGCCAGCCCGAAGTCGGTGACGTACAGTTTGCCGCGGCCGTCGAGGATCAGGTTCGCGGGCTTGACGTCGCGGTGGACGACGCCCGTCTGGTGGGCGTGCTCCAGCGCCTCCGCCGCCTGGACCCCCCACCCCGCCGCCAGGCGCCAGTCGGCCGCGCCGCGCGGCCCAGGCTCCGTTTCGGCCGCCGCGGCCGGCGCCGTGTCCTGGTCTCGGGGCACCGCGACCGCGGCGGCCCCCCGCCGCGCCGCGACGACATCCGCGAGGGTTTGCCCGTCGATGTATTGCATGGCGTAGAAGTCGACGGCCCGGTCACAGCCGACGGCGAAGACCTGGACGATGTTGGGGTGTTGAAGGCTCGCCGCCGCCCGCGCCTCGTTGTGGAACCGCTGCAGGTGCTTGGGGTCCATGGTCGCCGCGAACGGCAGCACCTTCAGGGCCACGCGACGGCCCAGGGAGATCTGCTCGGCCTCGTAGACGACGCCCATGCCGCCCCGCCCCACCTCGCGGACGATGCGGTAGTCCCCCAGCGTCCCGACGAGGGCCGCCTCGGCGGGGCCGGCGTCGCCCCCTTCGCCGTTCGGCGCACTGGACAGGTCGGCCAGCGCCAGCAGGGCGGGCCACATCCGGGCCAACGGCCCCGCGTGCTCGGGGTGGTCGCGCAGCACCCCTGCCAGTTTGAGGGGCTCCCCCGCCTGGAGGCGCGCCGTCAGGCCTTCCACGAGCCGGCCCAGGGCCTCGCCGGCCAGGGAGGGGTCCAGCGCGGAATCGATCGGCCTCATGCATCACCCCCCGGCGGAGGGTCGTGCGCCAGCAGCTTGCTCAGCCGGCCCAGCGCGCGGACGTGCCGGGCGTTGACGGCCCCCTCACTGAGCCCCAGCACGGCGCCGATCTGACGCGAGGGCATCTGCTCCAGGTGGCGCAGCGCCAGGACCTCCCGGTCGCGCTCGGGCAGCCGCCGCAGGGCCTGGCGGACGCGCTCCCGCGCCTCCTCCCGCTCCAGCCGCAACCCGGGGGCGCCGCCGCCGGCGAACAGGCGGGCTACCAGCGCCAGCCCCGACTCGTCGGGTAACAGCGGCAGGCTCATCTCCTCGCGTGTGACGCTGCGCCGACCCGCCTGGACGTGGCGGCGGTGGAGGTCGGTGAGGCGGTCGAGGGCCATCTGTCTCAGCCAGGGGTAGAACGGCAGCGGGCGGTCGCGCAGGTAGTCGGCGAACCGCCGCGCCGCCTCGATGAGGGTGTCCTGAATCACGTCGGAGGGATCGACGCGGGCCGCCAGCCGGTGGTCCATCCGCACCGAGACCATCTGGCGGAGGCGCGGCCGGTGGCGGACGAGCAGCTGCGAAAGAGCGGCGGCGTCCCCGCGGCCGGCCCCCTCGATCAGCTCGTCGGTGTCGTCTGGCGGACGAGGCATGCGACGATCCTCCTAAGTAGAACCCCGCAAGTCTCGTCGCGATCATACGGGAATTCCGCCCCAACGGAGAATCTTTCCTACCAACAGCCGCATGCAGCACGTCGAGGCGACCGTCAACAATGAGGCGGGAGGCGTAACCCACGCCGGGCCGTCTTGCGCGACGGTCGAGATCATCCCGACGTCCACGTCCCACGCCGCCGCGGAGGTCGGGCCGCTCCTGCGGCAACGGCCGCGGTTCCTGACCCTGCTCCTGGCGATCATCTTCGCCTTCGCCGTCCTCGGGGCCGACGCCACCTGTATCGTTTCCGGCCGCGACATGCACTCGGCGACCTCCTGGCCGCTCGCCGATGCCAGCGAAGAACCAGGTTGCAGGCGGGGCCGGAAAGAGCCGGCGGGTTTATCCCGCCGGGGTGAGGGCCCACCCCGGCGGGATAAACCCGCCGGCTCCTGACTTCAACCGCCTTGCTACTCTTTCTCTTCTTCAAGAGCCGCCTGGATCTCCGGCGGCAGCGCGAACGCCTTCTCGTCCACCTTGTCGTACTCCACCGAGCTGATCTCGGTGAGGACGTCGGTGTCGGGCAGGTTCTGGCGGATCCGGCCCATGTGCTTGAGCTTGCCGAACGTCTTGTACTCCAGGATGGTGGTGACGACGCGGGCCGTCCCGCCGGGGGTACGCATCTCGCGCTCGGAACCGGCCCGCAGCTTGGTCGCCACGTCGTAGTACTCGATCACCTCGACGCCGCTGTTGCGGACGAACTTCAGCTTCCAGCACTTCTTCTTGTCGAAGGTGACCTCGCCGAGGTTCTCCATCGACTTGTAGTTCTTGTCCAGGTGCAGGTCGCCGGACAGGTCGGCGTCCTCGGCCTTCTCGGTCAGCTCCTGGCCCTTGGTCAGCGCCGCCCCGGTGACCGGGTTGAGCGACCAGCCGACCTTGCCGTCGAACCCCTCGCGGATCTTCGCCACCCCGGCCAGGTCGGTGACCAGCAGCGTCTTGTTCGGCCGCATCTGCAGTACTCGAACGTCGCCCTCTGGCCGGCGACGCGGAACGTCATCGTCCCCCGGGTCCGCAGCGACTTGACCCGCTCCAGCTCGTCCTTGCCGCCGATCGCCTTGAGGTAGTCGTCGATGACCTGCCGCGGCGACGGCTTCCCCTGGGCGCGGGCGAGACCGGTGAGCAGCAACAACGCAAATAGCGATCCGGAATAAAGCTTGAACACGTTCCGCCTCCGGAATTGGGCGAGCCGCGCACGAAGTAAGCGGAGTGCGGAGGCCTCACTCGGCCTTGACGGCAAGCGAGGTCGCCGTGTCTTACCCGACCGCTTACTTCGCGCGGCTCGCGGGGTTCGCCTGGGTCGAGCATCATTGTAGCGGCCCGCCGCGGCCTGTCGTCGGACAAGCAAGGTTGCTTGTCCGACGAAGCTGGCGTCACCCTTCCAGGTCCCAGACGACGACGTCGCCGCTCTCGGCGCCGGCGGCGGCGGTCATGCCGTCCGGCGCGACGGCCAGGCACAGCAGCCGACCCGCCTCCCACGCATAGGCCGTGGTCTCGCGGCCGCTGGCCAGGTCCCATTGGCGGACGGTGCCGTCCCAGCCGACGGAGAGCAGCGAGTCGCCGCGCGGCGTGAACGCGACCTGCGCCGCCGGCCCCTCGTGGGCGCGCCAGGAAGTTTGCATGGGGTGGACGTTCAGGGCCGTCAGGATGACGACGCCGTCGTCCGACGACGAGGCGAGCTGCCGGCCGTCTGGGGACACCGCCAGCGACCGCACCCAGTCGTCGTGGACCGACAGCGTCTGCTGGACCTGGTGCCAGGCGGCGTCCCAGAAGATAATCCTCCTGTCGTGGCTGCCGGTGATGACACGCCGGCCGTCCGGCGTGAACACGACCGCGGTGACCGGCATGCGGTGCTCGCGGCGAGAGTAGCGCTTGCTCTTGCCGTGCAGGGGGTGGAAGAAAATCGTGCCGTCGCCTGCGCCGGAGACGAGCCACTTCTCGTCCGGTGAGAACGCCAGCGACCACGCCCCGGCGACGTGACGGGCGTCCCCCAACGCCTTCCCTTCGCTGCCGGGAGGCCCGACGCAAACGGAGTCGTCCCAGCTCGCCGAGGCGAGTTGCTTGCCGTCCGGCGAGAACGCCAGGGCGCGCACGCAGTCGCGGTGGGACCGCGCGACGGTCCGGGCGGCGCCGGCCGGCAGCGGCCACAGGCGGACGCGAAAGTCGTCGCTCCCCGAGGCGAGCAGCGTGCCGTCGGGGCGGAACGCCACAGCGCGGACCGGCCCGCCGTGCCGTTGTTCCAGCACGCGCATGCCTCACTCCTCGGCGCTCTCCGCGAGGACCTTCCGGTACGCCGCCCGCGCCTCGTCGTACGCCTTCTGGGCGGCCGGCCGCTCCGCCTGGCGGATCAGCTTCACCTTCTGCTTCCAGCAGGCGTCGATGCCGTCCAGGCACCACTGCGCCGACTTCTTGCTCGCCCGGATCGGCCTGTCACCGACCAGCACGAACACCGGGTTGGTGTGGCTGGACGGCAGAATGCGCAGGGCCACCCAGCTCGACGCCTTGACCGGCACCTGGAACGTCACCTCGTGCCCCTTGCCGTCCGCCTCGATCTCCTTCGTCGCCACCGGCTTGCCGTTGACCACGACCTCGACCGGCACCTTGCGCCCGCTGCCGACCCGCGAACGCTCCAGGTCCCAGTACGGCTTCTGGTGCCACGGCCGCTTGCGGACCGCCTCGGTCGCCGGCGTCGGCTTCTCCTCCAAGAGCGCCGCCACGTTCGCCTTGATCTCGACGTCGCCGGCCGTGTCGAGCCTGACCTCGCTGCCCTTCTCGCCGACACCCAGGCCGTTGACGGTGAAGTCCATCAGGTGGCTCTTGCCGTCACACACGTAGCAGCGCCCGTCCTTGATGCCCTGCACCCAGCCGTCGAAGTTCAGCCCGTCTTTCAGGTGGACGTAGCTCCGGCCCAGGCCGACGCGCTCGCCGTAGATGCACGGGAAGTCGGTCTCGCCGGAGATCCGGCAGCGGTAGCCGCAGTTCAGCGTGTGGTACCAGATGTTCAGCTCGTAGATCGACGGCGTGTCCACCGTCGAGATGAAGTCGCAGTGGTCGTGCGCGACGTCCACCAGGTACTCGTTGGCGCCGATGCCGCTCATCGGCGGGACGATAAAGTTGGGCAGCTCCCTCGTCGGGCCGACGTCCAGCCCCCAGCCGGAGTGCGCGAAGCCGATCACCGCGCCCTGCCTCTTCGCCCACCGGAAGACGGGCAGGTCCCACGACGGCCACTCCTCGATGAGCCGCGTCCCCGGGTAGTCCTGCTCCTTGAGCTTCAGCAGGCAGATGTGGCCGCAGTGACTCGACGGGAAGCCGGACACCTCGACGTCGTAGTGCAGGATGTGCTCCGGCGTCGAGAGGCCGTGGTCCTTGCCGGTGAAGTAGCGCTTCTGGTGGTACCAGCACGGCCCCCACGACAGGCAGCAGCCGACGTTCAGGTCCTCGCCCAGGACGTGGCGCATCATGTCCTCCGGCGTGACGCCCTCGGTCGGGCTCTCGTAGTGCGAGCAGCCGGCCGCGTGGATGTGGTGGTCGCCGGACCACCAGCCCTTCTTGGCCGGCTGCACCCACCGCTCCAGCGCGAACGACTCGGTGTGCGTCGGCTCCGGCGGCACGGTGATGGTCCGCGTCTTGACCAGGTACTCCGGGCCGCGCGTCCACGAGACGGTGTACCGGCCGGGCTGCAGCGCGATCGTCTCGCCGTCGGCCCGGTAGACCTGGAAGTGGAAGTTGAAGTCCGGCGCCAGCCGCCGCGCCGGGGACGGGTAGACGCGGCCCTGCTGGTCGCGGAAGGTGAACGCGCCGATCACCGGCCGGCCGTGCCGCGTCGAGGCGCCGTCGTGGTCCTTCAGGCGGACCTTCACCAGCACCGCCGGCGCACTCTCGAAGGTGATGCTCAACGGCTCGCTGTCGGCGGCCTGCCGGCCGGGGCCGGCCAGGCGGAAGCCGACCGCCGCCTCCTTGCGGCCGGAGTCGCGGCAGTAGACGGAGACGACGCGGTACTCGACCTCCAGCCCCGACAGCGACGGCGTCAGCGGCTGCTCGTCGAACGACATCAGGTCGAGGAACCGCCGGTTGACCTCGCCGACGGAGACGACGGTCGGGTCGGGCCGACTGGACGAGCGGCGGGTCAGCGGGGCGGCGTTGGGGCTGGTCGCCTGGAGTCGCCAGCCGGCCACGCCGTCGGGGTTGAGCACCTTGACCAGGAAGACGCGCCAGCCCTGCTCGGCCAGCTCCGCCGGCGCCGCCCCGCGCTCCGCGGTCAGCCGCGGCCTGGCCTTGTCCTGGCGCAGGCGAACCGTCGCCAGGCAGCGCCTGTCGAGGACGGCCTGGATGTCGGCGACGGCCTTCCTCTCGTCGTCGAGCGTCCGGGCGGCGGCCAGGGTCTTTTTGTCTTCTTCGGACAAGGGCGATCCGAGATGGTCCAGGGCCTCGGCGACGCGCGCCGCCTGGGCGGCGAGCGGCTGGCGCTCGACCTTCGCGGCCGGCTGGCTGGGGGCGCTCGGCGAGAAGAGGTAGAGGACGCCGAGCAGGGCGGCCCCTGCGGTCAGGGCGGGCAGGCAGGTGCGCATGGGAGGCTCCCTCGTTGGGGGTGGGTCTGCCACGTACCCTAATCGCCGGGGCGGCGCGAAGCAAGGGGCAGCGCGGGCCGGCGGACGAATTCCCGGCCTCCGCCACAGTAAGCCCTTGTCGGCCGCCCGGTATGCCGTAGCCCCTGGTCCGGTGAGGCTTGCCTACCGAGCTTTCGCCGGTGCCTTCCCCTGGCTCTTCACCCGCTCCAGGTGCGCGACAAACGTGCGGGAATACGGCCGCATCCCGAACCACTTGTCCGCCGACACCCAGGCGTCGCCCGAGGATTTCAGGAAGAGCACGAATTCCTCCCCCTGGTTCGGGGGTGCCGAGGTCCCGATGTCGTGGGCACGCGTCACCGTGACCATAATGGCCTGCTTCGCCGCGACCTTGCCCTTGATCGACTTGATCACCTTGACCTGAAAGCCGATCACGCTGACGGGGATCGGTTCAAAATCGACGCCGAGGCGTTGCAACCCGTCGGTGACCTTGCCGACGACGACCGCATCCGCTTTCGAGAGGTAGTATCGCAGGGTGTCATCGTCGGTGTCTGGCTTGCCCTGCCCCGGCGCCGCAAATGGCCTGGCCAGGAGGAGGGCAAGGGCCGTGAGAGCCGCCGCGGTCAACTTGTGCATGGATTCCTCCTTGAATTGGCAGGGACGACAAAGGCGGCCCTGTACAAGCGCCATCCGAATGCTATCCGGGCCTGCCAATGGGCACAACCCATCAGGCCCACCCGTCGGGCGGCACGCCGAACAAGTGATGCGCCGCCTCCTTCGCGTCTTGGACGGTCTCGTGCCAGGTATCCGCGGTGAAGCAGCCAATCGGGCTCATCAAAAGGTGGTATCCGCCCCTCGCATGGCCCACAATCTCCAAGGCGACTTCCCGCTCTTGCGTCGGGCCGGGCGGGTCGGACGGCTCGGCCACCTTCCAGGCATTGGAGCTGCCGCGAATCGGGACCACCGCAAGCGCTTTCATGACCGCACCTCGTAGGACAAGCTTCCAGCTTGCCCCTCCACACGTCGCCTGGAAGAGGGGTCGTTGCCAAACGGATGCCAAGCTCCATCCCCGGTGTGGGCCGCGTCCTTCACCCCCCGCCGCGCAAGCTCCACGGCACCTCCAGGCCGTGGCGATCCATCAGCGCCGCGTCGGCCAGCACCGCCCGCGCCTCGCCGTCGCCGACGACCCGCCCGGCGTCGAGCACCAGCACGCGGCGGCACGTCTGCAAGATGAACTCCAGGTCGTGCGACGCGATCAACTTCGTCCCGCCCAGCCCGCCCAACAGCCCGATCAGCTCGCGGCGCCCGCGCGGGTCGAGGAACATCGACGGCTCGTCCAGGAGCAGCACCTCCGGCCGCATCGCCAGCACGCCGGCCAGCGCCACCCGGCGCTTCTCGCCGCCGGAGAGGTGGAACGGCACACGGTCCTCCTGCCCCGCCATGCCGACCCGGCCCAGGGCCTCGCCCACCCGGCGGCGCACCTCGTCGGGATCAAGGCCCAGGTTAAGGGGCCCGAACGCGACGTCGTCGCGCACCGTCGAGTTGAACAGCTGGTCGTCGCTGTTCTGGAACACGATGCCGACGCGCGACGGCAGCCGCTTGCGCTCGGCGGCCACCCGCACGTCGAGGCCGGCGACGTGGACGCTGCCCGACGAAGGTGTCAGCACGCCGGTCAGACACAAGAACAGGCTCGTCTTGCCGGCGCCGTTCGGCCCGACCAGCCCGACCCCCTCGCCGGCCGCCAGGGCGAACGAGACGCGGTCCAGCGCCGGCCGGCCGCCGGGGTAGGCGAAGCAGAGGTCGCGGACGTCGAGAATGGAAGTGGACACAAACCCTCGCTCAAATCCGCAAAATCTGATCCAGCACGAGCACCCCCACCGCCAGCGCCAGCGCCAGGCCGAAGGAGGCAACGTCGGCGGCGCTGGTGCGGAACTCGGCCAGCGACCGGAAGCGGCCGTCGAAGCCGCGGCAGCGCATCGCCGCCGCCACGCGCTCGGCCCGCTCGTAGCCGCGCACCAGCAGCGTGCCGGCCGCGGCGGCGACGGCCCGGTAGGCGTGGGCGTCGGCCCGGTTGCGGAAGCCGCGCACCCGCAGGGCGACCCGCAGCCGGGCCAACTCGTCGCCGATCACGAACAGGTAGCGGTAGGTCAACAGCGCCACCTGGACCAGCAGCCCGGGCACCCGCAGCGCGTGGGCCGCCTTCAGCGTCACCTCCAGCGGGGCGGTCACGAGCAGGACCGCCGTCAGCGTGAACAGCGTCAGCGCCTTCAGCAGCAGAACCGCGGCGAGCCGCCCGCCGTCCTCCGCGAGCAGCGGCAGCGGCAGCGCGAACAGCGCGAGGAGCAGCGCCAGAACGGCGAGGCGCCGCCCGTACCATCGCCAGTCCATCCGGGCCAGCGCCGCCAGCAGCAGCGCCGCGACGAGGCAGGCCGCGCCGGCCGCCACCGAGCGGACGGCGGCGGCGCAGGCGACGGCGACGAGCAGCGCGGCGAGGCGCCAGCGGCCGTCGAGCCGGGCCGGCATAGAGTCGATCAGGGGGGGGACGTCAAAGCGGGCCTGCACGGCGGACTCCGAGGAGGGGGCATCTCCCGGAAGATTTTAGGAACCCGACGCCGCCTTCACGACCTCGAACACCAGGAAGTACGGCATCCGCGAGCAGTCCTCCAGCTCGGGATGCAGCGCCACGGCCCGGGCGTCGGGGCGCGGCTCGCTCAGGCCGCGGATCACAAAGCCGGCCCCGCGGATCATCGTGCCCCACTGCGTCAGCGTGAAGCGGTGGTACGGCGTGCTCCACCGCCCCGTCAGCCGCTTCATGTCCCTGTGGCAGACCGCCGGCCCGGCGTCGAAGTACCGGTCCAGGCACAGCGCCAGCTTCCTCCCCTGCCCGTCGCGCTGCCACTCGCGCACCGGCGGGTCCGTGCACGGGTGAGGCACCGAGAATACCATCCGCCCCTTCCGCCGGAGCACCCGCTCCGCCCCGGCCAGCACCGCCGCCGGGTCGGCCATGTCCTGCAACGACATGCAGCCCGTCACCAGGTCGAACCTACCCTCCCCAAAGCGGTCGCCGATTTCGGCCGCTTCCATGTGGACGTAGCGAATCCCCCAAGGCTCTTTCGCCTCGGCCTCCACCGCCCGCGCCAGCAGCCCGTCCGACAGATCGACCCCGGTCACGGCGGCGCCGGCCCGGGCCAACAGCCGGGCGAAGTACCCGTGGCCGCAGCCGGCGTCCAGGGCCGCCACCCCGCGCACCTCGCCGCAGGCGGCGAGCAAGCCCGGGCCGTGGACGAGGTGGCGGTAGTAGTCCGCCCCCGAATCGACGAAGCGGGCGAAGGCCTCCGCGCCGGCGTTCCACGCCGCGCGGGCGTCCAGCTCAAACGGTTTCATCCCCCACCCCCACAGAGCCTTGTAACCGGCCGCGCCCGCAATAGAATCCGCCGGGCCACACACTCCCTCCGCAAGGACCTTCTCTCCCATGCTCTGGGCCACCATCCATCAGCAGCAGCTCGACCCGCTCAAGGGCGTCGTGCCCGGCAGCACGATCCTCTCGACGTTCTTCGCGGCCGTGCCGGTCCTGGTGCTGTTCTACCTGCTCGTGCCGCGCCGCTGGCTCGCCCCGTGGGCCGGCGCCGCCGCCAGCGTCTCCGCCCTGGTCGTCGCCGTGCTGGTCTACCACATGCCGGCCCTCCCCGCCGGCATGGCGTTCGTCCACGGGGCGGCATTCGGGCTACTGCCGGTCGGCTGGACGATCTTCAACGCCATGCTGCTCTACAACATCACCGTGGCGACCGGCAAGTTCGACGTCGTCCGCCGCTCCGTCGCCGGGCTGTCCGGCGACGCCCGCATCCAGGCCATCCTGATCGCCTTCGCCTTCGGCGCCTTCCTCGAAGGCGCCGCCGGCGGCGGCACCCCCGTCGCCATCTGCGGCGCCATCATGGTCGGCCTCGGCTTCGACCCGTTCCTTGCCGCCGTCCTCTGCCTGATCGCCAACACCTCCCCCGTCGCCTACGGCGGCCTCGGCACGCCGCTCATCACGCTCAGCGGCGTCACCAGCGGCCTGCCGACCGAGACGCTGTCGGTGATGGCCGGGCACCAGCTGCCGTTGCTGTCGCTGATCGTGCCGCTGTACATGGTCCGCTGCATGTGCGACTGGAAAAAGACGTTCGAGGTCTGGCCAGCCCTGCTCGTCGCCGGGGGGTCGTTCGCCGTGTTCCAGTACGCCTTCGCCACCATGCACACCTGGGTCCCCGGGCTGGTGCTCTACCCGATGACCGACATCGGCGGTGGCATCTTCTCGCTGGTGGTGACGGCGGTCTTCCTCCGCTTCTGGAAGCCGAGGGAGGAGTGGCACTTCACCCCCGCCGCTTCCGCGCCCGCGGCCGAGGAAGGCCACGCCTCCGGCGCCCACGCGGCCGAGGCGGAGGCGGCGAAGGCGCTGCTGGCCGAGCAGCCGGCCGGCGAGCAGGAGCCGCTGACGCCGCGCAGCATCGCCGTGGCGTGGATGCCGTTCGTGCTGATGTCGGTGTTCCTGATGCTGACCGGCCTGGTCCGCCAGCAGGAGGGCAAGGGCCCGGTCACCGTCGCCGGCGTGCAGACCAACTACATGGTCCCGATCCCGTTCCTGCACGAGCTGGTCGAGCGCGACCCGACCCTCCGCATGGAGGGCAAGCCGGCCGAGCGCGAGAAGGCGCTGTTCAACTTCGCCTGGCTGACCGCCCCCGGGACGGCGGTGATGCTCGCCGCCGTCACGTCGATGCTCATGTTCCGCATGACCGCGGCGCAGGTCGGGACCGTCCTCAAGCGCACCTTCATCCAGATGAAGATCCCGATCCCGACGATCGCCTTCATGCTCGGCCTGAGCTACGTGACGCGCTACGCCGGCATGGACGCGACGCTGGGTTACGCCTTCTCCGGGACGGCGATGCTGTATCCGTTTTTCGCGCCGCTGTTGGGCTGGCTGGGCGTCTTCCTGACCGGGACCGACGCCGGCAGCAACGCGCTGTTCGGCAGCCTGCAGCAGATCACGGCGCAGCAGATCTACAGCCCGGAGCTGTTCACCCACCTCGACCGCGAGCAGTTGGAGGTACTGATCTGCACGTCGAACAGCACCGGCGGGGTGATGGGCAAGATGATCGACGCCCAGAGCATCGTCGTCGCCACCGCCGCGACGCACCAGCTCGGCCGGGAGGCCGACATCTTCAAGGCGGTGGTCTGGCACAGCATCTTCCTGGCCTGCGTGGTCGGCGCGATCACGATGTTGCAGGCGTACGTCGCCCCGTTTACCGGGCTTGTGCCGAGGCCGTGAATTCCCAGGCGGCGGGCCGAACTGCCCTTGGAACCGCCGCCCGCCCGCGGTATACGCACGGGGCGGCGTCGGGGAGGTGCCCCGGCCCGCTGATGGGGCGCGAGCCTCGCTGAGGAGTCCAGGCGATGAGCGGTTGTTCACGGGACGGCGGTCGCCTGGCGGCGCTGGTCGCGGTGGCGGTGCTGACCCTGGCGGGCGTCCGCGCCCGCGCCGCCGAGATCGAGACGCGCGACTTCGTCGTCTTCGTCGGCGGCAAGTCCGCCGGCGAGGCCCACATGACCATCCACCGCCAGGACGACGGCTCCGTCACCATGCGCTGCGACACCGACATCAACGTCAACAAGCTCATCGGCAAGTACAAGTTCATCTACCGCGGCGTCGAGGTGTGGAAGGACCGCCGCCTGGTCCGCTTCGACAGCCAGACGGATGACAACGGCACCCGCTACATCGTCTCCGCCGCCGCCGAGGCCGACGGGCTCCGCCTGCGGGTCAACAACGTCGAGCGCAAGGCCCGCGCCGACGTCTGGCTGACCAGCTACTGGTCGCTGCCCGACCCGAAGCTGCGCGAGGGCGCCGTCGCCATCCTCGACGCCGACAACGGCCGCGACCTGGACGGCAAACTCGCCTACGTCGCCACCGAGAAGCGCACCGTCGCCGGCCAGGAGGTGGCGCTGAACCACTACCGGCTGACCGGCAAGGTGCAGGTCGATCTGTGGTACGACGGCAGCGAGCGGCTGGTCCGCCAGGAGTGGACGGAGCAGGGCCACAAGACCGTCATGGAGCTGGTGCGGGTGCGCCGCTGAGCCGGGGAGGGAACCCGGAATAGAACGCGGATGCCCACGGATCTGCGAGCACGGATCAAGACGGATCAGGTAGGAAGAAGCGAGCGTGGCTCTCCACTTCTTGCCTCCTCGTTCTGATCCGTGCCGATCCGTGCTCGCAGATCCGTGGGCATCCGCGTCCCATTCTTCCTTCTTGCCCTTGCCCTGGTTACCGCCCCGCGGGTATCTTCTCGCCGGGGAAGCGCCACCGACCTCGGCGCTCCCGGCAACCAGGGAAGGTGAGACGCATGAAGGACCGCGCGTTCATCCGCTCCACGCTCGTCGAGCTGCTCGAGGCCGACACCGGCAACTCCTACGCCGACCTCAAGGACGACGACAAGCTGCGCGACGGCCTCGGGCTGGACTCCGTGGACGTCGTCAGCGTCATCTCCCAGGTCGAGCGGCGCTTCCACGTCCGCCTCAGCCACGAGGAACTGGAGAGGCTCGTCACCGTCGGCGACGTCCTCACCCTGCTCGAGGCCAAGGTCAACGCCCCCCCCGCCACCTCGGCCGCCTGACGCCGGTCGGCCTTGCACCCGCCCCGGCCTGTCGGTATGCACACGGCCGGAGGTGGTTTATGCGTACAATCGCTGCCGTCGTCGCGCTGTCGTTGCCGGTCGTTACCCAGGCCCAGGAGGCGCCCCGCGCCGCCCTCGAGCGCCCCGCGGCTGCCGCCGAGTCGCCGCGCGCCGTGATCGAGCGCGCCGTCGCGGCCCACGGGGGCATGGACAGGCTCGCCGCGGCCCGGTCGGAGCGGCTCAAACTGACGGGCACCATCCTGGCCGGCACGGCGCCCTTGCCGTTCACCAACGAGATGGCGCTGCAGCTGCCCGGCCAGTACCGCAGTACCGTCATCATCACCGAGAACGGCCGCTCCCAGACCGTCGTCAACCTGCTCGACGGCGACAAGGTGACCCTGCTGATCAACGGGAAGCCGCAGCCGGCCAGCCCCGTCCACCTGGCCCAGCTCAAGCAGACCTTGCAGCTGGAACACGTCGTCCGGCTGGCGCCGCTGTTGAGTGACCGGTCCTACGCCCTGCACCCGCTGCCGGAGGTGCGCTATAATACCCACGTCTACGTCGGCGTCCGCGTCGAGCGGGCCGGCCAGCGCGACGTCAAGTTGTACTTCGACCGCGCCAGCGGGCTGTTGGTGAAGACCGAGCACCAGCTCGAGGTCGCCGGCGGCAAGGACGTGTTGCAGGAGGCGTTCTACGCCGGCCACCGCGACTACAGCGGCCGCGTCCGCCCCGGCGCGGTGGTCGTCCTCCGCGACGGCAAGAAGGTCATGGAGGCCGAGGTCGTCGAGGCCCGCACCGTGGACCGCATCGACGACCGCGAGTTCTCCCAACCCTGAACCTGGCGATGGCCCCGCGCACCCACACCGTCGAGCGGCAAGACGCGGGGCTGACCGTCCTGGAGTGGCTCCAGCGCCGCCTCCGCCTGCCGCGCCGGCTGGCGCTGGACCGGCTCGCCCACCAGCAGGTGCGGATCGACGGCTCGCCCTGCCCTCGCCCCGACTGGCGCCTCCGCGCCGGCCAGCGCGTCGAGGTCGCGCCGCCGGCCGCCGAGGCAAGAAGGGATCAACCTTCTATTGCGGTCCGCCACATCGATGACGCGATCGTGGTCGTCGAGAAGCCGGCCGGGCTGACGACGATGCGGCACGAGGCCGAGGCGGCCGAATTCGGCGCTCGGGGCCAGCGGTTCCTGCCGCCGACGCTCGCCGACCTGCTGCCCGGCCTGCTGGCGGGGCGGAACAAGGGCAAGCCGGTGCGGGTGCGCGCCGTCCACCGGCTCGACCGCGACACGACCGGCCTGGTGGTCTTCGCCCGCACCCCGGAGGCCGAGGCCCGCACCCGGCGGGCAGTTTCGCGAGCACTCGATCGACCGCGCCTACCTCGCCGTGGTGCGGGGTCAGGCGGTCGCCGGCCGCATCGAAGTCGTGGCTGGTGCGCGACCGCGGCGACGGCCAGCGGCAGCGGGCCGCCCGGCGAGGGGCAGCGCGCGGTGACGCGCGTCGAGGTGGTCGAGCCTCTGGGCAACTTCACGCTGGTGCGCTGCCGGCTGGAGACGGGCCGCACGCACCAGGTGCGCATCCACCTCGGCGAGGCCGGCACGCCCTTGTGCGGTGAGCGGGTCTACGACCGGCCCCTGCGTGGGACTGCGTCCGGGACAAGAGCGGATTTGGTCGGCCCGCCCTGCACGCCGCCACGCTGGGGCTGACGCACCCGGCGAGCGGCGAGCGGCGGGCGTGGGCGTCGGAGCCTGCCGGTGGACATGGCGGGGCTGTTGAGCCGCTTACGAGGCGAGCCGCCAACTGGCCCGAAGCGCGAGCGAGGTCCGGATTCCGAGCCTCGCTCGCTTCGGGCTAAGCCGGGGGAACCGTCACTCCGGCAGGCTCCTTCACCTCGGCCTTGCAGCTTGTTGACGCTGCCGGGGTCGTGCTGCTGGATGGCAAAGTGGCCCTCCTTGAACCGATACTTCGGGTCGGTCCACTCGACCGTCTTCTTGCCGTTGACCAGGATGGTGATCTTCGGCCCCTGGCAGATCACCTCCTGCGTGAACCACTCGTCCGGCCCGTGCGGCGCCTTCAGCACGACGATCTGCTTCCTCGTCTCCGGGTCGCGCAGGTCCTTCTGCCGGCCGTCGGGGTACAGGCTGCCGGTCTTGACCGGGTCGCCGTGCGTGGCGTTGATCTGCGCCTCGTAGCCGGTCGGGAAGCCCTTCTCGAACTTGGTGCGGAAGTACTGCCCGCTGTTGCCCTTGTCGTTGATCATCACCTCCACCTTGAAGTGGAAGTTCTTGTAGTCGCCGCGGTCGCTGAACAGGTGGCTGGCCTTGCCCCGGCCGACCAGCACGCCGTCCTCCACCTTCCAGTCGCCGGGGCTGCCCGGGTGCGCCTTCCACCCGGTCAGGTCCTTGCCGTTGAACAGCGACACCCAGCCGCCCTTCTTGTCGTCGCCGCCCGCCGGCCCGGCAACGGCGGCCAGCAGCGCCGCCAGCACGAACAGTCGCTTCATCGAGGTGACTCCTTGTGTTGATTGGCCTCGGGAGTCACTCTAGCGGCTGGCGGGCCTCACGACAGGCCCTCGGCCTTGCGGACGGCCGACCGTTTCCATAGGACGGTAGCGAGACCGTCATCCCCGGATGGCGGGGATGGCCGGCCTCCTCCCTTCGGAGGCCCACCCCATGTCTACCCAAGAAAGCCACAACCGCTCCGGAACCCACACCGCCTGGGCACCCCTCCTCTTCGCCGGCTGGCTGCTCGCGGCGGGGTGCGGGGGCGGCGGGGAGAAGGCCGCGCGGGGCTCCGACCTCGACCGCCTCGACCCGGCGAAGATCCCCGCCGAGGAGCGGGTGGCCGGCCAGCCGGCCGAACTCGTGGCCGTCCTGGCCCACAAGCCGCCCAGCCAGCGGATGGGCGGCGGCTTCGGGGTCATGCCCGGCAGCCTGGCGTTCCACCCGGGCGGCCGCTGGCTGGTCAGCTGCGACGCCGAGGCCAACGGCTCGACGCGGGTGTGGGACCTGGCCACGGCCCGGCAGGCCGACGAGACCATGCTCGGCGACAACCGCTTCCTCGCCGTCGCCTTCTCCCCGGACGGGCGGCTACTCGCCTGCGTCCAGAGCCTCAGCCCCGAGATCCTGCTCGCCGACTTCCGCGACGGCAAGCTGGCCCCGCGCCGCTCGCACATGGACCTCAAGGAGTCGCACAAGCCGGCCGGCCCGCTCGTCGGCACCCTCCGCGCCGCCGCGTTCTCCCCCGACGGCCAGACCGTGGCGTCCGGCGGCGTCGATCGGACCGTGCGGTTCTGGAACACCGGCGGCGAGGCCCTCAAGCTCCGGTCGGTCCTGAACGTGCCCGCCGAGGTCACCGCCGTCGCTTACGCCCCGGACGGCCGGACGCTGGCGGGGGCAAGCCCCGACCGGACCGTCCGCCTGTGGGACGTCGCCGCCCGCCCGCCCCGTGAGTTGGCCGCCCTCCGCCACCCCGCCGCCGTCACCTGCGTGGCCGTCGCGCCGGACGGCCGGACGCTCGCCGCCGGGTGCCTGGACAGGACCGTCTGGCTGGGGGACCTCACCGCCGACCCCCCGCAGGTCCGCTCGCGGCTGGAGGGGCACGAGGGGGAGGTGAAGACCGTCCAGTTCGCCCCAGCCGGCTCCCTGCTCCTGTCCCGCGACCAGGCCGCCCGGGTCTTTCTGTGGGATGCCGGCGGCGCCCCGCTCCGGGAGTGGAAGGGCAACTTCGACCACCCGGTCTTCGCCCCGGACGGCAAACACCTGGCCGGGAGTGGCATCGGCGGCGTGATCTACATCCTCCGACTCCCCGACGCGGGGCCGTAAGGGCACGCGGGCCGCGTGTCCCCATACGGCCGAAACCGGCGCATTCCGAGCAACCCGATTGACGACCCCGCGCCTCGGCGAGTATAGTTGCCAAATATCCCTCCGCTTTCGCTCCCACCTGCGAGGAACTCGCGCCATGCTCGTCATCCCCGGCTACACCGGCAAGGACACCTGCGACGGCGTCTCCCGTCGCGACATCCTGCGCGTCGGCAGTTCGGCCTTCCTCGGCATCACGCTGGCCGACCTGTTCCGGCTGAAGGCCGGGGCCAGCACGAAGAAGGACGAGACGGCCTCCCACGCCGGCGGCGGCCCCGGCTGGAACAAGGCCAAGGGCATCCTGCTGATCTACCTCCAGGGCGGGCCCAGCCACATCGACCTGTGGGACCCCAAGGACGAGCCCAAGGTCGCCAGCATCTTCAAGTCGATCAACACCAAGACCGTCGGCCTGCAATTCACCGAGCTTTTGCCCAGGCTCGCCGCCGTGACCGACAAGGTCACGATGATCCGCTCGATGAGCTACACGCCCAACGGGCTGTTCAACCACACCGCCGCCATCTACCAGATGATGACCGGCTACACCGCCGACAAGGTCTCGCCGTCGGGCCAGCTGGAGCCTCCCTCGCCGAAGGACTTCCCGCACTTCGGCTCGAACATCAGCAAGTTCAAGCCGCCGACCGTGCCGATGCTGCCGTTCGTCATGCTGCCGCGGCCGCTCCAGGAGAGTAACGTCGTCGGCAAGGGCGCTACCGCCGGCTTCCTCGGCCGGGCCTACGACCCGTACACGCTGTACCCGCCCGGCGACGACATGGACATGAAGAAGATGGACCGCGTCCGCACCGACGACCTGCGGCTGCGCGAGGAGGTGACCTCGCGGCGGCTGTCGCGGCGCGACAAGATGCGCAACATGATCAACGAGGGCATGCCCGCGCTGGAGAAGGCCACGGCCAAGTACGACCTCGACGAGTACTACGGCAAGGCGCTGGGCCTGGTCCTGTCCGGCCGTGCCCGTGACGCCTTCGACCTGGGCAAGGAGAAGAAGGAGACCCGCGAGCGCTACGGCCAGAACACGTTCGGCCAGTCTTTGCTCTTGGCGAGGCGGCTGATCGAGGCCGGCACCCGCGTCGTCGAGGTCAACTGGCCGAAGGTCGCCAACTCGGACAACCACTCCTGGGACGTCCACACCGGCCTGCCGGAGCGGATGAAGAAGCAGTCGGCCCCGATGCTCGACGCCGGCCTGGCGGCGCTGATCGCCGACATGGACGAGCGCGGGTTGCTGGCCGAGACCTTGGTGATCTGCGTCGGCGAGTTCGGCCGCAGCCCGCAGCGCGGCGTGAGCACGTCGGGCAACGGCAACAGCGCCGACGGCCGCGACCACTGGCCGTACTGCTTCACCGCCGTCGCCGCCGGCGCCGGCGTCCGCCGCGGCTGGGTCCACGGCAAGTCGGACAAGACCGCGTCGGCGCCGTTGGAGAACCCGGTCCACCCGCGCGAGCTGCTGGCGACGATGTACCACGGCATCGGCATCAACCCGGCGACGCTGGTCTACAACCACCTCAACCAGCCGCGCGAGCTGGTCCAGGCCGAGCCGGTCACCGGGCTGTTCAGCTGAGCTGCCTTCTAACCTTCAGAGTTCCCACCACGAGGCCGGGGTCACCCATCGGTGACCCCGGCCTCGTCCTAGTTCCAGGGGGTTACGTGCGCCGATCCTCCCCCGGGTTCCGGCGGTCTCCCTCCGGCCGCGCGAGAAAAACCTGGCGATTCCTGTTCGCCTCCGACCGGCGAAGCGATTCCCTCGGCAGCGGGCCAGTCCAACTCCCAAGAGAGCGGAGGCGGGCGGCCCGCCCGAGTGGAGATACGGCTATGAGCAGTGGGAACAAGAACCGGCGTGCAAAGCTGAGCCTGGAGTCCCTGGAGCACCGCCTTGTCCTGTCCTCTTCCGTCAACGCCTCGGGAGACCTGGTCTTAGTCGGCAACAACCTGAACAACAACGTCGTCGTCAGCCAGGTGGCCGGCGGCTACCGGGTCCGCGAGGCCGGCCTGCCGGACAAGGTCTACACCTCCGCCCAGGTCCGGGGCGGCGACGTCTACTTCCACGGCTATGGCGGCAACGACTACTTCCGCAACGACACGGCGCTGCGCTCGTGGGCCTACGGGATGGACGGCAACGACACCCTCATCGGCGGGTCGAGCGCGGACCGCCTCGAAGGCGGCAACGGCAACGACCACCTGCAAGGCCGCCAGGGTAACGACGGCCTCGATGGCCAGGGGGACAGCGACACCGTCTTCGGCGGCGACGGCAACGACTGGATATACGGCGGGGCCGGCGACGACCACCTCGACGGCCAGGGGGACGACGACGTGATCTTCGCCGGCGACGGCAACGACAAGCTCTACGGCGGGGCCGGCGACGACCACCTCGACGGCCAGGGGGGCAACGACTGGGCCTTCGGCGACGTCGGCAACGACAAGCTCTACGGCGGGACCGGCAACGACCAGCTCTACGGCGGCAGGGGCAACGACTGGTTCTTCGGCGACGACGGCGACGACCTCCTCGACGGCCAGCAGGACAACGACACCGTCTACGGCGGCAGGGGCAACGACACCCTCTTCGGCCTCGGCGGCGACGACTTCCTCGACGGCCAGCAGGACAACGACACCATCTTCGGCGGCGAGGGCAACGACACCCTCTTCGGCCTGGGCGGCAACGACAAGCTCTACGGCGAGGCGGGCTCCGACCGGCTCGATGGCGGCGAGGGCAACGACGGCCTGTTCGGCGGCATCGGCTGGACCGACGTCCTCATCGGTGGCGGCGGGGCCGACCGCCTCCTGCAATTTGCCCGCGAGGACAACCTTGTCGATCTCGACCGGGGGGCCGGGGACGCCGTCATTACCTTCACCAACGGCACCGCCCGGCCCAGCGAGGGCGTCATGTGGTCCTCCGCCTCCTGGACCGACGCCGAGATCCAGCAGGTCGATCGCGCCTTTGCCGTCCTCCACGAACGCACCGGCAACACCCGCCTGCTCAAGACCGCCGCGAGGGGAGACCTGACCTTCGAGCGGCTCGGCAGCCCGGCGAACGCCAGCAGTGTCGGCGGCTGGAACGAGGGGACCAACATCGTCCTGATCAACGCCTCCTTCAGCAACCCCAACTACCTGGTCGAGACGGTCTTTCACGAGATCGGCCACAACTGGGACGACACCGGCGAGAACGGCGCCATCGGCGACTTCCGGGGGCTCAGCGGCTGGCAGCGGCACGACAACGGGGGCGGCTCGCGGTTCCCCCCCGACGGCTACCGGCTGTCGGGCGACGGGCAGTGGGACTACAGGGCGAACGCCGCCTTCCCGCGCGACTACGGCAGGAAATCCCCCCTGGAGGACTTCGCGGACTCCTTCGCCGCCTACTTCATGCGGCGCGCGGGCCTGCCCGCCGAGGCGAACCCCGCCAACGCTCCCGCGAAGGTCACCTGGGTGGACAACTTCCTCAACACCGTGGTCTAGCCTTCGCGGGCCTTCATGGCTCCCAGGCGGAGCTGATCACCCCCCCCGGCGGGCCCTCGCCGTACGAACCGGGAGCGGTGGCCAGGATCAACAGGGTCGTGGCCCCTGCTCGTTGGTGCGCGTGGTGCAAGTGTTTGGGGGGCGAGCGACCGGACACCGCTCGCGCTCCTGGCCCCCGGGATGCGGGACCACTTCCTGCGGACCGCCTGGCAGGATGTTCCATTACTGGGTCCAGCGTTGAGAGCGCTACCTTACACAGGCCCGACCGTTAGGGAGGGCTCGCTTCGCCTGGGCGCGGCATTAAGCCCTCCCTGACGGTCGGGCCTGCGACCGGAGCATTCATAATGCTGGACCCAGTAGGCTCTGTTTGAGAATCGGTTCGAGGCCTAGAATATGGGTAGACCCATCTCGCGAGTTGGGCGGTTTCCCCAAGGAGGCCACCCATGCATCGCTACGAACTTTCTGATCAGCAGTGGGCCCGCATCGAGCCGCTGTTGCCGCGCCGCACCCACTGCGGCAAGGCGGGACGCCCCTTCCACGACCACCGCCCCATCGTCAACGGCATCCTCTGGATCCTCCACACCGGCGCCCCCTGGCGCGATCTTCCCGAGCGGTACGGCCCGTGGCAGACGGCCTTCTATCGCTTCAACCGTTGGCGCCGCGACGGCACCTGGAACCGCGTCGTCACCTCCTTGCTGGACGAACTCGACGACAAGGGCAAGATCGACCACGACCTGTGGTGTATCGACGGCTCCGTCATCCGCGCCAGCCGGGCGGCCGCCGGGGCGGGGAAAAAAGGTGGGCCGCGCCAGGCGGCTGGGCGGACGTAAGGAGGCGCGACTCCAGGAGCCGGCCGACCACGCGCTGGGGCGGTCGCGGGGCGGCTTCGGCACCAAGATCCACATCGTCTGTGACGGCCACGGGGTCATCGTTGCCATCCACGTGACAGCCGGGCAGCGGCACGACAGTAAGGCGTTCGAGCCGACCATGGCCCGGCGGCTGTTCCACCGCCGCAAGGGGGCCAGGCGCTGGCCGGCGCGGCTGGCGGGGGACAAGGGGTACAGCTATCCGCGAATCCGGCGGTGGTGCCGGAGGCGGGGGGTGGAGGCGGTCATCCCGACGCGGAAGAACCAGCCCCGCGACGAGGCGTTCGACAAAGCCACCTACAAGCGGCGGAACATCGTGGAGCGGGTGGTCGGCTGGTACAAGGAGTACCGGCGGCTGGGAACCCGCTACGAAAAGTTGGCGGTCAACTACGTCGCCATGTGGCTCATCGCCATCATCGAGAAAGCCCTGTTTCGCCTATTCCCAAACGGAGCCTAGTTCGGTGACTGACATCCCAGGGGCTGCACTGTGGGGGCACTGCGTGGTGCCAGTCCTCAAAGACGGCGACACGGTAGAACCGCAGATGGCGGCACAACGAGCAACTCTTTCCCAATGCTCGCCTCGTGCCGTAAACTGCGGTTGCTCGACTCACTCCTGCGGCAGCTCGGCGAGTCCCCCACAAGGAACGGATCATGGCTTTGCTCTCCGTCTCTCCTGCCGCCACGAGGTCCAACAAGGGGCCGAGGCAGGATTGCTCGAACTGACACGTCTGAAAAATGTCATGTATCAAATCGCCGCCTGCGGCAGATAAACTCGTAGAGGCCGTTCCGCTCCCCGAGGGACGAAGATGGCGACAGCCCCGACGAACAGCGTGATCGAACACCTGCGCAGGATTGCGCTGGGTGACGGTGCGGGGCTCGACGATGCCGAACTGCTCGGCTGCTTCATCGAGCGGCACGACGAAGCTGCCCTCGCCGCTCTGGTCAAGCTGCACGGCCCTATGGTCTGGGGCGTGTGCCGCCGCCTCCTGAGCCACCATGACGCCGAGGACGCCTTCCAGGCCGCCTTCCTCGTCCTCGTCAAAAAGGCAGCGTCCGTCGTGCCGAGGGAGATGGTCGGGAACTGGCTCTTCGGGGTCGCCCACCGGACGGCGCTGCTGGCACGCCGAACTGCAACCAGGCGCAGGGCGAGGGAAGTACAGGTGATGGTGATGCCTGACGCCGAGGCCGTGCAACAAGACCGCTGGGCCGACGTGCAACCGCTGCTGGACGAGGAGTTGAGCCGCCTACCGAACATCTACCGGGCCGTCCTCGTTTTGTGCGACCTGGAGGGCCGGACCCGGAAGGAAGTCGCCCGCCAGCTCGGCGTGCCGGAAGGGACCGTGGCCGGGCGGTTGTCGAGGGCCAGGGCGATGCTGGCGAAGCGACTCACTGAGCGTGGCGTCACCCTCTCGGGCGGGTCTTTGGCGGTGGTGCTGGCGCAGAAAGTGGCTTCGGCGGGCGTGCCGACTTCGGTGGTGTCTTCCACGATCAAAGCCGCAAGCCTGTATGCGGCGGGACAAGCGGCGGCTACGGGCGTGATCTCGGCTGAGGTTGCCGCTCTTGCAGAAGGGGTGCTGAAAAGTATGTTCCTCACGAAATGGAAGATCGCTACGGCGGTTGTGTTGATCGTTGTTGCTCTTGGTGGCGGGGCTGGACTGATCTACCCGACTCAAGCAGGCGAGGCGACTACCGACAAGGAAAAGCAAGTCCTAACCCTCAAGCGAGCCGATGAGCCAGCCGGTGACAAGGACGGTAAGACGGCGGAACTCCAACGCCGCATCGGGGGTTTGGAGAAGCAAGTCCAATCCCTGACCAGCGAACTAACAGCACTCAAGAAGGAAGTCAAGACCCTCACCGCTCGACCACCTGCCAAGACCGAGATCAATATGTTCCAGCTCCGCAATACGAAGGCGGATGAAGTTGCCAAGACGCTTGAGCAACTTTTCAAGACGGGTTCTTGGAAAGGTCGCATCGCCACCCATCTCCCGACAAATACCCTCATCGTCGAGGGTAGTTCAACCGATCTCAGCTTGGTTGAGGCAATCGTCGCACGACTTGAGGAGAAGCCAGTGAAGAAGGCCGGCAAGACTGAACCAGCGAAGGGCGGCCAGAGCAAGTGACAGCCGTACTTGGCCCGACCTAGTTCTACTGTAACTGATGCGGCCTGGAGGGTATAGTAACCGGCGGAGGGCAGGAACGACAAGGCTCGTTCGGGAGAGGCCAGGATGTCGCTGTTGGAACACGCCCAGGCCCAGGCCCTCTTGGCCGACGCCGAGGTCACCCCCGCCGCCGTCCGCTCCTGCCTGGGTCGGCTGCGTCTGTTCCTCGCCCGCTACCTCCGGTGCTTCCCCCGCTCCGAGCAGCGCGAGTTGGCCGAGGTGGTCCTTTCCGGCAAGCTCTCCGGCCTACAGCGGAAGACCGCCGAGCCGATCGCTTACCTGGCCGACCGGCCCCGCAAGCCGGTCCAGCACTTCGTCGGGGCCGGGGCGTGGGACGACGACGCCCTCCTCGCCGAGCTCCGCCGCCACGTCGCCGAGGTGGTCGCCGACCCCGAGGGCGTGCTGGCCCTGGACGGCAGTGGGTTCGCCAAGAAGGGCGAGGCCTCGTGCGGCGTCCAGCGGCAGTCGTGCGGCCGGCTGGGCCAGGTCGAGAACTGCCAGGTCGGCCTGTTCCTCGCCTACGTCGCCGCCGGCGGCGCGGGGCGGCTGGTGGACCGGCGGCTGTACCTGCCGGAGGGCTGGGCCAACGACCCGGACCGCCGGGGGCAGACCCACGTGCCCCGAGGCGGTGGCGTTCCAGGAGGGGTGGCGGATCGGCCTGGGCCTGATCGACCGGGCGCGGGCCGACCTGCCGTTCGGCTGGGTGGCCGGCGACGACGAGTACGGCCGGGCCACCGAGTTCCGGGCCGGGCTGCGGCGGCGGGAGCTCCGCTACGTGCTGGACGTGCCGTGCAGCACCCTGGTGAGGGACATCGACGAGGGGCCCCCGCCGGGAGCCGCTGCCCGCCGTGGCGGCGGGTCGACGAGTGGGCCCGGCGGCTGCCGGCCTCCCGGTGGCGGCGGGTCGAGGTGGGGCCGGGGTCGAAGGGGCCTCAGGTGGTCCGGGCGGCGGAGGGTGGGTGCAGACCAGGGGGGAGGGCGGCCGGGTGGGGGCGGTGGAGCGGGTGGTGGTGATCCGGACGATCGACCGCGAGCCGGTGACGTGGTACACGTTGTCCAACGCGCCCGGCGCGGGTCGGCGTGGCGGCGGTGGCCAAGGCGCGCGCGGCGGCACGGGGTGGAGGAGCCTGTTGCAAGTGGGCAAGGGGAGGTGGGGCTGGGGCACTACGAGGTGCGGCTCCTGGTGGGGTGGCACCACCACATGACGCTGTCCCTGCTGGCGGTGTGGTTCTTGCAGCTGGAGCGGCGGCACCTCGGGGGGAAAGCCCCGGCGTTGACGGTGCCGCAACTGCGCGAGGTGTTCAGCCGCCTGTTGCGGCCACGGCCGATCAGCGCGGCGGACCGCCCAGGAGGTCAGCCGGGGCTACGCCGCACCGAGGAGGCCCGCATCTACCACTGGTACGCCCGCACCGGGAAGTTCCCGCCTCGCCGCGACCAACCCGACGGGTAGAACGGTTCCAGTAGAATTAGGAAGCACCAGCCATCCGGCACTCACCACATCGCGGCCAGTTCGCCCCATACGGTGAGGGAGAGCCAGACCGCCTGCAAGACCAAGCGGAGGGGCAGGGGCCAGCGGCGCAGAGCCGCGACAACCGCCGCCAGGCACGCGGCCACGAGGGCCGCCGTGTGCCACCCCGGCGCGGTAATGCGGACCAGGGGCAGTAAGGGGACGACGACCGTTTGATAAGCCGCCGGCAACGCTGCCGCCACCGGCAGCGCCACCTCTAAATAGCGCGGCAGCACCCGCCACCAGGGCCGGCCCTCGCGACCCAACGGCCCGGCCACGGCCGTCGAGCCGACCCCGAAGCTGACCCACAACACCAGCGAAACCCGCAGTGCCAGGCAGATGCTGACGGGAACCTCGGCGGACAGGTCGGCCAGCGCCTTGCTTACCAGCACGCCCCCCCATTGGCTGTCGCGGACCCGCTCGAGGTCCGGGTAGCGCCGGACAAGATCGGCCCGCGCCGTGGCCCGTTCGCCCGGCGAGGCCACCAAGCTGATCAGATGCAGGTCGGCCTGGGTATGCGCCTGCCGGGCCAGGGTGACCCACCAGCCAAAACCCAGCGTGTAGAAGGTCACGGCCGCGAACAGACCGGTGATCAGACCGGCAGGCAGGTCCGCCGGACGCCGGCGGGGTCGCACCAGCCAGGCGGTGAACAGCCCCATGCCGGCGCTGAGCACCAGCGCCGTGAGGAGAGCGGAGACCTTGAGCCACACCGGGACCTGCCAGGGGAGGGCCAACCAGGGCCGGGAGACGCTCGGAAGCACTTGGTACACCCCGCCGACCCGTGCCATGGCGGGCTGAATGCCGGCCAGCCAGATCACGAGGCCAGTGAGGGCTCCCGTCCCCCCGCCTACCACCACGGTCCAGCCGGCGGCTCCGAAGTTCTGTCGCACCCACGAGCGGACCAGCTTGGCGAGCGAGGGCGGCCGGACACTGAGGGGTTCGCCAGCCAGCCAGCGCTCCAGGTCGGCCGCCAGTGCCTCGGCCGAGCCGTAGCGCTGCTGCGGGTCCCTGGCCAGGCATTTCAGGCAGATCAACTCCAGGTCGCCGTCCACGGCCGGGTTGATCGCCCGAACCGGTTGCGGATCGCCCTCGATCACCTGCAACAGGGTGTCCAGCGGCGTCTCGGCCCGGAAAGGAGGGCGGCCCGTCAGCAGTTCGTACAGGATGGCGCCGAGACTGTAGACGTCCACCGCCGTCGTCAGCGCTTTCTTCCCACCGGCCTGCTCGGGCGGCATGTAGCTCGGCGTGCCGACGATGGCGCCCGTCTGCGTCACGTTGTCGCCGCCCTCGACCCGCCGCGCCAGGCCGAAGTCGGTGACGTGAGGGTGCTCCTGATCGTCGAGCAGGACATTGCCCGGCTTGAGGTCGCGGTGGATGATGCCGCGCTGGTGCGCGTGGTGCACCGCTCGGGCCACCTGTGAGACGAGGTGAGCCGCTCGTTTCTGGCCCACGGCCGACGGCTGACCCCGTTGGGCTGTTAACTGAGCCGCCAGGCTGCGGCCCTCGACGAATTTCATGGAGAAGTAGTGCTGGCCGTGGTGCTCGCCGACCTCGTAGATGGGCACGACGTGCGGGTGGTCCAACCTCCCCGCCGCCTCCGCCTCGGCCTGGAACCGCCGCACCTCCTCGGGGCCGGCGAGTTGGCCCGCCAGGATCATCTTGAGCGCGACAAGGCGGCCTGCCATTACCTGGCGTGCCTTGAAGACGACCCCCATCCCACCGCGCCCCAGTTCCTCCAGAACCTCATACCCCGGCGGCGCGAAGGTCGGCCGTTGCCCTCCACCGGCGAGGGGCATGGTGGCGGGGCCGGCCAGCTGCTCCTCCAACTTGAACTGGATGGCTAGCGTCGCAGCCAGTTCGGGGAAGCGGCGCTGGTAGTCCGCCGGGTCGAGCACCTCGCCCCGCTCGGTGCGAAGCAGGACTTCGCCCCAGATCATAACCAATAAGTCCTCCCGGCGTTCCGCGAGCGTAGGGAAGACGGTCAGGTAATCCTCGACCTGCAAACCATTGCCTGCGCGCCACCGCGCCGCCTGGTCGGCACGCAGGGGGTCGATCAGCGACGCGGCATCCTCCCCGGCCAGCCCTTCCGCCAACTCCCGGAGGGCGTCGGACGGGCGGGAGGCGACCGTCTCGCGCGGCTCAGTCATCCTCGTCCTCCTCGCCCAGCAGCTGCCGGAACTGTTCGGTGGCGGGACAGCGGTTCATGACGGCTCCGTGTCACTGGCCTCGAGGACGGCAGCCAAGCGGATGCCGGCTGTTACCGTCCGAGAGCAGGGTTGAGGGCGACTGCCTTCTGTAGGTCCGCCTCCGCTTGCTCCCTCTTCCCCAGGTCGGCATAGGCTTTACCGCGCAGGTGATACGCCCAGGAATAATCCTCCTTCAGCTGAATGGCCCTGGTCAAGCTCTCGGCGGCTTGCTCATGGCGGCCCTTCCGCAGGTAGGCGTTCCCCTGGTGGAAGTAAGCCTCCGCGAGGTCGGAGGGGCGTGGCTTGCGGCGAATCGCCTCGGTACTGTCGGCGAGGGCCCGGTCGTGCTCCCCCGCCGCGTTGTGCGCCCAGGAGCGGTCGATGTACGCCACGACGTTGTCCGGGTCGAGCCGCAGGGCCTCGTCCAGGTCGGGGATCGCCCGGGCAGGATCGCCCTGGCGCATGTACGCATTTCCCCGGCAGGCGTAGGCCCCGGCGCAGCGCCTGTCCCTGGCCAGCGCCTCGTTACAATCCAGGATCGCCTTGTCCGGCTGCTCGCGGTCGTTGTGATACCAGGCGCGGCGCACGTAGGTCGTCGCGTCCGCCGGGTTCCGGCGGATCGCCTCGTCGAGATCGGCCAGTGCTCCCTCGCCGACCTTCGGGCCGGCCACGGTCGTCGCGGAAGGCCGCGCGGCGGGCACGTCCGGGCGGTCGCCGGAGACTTCCTGCCGGGTGCCGGTCCCGGCCCACGGCCGCAGGCCAAGCGCCACGACGAGCAGGGCGGCCACGGCGGTCCCGAGGGCCGGCCACAGCCAGCGCGCGCCACGCCGCCAGGGGGTGCCACCGGCGGAGGCGACGGGACGGCCCTGGAGGTCCGCGCTGTCCGCCCAGGGCGCCAGGGCAGTCGCGAAGTCCGCCATCGTGGTGAACCGGTCCCCGGGCGCCTTGGCGAGGGCCTTGAGACAGACCGCCTCCAGGGCCCCGTCGAGTTGCGGCCGGTAATGGGAAGGGGCCATGGGTGGGGCCGCCTCGACCTGCGCCAGAACTCGGCCGAGGGAGCCCTCGAAGGGCAGCCGGCCGGTGAGCAGCTCGTACAGGATGACCCCCAGGCTGTAGACGTCACTGGCCGGGCCTAGTGCGTCCCCGTCGCCGCGAACCTGCTCCGGCGGCATGTAGGCCGGCGTGCCCACGACATCGCCCGTCCGCGTCAGCCGCGCCGGCTCCGCCATCCCGCCGGCGGGGCCGGCCGGTGGGGCGAACAGACGCCTGGCCAGTCCGAAGTCCATCACGACCGGCTGCCCCCGGCGGTTGAGCAGGACGTTGGCCGACTTCAGGTCCCGGTGGAGGATGCCGTGCTCGTGGGCGTCATGGACGGCGAGGGCGACTTGGCGGACGATCGCCGCTGCCTGCCCCGTGGGCAGCGGCTGTCCGCCCTCGACGAGCGCGGACAGCGGGATGCCGTCGATGTAAGCCATCGTCAGGTAGTACTGGCCGTCGATGCAGCCGAAGTCATAGAGCGGGCAGATGTTGGGGTGGTGAAGCGAGGCCGCCGCCCGCGCCTCGCGCAAAAAGCGCTCGGCCAGCCGGCCGTCGTCGAGGTGGGGTCGCTTCAGGGCCACGAGGCGTTCGAGCTGCGCGTCGTGGGCCAGGTAGACGGTACCCATGCCGCCGTGCCCCAGAGGCCGAAGGAGGCGATAGCGGCCGAAGGGGGCGCCACCGCCCGCAGCGGCCGGCTGAGCCTCGAGAGCCGCCGCCGGCGCTGGCCGCCTCGGGAGCTGTGGCGAGAGCGTCGGCCCTGCGTCGGCCGCTCGCGCGGGCGTGAGGGTCGGCGGGGCGGGTGGGAGTAACGTGGGGCCCAAGGCCTGCTCCAACTCGAACTGGAGGGCGAGGACAGGGGCCAGGTCGGGGAATCGACGCTGGTAGTCCGGCGGGTCGGGCGCCTCGCCGCGCTCGGCGCGGAGCAGCACCTCGCCCCAGATGAGCACCAACAGGTCTTCCCTCCGCTCGCGCAGAGCCGGGAAGGCGGCCAGGTAGTCCTCGGCGCGCAGCCCGATCCCGGCCCGCCACCGCACCGCCTGGTCGGCGCGCAGGGGGTCGATCAGCGAGGCGGCATCCCCTCCGGCCAGCCCTTCCGCCAGCTCCCGGAGGGCTTCGGGCGGACGGACAGCGACCACCTCGCGCGGCTCAGCCATCCTCGTCCTCCCCGGCCAGGCCCAGTTCCGGGCCGACCCGGTCGATCGCCCTCTTGAACTGCATGCGCCTGCCGTCAGGGGTGCCGCCCAACTCGGCGGCGACCTCCGTCCAGCCCTTGCCCTGGCCGCGCAGCTCAGCGATGGCCCGCTCTTCCTCCCCCAGGCGCTCGCGCAGCATCCGCAGCAGCTCGCGCCCGGCGGCGACGCGGTCCGGCCCCGGCCCGCCCCCGGCGACGCCGTCGGCCTTCGCCGGGTCGCCCATCCGGCGGACGTCGCGGCACTCCTGGTTGTGGTAGCGCGCCCTCGTCCGGAGCTTGTTCTGGGCCATCCGCACCAGCAGGCCGATCAGGTGCTGGGGCGAGTCCAGGTCGTACTGCCCCGCCGCGGCGCGGGCGAAGAAGCTGGCCAGCACCGACTGGCAGACGTCCACGCTGTCGAAGTGCCGCTTCAGCGCCGGGTCGGTCAGCCGGCTACGCACCAGGACGCGGATCGGCGTCTCGTAGGCGCGGACCAGTTCCTCCGCGGCGCGCTCGTCCCCCTGGCGGACGCGGAGGACCAACTCGGCAAATGGGGTCGGGTCGGACAGGGCTGGTCTCCGGGCGAGTGGTAACGCTCCTGAGTATACCACCACGACCGGGCCTCCGCGACACACCCTCGTCCGGTGGTCGAAGGGGGACCGGGCGGCCCGCTACCGGGTGGAGTTGGAATGAGGCCGCCGCGCGGCGTACTCTATCTGGGGACATCCTCCGGCGCTCCAGCCCCCGGGTCCACGCATGGCCACCCGCCTCCAGCAACGCCGCGCCCGCCTCCGCGCCGAGTACGGCTTCGACTTCCCCGACGACTTCTACCAGTTCTGGGAGCTGGCCAGCAAGCTCTCGCCGCTGGACCCCTTGCACGCCCTGGCGGGCCCGCTGGACCTGGCCCTGGTCGGGCCGTTCGAGGTGCTCGCCGGCCGGTTCGACGGCCGCGTCCCCAGGCACAGCCTGCTGCTCCACTGGCGCTACCACGACGACCCGCCGGAGTTCTTCACCGTCCTGGCCGGCGGCGGCGACGGGCTGCACCACGGCTACTTCCTCGACGACCCCGACGCCGGGCCCGCCGGCTGCGTCGCCAGCTACTTCGCCCGCGACGCCTACGAGCTGTCCACCGACGGCGACACGCTGTTCGAGGCGGTCCGGCTGCACCTGGAGTACCTGCACGCCGACTTCGAGACCGACCTCGGCTACGAGCTGATCGGCGCCGACGAGCACCGCGAGGGCGTCGAGCCGCTGGCCCGGCTGCGGCAGCTCCTGACGCAGTACGAAACCGCCGACCGCCCCGAGGTGGGTGAGGCGTACACCGAGCGCTACGCCGGCCTGAGCGCCCGCAACGAACTCGTCGTCGCCGAGACCCACGAGGGGATGGGGATCGTCGCCGACGCGAAACTGTACCGGCCGCTGTCGCTGACCGGGCGCAAACTTTGGCGCGCGGTGCTGAGGAAGAAGGCCGACCTGACGCCGCTGGCCGAGGAGGCGCGTCGGGCGCTGCGCGACGGGTTCCCGGCGACGGCGTTGGAGCTGGGCAAGGACCTCTGGGCGACCGGCGACCCGCGCAAGGCGGAGCTGTCCTACGCGCTGCTCGACGCCGCCTACGCCGCCCTGGGCCGCGAGGCGCTGCGGCGGGTGCTGCACACCCACCGGGCCGCCCGCGACCTGCCGTCGGTGGACATCCTGGAGGGGGAGGCTTGAGGCGTCGTTGCACGGAATATTGAAGAACGGCCCCGCGTGGGCTAGAATCCTAATTCATGATGAGGCGAGCGGCGCGGGCCGGCCGGAACGGGTCCGGCCCCGCCAGGCGACGCCACGCGACCCGAGCACGGCCCAACGTGTTGCCGTTCGGGTTGACCGCCATAGCCAGCTAACGCGCACCCCAGGAGTCGCGTCGTGCAAGTGAAGATCTCCGTCCGGCACGGACACCTCAGCGAGGCCAACCAGGCAATCATCCGCGACAAGGCCCTCAAGTTGACCCACGTGTTCGAGCGCCTCACCATGATCGAGGTGACCGTGGACGTCAAGAAGAGCGGGGAGGACAACAAGGCCCGAGTCGAGTTCGTCGTCCAGGCGGAGCACAAGCACGACTTCGTCGCCCAGGACAGCCATCAGGACGTGATCGCGGCGGCGGACCTCGCCCTGCACAAGATCCAGGGCCAGCTCCGCCGCTACAAGGAAAAGATCCAGGACCACCGCCGCACCCCTTCGGTCGGCGAGGTGGCCGGCGGCCCGCCCCAGGGGGCGACCGAGGAGTGACGGGAGAACCCTGAACATGCGCATGTCCGAGTTCGTGGTTCGCGACGCCATCCTGCCGTCCCTGACGGCCACGACCAAGGAGGCCGTCATCCGGGCCATGGTCGAGAGCCTGCGCGACGCCGGCCAGTTCAAGGCCGCCGACACCGAGGACATCATCCGGGCCATCCTGAAGCGCGAGCTGCTCGGCTCGACGGGCATCGGCCGGGGCGTCGCCATCCCGCACACCAAGCACGGCGGGGTGGACCGGCTGGTCGGCACCCTGGCCGTCTCGCACACCGGCGTGGCGTTCGAGAGCCTCGACGGCGAGCCGGTCTACATCTTCGTGCTGCTGATCTCGCCGCAGGACCGCCCCGGCGACCACCTGCGGGCGCTGGAGAACGTGTCCCGGTGCCTCCGCGACGACGCCTTCGTCAAGGCGCTGCGGGCGGCGACCACCCGCGAGGAGGTCTGTGCCCTGCTCGACCGGCTCGACCACTGACGCGGACGCATCTCTGGCCGCCCCGATCCGACGAGACGGACTCCGACCATGAACGGCGAGCCCCTCCGGCGCAACGTGCTCATCGCCAACCCCCATGGGTTCCACATGCGGCCCATGGCCGCGTTCGCGCGCCGGGCCGAGGACTTCCAGAGCACCGTGACGGTCTACCACGAGGGCCGGTCGGTCAACGGCAAGAGCATCTGGGACCTGATGCTGCTGGGCGCCCCGCAGGGCTGCGAGCTGACCATCGAGGCCGACGGCCCCGACGCCCCGCAGGCGATCGACGCCCTGGCCGCCATCCTCGGCGCCCCGGCGCCGGAGGGGAACTGACCGCTGGCCGCCCCGACCCGAGAGTCGGGCCGAGGACGAGCGAAGCCACCCCCTCAGCGCTGACCCAGCAGCGCTTCCGCCTCGGCCCGGAACGCCTCCAACTCGCGGGCGTCGGCCGCCGGCAAGGTCGCCTGCTTCTGCCAGCGCAGGGCCTGCTCGTAGAGGCCGCGGGCGCGGGCGGCCTTGCCCAGGCGGTGGTAGCTCATGGCCAGGAAGTACAGGTCGTGGGCCATCGGCGGCCCCTTTGAGTCCCGGACGGAGCGCTCCAGCGTCTCGACGGCCGCGTCGTACTGGCCGAGGCGGTAGTAGACCACGCCCAGCGTGTTGCGGCACGCCGCCTCGTCGGGGGCCAGCCGCACCGCCCGCTGGGCCAGCGGCAGTGCCTTGTTCGGGTCGCGCAGCCCTCCCGGTCCCGTCGCGTAGATCCAGGCGAGGGAGTTGCAAGCGGTCGGCTGCTCCGGCAGGATCTCGAGGACCTTCCGCCAGTCGGCCGCCGCCGCGGCGTGCTCCCCGAGCTGCTGGTGGTACTGGGCCCGGGTAAAGTACGACTGCGGATCGCCCGGCCGCGTCTCCAGGGCCTTGCCGATCCGCGCGATCGCGGCCCGCAGGGCTTCGGGCGGCTCCTCGGATTCCGCGGGCACCTCGACGCGGAGCGGGGCGGCCCCGGTCGCCTTCTCCGGCGGGTAGGGCGGCAACCCCCAGTCCAGCCCCCGGTCGGCCAGCTGCCGGCGGACCAGCCGCAGGTCCCACACGGCGGCGAACCCGGTACGGCTCACCGCCACCAGGCGGGTCCCCCCGGGGCTGAGGTACATCGCCTCGATCGGAGACGAGAAGGGTGGCTCCAGCGTGGCCAGCTCCCGCCCCGCACCTGGGTCGATGAGCTTGATCCGGTGGAGGGAGTGGCGGACCGCCATCAGGGCGCCGTCGGCCGAGAAGGCAACGACCCCGGGCAGCTCATTCTCATCGACCTTCGGGATCACATGCCGAGGCCCCCAGGTATCGACTTCCCACAGGGTATAGTCCCGGTCCGCGCCCGTCGCCAGCCAGCGCCCGTCGGGGCTGAAGAAGGGGTAGGCTCCGCCCTTGATCGGAAGGTCCCTGTGGAACTTGCCGTCCCGGGCGTGCCAGACCTTGATCCCGGAGCCCTTCCAGGTGCCCGTCGCCGCCCACCGGCGGTCCGGGCTGAGGGCGGCCATTTGGACGTTCGGATGCCCGTCGAGCCGCACCTGACGCCCCGGGTCGTCCAGGTCGATCAGGATGGCCTGCCGATCGGTACGGACTCCCATCAAGGTCCGCCCGTCCACGGCCAGGCGGGGGTTGTGCAAGGGGCCGCGCCAGACGATGGTCGGCCGCCCGACCCTGAGGGTCGATCCCCCCGGTCCGGGAACGGCATCCAGCGGGTAGCGGTACACGGCCTGGGGCGTCGCCACGAGCAGGCCCTTGCCTTTCGGGAGGAAGTAGGACGCCCCGGCACCTGGCAAGGGGAGGGTGGCGACGCGCGCGCCCGCGGTCACGTCCCAGAAGTGAACGCCGGTTTCATCGGGGGAAACCAGGAGGCGCTCGTTCGGGGTGATGTCCACGTGGCCCGGGACGCCCGGGAAGAGCCGACACTCCCGCCCGTCCGCCACCTCGGCCACGCGGAGCGTCGAGCGGTCGCGGAAGGGCCCGAGCAGCCGGTCGTCGCGGCTGAAGAGGAACTCGGCCGCGGGCTGGAACGGCCCGCGGACCAGCTCGCGCCTGGCCCTGGGGTCCCAGAGGCGGAACGTCATGTCCCAGCTGTAGCTGGCCAGCAAGGTGCCCGCGCGGTTAAACGCCAGGCCGACGACGGGCCCGTCGTGGCCTTCCAGGTCCCCGAGCCGGCCGTAGGACGTCGCGTCGAACAGCTCGATGACGCCCCGGCGCTGCGAGCGGTTGACGGCGGCGGCCAGCAGCCTGCCGTCGCCGCTCCAGACCGCCGCGAAGACGCCGGGCAGGGGGCGAACTTCGGCGAGGACTCCCCAGTCTCCGCGTCGCGCACCTGGACTGCCCCGGCGGTGTCGTCGCTGAGGGCCAGCCTTTTCCCCTCGGGGTCGAACGCCAGGCCGTTCGGGGGGACGCCCGCCGCCGGGAGGCTCGTTGCTTTCGCCCCGGAAGGGAGGTCGTGCAGGGCGATGGCGCGTCCCGCTGGCCGACCGCGAGCCGGCGACCGTCCGGGCGGAAGCTGACGCCGAGGGTCCCCCGGGGGTACTCCAGCACCGTCCGGCCGTCGCGCACGTCCCAGAGTCGGACGGGGTCGGGCGTGCCCCGGTGCGCGACCGCGAGGTAGCGCCCGTCGGGACTGAAACGAAGGAACGTGACCGCCTCGCCGGGACCCTTGAAGAGTCGGACCTCGCGGCCGTCCGCCATCGCCCGGACGGTGACGTCGCCGCGCTCGCCCGCCCACGCCCAGTGCTCGAACGCGGGGTCGAGGGCCACACCGGACGTCCCCGGCGGGAAGCCCTCCCCCTCCCGTCCCGCCCCGAAGTCGGCCAGTGTGAGGGCGGCGATCGCCTCGTTGCGCAGGGCCAGCAGCCGCGACTCGTCCTTCAGCAGGGAGGTGCCAAGGGCCAGCGCCTTGTCCACGGCATCCAGCCCGTCGAAACGGCGGCCGGGGAAGGTCGTCAGCCGGCTCGCCCGGGCCGAGGCGAGGTACGCCTCCCAGAGGTGGGCCGTCTTCTCCTCCTTCTCCCGCCGGGTGTCGGCCAGGGCGTCGGACAGCCACAGCGCCGAGACCGACGACGCGACGGCGCTGACGGCCAGCAGAAGCAACACCGCGGCGCTCAGCCCCGCCACCTTGGGGTTACGGCGGCACCACCGCCAGGCGCGCTCCGCCGCGGAAGCGCGGCGCGCCTTGACCGGCCGACCTTCCAGGTAGCGGCGGAGGTCGTCGGCCAGGGCCTCGGCAGAGGCGTAGCGCCTGGCGGGCTCCTTCTGGAGGCACTTCAGGCAGACCGTCTCCAGGTCGCGCGGCACCCCCGGCCGCAGTCGCGAGGGCCGGACCACCTCCTCGTTGGCCACCTGGAGCAGGGTGTCCAGCTCGGTCTCGGCCAGAAAGGGGGGGCGGCCGGTCAGCAGCTCGTAGAGGATGGCGCCGGCGGCGTAGACGTCGGTGGCCGGCCCGACCTCCTTGTGCCGCCCGGAGGCCTGCTCGGGGGCCATGTAGCTGGGCGTGCCGAGCAGCTCGCCCGTCCGCGTCGGCCCCGCCTCGCCCTCGGTCAGCAGCTTGGCCAGGCCGAAGTCGCTGACCTTGGGCTTGCCGTCGGCGGCCAGCAGGACGTTGGCCGGCTTCAGGTCGCGGTGCACCACCCCCCGGCCGTGGGCGTACCCCACCGCCCGCGCCACCGCCTCGACCAGGGAGGCCGCCTCGCGGGCCGGCAGCGGGGCGGCGTCCGGCCCTCGCCGCAGGCTGCCGCCCTCGACGTACTCCAGGGCGAGGTAGGGCAGGCCGTCTTGCTCGCCCACCTCGTAGATCTGCACGATGTTCGGGTGCGACAGCCGCGCCACCGCCTCCGCCTCGGTGCGGAACCGCGCCAGCTGGGCCGCGCTGGGCCGCCCGCCCGCCCGGATCACCTTCAGCGCGACCAGCCGGCGCAACGGCTGGTGCCAGGCCTTGTACACCAATCCCATCCCGCCGCTGCCCAACTCGCCCAGGACCTGGTAGCCCTCCACGGCGGGCCAGCTCCCGGGACCAGCTAGCGCCGGGGGCGTGTCCGAGGCGTCCCAGGCCGCGGTGCCTGGCCGCGAGGCGTGCCCCTCCTGAAAGGTGGGCAGGGCTCCTCCTGCCGGGGCCGCAGGTAGCAGGGCGGCGTGGTCGGCGGCGAGGGCCTCTTCCAGGGCACGCTGGCAAGCGGGGCAGCCCTCCAGGTGCGCCTCCACCCCCGCCCGCTCCCCCCCGTCGAGGCGCTCGGTCAGCAGGCGCTGGAGCTGTTCGGGCGGGGGGCAACTGCTCACGCCTCGCCCTCCCGTCCGGCGGTCCCTTCCAGGCGGCAAAGCTCCTCGCGCAGCATGGCCTGGACCTTGCTCCTGGCCACGAAGACGGTGGCCACCTTGACGCCGAGCCTTTCGGCCGCCTCGGCGCCGGGCAGCCCCTCCTGGGCCGTCAGCCGGAACGCCTCCCAGGTGTGCGGCTGCACCCGCAGCTGGACCCGCGCCATCGCCTCCTCCAGCAGCTCCTGATCGAACTCCCGGTCCAGCTGGGCCACCAGGTCCTCGCGGGCCTCCAGGGCGTGGAGCTGCTCCAGCGCCTGGCTGTCGCCGCTGCCGACCCCGTGGCGCTGGTGCGCCTCGCGGAGGTCGGCCCAGGCGTGCCGGGTCAGCGTCTTGAGCCAGCCGCGGAAGCTGCGGCCGGGGTCGTAGTCGAACGTCCGCATCTTTTCCGCCAGCCGGGCGAGCACGGCCTGGGTGACGTCCTGGGCGTCGGCCTCCTGCAAGTGCCAGTGGCGGCACCAGGCGTGAATGCGCGGCCCGTAGCGGCCGACGAACTCGGCCCAGGCCGCCTCGTCGGTGGGGGAACGGCGTAGCCGGCCCAGCAGCGACGCGCGGGTGCGGCCGTCGGGCGAGGGGTCCATGGGTGGTACTCCGCGGGGCGGGAAAACCTAACAGCGATTCTCCAGGACACACCCGGACGAGGCAAGCGAAACATGGCCGGGGCCGCCCCGGGAAAAAACCGCCGGAGGCGCTATTAGGTTTCGCCGGGAAGCAACGTACCTCCTTCCGACCGGGTGCCAGCAACGCTCTTCGGAGCCTCCTTGGTTCTAACCCCGGTGGGCCGTTCTTATGTCCCGCCCTCCGCCAGGGGGCCACTGTCAAGAGGGGCAGTCGGATAGCTGCGCGGCACCCGTCCGACTGCCCGGTGCCTCACCCTTTCTCCAGGAGGACAATCATGACTCTCTGCCTTAACTTGAAGCGACCGGAAGCGGCCTCCGCCCCTGCGGGCGCCCGACGCCTAAACCTGGAGGCCCTGGAAGAGAGGCTCACCCCCTCGGTGTCCCTGCAGAACGGCGACCTGTACGTGTACGGCAGCAACTCCGCCGACAGGGTGGAGGTCAAGGTGCATATCGACTCCTCCGGGGTGGCCGACTCCTATTGGGTACTCGAGAACGGCGTCGTCGCCTCCTTCCCCTACGCGGCCGTCTGGGGCGGCGACGTTTACTTCTATGGCTACGGCGGCGGTGACTACTTCCGCAACGACACCTGGCTGCGGGTGGCGGCCTACGGCTCCGAAGGCGACGACAGCCTCTACGGCGGTCCCGGCGACGACTACCTCGACGGCGGTCCGGGGGCGGACCGCCTGGAGGGGGCCTCCGGCCACGACACCCTGGAGGCCGGCATCGACTCCAGCCCCAACACCCTCGTTGGCGGCCCCGGCAACGACCGGCTCTACGGCGGCAACGGCAACGACTACCTCGACGGCCAGGGCGGGACCGACTACCTGTACGGCAACGGCGGCGCCGACACCCTCTGGGCCGGAGACACGATGTGGGACGGCTGGGACCCCAGCTACAACTACCTCGACGGCGGCCCCGGCGACGACACCCTGCGCGGCGGCTACCGCAACGACAACCTGCGCGGCGGCAGCGGCAATGACGTGCTGCGGGGCGGCAACGCCAACGACGACCTCGACGGCGGCTACGGGGCCGATTCCCTGTACGGCGACGTCGGCGACGACACGATCTCGGGCGGCAACGACTACAGCTCCAACTCCCTCGTCGGCGGCGACGGCAACGACCGGCTGTTCGGCGGCTACGGCTACGACATCCTGTGGGGCGGCAACGGCAACGACTACCTCGACGGGGGCGCGGGCCGGGACGACCTGTATGGGGAGGGCGGCAACGACACCCTCGTGGCCGGCTACGACTACAACTACAATTACTTAAACGGCGGCGACGGGGCTGACTCCCTGCACGGCGGCTACGGCGGCGACACTCTCGACGGCAGCTGGGGCAACGACGTGCTGAGCGGCAACAGCGGGAATGACTGGCTGTACGGCCAGGACGGCAGCGACACGCTGTACGGCGGGGACGGCGACGACACCCTCGACGGCGGGAGGGACGGCTACTCCGATACCCTCAACGGCGGCCAGGGCCGGGATTGGTACCGGCGCGAGATGTTGGCGTGGGTGATCAATATCGAGAACAACGTCGGGTTCAGGAACTCCGAGGACTTCTTCTACGACTAGAAAAACCAGGGCGGCAAGCCTGTGGGTCCCTGTGGCCGTTGGTCGGGAGGAAGTCCTGGATCTGCTGCCACTGGGCGTCAGACAGACGGTAAGTCGGGGAGGTGGCAGTCCTAGAGGTCGCTCCCAGTTCAGGCGGTCGGTGCAGCCATATCTCCTTCCTGGCAAATGCCGTTCCGATTCACCAAACACGACCTGGTCCCGCGCCGGGCCTGCCGGCTGCGCCTTCGCCATCCCTGTCAACATTCCCCGATGAAGGAGTCAGCCATGTTCGCTTCCCTGGGGCCGTCCGCCGCCCCCCGTGGCCTGGCGCGGCCCCGCGCCCGTCTGGCCCTTGAAACGCTGGAGGGGCGCGCCGTGCCGGCGGTGGCGCTGGTCAACGGCGTCCTGCACATCACAGGAACCCCGGGGCCGGACCGGATCAGCCTGTACATCTCCGTCTGGCCCGTGGTGGGTGACCTGCATGGACAGGGGGGACAGGGGCCTTACATGAATGTATTCGGGGCGACCTCTGAACCCCGCGACTTCTTCACGGCCTCGGTGCAGCGGATCATCGTCGATCTTGGTGGTGGCGACGACATGCTCGATGCCGGCTCGCACGCTGACGACATCCTCACCGCCGGCTATTTCTATCCGCCTTACCAGCCGATGACCGTGTACGGGCGCGGCGGGAATGACACCATCAATACCGGCGGTGGTGATGACTGGATACTGGGGGGCGAAGGGAACGACACCATCCACGGCGGTGACGGCGCCAACGTAATTCAGGGGGAAGCCGGGAACGACGTCCTGCGGGGCGGCTCGGTGAAGGGGTGTGTCCTGTGGGGCGGCCCCGGGAATGACACGCTGTACGGTGGCTACGGGAACGACGGGCTCGACGGCGGCCCCGGGGCCGACAAGCTGTTCGGCGAGGGCGGCAACGACGCCCTGCGCTGCGGCCCCGGCGACGACGAGGCCGACGGCGGCCCCGGCGACGACGGGCTTGCCGGCGAGGCCGGCGCCGACCGGCTCCTGGGGGGGACGGGCCGCGACCAGCTGTTTGGCGGCCCGGGCGCGGACGCCCTCGACGGCGGGGACGGCAACGACATCCTGACCGGCGGCGTCGGCGCCGACGTGCTGACCGGCGGCGACGGGGCCGACGTGTTCCTCCTCCAGGGGGCCGACACGGTCACCGACCACGGCCCGTCCGACGCCAGCCTCCGCTTCGCCGACGGCCGGCGGCGGTGGACCGAGGCCGAGGTGTTGGGCGTGGAGGCCGGCGTTAACGCCCTGCTTAAGGCCACCCGCGGTACAGAGGCTCTGCGGCGGCCGAACGGCGAGGAGTATACGCTCCTCCGGCACGGGGCCCGCGCGCGAGGCGAGGTGGTGGGGAACGACCTGCGAGGCACGGTCCTGTTCACCGATCACGTGTTCGCCGACCCGGCCCAGCCGGCCTGGCGCTTCTTTATCCGCGAGCTGGGCCGCGACTGAGACGCGAGGTCGGCGGTCACCTTCGCGCTCCCCGCTCCCCTCGTCTTCAGGGGAGAAGGGCAGCCTCGCCCCCGGCCCCTCGCTTCGCTCTCCTCAGCACCGCTCGATCGCGCGCTTGGGGGAGCCGTTAGGTTTCGCGGCGCAGTGCCGTACCCTCTTACGGCGGGGCTTCGGAACCCCCCGCAGTGACATCTTTACGAGACGGCCCCCAGCGGCCGAGGAGCCTGGCATGTCCAACTCATCTTCGCCGGTCGCGGCCCTCCTGCGCCGGCGCCTGAACTTGGAGCGGCTGGAGGACCGCACGGCGCTGAGCGGGTTCGCCGTGACCAACCTGGGCGACGCCGGGGCCGGCTCGCTGCGGCAGGCGGTCCTCGCCGCCAACGCCCACGCCGGGCCCGACCTCATCTTCTTCGCCCCGGGCGCCCGCCGCGGCCTCATCAGTCTCTCCAGCGCGCTGCCGGCGCTGACCGGCGACGCGGAGGTCCTCGGGCCCGGCGCCGGCAACCTCACCGTCCGGCGCGGCAGCGCCGCCGAGTTCCGCCTCTTCACGGTGGATGACGGCAAATCCCTGCGCCTCTCCGGCCTGACACTCGCCAACGGGGCGGCCGGCGAGGGCGGCGCGGTTCTGGTCCGGCACAACGGCGCGCTGACCGTGAGCGGCTGCGTCGTCACCGGCAACTCGGCCTCCTCCACCGACGGCGGCGGCGTCAGCGGTTGGGAGGGGTCGTCGCTGAACGTGAGGGACACCACGTTCACGTCGAACCGGGCCTACTTCAACGGCGGGGCGTTGGCGTGCGAGGGCACGCTCACCGTCCGCAACTGCACCTTCGCCAACAACTCGGCCAACCACGGCGGGGGTGCCTTCCTCGGCCCGGCCGGGTCGGCGACGGTCGCGGGCAGCACGTTCAGCAACAACGACGCCACGAACGGGCACGGGGGCGGCATCGGGAACCAGGGGACGATGACGGTGCGCGGCTGCACCCTGAAGGGCAACTCGGCCTCGGGGTTCGGCGGCGGCCTCGCCAGTTGGGGGGCGCTGGAGGTCAGCGGCACCACCCTGGCCGGCAACTCCGCGAGCTACGGCGGCGGCGTCTACCGGCACGAGGGGGCCATGACCCTGACGAACTGCACCGTCGTCAACAACTCCGCGAGCCGCGGCGGCGGGGTCGGGCTGATCAACTCGCCGGGGCCGGTGACGCTGGCGAGCTGCACGGTCGTCGGCAACCACGCCCGAGACGACTCGCCCACCGGCATCGACGGCCGCGGCGGCGGCCTCTACAACTACGTCGCCGCCCTCGTCACGCTCAACACCATCATCTACGGCAACGACGCCCCCTACGGGGCCGACGTCTACGGCAACCTCGGCTCGACCGGCAGCAACCTCCTGGGCACCTGGGACCCCGACTACGCCACCGGGAAGTCGGACTCCGACCTGGTGGGGGAGGATCCCGAACTCGGCCCGTTGCAGGACAACGGCGGGCCGACGTTCACCCTGATGCCGGCGCTGGACAGCCCGGCGGTGGACGGCGGGGCCGCGTTCGGTGCCCCCGCCACGGACCAGCGTGGGGCCTCGCGCGACCCGCTCTCCGCCGCGGGGCTTCCCGACATCGGTGCCGTCGAGGCCACCAGCCCCGCCGCGCCGCTGCCCCCCGTCGTCCTCAGCCCCGCGGCCCCGGCGTGGGTCCTGGCAACGCGGGCCGCCTCGCGGGCGACCTTGGCCGGCACCGCCGGGTTCGGCAGCCTGGTCAAGGTCTGGCTCGACCTCAACGGCGACGGGCAGATCAACGGTGCCGACCGCGTCGTCGCCCAGGCCAACCTGTCCATCGGCACCAACGCCTTCCGCCTCGACGTGCAGATCGCGCGGCACGCGACGACCCGCCTGCTGGTGACGGCGACCGACCTGCTGGGCCGGACGTCCGACCCCGCCGAGGTGCCGCCGGTCACCGAGGCGTCGGTGGCGCTCTCCCCGCGGGTGACGCGGCTGCCCGGCGGCCGGTCGCTGGTCCAGGCGGTGGACGCGCTGACGGGCCAGGTGCGGTTCGCCCGCGCCTTCCCCGCCGCCGTGCAGGTCGCCGCCGTCTACTTCAACGGGGACGGGCACCAGGACCTGAGGGCCCGCTTCTTCGCGGGCGGCCGGTGGTTCACCCAGGTGTTCAGCGGGGTGAATGGCCTCCTGCTGTACTCCGTCTGACCCAGCCTCCTCGCCCTGACGCTTCACTTCGACGGGGCGGGCTTGTGACCGATCAAGTCCGCCTCGTCGAACACCGCGTGGTAGATCGTCGTCCGCCGGTCCGACGTGAAGATCAGGTGGACCTTCCCGTCGTCGGCCTGGATCGCGTAGGGGTAGCCGTAGTCGCCCGGCCCCTCGATCAGATTCCTCTTGTACGGATAGGTTTTGTCGCCGTCCGTCGAGAGCGCCGCCGTCAGCGGCGAGCGGCCCTTCGTCGAGTCGTTGAAGATCAGCAGGTGGTGGCCGCTTCTCAGCCGCAGGAAATCGACGGCGGCGTTGGGGTTCTTGAACGCCGTCTCCTCGCCCTTGGTCCACGTCCGGCCGCCGTCGCGCGACTCGGAGCGGACGATGCGGCCGTCGGGCCGGTCGGCGTAGTCGCCGCCGCGGCGGCAGTAGCTGACGAGGTGGTCGCCCTTGACCACGTCCGCCGCCGGCTGGATGTTGCCGACCTTCGACGTGATCCGGTTGGTCTGGGTCCAGGCGTGCGTCTTGGCGTCGAAGCGGAAGAACAGCGAGCAGCTGTCCGGGCCGACTGACTCGGTGTCGTGCCCCGTCTCGTGGTAGGCCGGCAGCAGGACGTCGCCGCCGGGCAGCGCCAGCGGCCGGTTGCGGACCATCATGCCCTGCGTCAGGGTTACGAGCATCGGGTCGGACCAGGTCTTCGCCCCGTCGGTGGAGATCTTCGCCTGGATCAGCGACGTGGACCACGTCTTTCCGTAGCGGACGACGTAGAACAGCCACACCTTGCCGTCCGGCGCCTGCCACACCACCGGGTTGCCCTCCGAGCGGTACGGCGTGTCGGCGATCGGTCCCGGCTTCGTCCACTCGGCCTTCCCCTTCGGCAGCCGCGCCCCATAAACCGCCGTGTCGTCGCCGTACTCCCCGGAGCCGGTGTAGTAGGCCAGGTACAAATCGCCGTTCGCCAGCTGCGTGATAGAGGCCGGATGCTTGTAGCGCCCGCCCGGGTCGGCCGGGCCGAAGACGCGCTTGACCGGCACCGCCGCCCGCATCCCGGCCAACTTGCCCGACGGCTGTCCCGGGTCCCAGATGGTCGCGGCGACGTAGCGCTCCGGGCCGGTCTTCTTGTCCCAGAAGTAGTAGACGGTGACGACCTTGCCGTCGGGCCGCTGCACGCTGCGCGGGTAGCCGAGGTCCACGCCCCCGCCGCCGTCGCGCAGGACGACCTCGTCGCCCCAGGTGCGCCCGCCGTCCTCCGACAGCCGCGCCCGCATCGAGAACGGCTCGGCGCGGCGGCCGTAGGTCAGGCAGACGCGGCCGTCGGCCAGGCGGATCATGCTCGCGGGATTTCCCGTCCCCAGGTTGGGGCACGGCACGGTGTCGAGCTTCCACGATTGGCCGTCGTCGGTCGAGCGGTACGTCTCGATCCAGCCGCGGTCGTCGCGGCAGCGGATCGCCGTCAGCAGCTCCTTCGGCCCCAGCCGCACCGTCGAGGGCATGATGGCGTAGCCCTTCGGCTCGTCGCCGATCCACGAGACGAACTTCCACGTCTTCCCGCCGTCGGTGGTGCGGACGCACAGCGGCCGGCTCCTCGCGGCCGCTCGGCTTCGAGGCGGTCAAGAACAGGGTGCAGTCGTGCTTGCCGTTGACGACGTAGTCGGTGCGGGCGGCGATGCCCTTCTGGCCGAACGACGGCAGCCGGAACGGCCCCTCCCAGTCGCGGCCGCGGTTGGTCGAGTAGTAGAACCGGGCCGGCCCGGCGTGGGCGTCGGTCATGCGGACGGTCATCGCGAAGTCGGGGTGGGTGAAGTCGATGCCGCCCTCGCAGTCGCGCCAGGGCCTTTCCTTCTGCCCCTCCGGGGTGACGCCGTGCAACATTTTCCCCGTGGGGATGAGCACGCCCTTCTTCGACGGGTCCTCGACCGACCAGGTCTTGCCGCCGTCGAGGCTGCGGGCCAACAGGTGCCGCTCCGGCCGGCCGCGGTCGATGGCGTGGCGGTCGGGGCCGAGGTCCTTGTAGTACCCGGCACTGAAGCCGACGAGGATCTCGTCACCCCACGACCAGATCCCGTGGTTGGCCGGCCAGCCGCCGAACCGGCCGGGCTGGTGGTAGACCATCGCGTGGCCGAGCACGGCAGGCTTGGCCGGCCCGCCCGCGGCGGGGGCCAGGGTCACGAGCAGCGGGAGGAGAAGGCACATGGCGGGGCTCCTGGTCCGGTGGGGGGCGAAGCCTGTTGTAGCGGGAGCGGCCCGCCGCTGTCCGCCTGGCACCGGATTTGGCGATGGTATGAATGAGCCTCGCCTCTAGGAATGCGGAGTCTACATGCGGGAGCACCTGTGCCTTAGCCACGACGAGTACCGCGCGGTCGTCGAGGCGCTGCGCGACGTCGCCGCGGCGGCCGACCTCGACGCCTTTCGGTGCCGGCTGACCGCCGCCCTGGGCAAGGCCCACCCGGCGCTGGCCGGGCGGATCGCCAAGCTCAACGACCCCCAGACGCGCGCCCTCCGGGAAACCGTCGAGTGGCGCAAGGGGGAGGGCCGCGACGAACTGGTCCTGACCTTCGCCGAGTGGCAGGTGTTGGCGGGCCTGTCCGCCCTGGCCCGGCTGCGCGGCGACAAGCTGACCTACCAGTCGCTGGCGGCCCGGGTCGCCGCCGAGGCGCCGGCCCTGGAACAGAAGCTGTCTCGGCTCAGCGCCGCCCGGCTGGCCCGCCTGCTGTTCGCATTGCACTCCGGCCGGCGGTTCTGCCAGGTCTGAGCCGGCCTCACGGCAACACCTCGTTCGCCTCCTGCTGCTCCTCGAACTCCAGCTGTAACTCGCGTGCGGGATCGCTCAGCGGTGAGCCCGGCCGCACGTGCGCGTCCTCCGGCAACGCCGGGCCGATCGGCGTTTCGTCGGCGTCGGCCTTGGCCGGCTCGTCGAGGGGAACGGTCTGCGGCTTGGGGTCGGTGTCGCGGTCCATGGCTTCACTCCTGTGGGGGGTGGGCAGCCGAAGGCGCTGCAACCCCCGTGCCGGGGGGGGCAAATCGGGCCGGGGCCACCCTCCTTTCCCCTGGCGGGGCCTCCGCGGGCCGGGTACAAAGGAGGAGGGACCCGGTCGCATCTCTCCGCCTCTGAGGGCGCTCGCCGATGAAAGCGTTGTGGAACTTCGTCACCCAGGACTGGTGGATCTTCTACCCGATGCTGGCGATGTCGCTGACCGGCATCACGCTGGTCATCTGGCGGCTGTTGCTGAACATGAACGCCGCGACGAACATGAACGAGTTCCTGCCGGCGTTCCAGCAGAAGCTGGACAAGGACGGCCCCGAGGGGGCGCTGCGCTTCTGCCGGGCGCGGACGGATGTGATCCCCCGGCAGCTCTACGCCGCCGGCCTGGAGGTCCACAAGCAGGGGCTCAGCGCCGTCCGCCGGGCGATGGCCAACGCCATGGAGCTGGAGATCCTGCCCGACCTGAACTTCCTGCTGCCGCCGATCCTGGCCATCGCCAAGATCGCCACCATGGTCGGCCTGCTCGGCACGGTCATCAGCATGATCAACACGTTCAACGCCATCTCCAACGCCCAGGGGGGCGGCGGCGTGGCCGGCCAGTCGCAGTCGATCGGCCTGGCGCTGTTCGCCACGGCGTTCGGGTTGGTGACGGCCATCCCGCTGGTGTTCACCCACGTCCTGTTCAAGGCGTGGGTGGTCAAGTACGAGACCAAGATGAAGAGCGCGGCCCTGAAGCTAATGCTGCTGCTCCAGGCGGCGAAGTCCGGCGGCAAGGGCAGCGCCCCCCGGCCGACCGACGCCGCGGTCCCGGCGCGCTAAATCATCGGGCGAGCCGGGAGGACCGGGAACACCCATGTCCAAGAAGCAAGTCACCCTCGACGTCTGGATCGTCGAGGGCAACACGGTCTACAAGGAGGTGCCCTACGCCGTCGTCACCGACTGGCTCCAGCAGGGCCGGCTGCTCGAGGACGACAAGGCCAAGCCGTCCGGCACGCCCGACTGGCAGCGGCTGGGCGACGTGATGCAGCTGCAGGCGTTCCTGCCCAGGCCCGAGCCGTTCCGCGCCGACGATCAGGCCGAGGCGCTGGAGGGCGTGGCGGTCGATTTCGCCTACAACCGCCCGCGCGAGGACGAGGACGAGGACGTCGATATGATCCCGCTGATCGACGTCAGCCTGGTGCTGCTGGTCTTCTTCATGCTCTCCGCCAGCGTCGGCCTGGCCAGCCAGGTCCTCACGCCGGAGGTCGACAACGGCCTGATGGCCGACAACCAGGAGGGCCTGCACATCGACATCACCCTCGACGGCGAGGGCCAGCCCGTCTACGCCCTCCGCGTCGGCGAGAGGCGGGCGGAGGAGGACGAGGGCGACCTGCGGTCGATGCAAGCCGTGCTCGACCGGCTGAAGGCCCGGCTGCTGAAGACGACGGGGGTGGTGGACTTGCAGATCAACGCGGAGAAGAAGGTGAAGTCGAAGGTGACCCGTGACCTGGGGCTGGGGCTGCGCGCCGAGCCGTTCCGGAGCCGGGTCAAGCCGACCTACGGCGTGACGGGGAGGGCGGAGTGATGACCTGGAAGGCCCGGCACGAGGGTTCCCCACGCTCGGTCACCCTGACGCTGGACGAGCTGCGCCAGGGGCTAATCGACGGCCAGTGGGAGCCGACCGACGAGGTGATGGGCCCCGACGACGCCGACTGGTCGCCGATCGAGGGCCACCCGGCGCTTGCCGAGCTGGCCGAGGAGCTGGAGCCGCCGCCGCCCGTTCACCACCCCGACGAGTCGCACATCGACATGACGGCGCTGATCGACGTCTGCCTGGTGCTGCTGGTGTTCTTCATCCTGACGACGACGGTCGCGGCGATGCAGCACCAGATCGAGGCGCCGTCGGTCGAGGACAAGAGCAAGCCCGGCGTGATGGCCGTCTCGAAGGAGAAGGTCGAGCAGACGATGATCCACGTGACGGCGAAGATGGAGAAGTCGGACACGCCGGTCATCCGGGTCGAGGGCAAGGTGGTCGATCCCGAACAACTGACGGCGGAGTTGCAGAAGCTGGCGCGGTCGGCCCGCAAGACGCGGGTACTGCTGGAGCACGACGACGACGTGCCGCACGAGGTGGTGGTGCAGGTCATCGACGCCGCCAAGGGGGCGAGGATGGACGGCGTCGCGCTGATGCTGCCCTGACGGATCACGGCAATAGCAGCGACAGGTCGGCCGTCACACTGCCGCCGGGGGCCAGCTCGATGAAGCGCGACGGCTCGGTGGGCCTCGCAGACTCGGCCCACCCTACAAGAGGCCGTCAACAGTTCAGCCGCAACGGACTACTAGAAACCGGTCACGGCAGCAGCAGGGAAAGGTCCGCCGTCACGCTGCCGCCGGGAGCCAGCTCGATGAAGTCGGTCCCCTTGCGCGGGTAGGTGGCGACGCGGCGGTTGGGCGTCGCCCGCTCCACGCCGAGCCGGTACTTGCCCGCCGGCAGGTTGTCGAACTCGAACGACCCGTCGGCCTTGGACACCTGCTTGCCGCGCTCGGCCCGCTTGTCGTCGGTCAGGTACACCGTCAGCCCGGCCTGCGGGCGGTCGCCCTCCAGCACCTTGCCGAGGATCTTGCCCGGCGCCGTCTTGGCCGGGTCGTTCTCCTCCAGATCGACGGTGGTCGTCGCGAACGCCGACAGGCCGAGCCGGTTGACGAACTGCACGCTGACCTCGGTCGGCCCCTTCCTGTCCGTCGGCGCCGGCAGCTTCACCGCCCACAGCGTCCTCGACTCGTTCTCCGCCGTGCCGGGGACGAGGGCGGCGCCCGGCGGCGGCTTGTCGTTGACCGGCCGGCCGAAGAAGAAGTTCACCTCCTTCACGCCGGCCAGGTCGTCGCTGCCGCGAGCCTGCAACGCCAAGGGCGCCTGCCGCCAAGCCTTCAACGGCGGGTCGAGGAAGCGCACCAGCGTCGGCGCCTGGTCGCCGACGGTGAGCCGGCGCGTCGCCAGGGCGACCTCCCGGCCGGCGCGGTCGAGCAGGGCGGCCCGCAGCTCGCGGACGCCGCGGATCTGCGTCGTGTCCAGCTTGACGGACCAGTCGTGCAGGGCCGCCTCGAACACCGCCCCGCCCGGACCCGACGGCGAGCCGAGCCGCTTGCTCCAGCAGTTCCTTCCGGTTTGACACCTCAAGCGCTGTACCGGCCCGCAACCAGCCGGCCCAGCGACACCTCCAGCTTCGTGCCCGGCGGGGCGTTGTCGGCCTCGACCGGCACCGTGAAGTTGGCCGCTCGCCAGGGCGTAGGGCGAGACGCGCATTCGCACCGCCGGGGCGAACAGCTGCCGCGGCGTCACCTCGCCCGCGGGGGGGGACAGCGTGACTCGAACAAACGCCTGCCCAGCCGTCCACGCCGACGTGGAACAGCCGCCCGGCCATTCTGCCCCGCGACGCCGTCGGCGAACAGCGTCACCAGGAGGTCGGCCGCAGCTTGCCCTTGAGCGTGCCGGTGGTGTAGGCTGCGCGCCGTCGTCGGGCAGCGGGAAGCCCATCTCGGCGTTCACCTCCGGCGCCGGCAGAAGCGCCTGCGAGCGCGCAGCGTCACCGACAGCTTTGGGTTGCGGCCGCCGGCTCGGGTCATAAGCGCACGCGCCGGTGACCGAGACGTACTCGACCGGGTCGGCCAGATCGACACCGACGACTCGCCGCGTGACGACCTCGTTCTTCTCGATGTCGATCACCTCGAACCGCAACGGCCCTTGCAGCCGCGGCAGCCCCGGCGGCAGAGGCCTCGCGGGTGCCGCCGGCGGCGCGGGAGCGGCCGAGTCGGCGGGGAAGCCTGGTCGCTTCATGGGCGCGGAGCCGAGCGTGAGCACGGCCGACCTCGCGCGTCTCGTCGCCGGCGGTGAGCGCACCTGCAGCTTGTTCCAGACTTTGTCGATCGGGTTTGTCAGGTAGACGTAGACGTGCTGCTTGCCGGGATCGTCCGCAGGCGGAGGTCGCCGAGGGTCGGTCGGCGCCTGGCCGTCGAATGACAGGACGACCTGCGGCGCCGCGGCGACAGCGGGACGTTGATGAGTTTGTGGAAGGCCCGGTCGCCGTTGAGCCAGCGCGGCCGAGGATGCCCTGCGCGCGCGGGAGCCTTGCCCTCGCCGGGCGCCGGGCCGCGCCTCGATCCGCACCGGCACGAGGTAGCCGCCATCGACGCTGGCCTTCACGCCCGGCGACGGCCGCACCCCGGTCCGGCGACAGGGAAAGCCACTCGCGGTCCGGGGCGAACAGGCGGAAGTCGAGCGCCGCCGGCTTGATGGTGTTGGCGCGGACGTCGAACGTCGGCGTGATCGGCTTGCCCGGCACCAGCCGCGGCGGGTCGGTCGTTTCGAGCACCTCGGCGAACTCCTCGCGCGGCGACCGCAGCCACGGGCGGTACTCCGCGGCGGCGCGGCCGTAGAACGCCGCCTCCGCCGAGTCCGGCCAGAGCGTCCCGTAGTCGCGCGCCAGGTAGCGGAAGCGGTCGGCCAGCCACGCCCACAGCCCGGTGTCGGCCTCCGGCGCCGGCAGGCTCCGCCAGGCGTCGTGCAGCCGCCGTTCCAGCGTCGCCAATGTGGAACGGTCGCCGACGAGGGCGTCGAGCTTGTCGCGTTCGGCCGGCGGCAGCCCGGCGAGTTCGACCAGGGCGATGGCGATGTGGGCGTTGTCTCGCAAGGAAGGCGCGCCCTCGGGCAGGGCCGGCACCTCGTTCAGTCTCGCCCCGTCGTGCCGGTCGAGCCGCTGGACCTCGTCCTCCAACCGGCGGCCCAGGTCGTTGGCGGCGGCCCAGACCGTGGCCCTCTGCGCCGGCGGCGGCAGCGTCGTCGCCAGCAGGCCGTCCAGCTCGCGTCCCAGCGCGGCGTTCGCGCTGGCGCCGCCGGCGGCGCGGAGCAGGCGCGAAACACTATCCGGAGTAAACGGCTCGCCGATCTCCTCCATCTGCGTCCGCAGCAGGGCCGACTGGCGGCGGACGTCGTCGAGCGCCCCCTGGACGCCGCCCGATTTGGCCGCGTCGAGCCGGTCGCCGAGCGTGACCGCCTGCCGGGCCGCCGCGATCCACGCCGGGCCGTTCTGCCCGGCGCGCTCACGGTAGAGCAGGCACTGCGGCAAAAACTCCCGCGCCCGGTCGCGCGCCGCCAGCGCCTCGTCGAGAACGTCCTGTAGCGCCAGCACCGCGGCGGCCCGCGCCGCGCTCGTCGCCAGCTCGGCCTCGCCTTCGCCTTGAGAAGCGTAACCCTTCGCCTCGAGCATCACCATCGCCTCGTGGCGCGACCCGGCGGCGGCTTCGAGGTCGCGCGCCAGCCAGCCGAACAGGCGCGGCCGCGACGCGGCCTGCTCGCCGGAGCGGAAGGCGTCGAGGGCGCGCTGGGCCACCGTCGGCGGCAGGTCGAGCGCCGCCAACCGCAAGAGCGCCAGCGTCTCGACGTACGCCGGCTCCGCCTCCAGTCGGCGGACGAGGGCGGCGACGAGCTTGAGTGTCTCGGGGCGCGGGTCGGCGGCGGCGACGTCGAGCCCGGCGCGGGCCAGCAGCGCCGGCGACTCGCCCTTGGGCTGCTGCTTCAGGAACGCCTCGACGAGCTGGCCGCGGGCCTCGTCGGCCTTCGCCGGCGGCAGGCCACGGGTACGCGGCCCGGCCTGGAAGACGACCTGCTGCAAGGCGTCGGCGAGGTCACGCGACGGCGGATGCCCGGCCAGCGCCAGGGCCAAAGTCCGCGCCGGCGGGGCCGGCGGCGACGGCGGCGGGCCGACGCCGAGCGCCGCCCGCACCTCCTCCTTGACGCGTTCCTCGTCCGCACCGGCCCGCCAGTCCCGCTCGGCGGCGACGAGCAGCGGCGCGTTCGCGCTGGTGGATTTCGCCCAGGCCTTCTGAAGATAGTCGGGGTACTTGCGAGGCTCCGGCAACTCCTCCGGCGGGCGCGGCAGGGCGTTGGGCAGGTTGACGAGGGCGAAGTCGCGCGCGTCGCCGTGCAGCGCCGGCGTCTGCCGCAGGCCGCGTACGCGCCAGGCCCAGCGATCGACGCGGGCGCGGACGAAGTCGGCCAGCTCGCGGACCTCGACCTGGCCGTCGCCGTCCGCGTCGGCCCGGCCGCGCAGGCCGTCCATCAGGTACCACGCCAGCGCCGACTGGCCGAGCACCTCCGACGCCAGCGCCGCCTGCCCCGGCCCGGCGGCGCACAGCACGAGGCGGTCGGCGTCCGGCACCGCGGCGAGGTCGCGCGGCACGCAGGCCCACACGTCGTCGAGGACGACCGTTCGCCGGACGCCGGCCGGCGGCGCGGCCAGGTCGAGGACGAGCAGCTTCTGGCTCGGGGTAGCGCGGAGCAGCTTGAGGACCCTCTCCAGCGGTAGCCAGGTGACCGGGTCGTTCAGGTCGCAGTCGGCGGGCAAGACCTGCACCCGGCCGGCGGCGTCGGCGCGGGCGTAGGCCGACAGGTAAACGGCGACCGGCTCGGCCGGCCCGCTGGCCAGCGCCGTCACCACGAACGAGGCCCGCCTGGTCGAGCGTTTGCGGGACCTCCTCCGTCGAGGAGAAAAACGACCCGTCAAGGAGCGATTGCCGGTCCTGGCCACGCCGCACGGCAAGGAGGGCAGGCTCGGGAGCCGGATAGCGATCGACGAACAGCGGGACGAGGCGGCACCGGGCAGGGGGCGGAGCCAGTCGATCAGGACGACGCCGGCGCCGACCAGGACGGCGGTCAGCGCGAACACCAGCAGCACGGCGCGGCGGCGGCCGCGGGCCGCGACCTGCCGCGCATGCCCTCCTCGCGCCACCGCGCCGGGATAGCCGGCTGTCCGCTCATCGATCTCCCCCTCGTAGGACAAGCTGCCAGCTTGTCCTCTTCGAACGGACAAGCTGGCAGCTTGTCCTACGCGCCACCGGCCGCGGCCTCGGCGGCAGCGCGGCGGGGCTGTCGAGGCTGGTGAACGCCGCCGTCTCCAGCGCGCTCGCCGCCTCCGCCTTGAACGCCGTCACCGACACCAGCCGCACGGCCGTCAACTCGGCCCCTGCCTTCCGCAGCACCTCCTCCTCGGTGGCGGCGTCCGTGAACCAGAACAGCCCGACGTAGCGGCCCGCCGCCCGGAAGTGGCGGTGCTCCTGCCCCGCCAGCCCCGTCAGCCCGTCGAGCGCCGCCCACACCGGCCTGTCAAGGTCGTGCGCCACGCCGACCACGACGCACCAGCGCTTCTCGCGCACCCCCGGCCGCACCTGGACCCAGTGCTCCTCAACACCCGCCCGGTCGATCGTGAACCGCTCCTCGCCGATGCGCTTCGGCCCGATCAGCTCGTCGAGCCGACCGAGTGTCAGTGTCGCGGCCGGCCCCGGCGTGCCCCACCAGGCGCCCAGGTTCGGCGAGGGCGCGCCTTGCTGGTCGCCAATCGGCCAGCCGGGCACGTCGATGCCCCACGCCGGGGCGGGATAGCCGTACAGCTTGCCCCAGCGCACCGCCGGGTTGGCCTTGCTCCCCGACGGCGACACCTCCAGCCACACCGCGCCGGGCCACACCTGGCCGGGGTCGGCCGTCCGCGGCGATTCCTTCTCAACGCTTACGAGCATCTGCAACGCCCGCTCGCCGAGCACCTGGTCTTGCAGCACCGCGACGCGCCAGCCGCCGGCCTGCCGCGCCGGGCGCAGGCGGAAGGCGTCGAGCTTCGACCAGAGGAGCCGGCGCCAGCCGCCGTCGCTTTCGTCCAGGTCCAGCAGCACGAAGTCGCCGCGCCGCAGCGTCAGGGGGCGGTCGAACTTCAGCAGCGGCACGTTCAGCTGGTAGCCCTCCGAGCCGCCGGTGACCAGTGTCCAGCGGTCGTTCTCGTCGCCGCGCGACACCTCGACGTCGCCGCTGGACGTCTCGTCGCCGGTGCCGGCCAGCCGGTAGCGCAGCCCGGAAGGCATGGTGAACTTCATGGCGTCGAGTACCGGCGTCAGGTTGGTGACGGTGCTGACGGTGCCCTTCGGCAGCCGCGTCGTGACGAAGCCGAAGTTGTTGAGCAGGTCCGGCTCCGGCTGGCCGTCCGCGCCGGCGAAGCCGACGACGTGGATCGCCACGTTCGTCCCGGCGAAGCGGCGGCGCAACACCTCGGGGATCGGCTCCTTCTTCGGGTTGGCCTCGGTGTCCCTGGCGAAGCGGTTGTCGGCGCCGTCGGTCAGGACGATCATGTCGCGGAAGCCCTCGACCTTGAGCAGGTCCTCCCGCGCCCGCAGAACCGCCCGGGCGATCGGCGACTCGTTCCACGGCTCCAGCGCCTCGACCTGACCCGCCAGCGCGTCCACGTCGCCGGCGTCGGCGTTCCAGATCGCAGGCGCCCGCAGTTGCTGGATCGTCTCCTCGGCGCGCTCGACGGTGTTGCGCGGCGGCACCGCCTGGCCGAAGACCCACAGGCTCAGCCGGGTGCCGCGCGGCACCCTGCCGAGGACGGTGCGCAGCGCCCGCAGCGACTGGCGGAAGCGCGTCCGCGTGGCCGCCGCGCCGGTCGCCGGGCCTTCGCTGCCGGAGCAGTCCACGACGATCACCAGCCCACCCTGGGCCCGGCCGAAGCGGGTGAACAGCGGGTCGGTCGCCCGCACCGCGACGCCGGCGCGCGGCGGCGGCGGGTAGTCGTTCCGCGTCGATTCGGCGACGGGGTACAGGGAGACCTGCGTCGTCTGGGTCGGCTTCTGCCCGCGGTAGTAAGCGCGCCAGACGACGTCGCTCCGCTCGGCCGTGGCCTCCAGCGGCGGCGACTGCTCGGCGCGCTCCAGCTCGGGGCTGGTCAGGCTGACCGCGAGCTGGTCGCCCAGCGCCGGGATGGCGGCGCGGCCGGCGTCCTGGAGGCGCCCGAACGTCAGCCGGTCGCCGGGGACGGCCCACATGACGGGGTAGCCCGCGACGTCCGAGCCCGGCTTCGCGGCCAGGCCGGCCGTCAGCGTCAGCCGGTCGCCGGCGATCATGCGCCGGGCCGGCGACGGGACGATGCTCAGCCCGTCCGGCCCTTCCAGCCGCTTGCGGACAACTTCGGCGCCGGGGGAGTCGGCGCGGCCGAACGGGTCGATCCGGCGGGCATCCCGGAGATAATCGATCCCGGTAATCCGGTAGTACGGCGCGGCGGCGGGGTCGTCGTTGTACCAGTGGTCGGTGAAGGTGCGCTCCCCCTGCCAGACGAGCAGCGTCTCGACGTCGGCCCGCCGCGCCAGCACCGGGGCGTCGGTCGTCGCGACCTGCCACTGGCCGGCGTCGAGGTGGCGCTGGAGCCGGTCGGCCTCGCGCAGCGGGCCAGCGACCTGCTTTTCCTTCTTCGCCTCGGCGACGAGCTGGTCCACCCGCACGGGGTACTGCCGGAAGCGCGCCCCGACCTCGTCGCCGGCCCAGCGCAGCACCTTCGACCAGACGCCTTCGAGGTCCGGCCGGCGCAGGAACGGCTCGACGTCGGCGTAGCGCATCGCCCCGGGCCGCGACTCGTCGAACCAGCGCGGCCCCAGCGCGGCCAGCGCCAGCCGCCCCTCCCGGACGGCGCGGCGGCGGCTCACCTCGTCGAGCTGTCCCGGCGAGACTTCCACGTTCGCCTCGCTTTCCGACCTCTCCTGCATCGCCAGCCGGCCGAGCTTCACCAGCAGGCGCGAGCGCGCCCCGGCGTCGAGCCAGGGGATGCGCAGCGCCAGGCCGCCGTCCCGCAGCGGCGACGCGGTGGTGGTTTCGCACGTCCGGGCGAAGGCGTCAAGCCGGCTTTGCAGCAGGTCCAGCCCCGCCCGCGCCGCCCGCGCCCGCTTCCGGATCTCGCCCACCTTGCCCGCCTCGCGCCGGGCCACCACGTCCTGCACCATCTGGTCGAGCTGCCGCACCTCGCCGAACAGCGACAGGGTGCGGTTGAGCAGCTCGTCGTTGGCGTCCTCGGGGATGTGGGCGACCCAGTGGGCGAAGGCGGGCAGCTCGGCCAGGCCGCGGTCGCACACGGCGAGGCCCTCCCGCAGGCCGGCGGTGTCGGACTGCGCCTGCCGGTACTGGGCGGCGGCCTGCTTCAGCAGGTCGAGCGCCTGCGCCCACTGGGCGGGCTCGCTGCCGAAGAGGAGGTCTTCGCCCTTCTGCCGCAGCGCGTCGGCCTTCGCCACCGCCTCGGCGACCCAGGGGCGGATGCGCCCGGAGTAGGCGTAGCCGTCGCCCTGCACGGCCAGCGCCGCCTCCTCGGCCAGCAGGCGCACCAGCAGCCCCTCGCGGGCGGTGGCGTTAAGCCCCTCCGGCATCGGTCGCACGGCGAGGTCGCGCTGGAGCATCACCAGGAAGTGCGCCTCGGCCGGCCGCACCACGCGGACGGGGTCGTCGAGCAGCCGGACCAGCTCGGCGGCCCGGTCGAGGTTGCGATCGGGGTTCTCCGCCGCCCGGCGGATCAGCGCGAGGAGGACGTTGCGCCGTAACAGCCCGTCGGCGTCGCCCTGCCGCAGGGATTGCCAGACGGCGCGGCGGTCGGAGGGGTTGGCCTGCCAGAGGCGGTCCTCGGGGCCGTAGGGGTACGGCACCTCCAGCCGCGTCTCGCCCTGCACGGCCGGCATCTCCAGCGTCAGCGCCCCGGAGGTGAGCGACAGGTCCAGGCCCTGGCGCACGCGGCCGGCCGGCAGCGCGGGAGCATTCTCCGCGACCTTGCCGGCCAGCGGCGAGCCGGCCAGGCGCACCTGCTCGTAGCCGCAGCCACGACTGCCACAGCTGCCACGCGCCGGGGACACAGGCGCGGGCCGCGGCGGCGCGCGGGCGGAAGGCGTCGTAGCTCGCCCAGGCCGCTTGAATATCGGAGAGCGGGTCGCCGACGGGCTCGCCCTCGAGCGCGGTCGGGTCGAGCTGGAACGTCATCGACAGCGCGCGGGCTCGGGCCTCGCCGTCCTTCGTCGGCAGCAGCACCGGCGTCTGGACGACGCCGTGCAGCCGACGGGCATCGGACTCGACCTCGCGGGCCACGTACTGGAACACCTCCCAGGCGTGCAGGTGCCCGTCGCGGTCGGCGTCGGCCCGACCGGCCAGGCCCTCGAAGAGGTGGCGGGCGAACAGGCTCAGCCGCAGGTCGGCGGCGGGCCAGGAGCGCTGATCGGGGCCGCTGGCCGACATCACCACGAGGTTGGGGATCGCCGCGATCTTCTCGTCGAGGTCCGCCGAGCAGCGGCGAAGTCGTTGTGCAAGAGGCCCATCGCCCAGTCCCGGGCGGCATCGCCGTCGCGTCGAGCAGGAGCAGCTTGTGCTTGTGCTCGGGCAGCTCGGCGAGGCGGGCGAGGATCGCGTCCAGGCGGAGGCGGTCCTCGGGGGCGCGCTGGCGTCCTGCGGCAACAGGTAGGCGCCTCGCGTCGGCCCCGCCGTGCATCGGGAAGAAGACGAGGACGGTCGGCTCGCGGGCCTCGTCGAGTCCTTGTCCCACTCGGTGGCGCGGCGGAACTCCTCCGGCGGGTGGGCCAGCCTCACCCGGCCGGAGCGGCGGAAGAACCACGACAGCGGCGACGACGTCCCGGCCAGCCGGCCGAGGCGCGTCATCGCCTCGCGGCCGGCGGCGTTCTGCGGCACGGCGAGGTTGTCCTCGTAGCCGGCCCCGGCGAGGACCAGGACGGCCGGGCCGGGCGGCGCCAGCCAGAGGAGCAGCCACACCAGCAGGGTCGCCGTCGTCGGGATGAGCAGCCAGCACCCCCGCCAGCCGGGCGGCGCGGACGCGGCGGCAGCTTGGCGGCCGGCGACAGCCGCCGCCACGCCGGCAGGTCCGACGGCGCCGCCGGGGCCGCGGGCGCCTTCGCGCCGGGCCGCCAGCTCGGGCCGGGTGGCTGGGGGGCAGGCATACGCTGCTTCTCGCAGGACAAGCTGCCAGCTTGTCCGGCCGGGCCAACGGACAAGCTGGCGGCTTGTCCTACGGTCCCATATCGACCACCCGGCTGCCCGCCGTGACGCCCCCGCCGGCGGGCGGGGTGACCGGGGCGACGGTATCCATTATAGTGGCGGTGCCGGCCGCGCGCCGGAGACCGCCATGCCGAAGATCCTGCTGGTCGAGGACAACGAGATGAACCGCGACATGCTGTCGCGGCGGCTGGCCCGCAAGGGGTTCGAGGTCGTCCTCGCCCTCGACGGCGGCCAGGGCGTCGAGCTGGCCAGGTCGCAGGCGCCCGACCTGATCCTGATGGACATCAGCCTGCCGGTGCTCGACGGCTGGGAGGCGACCCGGCAAGTCAAGGCCGACGACGCCACGCGGGCCATCCCCGTCATCGCCCTGACCGCCCACGCGATGCCTGCCGACGAGGACAGGGCGCGCGAGGCCGGCTGCGACGACTACGACACCAAGCCCGTCGAGGTGGACCGGCTGCTGGGCAAGATCCACGCGCTCCTGGCGAGGAAGGCGTCGTCATGAGCGGCCCCGACCAGCGCGTGCTGACCGCCGCCGAGCAGGGCGAGCTGCGCCACGACCTGCGCACGCCGTTCAACCACCTCCTCGGCTACGCCGAGATGCTGCTCGAGTCGGCCGCCGAGGACGGCCACGCCGAGCTGACGCCGGGCCTGGAGCGGCTGCGGTCCGACGGCAAGGGCCTCCTCGGGGTCGTCAACTCGGCCCTGGCCGGCGACCGCGCCGTCTCGGTCGCCGACCTGGAGGCGCTGGGCGCGACCTTGCGGCAGCAGGTGCCGGCGCCGACGGCCCAGGTGGTTGCGCTGATCGACCAGGCCCGCCAGGGCCGGCACGCCGCCGCGGCCTGCGACCTGGAGCGCGTCCGCCGCTCGCTGGCCAACCTGGCGGCGCTGGCCGGCGAGCGCTTCGCCGCCGGCGCGGTTTCCACCGAACCGGTGACCCCACCGCCGGAGCCGGTCAGTACTCCCCGGCCTGCGCTCGGCCCCGGGGCCGTGCTGGTCGTGGACGACAACGAGGCGAATCGGGATCTGTTATGTCGTCGTCTGGAGCGCGAGGGGCTGACGCCGACGCTGGCCGCCGACGGCGACGCGGCGCTGGCGGCGCTGGCAGCCGGCCGGTTCGACCTGGTGCTGCTCGACATCGTCATGCCTGGGCGCGACGGCTACGAGGTGCTAAGGGCCGTCAAGGCCGACCCGAAGCTGCGCGACGTCCCCGTGGTGATGATCTCGGCGGTGGACGAGCTGGAGAGCGCGGCCCGCTGCATCGAGCTGGGGGCAGAGGACTACCTGCCCAAGCCGTTCGACCCGGTGCTGCTGCGGGCGCGCCGTCGCGCGTCTTTGGAGAAGAAGCGGCTGCGCGACCGCGAGCTGGAGTACCTCAGCGGCGTCGCGGCGCTGGAGCAGGCCGCGTCGGCCGTCGAGGCCGGCTCGTCGCGCCGGCCGCGCTCGACGGCGTGGCGGCGCGGCCGGACGCGCTGGGCCGGCTGACGCGGGTGTTCCAGCGGATGGCGACCGAGGTGCAGGCGCGCGAGAAGCGGCTGAAGGACCAGGTCGCCCAGCTTCGCATCGAGATCGACATGGTGAAGCTGACGAAGCAGGTCGAGGAGGTCACCCAGGCGCCGGTGTTCGACTCGCTCCTGGGCGCCCGCGACCGCCTGAAGCGCCGCCAGGCTGACGGCGGCGCCCGGGGGACGAGGGCGGCTGATTTTTGGGCCTCCACTCACCGGCGGGCCGGGGAAGGCCGGGCCGAAAAACTTCCGTATATTTGTCGCCGCGGGTGTAACACCTCGACCCCCCTTGCCGCCTAACCCCCGGGAGGGATCGAATGACCGCCCACGACGACTCGCCCCAGGCGCTCCTGCTCCGCGCCCGCTCCGAGGAGGAGGCCCGCGGCCGGCTGCTGGAGATGTACCGCAACTACCTGCGGCTACAGGCCGAGGCCGCCCTCGGCACGGCGCTACAGGTCCGCGTCGATCCGTCCGACCTGGTGCAGGAGACGTTCCTGGACGCCCACCGCGACTTCGCCTCGTTCGCCGGCGGCACGGAGGCGGAGCTGCTCGCCTGGCTGCGGCGCATCCTGGCCCGCAACCTGGCCGACCAGGCCAGGCGCCAAGGCCCGGGGCCGCGACGTCCGCCGGCAGGAGTCGCTGGAGGCCATGCTGGAGCAGTCCAGCGAGGCGGTCGATCGGGCCCTCGCCAACGGGCTATCGACGCCCAGCGCGGCCGCCGCCCGGCGCGAGCAGGCGGTGGTGCTGGCCGACGCCCTGGCCCGACTACGGCCGGACGACCGGGAGGTGATCTTGCTGCGGCACGTGTGGGGGCTGAAGTTCGACGAGATCGCGGCGAGGATGGCCCGGTCGCCCGGGGCCGTCCGCGTCCTCTGGACCAGGGCGCTGGAGCGGCTGCACCGCCTGCTGGAGGCCGAGCCGTGAACGACAACGAGCTGGAAAGCCCCGAGGACCTCGAGCTGGCGCAGGCCCTGGAGGGTTACCTGGAGGCCCGGGAGGCGGGGCGCTACATGGACGTGGCTCGGCTCGCCGGGGAGCACCCGCGGGTTGCGGGCCGGCTGCGGGCGTGCCTGGCGTCACTGGAGGCCGTGGAGGCGGTAGGGAGTCCCTTGCCGGAGGGGGAGCCGCGTGAGCCGGGCTGCCTGAGGGACTACCGGATCCTGCGGGAGGTGGGCCGGGGCGGCATGGGGGTGGTCTACGAGGCCGAGCAGATTTCGCTGCGCCGGCGAGTGGCCCTGAAGGTGCTGCCGTTCGCGGCGACGATCGACCCGCGCAGGCTCCAGCGGTTCCACAACGAGGCGTACGCGGCGGCGAGCCTGCACCACGAGCACATCGTTCCCGTGCACGCCGTCGGCTGCGAGCGGGGCCTGCACTTCTACGCCATGCAGTTCGTCGATGGCTGCACCCTGGCCGAGGTGATCGCGGCGCGGCGGGGCAAGGGCGACCCGGACCGCGAGGCGGCCCCTTCCGCGGAGACGGCGGCGGCGCTCTCGACAGTCGAACAGCGGAAGGGCGGCGGGTACTACCGCGAGGCGGCGCGCATAGGAATCGAGGCGGCGTTGGCCCTGGAGCACGCCCACTCGCTGGGCGTGGTGCATCGGGACGTGAAGCCGGCCAACCTGATGATCGACGGCCGGGGCAAGCTCTGGGTGACCGACTTCGGCCTGGCCCGGCTGAGCGACGAGTCTGGGGTAACGGCGTCGGGCGACCTGTTGGGGACGATGCGGTACATGTCGCCGGAACAGGCGCTGTCCCGCCACGGGCTGGTCGATCACCGGACCGATGTTTACTCGCTGGGGGCGACGCTCTACGAGCTGTTGACGCTGCGGCCGGCGGTCGATGGCCGGGACCGTCAGGAGGTACTTCGGCAGGTCGCCTTCGAGGAGCCGTTGGCGCCGCGGCGGGTCAACAAATCAGTCCCGGCCGAGCTGGAGACGATCGTCCTGAAGGCCATGGAGAAGGACCCGGCCGACCGCTACGCCACGGCGCAGGGGCTGGCGGACGACCTGAGCCGGTACCTCAGGAACGAGCCGATCGGGGCCAGGCCGTCGTCGCTGGCGCAGCGGGCCCGGAAGGTGGCCCGCCGGCACCCGGGGGTGACGGTGACGGCGGCGGTGGCCCTCGTGGCGGGGTTGCTGCTGGTCGTGGCGGGCCTGGCGCTGAACAACCGGATAGTCCGCCAGGAGGAGCTTCGGACGCGGGACGCCCTGACCCGGGCCGAACGGGAGAAGGCGATCGCCCAGGCCGTCCGCGCCTTCCTCCGGGACAAGCTGCTGATCCAGGCCGACCCCCGCGCCCGGGCCGACGCCCTCCGGCGGGCGGGCGGGCGGCCGGCCGCGCCCAGGCCGAACCCGACCGTCCGCGAGCTGCTCGACCGCGCCGCCGCCGAGTTGGTCCCGGACAGGATCGAGGGCCTGTTCCCCGACCAGCCGCTGGTGCAGGCCGAACTCTTGAAGACGGTCGGCGAGGCCTACAACGGGATCGGCGACCACGGCCCGGCCATCCGGCATCTGGAGCGCGCGGGGGAGTTGCAAACCCGGGAGTTGTCGTCCCGCCATCCCGACACGCTGGCGACGACGCACAGCCTGGCCCGGGTCTATCTGAACGACGGCAAGGTGGAGGAGGCGGCCCGCCTGTTCGAGCGGGTGCGCGACCTGAGGGGCCAGACGCTCGGGCCGGGGCACCCGGACACGCTGGCGAGCACCAGCGACCTGGTGCGGTGCTACTTCCGCCTGAACCGGCACGAGGAGGCGCTGTCGCTGCGCGAGGAGATCGCCACGGCGAGGGAGGCCAGCCTCGGGGGCGAACACCCGGCCACGCTGGAGAGCCGAAGCCACCTGGCGAACAGCTACGCCGCGGTCCGCCGCCCCGGCGCGGCTCTGAGGCTGCATCAAGAGGCCATGGCGACCCGGCAGCGCACCCTGGGCGAGGACCACCCGGACACGCTCCAGAGCCTGAACAACGTGGCCAACTGCCAGGCCGCCCTCGGCCGGTACGCCGAGGCCCTCAAGCTCCACCGGCAGGCGCTCGAGCGGCGGCGGGCCGCGCTCGGCCCCGACCATCCCGACACGCTCCAGAGCATGAACAACGTGGGCGTCGCCTGCTCCGCCCTCGGCCGGCACGCGGAGGCGCTGAGGCTTTTTCAGGAGACGCTGGCGTTGCGGAAGGCCAAGCTCCTGGACCGCCATCCGGACACGGTCCAGAGCATGAACGCCCTGGCGTGGATGCTGGCCAACTGCCCCGACGGGGCGCTGCGGGACACGGGTCAGGCGTTGGCGTTTGCGAAGCAGGTTGTGCAGCTCAGCCCCGATAAGGGGACCCACTGGAATACGCTCGGCGCCGCTTGTTACCGCGTCGGGGATTGGAACGGCGCGGTCGGCGCGCTCACGAAGTCGATGGGCCTCTGCAAGGGCGGTGACGGCCTCGACTGGGTCTTCCTCGCCATGGCGCACTGGCGCCTGGGGGACAGGGGCCAGGCCCGGAGGTGGTACGGCCGGGCCGTCGAGTGGATGGACACACAGCCGGAGGACGAGGAGCTGCGTAGCTTCCGGGCCGAGGCCGAGGATTTGCTAGAGATCGAGAGGCCGTGAGCCGTGGATGATAAACGCCGAATCGGATGACGTCCGAGGTCGGCAGCCCGTGTAGGAGCTTTGGACATGTGGTATTTCCCCTCGCCGTTCGCGCCGAAACAACGGACCGACCTCGCCCGGTGGCGCGGCCGTCGCCCCCGCCTGGAGACGCTCGAGGACCGCTGGTGCCCCGCCGGCGGCACCTTCGAGTGGGCCGACCCGACCGGCGGCGCGCTCGACCCGACGTTCGGGTCCGGCGGCCAGGTCGTCACGTCATTCTCGAACCACTACGATGCGGCCAACGCCATCATCATGCAGTCGGACGGCAAGATCCTGATCGCCGGCGGGTCGATCAGGTCCGGGTCCAAAACCGGTCTCGACTTCCTGGTCGCCCGGTACAACGCGGATGGCTCGGTGGATACCTCGTTCGGCTCCGGCGGCTATACCGTGACCGATTTCAAAACGGGTTATGACAGTGCCAACGCCGTGGCCATCCAGCCCCAGGGGGCCGGCCCGAGCAAGATCCTGGCTGCTGGTTCGGCCACCGTGGCGAATAAGGGCGTTACCGCCTTGGCCCGGTACAACGCCAACGGCAGCCTGGACACCACCTTCGGCAGCAAGGGGAAGGTGACGATCGATACCGGGGGGATCCGGCGGATGGTTGTGGACGGGGCTGGCCGCATCTTGGGGATGGCCGGAACCACGCTCACCCGGTACACGGCCAATGGTGCCCTCGACACCACCTTCGGCAGCGGCGGCAAGGTCGTCACCAACATCAAGGAGAACGGCTACCCCTCCTCGTTCGCCCTCCAGGCTGACGGCAAGATCATTGTCGCAGCCACCTCGCCCGATCCGGTGACCGGCACGGACGAATTCGTGGTCGCCCGCTACACCGCGAACGGGGCCATCGACGCCACGTTCGGGACCGGCGGCATTGTTACCACGCACCCCCCCACGGGCCATCCCTGCTTCTCCGGGCTGGCCATCCAGGCGGACGGGAAGGTTGTCCTTGCCGGGTTCGAGGGCGGCGTCGATCCCGACGGGGTGGACCGGCAGGGGGAGTACATCCTGCGGTACAACACGAACGGCTCGCTCGACGGCGCCTTCGGGTCGGGCGGGATCACGTACCTGGTGAACCCCGGGATGTGGGCGGACAGCCCGGGCGGAGTGGCTATCCAGTCGGACGGGTGGATCGTCGCCGGCGGGGTGTTCGGGGACGCCAGCTATTTCAACCACTTCACGGTGGTCCGGGTGAGTCCATCGGGTATCTTGGACCCCGGGTATGGAACCGGCGGCTGGGCGTCGGTTACATTCGGGTACGGGACGGACGCCCACGTGATGGTTCTGCAGCCGGACGGCCGGGTGCTACTGGCGGGATACGCGCGGCCAAACGGGACCACGTACCCCACGGACGTCGCGGTGGCCCGTTTCCTGGCGTCGGCCCCGCAGATCGGCTCGTTCACCGCCGGCCCCAGCCCGGTCGTCTCGGGCGGCACCACGACGCTGACCGCGTCGAACTTCACCGACGCCAACCCCGGCGCCACCGTGGCGCTGGTGGACTTCTACATCATGGTCGGCGGCAGCCCGCTGCTGCTGGGTCGTGGCACTCGCAACAGCGACGGCTCGTGGTCCTTCGTGTTCGACACGACCGGCTACGCCCCCGGCACTTACACGTTGTACGCCCAGGCCACCGACAACTACGGCGCCCTCGGCAACCCCGTGTCCCTTACGCTAACGCTTTTCTAGACGCCTGACTGGCGACCGGGATGGCCAAACGGGTCATGTCCGGGGCTTGAGCCGTTTACGAGGAGTCGGCCGACGGGGCCCAGCCGCCAAGCAGGAACCCCCGCCGGCCCGAGCATCGCCAGGCGCTCGGTCTGCGCGCCCCGCCGATGTCTGCACTCTTGTATCGCAGGTCAATCGACAACGGAGGATGTCCATGCGCTTCTTCCCCTCGCGCCACCCCTCGCGGCGGCCCCCACGCCGCCTTCGCCTCGAACCCCTCGAGGACCGCACCACCCCGTCCACCGGCGCCCTGCTCGACCCCACCTTCGGCTCCGGCGGCACCGTCGCCAGCTCGCTGAGCAACAACCTCGACACCGGCACCGCGGCGGCGGTCCAGCCGAACGGCCAGATCGTCGTGGTTGGGGGAACCACGGCCAGGAACTCACGCACGGCCCGGGACTTCCTGGTCGCTCGGTACAACCCGAACGGCACCCTCGACACTTCCTTCGGCTCCTCCGGCGGGTACACAGCCACCGACTTCAAGTCCAACAGCGACCTGGCCACGGCGATCGTCCTCCTGCCGTCCGGCAAGATCCTGGCGGCCGGGTATGCTTCTCCCTCCAACGGCCACGGCTCCTACTTCGCCCTCGTCCGTTACACCGCGAACGGCGCCCTGGATAGCACCTTCGGCAGCCGGGGCAAGGTCATGACCGATCTGGGCGGCTTTGCCGATACGATGGCGGTGCAGCCGGACGGGAAGATCCTCCTGGCGGGGCGAACGGGTGCCTCGGGCACCCTGGTCCTTGCCCTGGCCCGGTACAACCCGGATGGCGCCCCGGACGCCACCTTCGGCTCCGGCGGCAAGCTGATCACCACCATCCCGACGAACAACATGCTCCGGGCCCAGCAGGTCGGCCTCCAACCCCAGCCGGGCGGCACGGTCAAGATCGTCGTCGCCGCCACCTCCGGCAACGAGCAGCAGTTCGTCGTTACCCGGTTCAACCTCAACGGGACGACCGACGCCACGTTCGGGGTCAACGGCCAGGTGACGATCAACCCCCAGCCGGGTGCCAACAACAGCGACGTCGAAGGCCTGGCGATCCAGCCGGACGGCAAGATCGTGGTCGGCGGCACTTCCTACGACGCGGTGGCCAGCACGGTCAACTTCGTCGCGGTCCGCCTGACTGCGAACGGGGCCGCCGACGCCGGGTTCGGGCAAGCCATGACCGGGGTCGTCGTGGTGCCGAACCCGTC
>JAXMAW010000008.1:0-163114 GCA_046350195.1 Gemmataceae bacterium
CGTAGATGATCTGCTGGGCCGGCTCGCCCAGCTCGAACAGCAGGGCCCCGGCGAACGGCGGGGGCACCGGGGCCTGCCACCAGAGGTTGACCGGCAGGTCGCCCAGCAGCAGCGACCGCACCGCGAACGGCAGCCGATCGACGTTGCCGCCGCCGGCGTGCAGCGTGACCATCTCGACGCAGACGTGGCTCTTCGGGTCGCCGACCGGGCGCACGGTGACGCGGGCCGTCAGCTCGCGGTCCTGGCCCGGCTCGCCGACGAGCAGGATGGTCCGCGTCGGGTGGACCGCCGTGATCGCCGTGATCTGGTCGTTGACCTCGATCGACTGCTCCAGGCAGTTGCAGAAGACGACCAGGTTCGACATCCGCGCCCGCTGGAGCGCCGGCCCGCCTCCCTGGAGCGCCTTCATCTGCATGTTCAGCTCGCGCTCGGCGTCGCGCAGTGGAACGAGGTATTGAGTCATAGCGTCCTCCACTGCCGGCCGTCGGGGAGGATGATGCGGTCGGCCTCGACCGGGCCCCAGGTGCCGCACTGGTACTCCGGCAGGTCGCGGACGCGCGCGTGCTTCCAGTGGTCGAGGATGGGCATGACGAACTTCCACGCCGCCTCGACGGCGTCCTTGCGCAAGAACAGCGTCGCGTCGCCGGCCATCACGTCGAGGATGAGCCGCTCGTACGCCTCCGGCGGGGTGCCGCCCAGCGACACGTTGTAGTTGAACTCCATCTGCACCGGGTAGATGCGCACCTTCGGCCCGGGCAGCTTCGAGGCGATGCGCATCGCCAGCCCCTCCTCCGGCTGGACGCGCAGCGACAGGACGGTCGGCTCCAGGGGCACCTCGGGGCTCTGGTTGAACAGCACCTGCGGCACGTCCTTGAACTGGATCGCCACCTCGCTGGACCGCTTCGGCAGCCGCTTGCCGTGGCGGAGGTAGAACGGCACCCCGGACCACCGCCAGTTGTCGATGAACAGCTTCATCGCCACGAACGTCTCGGTCGTCGAGTTGACCGACTCCGGCGGCAACGGCTTGCCCATCGACGCGAACGAGTCGCGCACCTCCTTGCGGTAGCCCGGCACGCGCCGGCCGTGCATGTCCCCCTCGATGTACTGCCCGCGCACCACGTTCCGCTCGATGTCCGCCGTCGTCAGCGGCCGCAGGCAGTTGAGCACCCCCGCCTTGGCGTCCCGGACGATGTCCGGGTCCAGCGACCACGGCGGCTCCATCGCCACGACGCACAGCACCTGGAGCATGTGGTTCTGCAGCATGTCGCGCAGCGCGCCGACGCCCTCGTAGTAACCCGCCCGCGTGCCGGTCACCGCCCCCGACTCCGGGTCGTACTGGACGAGCCCCTCCTCCTCGGCGACGGTGATCTGGACGTGGTCGATGTACTTGCTGTTCCAGAGCGGCTCGAAGATGGAGTTGGCGAAGCGCAGTACCAACAGGTTCTGCACCGTCTCCTTGCCGAGGTAGTGGTCGATCCGGTAGGTTTGCGACTCGGCGAACGCGTGGGCGACGCTGCCGATGACCTGGCGGGCGCTGTCGAGGTCGTTGCCGATCGGCTTCTCGACGATGACGCGGCTGAAGGCGTGCGGCTCGGCGGGGTCGCGGACCAGGCCGGCCTCCTTCAGGTGCGACACGCACATGCCGGCCAGCTGGGGTGGGACGGCCAGGTAGTAGACGCGGGCGCCGGGGATGCCGAACTGCTGGTCCAGCGCCTCCATCTTCGCCTTGAGCTGGGCGTAGGCGCGGGCGTCGTTGAAGCTGCCGGGCACGAAGAACAGCGACCGCGCGAAGTCGTTCCAGTGCCCCTCGTCGAGCGCCTGCCGGGAGAACCGCTCGATCCCCGACCGGGCGCGCTTGCGCAGGTACTCGTCGGGGTCGCCGTCGATCTTGCCCTCGGCCGGCAGGCCGAACCCGACCACCGCGAAGTGCGACGGCAACGCCCCATCGACGTTGAGGTTGTAGACCGCCGGCAGCAGCTTGCGCCAGGAGAGGTCCCCGGCGGCGCCGAAGATGACCAGCTGGCACGGCTGGGGGACGTAGGATCGCGAGGGGTGCGTCTCGATGGCCATACCGCTCTCCGCAGAAGTTGACAGTGGTCAGTGGACAGTAGTCAGTAGCCGGACAGCAGGGGGTCTTCCCACTGGCTACTGTCCACTCGGATTACGGCCCCTGGTCGCCGACGTCGTCGCCGGCCCGGCGCTCCTCGATCAGCTCGAAATCGCGCGCCTCGTCGCCGATCAGCACGGTACTGGCCATGCCGAGGAACAGGCCGGTGCCGACGACGCCGGGGACGGCCCGCAGCTGCTGTTCGAGCCGGGAGGGGTCGTCGATCGGCCCGGTGCCGCAGTCGAGGATGTGGTTGCCGTTGTCGGTGACGAACAGCCGTCCGTCCTGCTCGAACGGCACCGGGTTCAGGCCGAGTTCGGCCGCCCGGGCGCGGACCAGCGGCAGCGCCAGCGGGACCACCTCGACGGGCAGCCGGCCGCGGCTGCCTAGCGCGGGCACCACCTTCTGCTTGCCGACGAGGATGACCAGCTTCCGCGACGCGGCGGCGACGACCTTCTCGCGGACCAGGGCGCGGCCCCAGCCCTTGATCAGGTTCAGGTCCAGATCGACCTCGTCGGCGCCGTCCACCGTCAACGCCAGCGGGACGTTCCCCTCCAGCGAGGCCACCGGCAGGCCGAGGCCGCGGGCCAGTTCCTCCGACTTGCGCGAGGTCGGCACGCCGGCCACGCGCAGCCCTTGCTGGGAGCGGCGGGCCAGCGCCTCGATGAACGCCGAGGCGGCGCGGCCGGAGCCCAGGCCGACGACGTCGCCGTCGCGGACGAACTCCAGGGCGCGGTCGTAGATGGTCATGGTCGGCTCTCCTGGGCTTGCCGGCATTATCGTACCCGCGCCGCGGTTTGTCCCGCCGGCGCGTCCGCTATCGGCGGTCGCCGCGGCGCTTCCGGCGCAGGTTTCCTCCTTGAAAGCGCTTACCGGCCTCTCCCCTGGACGGGTAGAATAAGGCTACACCCATGCGGGCACCTGGGAGGGGCATCGCCGATGACACGGTCGCAAGGCCGATCGCTACTGCTGCTGGTCGTACTGGCGGCCGTGCCGTCGCACGCGCAGGGCCCGGACCTGCCGCCGCCGTTCGACCGCTCCGCGCCCGTGGGGGACCCCCCTCCGGTCCCCGGAACCGGAAAGGGCGCCCCGGCGATGGGCCAACCGGAAATCCTCGGCCGCGGACCAATCCACGAGGGATTTGCACACCGTCGGACCCGGTGGCGCGGCCGGCGCCGGTCGTGCCGAAGGCCCCGCCGGCAGCCCGTCCGCGAGGCGCCCGCCGGAGCAGAAGCCCGACGGCGACAACGTGGTCTGGGTGCCCGGCTACTGGATGTGGGACGACGACCGGCGCGACTACCTGTGGGTGTCGGGCGTCTGGCGCGTGCCGCCGCCCGGCCGCAAGTGGGTGCCGGGCTACTGGGCCAAGGCCGAGGGCGGCTGGCGGCTGGGTGTCGGGGCTCTGGGCGGCGGCGGATCAGCCGGCCCTGCCCTACACCGAGGCCCCGCCGACGTCCCTGGAGGTCGGGCCGAACCAGCCTGCCCCCGGCGATGGGTCCCAGTGGATCTCTGGCTGCTGGCTGCCGCGCGACGACCGGTGGTTCTGGCGGCCGGGCTTCTGGGTGGGGCCGCGGCCGGGCTGGGTGTTCACCCCGCCGCGCCATTGCTGGACGCCGCGCGGCTACCTGTTCGTCGGCGGGTTCTGGGACCGCGACCTGCAGACGCGCGGGCTGCCGTTCGCGCCGGTGCTCTTCCCACCCTCGCTGTACGCCGCGCCGAACTTCATGTACACCCCGAGGCACGCCTTGAACGTTGGGGCGTGCCTGAATTCGCTGTGGGCGCGGCCGGGTTGGAATTACTACGCCTTCGGCGACTACTACGGGCCGGCCTACGGGAGCCTGGGGTTCCAGCCGTGGTTCCTGTTCGGGCCCCGAGTGGGCTGCCCGTTGTTCGGGTACTATCGCCAATTGAACTTCTGGCGAAACCCGAACTGGGCCTCCGGCCTGGCCGCCACGCACCAGGGGCGCCTCAACGGGACGCTGCCGCTGCCCCCGCGCACCTTCGCCGCCCAGGCCAAGCTAGGGAACCCTACCGGGGCGACGCTTGTGCCGCTGGCGAGCTACCGAAACCCCTCGCTGCCGCTGGTGCGGACGCCGCTGGCCGACCGGGCGGTGGTCGAACGGGTCACGTCGGCCTACCTCCGGGCCGGCGGCGATCGTTCGAGGGAAGAGCTTCGGCCCGCGCCGGGAGGGGCTCGGCCGGGGTCGCTGCCTTTGGCAACGATGCCGACCCCGCCGGCTCCAGCTCCATCGGCCGTTCGTTCCGGTGAACTTCCGAGGCCGTCACCGCCACTGACGCGGCCAGCCCCCCGGGCCACTCCGCAAAATATCGACCGCACGCCGACGTTCCCGCCGCCGCGCGAGGCGCTTCGCTCAACAGCGCCGATGCCGAGCCTGCCCCCGGCGGCCGTCCCACGATTCAGTACGCCGGCGCCCCCGCGCTTCACGCTGCCCCCTCCCCGCATCAACTCCCAGCCAGGCCGACCTGGCGGCAGGCGGTAGTCCGTCCGGGATAATTCGACCCCAGAAAAGTGGCTCCCCACCGATGAGGGCGTTCGTACACTATCGTGCGACTCTGTTCCGCGGTCGATAGCGCTGGCGGCCGACGGGAACCTCGGCAAGCCAGCCGGAGGGCCCACGGCCCAGCCCGGGCAATCCCTTCCCCACATGCCAACCAAGCACCGAGTTCTGATCGTCGGCGGCGGCTTCGGCGGCCTCTACGCCGCCCAGGCCCTGCGCAAGGCCGACGTCGAGGTCACCCTCATCGACCGCCGCAACTTTCACCTCTTCCAGCCGCTGCTCTATCAGGTCGCCACCGGTGGCCTGTCGCCGGCCAACATCGCGTCGCCGCTGCGCGCCATCCTTCGCCGGCAGCGCAACGCCACCGTTCTGCTCGGCGAGGTGATCGACCTCGACCTCGACAAGAAGGAGGTTGTCCTCGCCGACGAGCGGGTGCCCTACGACTTCCTCATCGTGGCGACCGGGGCGCGGCACCACTACTTCGGCCATCCCGAGTGGGAGAAGAACGCTCCCGGTCTCAAGACGATCGAGGACGCGACGATGATCCGCCGCCGCGTGCTCAGCGCCTTCGAGGAGGCCGAGCGCGAGGACGACCCCGGCCGGGTGCAGGCGCTACTCACATTCACCGTCGTCGGCGGCGGGCCGACCGGCGTCGAGCTGGCCGGCGCCCTCGGCGAGATGGCCAACCACACGATGCGCGGCAACTTCCGCCGCATCAACCCCGCGTCGGCCAAGGTCTACCTCCTGGAGGCCGCCGACCGCATCCTGCTCAGCTACGACCCGTCGCTGTCGGCGAAGGCGACGAAGTCGCTGGCGAGCCTCGGCGTCACCGTGCGGACCAACACCGCCGTCACCGAGGTCCGCGACGGCGTAGTCGTCGTCCGCCAGGGCGACCGGGTCGAGGAGATCCCCTGCCACACCGTCCTGTGGGGCGCCGGCGTCCAGGCGTCGCCGCTGGCCAAGCTGCTTGGCGAGAAGACCGGGGCCATGGTCGATCGCGCCGGCCGCGTCGAGGTGAACAACGATCTGACGCTGCCCGGCCGCCCCGAGGTGTTCGTCCTCGGCGACATGGCCCTGTTTCCGCACCAGACCGGCAAGCCGCTGCCCGGTGTTGCCCAGGTGGCGATGCAGATGGGCAAGTACGCCGCCGAGGTGATTCAGCGCCGGCTGGGCGGCAAGGCGCCACGTGGGCCGTTCTTCTACAAGGACCCCGGCAGCATGGCGACAATCGGCCGGGCGCTGGCCGTCGCCCAGATCGGGCGTTGGAAGCTGTCGGGCTACCTCGCCTGGTGGGCGTGGCTGCTCATCCACATCCTTTTCCTCATCCGTTTCGAGAACCGTATCCTGGTCTTCATCCAGTGGGCGTGGAGCTACTTCACCCGCGGCCGCTCAGCCCGGCTGATCACCCAGGTTCCTTCCTCGCCTGGTCAGGGGGAAGGGGCCGGCCTGGCGCGGTAGATCGACAGCTCCATGTTCCGGTAGCCGTCCTTGTCCTGCCAGGCGACCGCCAGCGCCTCGCCGTCGGGAAGGAAGAGGGCGGCGCGCGGCACCCACCTCGGCCGCCAGAACGTGATCAGGTCCGCCCCCAACTCCCGGTCCCAGACCTTGACCGTGGCGTCGATGTCGGCGACGGTGACCACCCTCCGGCCGTCGGGCGAGAGCGCGACGTGCTGGATGCGCGTCACGTGGCCGACCAACTCGGCCAGCGCGCGGCCGGTGGCGACATCCCAAACCGGGTGGGCGAGCACGCCGTCGGTCACTATCGCCTTGCCGTCGCCGGAAAACGCCAGCAGGTTCGGGCTGGTGCCGACGTGCGTCGGCAACCGGCGGGTTACTCGCCCCGTTTCCGGGTCGATCAGCCGCGTCGCGCCCTCCGGCTCAGACGCCGCGATCATGGCGCCGTCCGGCGACCAGGCGACGTTGCAAATCGTGCCGCCCCCGCCGATCGTCCTGAGAGCGGCGTCGGGGCGGCCGACGTCGCACGTCACTACTCCCGCGTGGCCGGCGGCGAGGACCAGCCGCCGGCCGTCCGGCGACCAGGCCGCGGCTTCGCAGCCCCGGCGGCAGCTTCGGCGGGCCAGGCAGGCTCAGCTTCCTCGTCACGACGTCCCAGAGACAACGCCCCATCCTCGCTGACGAACGCCAGAGTCTTGCCGTCGGGGGACGTGGCCAGCCGGTGAGCCGGGCCGACACTCGACCGCGTCGAGGCGAGCGGCGTCTGGGTGGCGACGTCCCACCACTGAAGGATGCCGATGTTGCCGCTCGACCCGGTTGGGGCGGCGCGTCAGCAGGTCCAGCCCCTCGGCCTTGAGCGTCGCCACGACCAGGGTCTTGCCACCGTGGACGGCGGCCAGGTCGGTCGGTACCTGCCGGGCGGCCCCGAAGTGCTCCGGCAACAGCCGCTTCCGAACATCCCACCATTGAAGACGGTGCTGGGAGCTGGCGGTGACGAGCGTGTCGCCGTCGGGCAGCCAGGCCAGCGGCTCCTCACCCCAGGTCGTCCGCCAGGATCGTGTGCAGTGCCTCGCCGCTGGCGGCGTCGCGGACGACGACCTCGCCGTCCAGTGTCGTGGCGTTGGCCACGGCGACCCGCTTGCCGTCCGGCGACGCCGCGACCGGCGGGCCGTAGCCGGCTTCCTGCCGCTGCTGCCAGAGCAGCTTGCCGCTGTCGGCGTCCCAAAGTTGAACGTTGTTGTCCAGCCCGGCGGTGAGCAGCCGGGGCTGGCCCGGCGTCAGCGTCACCGAAGTGACCTGCCCCGAGCAGGTGAACGACCGGACGTGCCGCCCGGTCTCGACGTCGAGCAGCATGGCGGCCCCAAGAGACCGGGGCTGTTCAGGTTGATGCACGCTCCTGGCCCGCCGGCGAGGCGGCTCCCGTCGGTCGAGAAGACGGCGCAGCGCGGGACGAACAAGCCATTGCCGGCCGTGGCCTGGGCCGTCCTGGCGAGGTCTCGAACGCCGAGCTGCTTGCCCGTTTTCGGGTCAAGGATCAACACACGACGAGGGGCGGACTCGAAGGCGGACCCTTGCGGCACCAACTCGGCGGCCAGCAGCGTGCCGCCGTCCGCGGAGAACCCCAGCGCCGAGCAGCAGCGCAACTCCGCCGTCCGGCACACCTCCGCGCCGTCGGCCGCCTTGTGAACGACCAGAGGCCCGCGGGTGCGCGCGTCGGACCGGCCCGAGACGTCCGGGGCCAGGGCGACGGCCAGAACCCCGCCGTCGGGAGAGAACTCCAGCCGGGCGACGGGCAGCGCGGTCGGCGCGCTACGCCTCGCCGCCGTCGGTGGCCCGCAGCAGGCGCAGCGTCCCCTTGCCGTCGGCCTCGTTGCCGACGGCGAGCCAGCGGCCGTCGGGCGAGGCGGCGGCCGCGCGGACGTTCGCCATCGACACCGCAGCTGGGAGCCGGTGGGCGTTCAGCACGTGGCGCAGGTAACGCCACTCGAAACCGCGCAGGTCTTCGTGCCCCTCCTTCGGGACGCAGGCGTTCAGCAGCAGCCGCAGCCGGCGGACGCGGCCGGGCAGCTGGCCTGGTACGCTTCGAGGCAGCGCTCATCGTCGAGCCGTACGCCAGGCGGCGCGACTCGGCCTCGCGCGCCTGGCCAGGCTCGCCCTGGGCCAGCGCCCGCCTCTCCTGCTCCTCGGCCAGGTCCAGCGCGTTGAAGGTCCAGGTTGTGCCGGCCGATCAGCAGGACGAAGGCGGCCAGCGCCCGCAGGCCTCACGACGCCCAGGGCGGTGACCGACGGGTGCCGCCGCACCCAGCGGACGGCCAACTCGACCCGCCCCGGCGGCCGACCGCCACCGGGTCGCCCGCCTGAACCGTCGTAGATCGTCGGCCAGGGCGGCGGCGCCCGGCGTAGCGGCTTCGCCGGGTCCTTGCGCAGGCACGTGGCAGATCGTCTCCAGGTCAGCCGGCATGGCCGGCTGGAACCGGCGGACGGGACCGGCTCGTCCGTCACCACCTGCAAGATGGTGTCGAGCGCGGTGGCGGCCGGAACGGGGGCCGTCCGGTAAGGCACTCGTAGAGGATCGCCCCCAGCACGCACGTCGGCGGCCGGGCCGACGTCTTTTTTGCCCTCGGCCTGCTCCGGGGCCATGTACGACGGCGTGCCGACGATCGCGCCGCTCGGGTCTGCCCGCTGTCGCTGCCCATCTGCTTGGCCAGGCCGAAGTCGGTGATCTTCGGCGCCCCATCGCCGGCCAGGAGGACGTTAGCCGGCTTCAGGTCGCGGTGGACGATCCCTTTCTCGTGCGCCCGCGCCATCGCCGACGCCAGCGTCTCGACCAGTCGCGCCGCCTCCCGCGGCGGCAGGGGCGTGCCGGCAAGCTTGCAGTCGAGCGAACCGCCTTCGCAGAACTCCAGTGTCAGGTAGGCGTGCCCGCCGCTCTCGCCGACCTCGTGGATTTGCACGATGTTCGGGTGCTGCAACCGCGCCACCGCCGCCGCCTCGGCGCGGAACCGCTGCACCGCCTCCGCCGAGGCGTGGCCACCCGCCAGGATCATCTTCACCGCCACGACGCGGTCCAGCGCCAGGTGGCGGGCCTTGTAGACGACCCCCATGCCACCCCGCCCCAGCTCCCCTAGCACATCGTAGCCCGGCGCCAGAGCGCCGGCCCCCTGCCCATTCGCGGAGGGCCCTTCGCCGTGGGCCAGCGTCTGGCCGGACAGGTCCGCAGGTGGGGGCAAAGTCGGAGCGTCTCCGGTCGAATCAGGTAGGGGGGGCGTCATGGACATGGGGAAACCTCGCAGTGGAATCGCGGCCTCCCCCATTGTGCCCGAGGCGGTCCGCCCGTCCAAGTGGGTGTTGATTTCCCACCCCGCTGTCCGACAATACCCCTGCTTTCGAGAGTACCCTAACCCCAATCTCGGAGACGCGCTCATGGGCCTGTTCGACAAGCTGAAGGGCGAGCTGATCGACATCATCGAGTGGAACGAGGCCACCGACAGCCAGCTGCTCGCCTACCGCTTCCCGCGCTACAACAACGAGATCAAGTACGGGGCCAAGCTCGTCGTCCGCGAGGGCCAGGCCGCCGTGTTCGTCAACCAGGGCCAACTCGCCGACGTCTTCCCGCCCGGCACCTACAGCCTGGAGACGCGCAACTTGCCGCTCCTGTCCACGCTCCTGGGCTGGATGTACGGCTTCGAGTCGCCGTTCAAGGCCGAGGTCTACTTCGTCTCGACGCGCCGCTGGACCGACCAGAAGTGGGGCACGCAGAACCCGATCATGCTGCGCGACGAGTTCGGCCCCGTCCGAGTCCGCGCGCTTCGGCACCTACGCCGTTCAGGTCTCCGACCCGGCCGTCTTCCTCCGCCAGCTGATCGGCACCGACCCCTCCTTTGAAACCTTTGAGATCACCGGCCAGTTGCGCAGCCTGATCGTGTCGCGCTTCTCCGACGCGGTGGCCCAGCTCGGCGTCGGCGTGCTCGACCTGGCCGGCAACTACGGCAAGATGGGCGGCGACGTGCAGGCGAAGATGAACGAGGAGTTCGCGGCCATGGGGCTGAAGCTCGCCACGTTCGTCATCGAGAACATCTCGCTGCCGCCGGAGGTCGAGCAGGCCCTCGACACGCGGACGAAGATGAGCGTGACCGGCGACATGAACCGCTACACGCAGTACAAGGCGGCCGAGGCGATCGGCACCGCGGCGGCCAACCCCGGCGGCATGGCCGGCATTGGGGCGCAGGTGGCGGCCGGCGTGGCGATCGGCTCGCAGATGGCCGGGGCGCTGGGCGGCACCGCCGGGGCGTCGCAGTCGCCCCCAGCCTGCCGGCTGCCTGGCGTTCCACATGGCGCTGGACGGCAAGGCGGCCGGCCCGTTCGACCTGGCGGCGCTCCAGGCGAAGGTGGCGGAGGGCAAGCTCACCCGCGCACGCTGGTGTGGAAGCCGGGCATGGCCAACTGGGTCGCGGCCGGCTCGGTGCGGAGTTGGCGGCGAGCCTGCTAGAGGCGTCGCCGCCACCTCTGCCGGGATGACACAGGCCCGACCGTGAGGGAGGGCGCCCGTGCCAGGCGCCCTCCTCACGGTCGGGCCTCGGACGATCAGGCCTGGGATTCCTCAGCACCCCCGCAGCCGCGCGCGTCGGCGAACGTCTCCGCGGCGCCCAGCGCGGCGACGAGAAGCCGGCGGCGCTGGTCGGCGTCCGTGGCGTGCCTGGCCAGGTCCTCGTACAGCCGGCACAGTGGCTTCATCCGCTCCGGCCGCCAGCCGTGCGCGGTGAGGAAGTCCAGCACCTGGGCCAAGAACCGCACGTCCTCCTCGCCCGCCCCGTCGGCGCACAGCTGCTGAACCTCGCCGCCCACCTCGGCCAACAGCTCGCGTAGCCGGCCGATCCCCGCCGGCGGCGGCACGTCCGCCGCCAGAGCCAACGGCGGAGACCGCATCGTCACTCGCTCCGCCAGCCCGTCGAGGAAGCGCAGGAAGGCGTACGCCTGTTCCTCGACAGTCCCGCCCTCGATCGGGATCAGGTGCAGCTGCTGCTTGCGCCACTGGCGGCGGAAGAGCTTGGCCGTGTCGCCCTGGGCGTCGAAGCTGGTGGCGAACGCCGGCCGCCGCGACTCCTGGAGCATCCGCGCCATCCGGCTGAACACCTGGCGGAAGTTTGGGTCGCGCAGGCTGTAGCCGACGAAGAAGAACGTCTGGTTCAGCAGCAGCCCCTCCAGCAAGAGCGCCATCGCCGGCCGCCTCTCGAAGAAGGCGTGGTAGTCGTCGCGGGTCAGCACAATGTCGGCGGGGTGCTCGGCGTCGCCGTGGATCTTCACGACGTACACCCCCGGCCCGCCGGTGCGGGTGACGTCCTCCTGGCTCACCACCGCCACCGGGTGGCGCTTCAGCGCCTTCAGCGCCCGCTCCAGCAGGTGGTCGTAGTTCGTGGTGATGATGTGGCGCGCCGGCAGGCCCGTGAGCAGGTAGTGGGCCAGCGTCGGCAGGCCGCCCGCGCCGCCGAACGTCTCACCCAGCACCTTCGCCAATCGCTCGTTGCCGAACTCCTCGCGGTACCACTGGGCCACGTCCAGGTGGTCCACCCCCGGTAACCGGGCGAGCCCCAGGTCGGCCGTCAGCCGTTTGACCAGCTCGTCCCAGCCCGGCAGGCCGGCCCCGGCGGACAGGCCTGCCCCGATGAAGAACACGCAGGCGTTGTCGCGGATGGCCCGCTCCAGCTCCGGGATCGCGGGCGACTCCGCCGCGGCGCCGACCAACCGCCGCGCCTCCAGGAAGATGCGGTACAGCGCCGGCGTGTAGGTCAGGAACGCCACGTCCACGCCGTGGTACTGCTCCAGCGCCGCCCGCGCCGCCTGCACCTGGGCGCGGGCCGACGCCAGCCGCTGGTGGTGGTCGCCGCCCAGGCCGACACGGAACGCCGGCAGGGCGATCAGCAGCCGGCCTCCCGCCGGGCCTTTCTTCCCCGCCCGCAGCTCGCGCACCGCCGTGTCGATCGCGTTGCGGACGGCGACGCCGGCCTTGTCTTCTACCTTGTCGGCCCCGGTCGAGACGACGACGACCACGCCGCGAGGCTTGCGGTCGCCCAGCGGCATCCAGAACGTCGTGCCGATCGGCAGTCCCCCGCCCTCGCGGCGGCGCAGCTCGGCGTACCAGTCGCGGAACCCCGGCACGTGGGCGTCGAACGACGAGTAGAGGTTGCCGTTGCTCAACAGGGCGTTCGCCGCCGAGAACGCGATGGCATCAGCGGACAGCTGCGTGATGTCGCCCTGCGAGATGAACACGTGGCCGGCCATGGAGAGGGTCCCCGGGTCCAGGTCTGCCGATCAGGGTAGCAAACATCGCACCTTTCTCCACCCTCGCCAACCGCGCGAAGCGGACTTGCGTCGGGCCGGCGCGGCGCGGTAAAGTCCCGCCGATCGCCGCCCCTTTGCGAGGGACAAGGATGGTTACCTCGACCACGGCCGCCAGCCTCCGGTTCCTCTCCAGCTTGCTCGAAGACTACCCCGCCCGCGACATCGCCGTCCGCGCCTGGGACGGCCAGGTGTGGCAACCGGCCGCCCCGCCGAGCCTGACGATCGTCCTGCGGCACCCCGCCGCCGCGCGCCGCATGTTCTCGCCGCCCAAGATGCTCACCCTCTGCGAGGCCTACCTCTACGGCGACATCGACCTCGAGGGAGATGTCGAGACGTTCTGGTCGCTCGTCGAACACCTTTTCGTCAGCGGCGCCGCCAAGGGCCGGCTGACGCGCAAGGCCGTCGAGCGGGGCCTCGCAGGCGTACCCGAAGGCGGTCCCGAACGCGCCGGCCGCCAGGCGCCGAAGATGGCCGGCGAGTTCTCCTCGCTGGCCCGCGACCGCGAGGCGATCGCCAGTCACTACGACGTCTCCAACGACTTCTATGCGCTGTGGCTGGACAAGCGCATGGTCTACTCGTGCGCCTACTTCGCCACCGGCGACGAGACGATCGAGCAGGCCCAGGAGCAGAAGCTCGAACACATCTGCCGCAAGCTGCGCCTGAAGCCGGGCGACCGCCTGCTCGACGTCGGCTGCGGCTGGGGGGGGCTGATCCGCCACGCCGCCGAGCGCTACGGCGTGGAGGCGACGGGCATCACGATCAGCGCCGCCCAGGCCGAGGGCGCCCGCGAGCGCATCCAGAAGGCCGGGCTGGCGTCGCGCTGCAAGGTCGAGCTGTGCGACTACCGCCAGCTCCAGGGCGAGGGGCGGTTCGACAAGGTCGTCTCCGTCGGCATGTTCGAGCACGTCCCCGAGGGGATGCTGCCGACCTACTTCGCCCAGGCGTGGAAGCTGCTCAAGCCGGGCGGGGTCTTCCTCAACCACGCCATCAGCCTGCACGTCGGCCCGGTCATGCCGATCGGCACCCAGTTCGTTTACCTCTACATCTTTCCCGACAGCCAGCTCCAGGCGGTCAGCGCCACCCTGAACGTCGCCGAGAAGGCCGGGTTCGAGGTCCGCGACGTCGAGTGCCTGCGCGAGCACTACGAGCTGACGACGCGGCACTGGCTCCGCCGGCTGGAGGAGCGCGAGGCGGAGGCGAAGGCCGTCACCAGCGAGCTGACCTACCGCGTCTACCGACTCTACCTGGCGATGTCGGCCCGGTCGTTCCGCATCGGCCAGCCGAGCATTCACCAGTCGCTGCTGTCGAAGCCGCTCGACGGTCGCAGCGGCCTGCCCCTGACTCGCGCCGACTGGTACGCCCCGCGCCCGGCGTTGCGCATCAGCGACGCGGCGTGAGTTGGCGTTGCCCCAGGCGGCGGCGCGGGGATCAGCGGACCTTGCGGACCAGCTGGACCTCGAAGACGAGGTCGGAGTTCGGCGGGATCTTCGCGCTGGGGCTGCGCGCGCCGTAGCCCATCGCCGCGGGGATGGTCAACTTGCGCTTGTCGCCCACCCGCATGCCGGGCAGCCCCTCGTCCCAGCCCCGGATGACGTCCCCGGCCCCGAGCTTCACGGTGAGCGGCGCCCCCCGGGTGAACGACGAGTCGAACATCGAGCCGTCGGCCTTCAGCGTCCCGGTGTAGTGGACCTCGGCCGTGTCGCCCTTGCGGACGAACTCGCCGTCGCCCTCGGCCAGACCCTCGATCTCCAGACCACCGGGCAGGGCCTGCTTCTCACCCACCTTGAGGCCGACCCCGCTCTCGGCGGACTTCGATCCGCCCCCGCCGGTCGGGATGAGCAGGGCAAGGGTGATCACGCCGACGATGACCAGCACGATCAGCGGCCAGAACTTCTCCAACACGGTCGGTATCTCCCAGCAGAGATCAAACTACATCGTATCCCAGGTTCGGCGCCAGCCAGCGCTCGGCCTCGGCCCGCGAGACCCCCTTGCGGGCCGCGTACGCCTCGACCTGGTCGCGCGTGACCAGGTCCACCGCGAAGTACGCCGCCTGCGGGTGCCAGTAGTACAGCCCGCTGACCGACGCCCCCGGCCACATGGCGAACGACTCGGTCAGCCTGATCCCGGCCGCCGCCTCGACGTCCAGGAGCCGCCACAGCGCCGCCTTCTCCGTGTGATCGGGGCACGACGGGTAGCCCGCCGCCGGCCGGATGCCCTGGTAGCGCTCCCCGATCAGGTCGTCCTTCGACAGCCGCTCCAGCCGGCCGTAGCCCCAGTCGCGGCGGGCGCGCTCGTGCAGCAACTCGGCGAACGCCTCGGCCAGCCGGTCGGCCAGCGCCTTGACCATGATGTCGTTGTAGTCGTCGTGGGCCGCCTTGAACTTCGCCGCCAGCTCCTCCGCCCCGACGCCGGCGGTGACGGCGAACGCACCCAGGTAATCGATTTTTCCACTCGCGATTGGAGCGAGATAGTCGGCCAGGCTGCGGAAGCTGGTCTGGCCCTCGCGCTCCCACTGCTGGCGCAGGAAGTGGAAGCGCAGCCGCTCCTTCGACCGGGCCGCGTCCTGCCAGACGACCACGTCGTCGCCGTCGCTGTTGGCGGGGAAGAAGCCGTACACGGCGTTGGCCCGGATCAGCCTTTGCTCGACGATCCGGCGCAGGAGCGCCTTCGCGTCCTCGTGCAGCTTGCGGGCCTGCTCGCCGACGCTCTTGTCTTGCAGGAGCTGCGGGTACTTGCCGGACAACTCCCAGGCCATGAAGAACGGCGACCAGTCGATGTACGGCACGATCTCGCCCAGCGGGAAGTCGCGCAGCGCCTTGGCGCCTGAGAAGCTCGGCGTCGGGATCGGCGTGTTCGCCCAGTCGATGGCGAACCGCCTCTTCAGCGCCTCGGCGTAGGGCACCAACTTCCGCTGCCGCCGCCGCGAGAACGCCTCGCGCTCCTTCTCCTGGGTCAGGCGCGTCTCGGCCATGAAGCCGTCGCGCAACTCCTTGCGGGCCAGCTTCTCGACGACGCCGACGGACCGCGAGGCGTCTTTCACATGCACCACCGGGCCGTGGTAGGCCGGCGCGATCTTCACCGACGTGTGCTTCGAGCTGGTCGTCGCCCCGCCGATCAGGAGCGGCATCTCGAAGCCCGACCGCTCCATCTCCCGGGCGACGTGGACCATCTCGTCCAGCGACGGCGTGATCAGGCCCGAAAGCCCGATCATGTCCACGCCCTGCTCGCGGGCCGTTTGCAGGATCTTCTCGCACGGCACCATGACGCCCAGGTCGATCACCTCGTAGTCGTTGCAGTTGAGCACCACGCCGACGATGTTCTTGCCGATGTCGTGGACGTCACCCTTGACCGTGGCCATCAGCACCTTGCCGCGCGCCTTGCGGCTCGCCCCGCCCTTGCTCTTCTCCGCCTCCAGGAACGGCTGCAAGTAGGCAACGGCGCTCTTCATCACCCGGGCGCTCTTGACCACCTGCGGCAGGAACATCTTGCCGGCGCCGAACAGGTCGCCGACGACGTTCATGCCGTCCATCAGCGGCCCCTCGATCACCAACAAGGGCGAGCCATACTTCTGCCGCGCCTCCTCCGTGTCGGTATCGATGTGGTCCACGACGCCCTGGATCAGGGCGTGCTTGAGCCGCTCCTCGACCGGGGCGTCGCGCCAGGCCTCGCTTTTCGCCTCCGCCTTGTCCTTCTTGGCGATCGTCTTCGAGAACTCGATCAGCCGCTCGGTCGCGTCGGGCCGGCGGTTGAGGACGACGTCCTCGACGCGCTCCAGCAGGTCCTTCGGGATCTCCTCGTAGACCTGGAGCTGGCCGGCGTTGACGATGCCCATGTCGAGGCCGGCCTTGATGGCGTGGTAGAGGAAGACGGCGTTGACCGCCTCGCGGACGGTCTCGTTGCCGCGGAACGAAAACGAGACGTTGCTGACGCCGCCGGACGTCTTGGCAGCGGGAAACATCATCTTCAACCGGGCCACGGCTTCGAGGAACTCGACGGCGTAGTTGGCGTGCTCGGCCATGCCGGTACCGACCGTCAGGATGTTGGTGTCGAAGATGATATCCGACGGCGGGAAGCCGGCCTTCTCGGTCAGCAGCTTGTAGGCGCGGGCGCAGATCTCGACCTTGCGGTCGGCCTCGACCGCCTGCCCCTCCTCGTCGAACGCCATGACGACGACGGCGGCGCCGTAGCGGCGCAGCAGCTTGGCCTGGTCCAGGAACTTCTCCTCGCCCTCCTTCATCGAGATCGAGTTGACGATCGGCTTGCCCTGGACGCACTTCAGGCCGGCCTCGATGATCGACCACTTGGAGCTGTCGATCATGATCGGGATCTTGGCGATGGCCGGCTCGGCGGAGACGAGGTTGAGGAAGCGCGTCATCGCCTCCTCGCCGTCGATCAGGTCGGCGTCCATGTTGACGTCGAGGACGTTGGCGCCGCTCTCGACCTGATCGCGGGCGACCTTGATCGCCTCCTCGTAGTTGCCCTCCTTGACCAGGCGTGCGAACCGCCGCGAGCCGGTGATGTTGCAGCGCTCGCCGATCATCAGGAAGTTCGTCTCCGGTCGGACGACCAGCGCCTCGGTGCCGGAGTAGCACGACCAGTCGGGCAGGTCGGGGACCTTACGCGGGGCCAGGTCGCGGACCTGCTCGGCCATGGCGGCGATCCAGTCGGGCCGGGTGCCGCAGCAGCCGCCGACGATGTTGACCCAGCCGTTGCGGGCGAACTCGCCCAGCGCCTCGGCCGTCTCCTCCTTCGACCCGGTGAACCCGCCGAAGCCGTCGGGCATGCCGGCGTTGGGGTAGCACGAGACCGGCAGCCGGCTGACCTGGGCCAGCGACTCGACGTGCGGTCGGATGACGTCCACGCCGACGGCGCAGTTCAGCCCGACCGACAGCGCGTCGAAGTGCGACACCGAGGCGTAGAACGCCTCGACGGTCTGGCCGGACAGGGTGCGGCCGCCCTCCTTGAAGATGGTGCCGGAGATCATCACCGGCAGGGTGATGTCCCTGTCCTCGAAGAACTTCTCGATGGCGAACAGGCAGGCCTTGAGCACCAGCGTGTCGAACGACGTCTCCGGCAGCAGGAGGTCCACGCCGCCCTCGACCAGGGCGGCGACCTGCTCGTAGTAGTTGGCCACCATCTCGTCGAACGTCACGTCGCGCTTGCCGGGGTCATCGACGTGGATGCCCATCGACAGTTGTTTTTTCGTAGGCCCGATGCTGCCGGCGACGAACCGCGGCTTGTCGGGGTCTCTGCGCGTGTAATCGTCGGCGGCGCGGCGGGCGATCTGGGCGGCGGCGACGTTCAGCTCGTGGACGTGGTCTTGCAGGGCGAACTCGTCCAGCGACAGCCGGGTGCCGTTGAACGTCATCGTCTCGATGACGTCGGCGCCGGCTTCGAGGTAGTCGCGGTGCAGCTCCTCGATGAGCTTGGGCTGGCTGAGGACCATCGCCTCGGTGCAGTTCTTCAGCGGCACGGGGTGGCTGCGGAAGCGCGAGCCGCGGTAGTCCTCCTCGGTGGGTTGCCGGGAGTAGAGCAGCGCCCCCATGGAGCCGTCGAGCAGGAGGATGCGGCGATCGAGCAGCTCCTGGAGCAGCTGGCGGGTCGAAATGTGGCTCGGCTTCAGCATGGCGAGAGCGGTTCCCTGTAGTCGTGTGGCGAGCGGGGGGCGTGAGCCCCCCCCCCCCGGGGGGCCCCCCCCCCCCCCCCCGCCGTTCCACATCTTACCTAGTGTACTGCGGCGCAAGAAAAAAGCCGAGCCGCTCGGTCCGTCGAGCGGCTCGGCTTGGCGTGGCCCCGAGCATCCCTGCTGGCCCGCTCTCGAGAGTCAGGCTCATCCTCCTGCGAGCCTGCCCCGGGTGTGAGGACCTCAGCAACCGACAGCGCCGCTTCCGGGACGGGCCGTGGCCCGCCCCTCGACCCCCACCGTCCTTGGCCGGTTATCGCGAGCCATCCTGTGGCTCTGGTGGGCACTGCCGGAAGCTGAAGTCTGGCTCAAGCGGCCGCGGGAAACCGCTGCGGTGCGACAGCTCGCCGGAAGGCGAGGTGCGCCGGGACGGTTCGCGGCACGGGTTGTAGCTGAAAGGAGCGCGGCTTACAGGGAACTGTTCACCGCGGCGATGTTTCGAGGGGAAGACCACGGGAGCAAGTTGTCTGTCCGAATCGCCATTCTGTCCTTCCCACCCCGACAACGTTACGGGCCTCATCTTCGCCGGATCGGGCCGCCGCCGCGATCATGCGATGAGCGAAAGGTTACCGAGTTCATCAGGAGAGTCAACCGGAAAACTCCTCCGCTCCTACCCCACCCCGCGCGGCCGCGCGGAAGCCGTTGCGCGGCAACGGAGAAGAGTCAATGAAGGACAGCGTGGGGGGGTGTCCTATGCCTGACTGACGCAGTCTTTTACTCGGTAATTCTCCGCGAAGGGGCGGGCGTAAGCGGAAGCGAGAAGAGTAGTTGGGGACCGACTGAGTTTTTCACTGGCTGGCATCACGAGCGGTCGAACTCGAGAAAAAAGTTGGGGGAAAAGTTGAGGCGTGTGGGTATTGAGGGTGGTGTGGAGAACAGGGCGGGGGCGCAGGGAAAGACCTCCACGTGTGCCGTGTCATTGGGCGCTTTTGAGAACCCGCAGTTATTTCGTGGGCGCCTCAGGGCCGCGGTCCGGATCCCACTTCGCACCGCACGAGGCGGTGGGTAGGCTTGCGAGCGCCAGCCTCATTTTTGGCTCCCAGCGGGTACTCCATCGGTTCGTCAAAAGTAACGCCCGATCACGAACACCGCAGAGGTCTAGGGTGAATCTAGCACCCCGATTGAGGCGGTGCAAGGGGCCAGTCGGGAAGTGACCCTGGGCAGCCCGGGGACTACCATAAGGGTGTGACGGCCGCGGAAACTCGGAGGCGGAGGTGAACGGTGCCGATTGTGAGCATTGTGTGCGGGGCGCTGCTGGTTCTCATCAGCGTCTGGAGTAACAGCGCCACTGTGCCGGACCCGGACACGGGGGCGAAGAGCTTCACCCTCTGGATCCCGGCCCTCGTCGGCGGCCTGCTGGTGGTGTGCGGCGTCCTGGGGCTGAAGGAAAGCCGCCTCAAGCACGCCATGCACGCGGCGGCCATGATCGGGCTGTTGGGGGGCCTGGCGGCCGCGTGGCGGTTCGTGCCGAAGCTGCTCGCCGGCCCCGACTGGAGCGACCCGCGGCCGGTGGCGACCGGCACCATGACGCTGGTCTGCTTGCGGTAGTCCGCTGTGCATGGCTCGATCGTCGAAATCGGCGGCGTTGGCGGACGCGGCAACGCAGGCCAGCGGTAGGTGGGGAGAGCCGGCGGGTTTATCCCGCCGGTCAGGCCGCCAGGGCAAGCCCGGCGGCTCATCCCGACACCATCTCCGGCCTTCACCTCTCGAAGGCGAGTGGGGCTTGTTACGGCGTCGGCGACTGGCCGGCCACTGTGTCGAAGACACGCACCTGCTTCCAGGCCGCCTTGTTCTCGGCGATGAAGGCGTGGTGCGCCGCGGCGTCCTGGTAGTGGTCGTGGGCGGCCTGGTCCTGAAAGATGATGTGCAGCCCCACGTCCCAGTCGCGGACGTTGACCTCACGGTCCAGGTACTCCTCCGCCAGCGCCCCGCAGGTGAAGTAGACGACGCCGGGGTGGTTCGGCAGCCACTTGCGGCAGGCGTCGATGAGCCGCTGCTTCGCCTGCGGCGAGCGGTCGTGCAGCGAGAAGTAGACGTTGTGGACGAGCAGCTGGTCGGCCGGCGGCATGCGCGGGGTCTCCTTTGAGGTGGCGACATCCTATTTCCCTGACCCGTCGGCGTCGAGCGGCCAGAGCGGCCGGCGGCGGTGCCGATACGTCAGCGCGAACGGATCGACGCAGGTCAGCCCCGGCGTGCCGACCTCGATGACCGTACCGCGATCGGCAGGTACGCCGCCTTGTAGGCGATCGCCGCCTTGACGACGAGGATTCGCCGCGGCTGGGGCCTGATGCCGAGACAGGTCAGCGCCCCCAGGCTGAACGGCAGGTGCCGTAGCGACGTGAGCACCAGCAGGTTTTCGCCGGGCAGGCTCGACGACCGCCGTCGGCCCCATGGTTGGTCCGCTTGCCGCCGTGGCGAGCCTCGGTCTCGACGTAGGTCCCGTCATGGAGCAGCCGCACGGCGCCGGAAACCTGCACGGGGTCGCCGTGTCGGCGATCGACCTTCCCGCCGACGGTCAGGGTGACCGTCTGGCCCACTCCCGCCGCCTGACAGAGCCGCACCTCGGCGGGCGCGTACAGGCAGACGACGAACCCCGTCGCCCCCTGCCCCAGCAGCTCGGCGAGGAGCACGGTGCCGTCGCCGGCGGAGCCGCCGCCGACGTTGTCGCCGGTGTCCACGAGCACCGCCGGCGTCCGTGGCACCGCCAGGGCCTGCCGCACCGCTGTCGCCGCGTCGGGCAGCGACGCCTGGAACGACTCGCGGGCGTCCCAGAGCTGGTCGCTCAGGTCCTGGGCGTGCCGTCGCGCCAGGGACTCGTCTCCGTCGGTCACGACGAGGACCGACGGCCCGATGTGCGGCACGTCGGCATAGGCGAAGCCGGGCAGCACGCTCATGCTGAGGACGCCGGCCCGGGACGACGGCCGCAGGAACCTCGCCAGGGGCTCCTGGGAGGTGTCCTGGCGCATGATGTTGATGAGGAACGGCGGCTTGGCCATCGCCAGACGTGGACGGATTTCGCCGCGCACCCAGCGGTGGAGCAGGCGGGCCGCCTCCAGGCCGCGCTCGCGCTGATCGACGTGTGGGTTGGTGCGGTAGGCGACGGCGAGGTCGAGCAGCGACGCGGTCCGCTCCGAGAGGTTGCCGTGCAGGTCAAACGTCACGGCGATGGGGAAGTCGCGGCCGACAGCCTGCCGGATGCGAGACAATACCTCGCCGTCGGCGTCGAGGTGCGATTCCGACACCATCGCGCCGTGCAGCGCCAGCAACAGCCCGTCGGGGCGCTCGCGCTTCAGGCCGGCCACGATCGCGCCGGTGACCTCGTCGAAGACGTCGTCGGTCACCGGCCCCGAGGGCGTCGCCCAGGCCATGGCCAGCGGGGCGACGTCGAAGCCCAACTCGTCCGCGGCGGCGAGGAAGCCGCCGACTTCGTGGTGCGCCGGCCGCCACTCGTCCACGAAGGCGCCGCCGAGCGCCAGGCCGTGGGCGGCGAAGGCGGCCCGGTCGGCGCGGAGCGGGTTGAACGTGTTCGACTCGTGCAGGAAGCCGGCGACGGCGAGGCGCATCGGTCGAGCCCCCGGTTATCCCAGGACCGTTTGAAGCCGCCCCTTCGAGGCGTCGGCGACCTCCTGGTGCAGCGACCGGCCGTGCGCGTCCATGGTGACGACGGCGGGGAAGTCGCGGACCCGCAGCTGCCAGACCGCCTCGGGGCTGCCGAACTGCTCCAGGTAGACGCCGTCCACGCCCTCGATGCACTGGGCGTAGATCTGGGCCGCCCCGCCGATGCCGTGCAGGTAGACGCAGCCGTGTTGCCTGCACGCCTCCAGCGTCTTCACCCCCATGCCGCCCTTGCCGACCACCGCCTTGACGCCGTAGCGCTGGATCACGCCGGCCTGGTACGGCTCCTCGCGGATCGACGTCGTCGGCCCGGCCGCCACCACCCGGTAGCCGCCCTTGTCCTTCAGCACCACCGGGCCGCAGTGGTAGATGACGCCATCCTTCAACACCGGCAGGTCGCCGCCCTTGTGCAGGTACTTGTGGACCTCGTCGCGGCCGGTGAACACCGTGCCGGACAGCAGCACCATGTCGCCGGCCTTCAGCCCGCGGACGTCCGCCTCGCTCAGGGGCGTCGTCAGCCGCACCGCCTTCTTGGCGCCGGCGCCGAGCTGGACCAGGCCCTCCTCCTTCGACCAGTCGCGGTCGAACTCTCCCGGGGCGTGGTACAGCCACTCGACGACCTCGCCCTCGGTATCCAGCACGACACCGCGGCGGCGGTAGGCCCAGCACATGTAGGCCACGCTGACGAAGTACGACGCCGGCAGCCGGTTGCGCACGCCGACCTTGCAGGCGCCGACGGTCAGCTGGCCGCCGAAGCCCATCGGGCCGATCTGGAGCCGGTTGGCCTCCTCCAGGATGCGCTGCTCCAGCGCCGCCAGCTGCGGGTCGGGGTTGGTGTCGTCGCAGGTCCGCAGCAGCTCGGCCTTGGCGGCGTCGTAGCCGATGGCCCGGTCGCCGCCGATGCACACCCCCAGGAAGCCGGGGCCGCACCCCTTGCCCTGCGCCTGCCAGACCGCGTCGAGGACGCAGCCGCGGACGCCGTCGAGGTCGCGGTCGAGCCGCTTGCCGTTGACGGTGGCCGGCAGCGAGTACTGGGCGCTCATGTTCTCGCAGCCGCCGCCCTTGAGGATCAGACGGACGTCCACGGCGTCGTGGCGGTGCTGCTTCCACTTGAACACCGGGCTGCCGGGACCGAGGTTGTTGCCGCTGTTCTGGCCCGTCACGCTGTCCACGCTGTTCTGCCGCAGGTAGCCCTTGGCGGTGGCCTCGACGACGGCCTCCTCGGCCAGCTTCTGTAGCTCGATCTGGTCGAAGCCGACCGGCGTGGTGACGTAGAACGTGATCGTGCCGGTGTCCTGGCAGATCGGGCCGCTGTTCCGCTTGGCCAGGGCGATGTTCTGGGCGACCAGGCTCAGGGCGAGGTCGGCCTTGGAGCCGGCCTCCTCCGGGGCGCCGGTGCGCTCGATCACCTCGTTGACGTCGGGCGGCAGGAACGCCGGGTGCGGCGGATCGAAACCAGGAGGTTGGCGTGGAAGCGTGCGGTGTTCATGGCGGTGCCGTCGGGGGTCCGGGGTTCGTGGCGGGGTCGTAGGGCCAGGGGATCGCGTCGAGCCAGTCTTGAAGGCGCTGCTTGCCGAAGGAGCGTCCGGCCCGGGTGGGAAAGGTGTAGTTGATTTGATCGGCCTTTTTCGGCGGCGACCCGACCGGCGGGGCGGGCTTGCCCCCGGTCGAGGTTTGGGCGTCCAGGGAAAACTTGATGATGCCGCGTCCCGTGCCGGAAGCGTGGCGAGAATAGGCCCGGAGCAGCATCAAGGCCGGGACGACGTGGTTGAACCAGTCTTCCGGCGCCCGTTGGTCTTGCAGCTTCGGGTAGCGGTACGCCGTGTTGCCGAGGTGTTCCCACCCGAGGCGTTCAAAGAACCCGCGGATCCGGTTCAGCTCCGCGGGGGAGGGCTTTTTGACGTCGAAGGTGACGGTGATCGGCACGGGCGGTCCCCCAAGGTGGTAACGGAAGGCTCATAGCGGGCCGACGAACGCCACGTCCGGCTTCCCCTGGGACACGCCCCATTTCGCCATCAGCATGTCGAAAAGGTCGGCCACCCACTCCTCGTCCTCGGCCGCCTCCTCCCCCACGTACCCGTGGCCGGCGAGGAACGTCTCGACCCTCATCTGCATGTCCGGGAGTAGGTCCAGCGGCTCCACGGCGGGCCAGACCTTCGGGAGGCGGGACAAGATGACGTCGCCACCCTTATTCACCCAAAGCATGTTATGTCCCGCGTCGTCGTCCCCCCTGCGAAGTAGCTCGCGCAGCTGCTCCTTCGTCGGGCTGTTGTTCAGGTTCATCCCGCCCTCACGGCTCAGGTCAGGTTGGGCAGCGCCATTATATCGCCCCCGCCTCCCGGGCGGGAGGCGCCGCAACGGCACGCGGCGCCGGGCACGGCAGGTCCAGCTCGAACGCCTCGCCCTCGCGGAAGCCGCCGGCGTCGGGGTCGAACACGCGGCGCGACGCCTTGAGGCGGCTCCCCTGGACGACGTACTCGCCGTAAGACCAGTGCCCGCTCTGCGTGGCGCTGCCGGCGCAGATGATCGGGAACGGGGCCAGGGCGGTCCGCGGGTGGTGGTACGGCTCGTGGATGTGGCCGTGCAGCCAGAGACAAACGCCGCCACGTCGATCAGGCCGCCGAGGTCGCGGCTGCCGGCCGGGGTGCTCGGCCTTCCCGCCGGGCCGGGCGACGGAGTAGTGCGTCACCAGCAGTCGGCCCGCCGTCGAGGCGCAGAGCAGCAGCCGGTCGAGGCGTTCGAGCTGGTCCGGCCCGACGGCGCTCTGGCGTCCCAGGCCCAGCGGTTGGCCGTCGCCGAGTTCCGCCCGGCCCACGCCCCGCCGACCCGTTGGGTAGGTCTCGACGCCGACGCGGCTCGCCGGCCAGCCGGGGGCGAAGCACCGCTCGAAGTCGCCGGAGCATCGCCGGGCCGGTGCAGTAGTCGTGGTTGCCGGGCACGGCCGGGCCGGCCGCTGGTCGACGCGCGGCGAACCGGCGGCGGCAGGCCATCTCCTCGGGGAAGCCCATGGCGGTAGCGTCGCCGGAGAACAGGACGTGGTCCGGCCGCCGCTCGTCAGTCGCGGCGGAGTGCCGCCAGCACCTCGTCGGCGCGGCGGAAAAGGCGGAAGCCGCGGCCGAGCACCCGCAGGTTGACCCAGGCGGCGAACCGCTTGTTCAGCCAGTCCTCCAGCCGCCAGGCGGCAGGGGCGGTGACGTGGACGTCGCTGACGTGCGCCAGGCGCAGCGGGGCGGGTTCGAGGCCGGCCACGGCGGCACCCCCTTTCGACTCGACGGCCTGTCGGCCTTCGCTACAATTGCTCCGGTCAGTCCGAAGCATCCCCATCCCGCGAGGGTGAACGTTCATGCCGAAGGTGATCTTCGTCAACGAGCAAGGAGGTTGCAGGTCCCCGCAGAAGGCCAACCTCGCGAGGCCCGCAAGGCCGGCCTCGCCATCCACGGCACGGTGGTGAGCTTCCTCAACCCGGTCACGAACGTGCTCAACTGCATGGGCAACGGGCTGTGCGGCACCTGCCGGGTGCTGGTCAAGAAGGGGATGGAGAACCTCGGCCCGAAGTCCGGCGTCGAAGCTCCACCTGGCGGCGCGAGACCGCCCTGGTGAGCATCGGCCAGGAGCAGGAGGTCCGCCTGGCCTGCCAGGTGACGGTCAACGGCGACTGCACCATCGAGACCCACCCGACGCTGAACTGGCACGGCGAGAACTTCTGGCAGAAGCCGTACCCGAACAAGTGACCGCCGCGGCGTCATTGCGACGGGTGCCCCGGCACTTCGAGTGGGCCCTTCAGGGTGAACTCGCGCACCTTCAGCGCGTCGGCCCCGGTGGCGAACGTCTCCAGGCTGAGGTCGATCGTCCGCGACGCCGCCGCCTTCTGCGCCAGGGTCGCCGCGTACACCACCGCCACCTGGTCGCGGTCGCCCTTCCACAGGTTGACGGAGTAGAACAGCGCCCCGTCGTCGAACTCGTAGGTGTTGAACGTGACCGGGGCCCGGCCCGGGGGGTTGACCACCCGCTTGCGGTTGGCCGGCGTGTTCGACGGGCGGTAGCAGCTGAGCACCTCGGTGGGGAACTCCTTGGCCTTGTCGCCGACGGCCACCTCCACCGAGTGGAAGGCGCCGGCGGCGCTCTTGCCCTTGGGCTGGAAGGTGAACATCAGCCGCTCGCGCGGCTCCTTGGCGTTGAGCGGGCTGGAGGGGATGCCCCGGGGCGGGCGGACGAAGACGGTGACGAAGGAGATCGGCTTGTTGTTGGCCCCCAGCCGGGAGGGGATCACCAGCGGGGCGTCGAGGGCCTTGGCCTCGGCCTCCCACCGCTCGACGCGGGCCTGACTCTTGTTCATCTGGGCTTCGTAGTCCTGCACGCCGCAGCCGACGGCGCAGAGCACGAGTCCGAGCGGGACGACGAGCAGGCGGCGGGACATCACGGCGGTCTCCGGGAGGCGTTCGCGACCCCCGGTCTGGCATAGCGATTCGCCCGGCCAACGGCGAGCCGGGCGCGAGGAGGGCGGCGATGGTGAAGTATAGCTTCCCCGGCAAGGTGGTCCTGGTCACCGGCGGCTCGCGCGGCATGGGGGCGGCGTTCCTGGAGGCGTTCGCCGCCGCCGGCGCCACCTGCGTCGTCAACTACTTCGCCGACGACGCCGGGGCCAACCGCCGGGACGCCGACGAGACCGCCGCCCGGCTCCGCAAGCACACCGTCCCCGTCCACGTCCTCGACGCCGACGTCAGCCGCTACGAGTCGGTCGAGGCGCTGATGCGGCGCGTCAAGGACGAGCTGGGCGGGCTGGACGTCCTGGTGAACAACGCCGGCATCCTCCGCGACCGCACGGTGAAGAAGATGACGCCCGGCGAGTGGCAGGGCGTGCTCCAGACCAACCTCGACGGCGTGTTCTACTGCTCGAAGTTGGGGGCCGAGGTGATGCGCGACGGCGGGCGGATCGTCAACATCGCCTCGATCGCCGGCATCATGGGCTTCCACGGCCAGGCCAACTACGCGGCGGCCAAGGCCGGCGTGATCGCCCTGACCAAGGTCATGGGCCGCGAGCTGGCCCGGCGCGGCATCACCGTCAACGCCGTCGCCCCGGGCGTGATCCAGACGCCGATGCTACAGGGGCTGAAGCCGGAGGTGCTGGCGGAGTACGAGAGGCAGATCCCGGTGGGCCGGTGCGGCCGGCCCGACGAGGTGGCGCACGCGGTGCTGTTCTTCGCCTCGGAGGAGTCCAGCTACATCACCGGCCAGACGCTGCCGATCACCGGCGGGTGGTTCTAGGCTCGCCGTTCCAGGATCTCGCGGTAGAAGCGAGGGACGCCCTCATACGCCCCCAGGTACGTCCGCTCCAGCGGCACGTTGATGTACTCGTCGGTCGTCAAAAACAGCGGCATGTCCGGCAGCGCGTCGCCGACCGCAGGAACGACGCGAAGGCGTGCCGGCTGGCCTTGTTCCCCGCCGAGACGATCTCGATCAGGGCGATGACCCGGTGGTCGCTGGGGTGGCGGATCACCAGGGTTCGGCGGCGGCGGGCGTAACTCTCGTCCTCCGTGGAGAGCGTCAGCTGGACCTTCGGCGGGGCGGTCGCCACCGCGACGCCACCGGCCGGACCTCCCGGATGGCTCGCCCCGCCGCTGCCGTTGCTTTTCGGCGGGGGGGCGTGCAAGGTGATGACGTCCGGCCCGACGCCGCCGGCGATCTGTTCCGCCAGCGCGTAGAAGTCCGGGGGCAGCAGCCCGCCGTTGAGCACGCGGCGCAGCTCCCCGATCCAGGCGACGTGGAAGTCGTGGAAGATCCCGTCCTCGACGCGAGACCAGTCGTGTACCGGCATGACCGACCCTCCGGAGAACCCTCGCGGCCGTCCGGGCGACATTGTAGGCAGACGCTAGTCGGCCCGTCGGTCAGCCCTATCATGACCCTGACCCCGGACGCCGGGCTGAATAACTCTCCCCACCCACCCGTCGATCTGGCAGGGTACCACGACCGGCTCACCGCCCCGCACCCGAGGAACCGACCGTGTCCACCGCTGTCGAAGCCCCCCGCACCGACGAGCCGAAGAAAGACAAGCGCCTCAGCTCCGCCGCCTTCAAGGTCGTGCCCGAAACGCGGGAGCTGCGTGACCAGGTCCGCGCCGCCGCCGCCGAGTTCGCCGCGCCGCTCGACCGCTCCAAGACCTTCAACAAGGCCGAGCTTCAGGCCCTGGGCGAAGGGCTGCTTGGGCGCCTCGGGCTGGGCGAGCAGTACCTCGGCTTCACCATGGTCTGCATCGCCAACGAGTTCTGGCGCGGGCAGCTCCAGGCGGTGCCGTTCCACCGCCGGCTGCTGCTTCTGCCGCACTGCCTGAAGAACGCCGAGGGCTGCCCGGCCGACTACGACGAGTTCGGCCTGGACTGCCGCAAGTGCGGCGCCTGCTCGGTGGCCGACTTCAAGAGCCGCGCCGAGGACCTCGGCTACAAGGTGCTGGTCTCCGAGGGCACGCCGATCGTCCTGAAGATCATCGTCTCCGGCCACGTCGATGCGATCGTCGGCGTGGCGTGTCTGAACGTGCTGGAGAAGGCGATCGACAAGATCCTGCTGGCCGGCATCCCCTGCGTCGCGGCGCCGCTGTTGTCGAGCAACTGCAAGAGCACCAGCGTCGATGACGACTGGGTCTTCGAGCTGGTCAACCTCCAGACGCCGGCCCCGGCGGTGAAGACGAAGACGTACCTGCACCTGATGCGGGCGGCGCACGGGCTGTGCGAGGAGCCGTTGTTGTCGCAGCTGGCGCCGAGGGTGAGACAGGGAGACAGGGAGAAGGACCCGCTGGCGCAGCACGAGGCCATCGCCTACGAATGGCTGGCCCAGGGCGGGAAGCGGTCGCGGCCGTTGATTACGCTGGCGGCCTACGACGCCCTGAAGGGGGCGCCGGCGACGCGCTCGGCCGAGGAGATGCAGCTACCCGACGCGGTCAAGCGGGTGGCGCTGGCCATCGAGGCGTTCCACAAGGCGTCGCTGGTCCACGACGACATCGAGGACGACGACACCTTCCGCTACGGCCGGGCCACGCTGCACCGTCAGTACGGCGTGCCGACGGCCATCAACGTCGGCGACTACCTGCTGGGGCTGGGCTACCGGCTGGTGGCGAAGGAGCGCAAGGAGCTGGGCGGCGACTGCGCCGCCGACATCGTCAACAAGCTCTCCGAGGCACACCTGCGGCTGTCCGAGGGCCAGGGCGCCGAGCTGCTCTGGCGCGACGCCGGCGACAAGGCGCTGACGGCGCTGGATGCGTTGAAGATCTACGCCTTGAAGACCGCGCCGGCGTTCGAGGCGGCGCTGTACGCCGGGCTGCGGCTGGCCGGGCCGGCCGACGACTACGAGAAGCCGGTCCACGAGTTCGCCAAGAACCTCGGCGTCGCCTTCCAGATCCTCAACGACCTCAAGGACTGGGACGGCGACAGCGACAACAAGATGGTCGCCGGCCAGGACGTGCTGTCCGCCCGGCCGACGCTGCTGCTGGCGCTGGCGCTGGAAGGGGCCAACGCCGCCGACCGCGAGGAGCTGCTGGCGCTGCTGGCCGGCCAGCACCAGCGGACGAACGACGAGCTGATCGACCGGGCGCGCATCCTGTTCACCCGGGCCGGCGTCTTCGCCAAGGTGGACAAGCTGATCGACAAGTTCCGCGCCAAGGCCGAGGCGATCGCCGACGAGATCGAGCCGGTGGAGCTGCGCGAGCTGCTGTACTACCTCGTCGATACGGTGCTGGACCGCCCGGAGAAGGCGGCCGAGCCGGACCACGCCCTGCTCCAGCTGCTGCCGGCGGTCGGGCGATGAACGTCTTGACGCTGGAAGGGCTGTTCGCCCTGTTCCCCGGCGCGGACGGTCCGCCCAGCTACGAGCTGATCCGCGGCGACGACATGCCCCAGCCGTACCGCGACCTGCTGGTGCACGAGCACCACATGACCGTCACCGTCGAGGCGCACCACGGCGGCCCGGTGGACGTGCGCGTGCTGGCCGTTCGGCAGGACGGCGACCTGTACTCCCGCATGATCCTGCTGGTGCATCAGGCGACCGGCCGGGTGGTGCAGTTCGGCATCGTCCGCATCGACTTCTCGGTGACCAGCCCGGAGGTTCGCGACGCCATCGTGGCGCAGGGGACGCCGGTGGGCCGCGTCCTGATCGAGCACGACGTGCTGCGCCGCATCGAGCCGACGGCGTTCCTGCGCATCACGCCGGGGCCGGCGCTGATGGCCTGGTTCGGTCTGACGGAGCCGGCGCCGCTGTACGGGCGGCTGGCGGTGATCCACTTCCACGAGCAGCCGGCGGTGGAGCTGCTGGAGGTGGTCGCGCCGTAACCGCCTTCCCTCCGTCGCTCAAAGGCGGTAACCTGGACACGTCCCAGCCACGGGCGCCGGCGGCGGGACGGACCTCCCGCCGGCTCCCGACCCTGGCTGATCGTTCGCGAAGGATCATCGTGGCCGCTACCGCTGTCTTGCGCCGCTGGCGGCTGCTGCCGCACGACCGGCACGCCGTGGACCGGCTGGCCCGCGCCCTGCCCACGTCGCCGATCGTCGCCCAGCTGCTGCTCAACCGCGGCGTCGCCGACCCGGACCAGGCCCGCACCTTCCTCACCCCCGCGCTGAAGGGCCTGCACCCGCCGTCCGAGCTGCCCGGCGTCCCGGATGCCGTCGAGCGCATCTTCCACGCCATCGACCAGGGCAAGCGCATCTGCGTCTACGGCGACTACGACGTGGACGGCGTCACCGGCAGCGCCATCCTGCTCCAGACGCTGCGCCTGCTCGGCGCCCGGCCGGAGCACTACGTCCCGCACCGGCTGGAGGAGGGCTACGGCCTCAACCGCGACGCCCTGAAGCAGCTCGCCGACAGCGGCGTCGGCATGGTCGTCACGGTCGATTGCGGCATCGCCAGCCTGTCGGAGGCGGAGGAGGCGAGGAAGCTCGGCCTGGAGCTGATCGTCACCGACCACCACGAGATGAAGGACGAGCTGCCGCGCGCCTCGGTGCTGGTCCACCCGCGCCTGCCGGGGTCGAGCTACCCGTTCGGCCAGTTGTGCGGGGCGGCGGTGGCGTTCAAGCTGGCCTGGGCGCTGGCCCAGCGCAAGTGCGGCGGCGAGAAGGTGACGCCGGCGTTCCGCGAGCTGCTGCTGGACGCCGTGGCCCTGGCGGCGCTGGGCGTCGTCGCCGACGTGGTGCCGCTGTTGGGCGAGAACCGCATCCTGGTCCGCGCCGGACTGGCCCGGCTGGCCGAGAAGCCGCCGGTCGGCTTGCAGGCCCTCTCGGAGGTGGCCCAGGTGGCGCTGAACGGTGAGCTGCGGGCCAGCGACATCGGCTTCCGCCTGGCGCCGCGCATCAACGCCGTGGGCCGGCTCGGCCAGGCGGAGGTGGCCGTCGAGTTGCTGACGACGACGCGCCGCGAGCGGGCGGTCGATCTGGCCCGGCACTTCGAGTACCTCAACGAGACCCGCCAGAAGCTCGAACGTGAGACCGTTCAGAAGGCGAAGCAGCTGGTCGAGACCGAGGGCCGTCAGAGCGACCCGGCACTGGTGCTGGCCAGCCCGGACTGGCACGGCGGCATCGTCGGCATCGTCGCGGGGCGCCTGGCCGAGCAGTTCGGCCGGCCGGCGCTCATCATCACCCTGCCGAAGCCGGACTCCGACCTGCCCTGGGCGACCGGCTCGGGCCGGTCGATCCCCGGGGTGGCGTTGCACGAGGCGTTGAAGGCGTGCGGCGACCTGCTGGTCAGCCACGGCGGGCACGCGGCGGCGGCGGGGTTCAAGGTGCTGCCGGGCTGCCTCGACGCCTTCCGCGAGCGGTTCTGCGCCCACGTCGCGGGCTGCTTCCCCGACGGCGTGCCGACCCCCGAGCTGGTCCTCGACGCCGAGACGCCGCTGAGCGCGCTGACCGTCGGGTTGCTCAACGAGCTGGCCCACCTGGAGCCTTACGGGGCGGAGAACCGCAAGCCGCTGTTCCTGGCGGGGGGGTTGCAGGTGCAGGGCGACCCGCGCAAGGTCGGCCAGGGCGAGCGGCACCTGAGCTTCCGGGTGCGGCAGGGGGCGACGACGCTGAAGGCGATCGGCTGGAACATGGCCGAGCGGGCCGGCGAGCTGATGTCGGCCGGCGGGGCGTGCTGCCTGGCGTTCACGCCGAAGCGCAACGAGTGGCAGGGGCGGGTGAGTGTCGATCTGGAGGTGACCGACTTCCGCCCTGGCGCGGACGCGGCCTTGGTGTGAGCGGAGAGTGGAAGTACGCCCGGCAGGATTTGAACCTGCGACCCTCGGTTTAGGAAACCGATGCTCTATCCCCTGAGCTACGGGCGCATCTGAAAGATCAATAGACACTTACGTCATCTGCTGAAAACCCTCCTGAGCCCTATACCACTCTACCTACAACTGCTATTGCCATAATACCATAATCTTAGAGGCTCTGCCAAAACCTATTCCAATTGACAGTGTGTGGGGGGTGTGCCCTGAAAAAGTAGGTGGGAAAACGAGGCCGGAATAGTAGGGTGAGAGTGGCCCAGGGAAATGCTCGCGCGTGCCCACCACCCTCTTGTCCTAACGCCAGGAAGGTTCCCATGTTGCAGCCGACTCCTTCTCCGACTTCTCCGACTTCTCCGACCTCGGAAGGGCGTGAGGGGCGCCGCCAACGGATCCTCCAGGGCCTCAAGGACGACCCGTTGCTGGAGCGTCTCGCCGACGAGCTGGTGGACCTGCCCGATGGCAAGGTGTTCGGCTCGATCGAGCACACCCTGCGCGACCTCAGCCACGACCTGGCGGCCAAGGCCCACCAAGCCGGCATCGAGGCCGGCAAAAAAAGGGCTACCGCGGCTCCAGCGTCGTCTGCCCGCACTGCCGGGCCGACGCCCGGTTCGTCAGCTACCGCGAGAAGACCTGGCTGACCACCACCGGGGAGGTGACGGTCGCCCGCGCCTACTACCACTGCAAGCACTGCCACCGGGGCCACTGCCCGCTTGACCAGGAACTCGGCCTGCGCGGCGATCACCTCAGCAGCGGGCTGCGGCCGTTGGTCTGCCTGGCCGGCACCCTCGGGTCGTTCCGCGACGGCTCCGACGACCTGCTGAGGCGGTTCTGCGGCCTACACGTCTCTGCCGGCGTGCTCCGCCTGGCCACCGAGCAGGCCGGCGAGGAGCTGCTCCACCGGCAAAGGGGGGGCCAAATCGTCGCCCCGGCCAAGCCGGTGAAGTGGGACTTCACCCTGGAAGGCCACCGCCACACCGCGGCGTTCCTCGGGCTGGACGCCTTCGCGGTGCCGATCCAGGGGGCCGGCGGCAAGAAGGCCGACCACCGCATGCTCTACACGGCCACGCTGTACACCCCCGACAAGACCCAGACGCACTACCTGGTCGATTTCGACCTGGACCAGGCGGCCGCCCAGATGCGCGAGGCGGCCAAGGCGCTGGGGCTGGGGAAGGCGAATCAGCTGGTCGCGATCTGTGATGGTGGCAACGGGCTGGAGGAGGCGATCCACCGGCACTTCGACGACGACCTGTTGTGCATCCTGGACTGGTATCACGCCGGGCAGCACCTGTTCGACTACGCCAAGGCGCTGCACCCGCGCGACGCCCAGGCCCAGGCTTGCTGGGCCGCCGAGGCGAAGGGGGTGCTGTACGACAAGGGCGGCACGGCGCTGCTGGCTCACCTGGACAGCCAGCCGATCCCGGCGGAGCCGCTGGTGGCCGAGGAGTGGCGGAAGCTGATCGGGTACTTCAAGAACAACGAGCACCGGACGGATTACCCGACGTACCGAAGCCATGGCTATGACATAGGCAGCGGGCCGACGGAGGCCGGCTGCAAAATCGTCGGGGCGCGGCTGAAGGGCAGCGGCATGCGCTGGCTGGAGGTAGGGGCGGCACAGGTAGCCCCTCTCCGCGCCCTGTATGAGTCCGGCGCGGCCGCCTGGGATGCCTTCTTCGCCCTGGCGTTATGACCTTTACCTACTTTACCGGGGCACACCCGTGTGTGGGGAGGTCACGTCGCGGTTTGCGCGTGCGCCGACGTGCGACCCGGACCTGGATGGGAAAAGCTCCGCCCGCTTTCGCCGCAACCTCGAGGCGGGATGAGTCATGTCCACCCCCCGATTCACCGCGGAAGAACTCGACCGGCTGCGAGCCCTGGCCGCCCAGTGGGGCCAAGTCGTCTCCCGACGGGCCTTCGGCGACGACGGCCCTGGCCTCGACGTGGACTTCCGCACCTCCGAGCAGGTCGCCACCGCCGCCGTCGGGATGTCGGGCGTCGCCATCAGCGAGAGCCAGGTCCGCCGGCTGGCCCACGAGGTCGGCCGGGAGTTGATCGAGCGCGACCGCGAGGCCCGCCGAGCACCGCCGCCGCGGACGGAGGTGACCCCCGAGGAATCCGCGGCCTGCGCTTGGCGCAGGCCGCGTCGCCGGAGGAGCGCTTGGTCGCCTGAGCGGCGGGTGCGGACGTGCGTGGCCAGCCTGCGGAAGAGCTCGGCGTTCGGCCCGTTGGTGGCGGCGGAGGCACAACGGCGGCTTCCACCAGGCGAAGCGGCGGGCGTTCGTGGCCGACGGGCTGGGGTACAACTGGTCGATCCACCGGGGTACTTCCGGGACTTCGAGCCGATCGTGGACTTCCTGCGGCGTGCCGTGTCACGTGTACTGCGGGGCGCGGGCGGTGAGTCAGGACGAGGCGAGTGGCTGGCCGGTGTACCTGGGGTGGGTGCGGGCGTGCTGGCAGGGGCGGGCGGCCTTTGTGCTGGCCGAGTTGGACGGCTGGCAAGAGCGCTGGGGCCGCCGCCTCCGGGCGAGGCGAGACGGCGGAAGGGCGGCGCGACCCGCGGCGTGTGGTGGCCGAGGCGCGGAGTTATCTAGGCCACAACGAGAAGCGGATGGACTACCCGCGTTACCGCCGGGAGGGGCCGACGACGACGAGCAGCCTGGTGGAATCGTTGGTGGGGGAGGTCAACGCGCGGGTCAAGAGCAAGCAGAAACCCTGGGATCGCCCGCACGGCGCCGAGTCGATCTTGCAATTGCGTGCGGCCGTGTTGAGCGAGGATGAGCGGCTGGATCGTTACTTCGCCGACCGGCCCGGCTGCCCGTACCGAAAGCGATCCGCCGGTAGCGACTGTTCAGCGACTCGACTCACGCAAACCGCAGCGTGACCTCACTCGCCCGGCCAATTCCCTTGGGGGGCGGGAAGGGTACGTGGTCCCTGGGGGTTGGCCCGAAGCGCCATCATCCCAGGCGACGACGGCCGGCGCGGCTGGTAAACTGTGGGTGTCACCCCGGAGACGCCGACGATGCGCGCGCCCTGCTCGCGCTACTGCTGCTGACGCCGACCGCCCACGCCGGGCTGTACTACTCCGGCGAGTCGTTCGCCGAGCTGCCCTCGCGGTGGCGAGGCTTCCTGCTCGACCAGCGGAGCTTGAGACTGATCGCCGTCAAGCCGACCGCCGGCGCCCCGGCCAGCCTTCTGCGGACGCAGTACGAGCGCGAGGCGGCCCGCCTGGCGAGCCGGGGCGAGGCGCACCCCCGACGAGACCGCCGACCTCGGCGCGCTGCTCGTCCGCCTCGGCGAGCCGGCCAGGGCGGTCGAGGTGCTGCGGCCGGCGTCTCGGGCCAACCCGGCCCACTTCCGCCTGGCCGCCAACCTCGGCACCGCCTGGCAACAGGCGGGCGACCTGTCCCAGGCCGCCGCCGCCCTGGAACAGGCCGCCCGCCTGGCGCCCGGCAAGCACGCCCGCGCCGAGCAGCTGCACCTGAGGCTGGTCCGGCAGCGCTCCTCGAGCCGCCCGGGAACCCAGGGGCTCGACGACCTGTTCGGCGTGAGGTTCGTCGGCCCCAAAGGCGAGTACCAGGTCGGCGGACTAACCCCGGACCAGCGCAAGGCCCTGCCTGCGGCCGCCGCCGCGCTGGCCCAGCAGCTGGCGCTGTGGCTGCCGGCCGACGGGCGGCTCCTGTGGCAGCTGGCGGAGTTGGCCAACGCCCGGCGACGTCGCCACCGCCGCCGCCATCCTCGACGGCTGCGTCACCGAGTTCGGCCTGCGCTCGCGGAGACCTGCAAGACCACCGCAAGCGGCTGCGCGCCGCCGCCGAGCCGACCTCGAAGAAGGAGCACGAGGGCCACGCCGGCCTGTTCCAGCCGCGGTCGTCGCGGCCGCTCTTGAGCAAGGCCGGCCTGGCGGCGCTGCCGGCCATCGACCCGAAGGGGACCACCGCCTTGCCCTGGGAGGTGCTCGCCGAGACGACGGTGGACCGGCAGGCCCGGCCGACGTTCGCCCGGTACCTGCGCGAGCTGGACGGCAAGCAGGTCGAGCTGCGCGGGCACATGCAGCCCCTGGGCGACAACACCGACCTGGGAGCGTTCCTGCTGATCGAGCACCCCGTCGGCTGCTGGTTCTGCGAGATGCCGGAGCTGGTGAACATCGTCCTGGTCGAGCTGCCCGAGGGGAGGGCCGGCCGGTTCACCCGCGACCGGCTACGGGTGACCGGCAAGCTGGTGCTGAACGCCACCGACCCGGAGAATTTCCTCTACACCGTTCGGGACGCGAAAATCCGCGACGACGCGGGCGAATAACCAGTACCGAAAGGGCGGGACGGCCACGGGGAGGCGGGCATGACGGAGCAACTACGGCGCGGCGTGCTGATGGCCCTGGCGGCCGAGGGCGTGATCCCGGTCCTCGGCGGCTGCGCCGGCGCGCTGGCGGGCGGCCCCGAGGCCGGCGTCATCGGCGGCGTGGTCGGCGTCGCGGTCGGCCAGGCCGTCGAAAAGGTGATCAACTTCTTCGGCGCCCGCATCGTCTACCGCTGGAGTGACTGGTTCCGCGAGCAGCCGCCGGAGGCCCGCGCCTTGGCCCTGGCCGAGATGGCCAGCCTGCCGCCGGAGGAGGCCCGGCAGCAGGCGTCGGCGCTGCTCGACCAGCTCGTCCTTGAGCCGATCGCGCCGGCCGACCGGGAAGTCGCCCTGAGCTACCTCTCCCTGCTGCCCGGCGCCCTCGACCGTGCCCTGCCCCGCGAGCCGGGCACCGGCGCACGCACCCTGCCGCCGACGATGTCGTTCGACGAGCCGGCCCAGCTGCTGTCGCTGTTGCCGGTGACGCTGCCGCCCTACCCCGTCGGCGCCGAGGTCCCGAACACACCCTACCGCCTCGACGGCCTGCTCGGCTCCGGCGGGTTCGGCGCCGTCTACCGCGCCAGCACCCGCTCGCTGCAACACCTGCCGTTGGCCATCAAGTTCTGCCTCGACCGCGGCCTGGTCCAGTCGCTCCAGCGCGAGCGGGCCAACCTCGAGCGCCTCATGAAGGCCGGCGGCCAGGACTGGTCCCCGCGCGTCGTCCGCCTGTACGGCTACGACCTGGAGCACCAGACGCCGTACCTGGTCTACGAGTACGTCACCGGCGGCGACCTGATCCGCCACCTCGCCCAGCAACGCGACAGGGTCGGCCGGGCCCTGAACCCGGCCGAGGTGCTGGAGCTGGTCACCCAGGTGACCGAGGCGCTGGCGTTTGCCCACCAGCACGGGCTGGTCCACCGCGACCTGAAGCCGGCCAACGTCCTCGTCGAGGGCGGCGTGCTCAAGCTGGCCGACTTCGGCCTCGGCGGGGTGTCGGCGGCGCGGGCGGCCCAGGTCAGCCGCATCGGCGCCACCACCGTGGACACGCTCAGCCCGGCCGACCAGGCCAGCCTGTTCCGCGGCGCCGGCACGCCGCTGTACATGTCCCCCGAGCAGCGCCGCGGCCAGTCGCCCGACCCGCGCCACGACCTCTACAGCCTCGGCGTGATGTGGTACCAGCTGCTGGTCGGCGACGTCTCCCGCGAGCTGCACCCCGGCTGGGCCAAGGAGCTTTCCCTCCGGTTCGGAGCGCCGAAGTCGCACATCGCCCTGATCGACTGCTGCGTCGGCTGGTTCGACGAGCGGCCCAAGCACGCCGGCGAGCGCTGCGGTTGGTCCGCGGGCTGCGCGACGAGCCGGCCTCTCCCCCCACGCGGTGGCCGAGAACCCGGCCGCCGTGCCTTCCCCTGCTCCGGCCCCGACGGTGCAGCCGGTGGCGGCGATCACCCTGGCGGCCAGGCCGGCGGACCAGATGCGGGAGGGGCTGCTGCTCTCCCTGGTTAAGCAGCTGCACTCGGCCCACCAAAAGGTGACGTCGCTCCGCGGCTGGGCGACGGTGATCTGGCCGGCGGCGGCGGGGTTCTTTTTCGGCATGGTCGTCACGGCCGAGGGGAGCGGGCCGGCCCCGGGCCAGGAGCCGCCAATCGGCCTCACGTTTCTCTTTGCCGGGCTTGGCTGGTACGTGCGCTACTGGCGGCAGGGCAACGCCGACCTGGAGGTGACCGAGACCGTCCGCACCTTGATGGCCGAGTTCCCCGGCGTCGTTCACGACTGGGGCGGCGAGGCGGTGCTCCGCAACCCCGAGATGGTCGGGCAGCTGGCCCAGAAGCTCGGCGTCGTCGAGCCGCCGCCGGTGGCCGAGGCGCCGCAGCCGTCGCTGACCGGGGCCGAGCGCAAGGCGGTGGCCGGCCGGCTGGCCAGACTCGGCGAGGTCGTCGGGCACGCCGCCGGGTTCGGCGAGCGCAAGCCGCTCCCGTGGTTACTGGCTGGGCTGATCGCGCTGGCCGTCGCCGGGGGGGCGGGCGTGGGCTCGGCGTTTGCCTACCTCGGGTACCGAGCTCCGCTGTCGTTCTACGGCTACGCGGACCCGGACCGGAAGAACTACGGCGACCACTACTTCAGCGAGTCCGGCCGGGTGATCGACCGGGCCGTTTACACGCGCGAGTGGAGGCTCGCCGGGGCCACCGCCGCCCTGATCGGGTCCAGCACCGGCCTGGCGTTCGCCCTGTTCTCCTTTCTGACGCTGGCCCGGAAGGTGGCACCGGCTCCAGCTGTTCCTCGGGGCGCTGGCGGGGGCGGTGCTGGGCAACGCCCGCCGGCAGCACCGCCAGCGGCACATTCACCACTTCTTCCGCCAGCGTACAGCGACTACGTCGAGGGCGTCGAGAAGTACTACGAGAACCAGGGCGCGCTGACGCGCTGGTATGGTGGAGGACCGCAAGCTGCTGACCAGTACCCTGCTGATCGGCGCCGGCCTGGGGGTGACCGTGCTGTGCTGCGTGGCGATGGCGATGGAGGGGTTGGCGACGGCGACCTTGCGCGCGGCAAGGCGAGGCCGAGGCGGCCAGGCTCGCCGCCGACTTCCCCGCCGTCGCCGCCGTCGCCGGCGAGGCCGCGGGCTGAAGAACCCGAGCCTGGCGGAGCTTCGGCGGAAACTCGGCTAGGCCGGCCCGTCAGGGGCTCGCCGCCAGCGCCGCCTTCAGCCGGTCCATCAGCCCCCGCATCTCGTCCCAGACCGGCGGCGCGTCGCCGAGCCGGCCCTCCTTGCCGATCGTCTCCATCCGCAGCGCCCACGTCGTACGCCGCCGGGGCGCCGAAGGTGCCGACCGCCCCTTGATCGTGTGCGCTGGCCGCTTGACCTCCTCCGCGTCGCCGGCCTGCAACGCCGCGGCGAGGTCGCGCATCATCACCGCCTCGGTCTGGAACATGTCGATCAGGCTCGCGGAGCAGGCTCGAGGTCGTTGCCGCGGCAGCCAGCGCGCGGCCCGGTCGAACTCCTGGGCCATGGTGGGCTTCTCCGTCTCGCGGGCGCGCCGTGACCCAGGGCCGCCGTCGCCCGCGCTGCGGCTTCCAGGGCCAGCGCCCCGCAGGCCTGCTCGATCGCCGAACAGGCTCGCGGGTCCGGATCGGCTTGGCGACGTAGCCGTCCATCCCCGCCTGCAAACAGCGTTCCCGGTCGCCCTTCATGGCGTGGGCGGTCAGCAGGTAGTCGGCACGTGCCCCGCCGGCGGCCTGCTCGGCCCGCGCGGACCTTCTGGGTCGCCTCGAACCCGCCCATCTCGGGCATCTGCACGTCCATCAGAATCAGGTCGTACCCGCCCTCCGCGGCCGCCTACAGCCTGCCCCGTTGTTGGCCACGACCACTGTGCCCCGCCTTCTCCAGCAGGCGCTCGCCAGCCGCTGGTTGACCACGGCGTCCTCGGCCAGGAGCACGCGCATAGGGCGGCGCTGCGGGCAGGTCGTCCGGGTCGGCCAGTGGCGGTGGTCCTTCCGCCTCGCCGCCTCGCCCCGCCCACCTCGAGCAGGGTGTCCAACAGGGCTCCGACTGCTTGATCGGCTTGAGTACCGAGGGCACCCGCGGGTCGCGGCAGAGGTCGGCGTGGGCGGCGTCGGCCGGCGTCAGCATCAGCACGACGGCCCCGGCCAGGCCGGGCTCGCGGCGGAGGTCGGTCGCCAGGAGAACCCGTCCGGCGGCATCCCCGCGTCGGCCAGCACCGCGCCGAACGGCGCCCCGGCCCCGGCCGCCCGCCACCAGGCTCCCTCCATCGCCCTCGGCGTCGAATCGACGGCGGTCGGCCGCATCCGCCAGTTCGTCAGCATCTCGGTGAGGATCTCGCCAGCAGGTGGCGTTGTCCTCGCCGACCGGCACCCGCAGGCCACGTGCACGTCCGGGCGGCTCGGCGGGGCCGTGCGTTTCCTCCTGGCCGGCGATCGTCTGGAACCGGGCGGTGAAGTGGAACCACCGACTACCCCGGCCGACCTCGCTCTCGACGGCCATCTGCCCGCCCATGAGGTGGACCAGCTGCGACGAGATCGCCGAGCCCAGCCCATTGCCCTCATGCGGCTTCATCGACCCGTCGATGACCTGCTCGAACGGCTCGAAGATCGCCTGCTGCTTCTCCGCGGAATCCCCACCCCCGTGTCCCGCACCTCGAACGCCAGGCCCACCCCGTCTCCTTGGCCCTTGCCTCCTTGTCTGGTTGTCTTTCCCCAGGAGCAACCCGCAGAACGATCTCCCCCTCGTCGGTGAACTTGATGGCGTTGCCGAGCAGGTTGACGATGACCTGCCGCAACCGCCCGAGGTCGCCGACGAGCAGGTCAGGCACGCCCGGGGCGACGTGAGCCAAGGCCTCCAGCCCCTTCTGCTGGGCCTTGATGCCCAGGCTCCGCACCGCGTCGGCGAGGCTGTCGCGGAGGTGGAACGGGGCCGCCTCCAGTTGGAGCTTGCCGGCCTCGATCTTGGAGAAGTCGAGGATGCTGTTGATGATCCCCAACAGCGCCTCGGCCGAGGTCAGCACCAGCGACAGGCACTCGCGCTGCTCGGGGTCGAGGTCGGTGTCCAGCGCCAGCTCGGTCATGCCGATGACGGCGTTCATCGGCGTGCGGATCTCGTGCGACATGCGGGCGAGGAACTCGCTCTTGGCCTTGCTGGCGTGCTCGGCCACCTCGACGGCCCGGCGCAGCTCCGCCTCCATGGTGCGGCGACCGGTGATGTCGTGGCTAATGCCGACCAGCCACCGCCCCTCGCCCTCCGGCCCGTCCAGCGGCAGCTTGCTCGTCAGCAGCCAGCGGGCGCGGCCGGCCGCGTCGATCAGCAGCTCCTCGTGGTTGAGCATCGGCTCGCCGGCCTCGATCACCCGCACCTCGTCGGCCCGGAACTGCTCGGCGCGCTCGGCCGGCAGGAAGTCGAAGTCGGTCTTGCCCAGCACCTCCTCGGGGCCGCCCGTCCCGAGGGTGCGCAGGGTGGCGGCGTTGGCCACCAGGAACCGGCTCTCGCTGTCCTTGACGTAGATCAGGTCGGGCAGGTGGTCCATCAAGGTGCCGGAATACCAGGTTGCGGCTCCGCGGGCCAGCGCGCCCGCTCTCCGCCTCCACCTGGTCGGTCACGTCCCGGCCGATGCAGATCAGCCCGGTGACCTGCCCGTCGGCCCCGCGCAGCGGCACCTTGGTGTACTCGTGCAGCCGCTCGCCGCCGGCGTGGTCGGTGATCACCTCCAGCAGGTTCTGGACCGGCTCGCCGCGGCGGATGACCCGCTGGTCGTCCTCGGTGTACCGCCGGGCCAGCCCCTCGGGGAAGAAGTCGAACACGGTCCGGCCCAGGACCTCCTCCTCGGACGCGGCCCCGAGCATGGCCCGGTGGGCGGCGTTATCGACGAGGTAGCGGCCCTGGCCGTCCTTGAAGTAGATCGCCTCGGGGAGGTTGTCCATCAGCGTGCGGAGCAGCTGCCGCTCCTCGCGCAGCCGCTCCTCCGACAGCTTGTGGGCAGTGAAGTCGGTCAGCACCCCGTCGAGGCGGGCGTCGCCACCACGTCGAGGCGCGCACCCGCACGCTCGCGCAGCCAGCGCATCGTGCCGTCGGGCAGCACCCGGTACTCGGTCGCGGCGGCCGCGCGCGCGCTTCACCTTTAGCCACGTCTGCCGGTCGTCCGCGTGGATGACCTGCTGCCAGCGCGACAAGTCGCCGGCGTAGTAGGTGGCCGCCCGGTCAGCGTCTCGACGACCGGGGAGGTAGCGGTAGGCCTTGCCGTCGGCCGACCACTCGGCACTCCACAGGCAGTCGGACACCGCGGTCAGCACGCGGCGCATTCGGCCTCCATCCGCTGCAGCCGCTGGTGCACTCGTGCTGCTCGCCCATGTCGCGGGCGGTGATCAGGGCGAGTGCGCGCGGCTGGAGGTGCAGCCGGGTGATGGTGACGTTGACCGGCACCCAGACGCCCGTCCTGCCGGGTGCGGAGCAGGAAGCCGTCCTGGGCGTGGAAGACGGTCGTCTTGGTGGCAGCCCGCTGGGAGGCGCGAACTTGCCCCCACCGGCCGGCGAGCGGAACGGGTAGGTCGCCTGGACCTGCGGCAGGCTCGTCGCGGGGGAAGCCGCTGAGCCGCTCCGCCATCAGGTTGACGTCCTGTGCACGGTCGGTCTCGGGGTCGAACAGGAATAGCCCATCACCGGCCTCCTCGAAGGGGCACTACTGGCAGGTCTTTGGCGGTGGAGTGCCTCATCACGGGTCGTCCCCCACGTCGGGGGTCGTTGGCGGGTAGGGTGTTAGTAGAAGCAACCCCCAGGGAGAAGCCACGCAAGGGCGGCCGCGCCCACCCCGGACCGGTCAGGGCGTGGCGTAGCCCGGCGGCGCTCCGCCTTGACGTCGGCGACGCGGACCATCCGCCGGCCCTCCAGCACGTCCAAGTTCGGGAAGATGTTCGCCGCCCGCCAGCAGCCGCGCGTCGGCGTGCTGGTCGGGCAGCCGCTCGCCGGCGAGCCGCGCTGGACGACCTCGCGCGGTCGTTGTTGCGCAGCAGGCGCAAGGCCCTGGGCCAGCTTCTCGCGGGCATGATCTCCAGGCGCACCGCGATGAGGATGCCGCGATCAGCGGCAGCTGGGGGCGGGTCCTGGTCGCGCTCCGCCGGCGCGGGGCACTGCTCCGGCGGCGTCTGCCAGGCCTCTGCACGACGGCGACGATCGCCTCGAGGTGCGCGGTAGACCGGCCACGCACCACCTGCAGTCGCCTTCTCGAGACCCAGTTGCCCAGGCGATCTCGACGAGCAGGTGTCGCGGATGATGGTGCAGGCCAGCCGTTCGGTCCACGCCGCCTTGTCCTCGCGCTTGCAGCGGTACAGAACGCGGACGACGGCGAGCCTCTGCGGTCCGGCACAGGCCAGGTCCCACTTCGGCTTGCGCTGGCAACTCCTCAGCGGCGGCGTCCTCGGGCCGGCGGTCGTCGCCAGCCGGGCGAACTCCTCCGTCGCCCAGTCGAGCCGGCCCAGCTTCGCCAGCCGGTAGGTCAGCCGCTCGTGGGCGCGGAGCAGGAAGCGGACGTCGTCGAAGGCGTAGCGGACCTGCTCGGGAGTCAACGGCCGGCGCCGCCACTCCGTCAGCGTCTCGCCCTTGGCCAGCCGCACGCCGAGGATCTGCCCGACCAGCGCCCCGTGGCCCAGCGGGTAGGGCAGGCCGGCCAGGCCGGCCGCCAGCTGCAGGTCGAACAGGTTCGCCGGCGCGTGGCCACTCCACAGCCGGCACAGGCGCACCTCCTCGCGGCCGGCGTGGACGACAACGGCCCGGGCGGGGTCGAGCAGCAGTTGCCAGAAGGCGTCGAGCGGGCCGGCCTCGAACGGGTCGATCAGGAAGAGCCGGCCGTGCGTGGCCACCTGGACCAGGCACAGCTTCGGGTGGTAGGTCTCCTCGCCGACGAACTCGGTGTCGAAGCCGATTACGGAGCAGGTGGAGAGGTACGCGCAGCACTCCTGGAGGCCTTCCGGGGTGCTGACGATCTCCTCCGTGATCTCAGGCATGGTGGCTCACTTTCAACCCCGCTGCCCCTCGCTGACGCACCACCCGCCATCGACGGGGAGCACGGCGCCGGTGACCAACCGCGCCGCGTCGCTGCACAGGAACGCCGCCGCATCGGCACAGTCTTCCGGCCGGCCGGGGCCGGCCCGGAGAGGTTGTTTCGTCTTCAGGTAGTGGGCGATGTCCGGGTCGCTCACCGCCCGGTGCGCCATCGGCGTGTCGATCAGCCCCGGCGCGAGGACGTTGACGCGGATGCCGTCGGCGGCGTAGCGCGCGGCGGCGGACCGGCTGAGGGCTATCATACCAGCTTTCGCGGCGGCGTAGGAAGCGGTGTCGAAATGGTGGGGCGCCGGCGCCAGCGCCAGCACGCTCGCCAGGTTGAGGATCACCCCGGGTTGGCGGCGGGACAGCCAGTGGCGGACGGCGGCCCGGTTGGTCAGGAAGGCGCTGGTCAGGTTCGTGTCCAGCGTCCAGCGCCAGCCGTCGTCGCTGCACTCGTGCAGCGGCCCGTCGCCGTGCCGCCGCCCGCTGCCGCCGGCGAGGTGGTAGAGCACGTCCAGGCCGCCGAGCGTCGCGACGGCGTGAGCGAGGAGGCGATCGACCTGATCGGGCTGGGTGGCGTCGCAGGGGAGGAACGAGCAGGGGCCGAGCGGGGAAAGGGCCTGGGTGGCGGCGTGGCCGGCCTGGGCGTCGTGGCCCGCGAGCAGCACCCGGGCCCCCTCTTCGAGGAAGCGGCGGGCGGCGGCCTGGCCCAGACCGCCGGTGCCGCCCACCAGGAGGCACCGTGAGCCCGCGAGGAGTTGGCCTGGTGTACGGCTCATCGGTCGAAGCCGGTGGGACTGGGACGACCTACCCCCCATGATACCAAGCAGTGAGAAGTAATGCGTCCGGACAAATACAAAGCCCCCGCGGACTCGCGGGGGCTTGCCGGAGACAGTTCGCTCCTGTGTGTTGTGTCAGGCCTGTCGGCGCCGCCGCCAGCCCGCGAAGCCGCCCAGGCCGGCGACCGCGGTGAGGCCCATGAGGATCGAAGCCGGCTCCGGGACGCCGGGTGTGTCGCTCGGCACACCGGGCACGTTGTCGCCATGCTCCGTGCCGAACGAGAACGTTGCCGCGGAAATTGTCGAGGCGTCGGTAACCCCTAGGACACTGAGGGTGAACGTCACTGGCCCGAAAAGGAAGGGGTTGTGTGGGCCGTTCCCAGCAATTGAAGGGTTAGCGTTGGAGTAGACGTTGCTCCCGTCGGGGCTCCCGAGGATCGTCTGATCTGGTGGAGCAGCAACCAGAGCGTCCAAGTAAAGGGAGGGGCCTACCGTGGAGAGGGCCCAGCCAGTGACGGCACCGGGGAGCGAGTCGATGTAAGACCCGTCGCCCGCCACGCTGCGGTAGATCGCCGAGCTGCTGGAGATCGACCCAGTTTTCTCCCCCGTGCTGATGGTGAACAAGAGGTCGCTGATATTCTGGCCTACGCTTTTCTGGTTCACCAGCAGGTTGCTCAGCTCGACTTTGACGGTGTCCTTCGAGGTGGTGAACGTGGCGGTCGCGTTCACTGCATCTCCGTTGCCGTTCTTCGCCCCGGTTGGGGTGACGTAGGTGATCACCCCGGCGGGGGCCGAGTTGGTGGCGATCGCCGTCAGGGTGAGGCTTAGCGCCAACACCAAGGCGGATCTGAGCTTCCAGACAGTTCCATTACACACTTTTCCTCCTCGTTAGTTCGTGTTCTTGTTGTGGAGGTACCTGAAAACACCGTTGGTTTCGCGCCTCCCCGGGCGGCCGTCCACGTGAACGGGCTTGGGCGCGCTCTGAAGCAGTCCCTGCCAAGGAGGAGGTGGCGAATGGACTCCTGGTTGTAGGACGATCAGTTCCTACCCCATTCCGGCAACTCATGCGCCACGATGATATTAAGCCAATACGATTAAACCAGTCTCGCCGGGTGGCCACAAACACTTTTCAGGCCTGGTGATACGGATTCAGCTCTGCCGAGAATCGATCAATAGACCCTGTAAATCTGACGAATCAGTGCCCGGGTCTGCTAACCGTTGTTAACAGTTGCCGCTTGACGGCTGTACAGAGGTCCGACCCTGCGAGCGTACTGGGCGTAGAAGTGCTCCAACTGCTCCTCCACCGTGCGGCTGCCGACGAACTGGTGGCTCGGCAGGAACACCGGCTCGATGCCGCGGTCCGCCAGCCGCTGCGCCACCTCACAGCGGAGCAGGTTCATCACCATCGCCCCGCCCAGGGTGCTGAACGGCCCGGTCTTCCCGGGCGCCCCCTCCAGCGCCACCAGGGTGTCTCCCACCGGGGCGCCGTTGTCCAGGACCACGTCCGCCACGTCCGTCAGCTTCTTCCCCGAAGGGTGGGCCGGCTTCGCCTGGGCGCAGTGGGCCTTGCTGACGACGCCTACCACCTTCAGGCCGCGCTTCCTCGCCCCCTCCGCCATCTCGAGGATGACCTCGCGGATGCCGCTGGTCGAGATGACGATCAACACGTCCTTCGGGCCGAACGCGAAGTTGCGCAGGATCTGCTCGGCGTAGCCGGGCGTCTTCTCCAGGTGCAGGCTCTGCCGCAGGCCGTTGGGCCCGACGATCTGGTTGTGGAACGTCAGCGCCAGCTCGACGATCGTGTGCCAGCCGACGAAGCAGCCCTGCCGCGGCGTCATCTCCTCGCAGAGCATCCGGCTGTGGCCGCAGCCGAACAGGTGGACCAGCCCGTCGGCGGCGATGGCGTCCGTACACCAGGAGGCCGCCCGGTCCAGCTCGGCCCGCTGGCCGTCGAGCAGCGTTTGCAAGCGGGCGATGGATTCCCGGAAGAAGGTCTCGGCGGCGCGCAGGGGGGGCATGGCGGGGATGCTCCAGACGGGCGACGTGCTTAAAATACCTAGGACATGTCGCCGCGAACACCGTTCTGGTCGTAGGACAAGCAGCCTTGCTTGTCCTCTTCACGCACTACGGACAGGCAAGGCTGCCTATCCTACGGGAGGAGCCAAGCCGTGATCGAAGAGATGATCGGCCAGAAAGTCGTCATCGACCTGCGCAGCGAGTACGTCTGCCTCGGCACCCTCAGCCGGGTGGACGAGAAGTTCGTCGAGATGAAGAACGCCGACCTGCACGACCTCCGCGACACCGACACGACCCGGGAGAACTACGTCGCCGCCTCCGTCGCCACCGGGATCAAGCGCAACCGCAAGCGGCTGCTGCTGACGCGGCACGAGATGGTCGCCATCAGCCGCTTCGAGGACGTCGTGGACGAGTGAGCGCCTCCGCGCCTCAGGGAGCCCCGACCCGGCGGAGCGTCATGGTCATTTGCGGGCTGTCCTCGTCCGCCTCGAACCCGGTGGGGCGCACCCGGGGCGGACGGCGGCCCCTGTCCCCGGACCGCGCCGAGCCTGGCGGGAGGGTGGTGTAGCTAAACCTGGCGCTTTCCCCCTCGACCTCGATGACGCCTTGCCGGTAGGTCGTGTTCGTCCCCTCGCGGACGAGGTCGATCCACATCGGCTTCTTCGACGGGTCGAGCTTGATCGTGTACTTGTTCAGGGCGCGGTGCTCGCCGTTGACGACCCGGACGTGCGTCCACTGGTCGCCCTCGACACGGATGAGCGTGGCCGACCGCGCGGCGCTCAACCCCTGCACCGGCGCGGCCCGGCCGCCGAGGACCAGCCGCTCCGTCCGGTAGGTGGGGCCGGCCTCCCACAACCCTTGCAGCCTCTTGAGTAGCTCGGCGGAGGCCTTCGACGGCCTGTACTGTGGCGCCGGCGCGGCGGCGGTGAACGCACACAGGCCGGCCAGGGCGGCAAGCGCGATGGCGTGGCGGGTGAGCATGGGTCAATCCTCGCTGCTGGGGCCGGTGTCTCTCTCGGTTCCCCTCGTCGATTCGTCAACTCTTCAGTCTACCCCGGGGGGCAAGCCTGACCAGGGGAATGTCGGTCAGCCGCGGCGGTATTTCGGGGCCCGGTCCAGGTACCGCCGGACGCGGTCCTCGCGGCCGACCGCCTCGCGCAGGAACTCGACCGCGGCGAGCAGCCGGTCGTCCGGCTCGGCGCAGCTGAACCTCAGGAACCCCTGCCCGGCCGGCCCGAAGCACTCCCCACCCAGGCAGGCGACGCCCCGGTGGTCGTCGGCCGCCTCCAGCAGGAACATCGCCAGCCCGTGCGAGGTGATGCCGAGGCGCGAGCAGATGGCGGAGACGTCGGGGAAGGCGTAGAACGTGCCGGCCGGCATCAGAACCCGCACCTCCGGCACGCCCCGCAGGGCCCGCACCAGCAGCTCGACCTTCTTCCGGAACCGCCCCATCACCTCGTCGCGCTCGGCGGCGTCGTGCTCGAGCGCCGCCTGGCCGGCCAACTGGACCATCGGCGGCACGCAGGAGAGGGCCGTGTTGATCATCTTGCCCAGGGCGTCGGCGACGCGCTCGTGGCAGACCGCGTAGCCCAGCCGCCAGCCGCTCATGCTGTACGACTTGCTGAACGTGTAACACGCCACCGTCTGCTCGATCATCCCCGGCTGGGCCAGCGGCGTCTCGTGCCGGCCCTGCCAGACCATGTGGCAGTACGGCTCGTCGGAAAAGACGGCGACGTCCCGGCCGCGCACCAACTCGGCCAGGCCGGCCATGTCCTCCGCCGTCGCCACGCCGCCGGTCGGGTTGTGCGGCGAGTTGAGGAAGATCGCCCGCGCCCTCGGGTGCGACTTCACGAACCGCTCGACGTCGTTGAGGTCGGGGCGGAAGGCGTTCTCCTGGCGCAGCGGGCTGTACACGAGGGTGCCGCCGCGGCGCTCGACGTTCGGCGGGTAGGTGGGGAAGTGCGGCGAGAAGACCAGCACCGCGTCGCCGGGGTCGAGGAACGCCTCGCAGAAGAACTGCTCGAACACCTTCGCCCCCGGCCCGACGACGACGTTCTCCGGGCCGACCTTCACGCCGAACTCGCCGGCGTAGTTCCGCGCGATGGCCTCCCGGAACGAGGACAGGCCCGGCGAGGCGCAGTAGTGCGTCTGGCCGCCCCGGATCGCCTCCAGGCCGGCCTCGATGGCGTGCCGGGTGCTGGCGAAGGGGCTGTCGCCGATCTGCAGCTCAATGACGTCCTTGCCCTCGGCCTTCAGCCGCTTCGCCACGGCGAGGACGTCGAAGGCGGTCTCGGCCCGCAGGCCGGCGCTGAACTGGCTGAACCTCAAGCTCATGGGGCACCCCCGGCGGAACGGCTCCGCGGACTTCGGACGCGGAGGACGTGGGTAAGCATAGGAAGCGGAGCAAGCCAGGACGGCGGAACGACGGCCTTTGACAGAGAGTTCCAGTGCGCCCGGGTTGGGAGTGGGTCTGTATTTCTTGCCCGGAATGAAAAGATTGACCCGGCGTGAACAGACGCCTAGTATAAAACCAGGAACAGAGAACCGCCCCACCTGAGGTCCCCTCGTGCCGCACGCGCAGCGTCGCGCCCGCAGGCCCGTCGTTTCTCCTTTCCGAACCTACCTCATGGACATCCTCAAGACGCCGCGGCTGAGCGCCGCCCAGGAGACCGATCTGGCCCGGCGGATCGGGGCCGGCGACCCCGAGGCGCGCGACCACATGGTCCGGGCCAACCTGCGCCTGGTCGTCGCCATCGCCAAGGGCTATTCCGGCCACGGCCTGCCCCTGGAGGACCTCGTCGCCGAGGGCAACCTCGGCCTGATCCGCGCCGCGGAGGGGTTCGACCCGGAGGTCGGCGTGCGGTTCAGCACCTACGCCTGCCACTGGGTCCGCCAGTCGATCCGCAAGGCGATCGCCCGGGGCGGCAAGGCGGCGCGTCCCCCCTACAAGGACCGCCCTGTTGATTCGCTGGGCGCCGGGCGACTGCGCGCGCACGAGCTGCGCGGCCCCTCGGAGGAGGAGGTGGCCTCCGGTTGGGTCTGGTCTGCCCGGAGACTGCGGGTCCTCCGCAAGGCCATCCGGGTCGGGGGCCGGGCCACGGAGGACACGGACCTGAGCGGGAACGAACTCCCCTTCGCCCTCCGGGGGCCGCCCGGGTCCGGGTTGGAGGGGGCGGAGGAGGCCGCGGGTGATTCTGACCTCGACCGGATGGAGCCGCGGCGGGCGGCGGTGCTGCGCCTCCGAGCCCGGGCTGGGCGGCGAGCCGCCGCTGACGCTCCAGGAGGTGGGGGACCGGCCCGGCCTGACCCGCGAGCCGCGTCCGCCAGATCAAGCGGCGCTGGCCCAGCTCCGCGAGCGGCTGGGGTACTGAGCCGATCTCGCCGCCGGCCCCTTCACCGAACCGGGTGGGGCGGGCTCAGGTGCCGGGCGAGAAGCGGTGACCTCGGCCTGCGACTCCCGCGCCAGCTTCGTGTCGAGGCGGTTGAAGGCGTGGCCGCCGGGGGCGTCCCTGTAGACCTTGTGCTCGAACGGCTTGCCCCCCGCCTTCAAGCGCCTTGATCAGGTGCCGGACCTCCAGCACGTTGACGTCCTCGTCGTTGGTCGTGGTGTGGATCAGCAGCGGGTTCGAGCTTCTCGGCGTTCCAGGCGGGCGAGCGGCGGCGGTACTCGTTGACGTCCTCCTCCGCCGTCTTGCCGATGTGGTAGGGGGCCGGAGAACAGCTCGCGGTAGCCCTGCGACTTGTAGCCCATCCGGGCGACCAGGTCGCAGACCGGCAATGCCGGCGTAGCCGACCTGGAACTCCTTGGGGTGGGCGAACAGGTTCATCAGCGTGATCAGCTCGCCGGCGCTCCAGCCCATGATGCCGACCCGCCTGGGGTCGATGTCGTCGTGCTGCTCCAGCATCCACTGCTGGCCGGCGAAGACGTCCTCGACCTCCAGCCCGCCGTAGTCGATCAGCTCCCAGAACTTCCTTGCCGGGCCGCTGGACCCGCGGTAGTCCGGGGCCAGGACGGCGTAGCCCTGCGCGAGCAGCTCGCGGAGGACGTTGACGTTGCCGCTGTTGAAGGTGCCGTGTACCCTGCCGGACCAGGACGACGAGCGGGAGCTTGCCTTCCGTGGGGCTTCTTCGGCAGGAAGGTGTAGGCGGTAAGGATGACCGGGTTGTTGCCCCCTGGGCGGTGGGGTTCTTGACGACGCGCGGCGGCGGGCCGGTGTAGCGGACCTTGTCCACCTCGGCGAGGTCGGCCAGGCGGCGGAACAGCACCTCCTCGTCGATCTGCTCGCCAGCGACTCCTCGGCGAACCGCAGCGACTCCGCCAGGGCTTGCAGCGCTGCTGCGTCGGGTCGGGCGGCGCCTTGGCGCGCGCTCCTGCGTCCGGGCGGCGGTGCCGGTCCACAGGAAGGCGCAGACGATGACCCCACAGGCGACCAGGAACGTCCCACGCGACATGGCTCCCCAGTTGTTCGTCGGCCACGGATTCGGCCGGAGCTTTCTTATTCCTTTCCCGACTCGCGTGGGGGGAACGAACGGGGGTGTTGCCGAGGAATGTGCCGGCGTCTGCGGACATGTGAACAGCTTGCTCGGGCGCGCAGGCCGAACGCCAGGGCGTGGTGGGAATGGGTCAGGGCCGCCCGGCTGTTACTCCGGCGATGGTCCTCTCAGGCGGGCGGAACCAGAGCGTCGTGCGGGGGTCGCCGTTGCAGCAGGCCCGACGTCCCGAGCACCCTGCCGTCGGGAGAGAAGGCCAGCCCCAAAACGCTCCCGTACCCATCAACGGTCAGTACCTTCCTGCCCGCTCGGCACGTCCCAAAGCTTCTCACCTCGCCGAAGTTGGTGCCCGTCGCCAAGGTTGCTCCGTCCGAGAAATGGCGGCTCGAACCACGTCGCCTCGGGTCACCATCAGCCTGGCCCGCCGCTCCCCGGATCGGGCGTCGTAAACATCCACCACGCGACGATCCCCGGGGCTTCCGGCCACGGCCGTCCTGTCCGCCGAGACGCCAGAATTCTGTCAACGGGAACGGTCGCCCCGATCAAACTGGCCAGCGGATGCAGGTGCAGACCCCTACCTTCATGACGGCGATCGGGGTCTTGCCGTCAGTGGCGACCGCCTGGACATCGCCCTTCCAGAAGAGGTGGCACTGGCAACGGCTCCCCGCTCGACGTCCCACCTGCGGAGCCGCCAACGAGTGTCCCAAGGCCCATCCGATGGATGCGGCCCAATCAGGGCGAGCACCGATCGGCCGTCGGGAACAAACCCGACGAAACCTGAAGATCAGGCCTGAACCTGCCGAACGCAAACCTTCTTACTCTTAATTTCCCGGTCCCGGCACTGATCCTGCCCGAGCCGACAATCACGAACATCTTCCCGTCGGGTGAGTAAGCCATGGAATTCCAGCCAGGATCGACTGGATCAGGCTTGATGATGCGCATAGCCTGATGGGCGCCGTCCTCGGCGGAAAACCTGATGAAATACGTAGCCCTATCCCCCAACCGGCCCATGACGGCCCCTTCCCGACCATCAGGCGAAAAGGTGAAGTCCCCGGCGTAATACCCGTGAAAAAAACTCCTCGCGGTCGCGGGGGATCGATCGGCACAGGGTCACCGTCCCCGCTTGGCTGGCGACGGCGAGCGTTTGCCCGTCGGGGGAAAAGGCCAGCCCCCAGACCCGGTTGGCCCGCTCCTGCAGGCGGAAGGCGTGCAAGCCTTTGGGTGGCGTGATCCCAAACGCGGACGATGCCATCCACCCCGCCCGACGCCAGCCGGCGGCCGTCGGGGGAGAACGCCACGGCTTCCACGGTGCTGGAACTACCGCTTAACCTGCAGAGCAGGTGGCCGGTCGTAGCGCTCCACACCTCCGCGGCCCCGTCCCTTGGCAGTTCAAGTGCATCGATCCGGTGGCCACCGTCTTGCTGTCCGGCGAGAAGGCCACCGCTCGCATCATGTTGGGCGACCGATAGTCGATCTTCTTCCTTTTGGTATGCAGGTCCTATAGCAAGGCGTATCCGTCCTTGGACGCTGACCACGCTACGGCTGTCCCGGCGATACGCGATGGCCTCCAGGATGTCCTTGTGTTGATGTAAGAAGGAATCCCGGGCCACGCCGGCCTTGGAGTCCCAGAGCATCACCAACGCCCGCCGGTCCGCCGAGACGAGCGTTTGCCCGTTGGGCGTGAACGCCACCCCGACGACTTCGTCGGGGTGGCCGCGGAGCACGTTCCCGGCCTGCCTGTCGCAACGTCCCACAGCCGCACCGTCCGGTCGTCGTCGTCGTGGCGAGCGTCTGCCGCTGGGGGAAAACGCCACGCCGTTCACGTCCCCTTTGTGCCCCTGGAAGGTCCGCAGCAGCCGCCCGGTGGCGGCGTCCCAAAGCCGGGCCGTCCCGTCCTTGCCGGCGGTCGCCACGGCCTTGCCGTCGGGGAGAAGGTGACGGCGTAGACGTCGCCGTCGTGGCCGACCAGGGTCATAGACTTCCCCGGCGAAAGGCCGCAGCGGTGCCACAGGTGCCGCCAGGGCCACCCGTGCGCAGGTCCTGCTCGCTGGGAAGCGGCCGGCACTACGCGCCAACAGGTCGCGGGCCGACAGCACGTCCCCGCGGTCCCACGCCTCCTAAAAGATCGTAGTCGCGCCACGTACCGCGAACGTTTCGCCTCTTCCGCGCTCTGCTCAGCCGCACGCTGCTGCCCTTTCGCCCGTTCCAGGGCGCGCGGGTGTGCTCTTCTCCCGCCAGACCAGGACCGAGCCGCACGCCAGAACCCCGCCCACCAGGCCAGCCGCCAGCAGCGACGACGTCACGACCCACGGATGCCTCCTCAGCCACTTCCGGAGGCGGTTTCCACGAGGGCGGCCGGGGCTTGCGGGATAGGCGGTCGGCCAGCCAGCGGCGGAGGTCGTCGGCAAGGTCCTGGGCCGTGGCGTAGCGGTCTTCGCCTTGGCCATCGCCTTACCGAGGATCGTTTCCAGCTCTTCTGGGGCGGCCCTGTCAACCTCCCGCAGAGGTGGCGGCTCCTCGAAGGCAATCCGGAACAGCATCTCCTCGCGGCCCCTGCCTTCCACCGCCGGGCAGCACAGTGACCATTGTACAGCGTCGCCCCGAGGGCGTACACGTCGGCCCGGTGATCGACCAGCCCGTGCTTGGCCAGCACCTGCTCGGGCGCCATGTAACGCGTGCCGATCAGATCTCCCGTGATCGTCAGCCCCCCGTCCGGGCCTAGCCGGGCCAGGCCGAAGTCGGTGACGTAGAGCTTGCCGGCCGTCGATCATTAGGTTGGCCGGCTTCACGTCGCGGTGGACGACGCCCGTCCGGTGGGCGTGCCCTGCCGCCTCGGCCGCCTGCCCCCAACTCAGCCACTCGCCGGTAATGTGGAGTATCGCCCGGCCACGGCTCGGTCATGTCGGCAACGATCGGGGTTGTTTCGGGTGTTTCCGCCCTCTGATGCCGCGTCGCCGGCCGCCTGTCGGGGGCGCCGATGACGGCCGCGAGGGTCTGCCCGTCGATGAACTGCATGGCGTAGAAGTGGACGGCCCGCTCGCAGCCGACGGCGAACACCTGCACGATGTTCGGGTGCTGGAGGCTGGCCGCCGCCCGCGCCTCGTTGTGGAACCGCTTCAGCTGCCGCGCGTCGGCCGTCGCCGCGAACGGCAGCACCTTCAGCGCCACGCGCCTCCCCAGGCTGATCTGCTCGGCCTCGTAGACCACCCCCATGCCACCGCGTCCCACCTCGCGCAGGATGCGGTAGTCGCCGAGCGTCCCGGTCAGCCCCTCCTCCTGGCCGTCCCCCTCCGCCGGCGCGGACTTCAGCGCCTGCAAGCCCTGGAGCGCCTGCACCAGTTGGCGGACGCGGTCGGCCGCCCCCGGACAGAGGGCCGCGTAGGCCTCGACGTCCACCCGCTCCCCGGCCTGGAGTCGGTCGCTGACCTCCGCCACCACGTCGGCGACGGCCTGGTCGATGTCCGAGGCTCTCACGGGAGTGACGGATTCGTTCATGGCCCTTCCCCCATGACCGCGCGGATGCTCCAGCCGCCCGCAGGTAGCGCATCTTCACCGCGCTGCCGCCGACGCCCAGAATCTCCGGCTGCCTGCTCCACCGACAGCCCCTCCAGGTTCCGCAGCACCAGCACCTCGCGGTCGCGCTCCGGCAAGCGCGTCCAGGGCCGCCCGCACCTGCCGCCGTAGCTCCTCGCGGACGGCCACCTGCGTCGGGCTGGTCGCCGACGTCACCAGCCGTTCGCCAGCAGCGCCGCCGACTCCTCCGGCAAGCGCCAACACCCCTGGCTCCTCGCGGCGGACTGACCGCCGCCCCGCCTGGATGTGGCGGCGGTGCAGTATGGCGCAGAGGTGCTCCTGCGACGCGCCGGGCGCAGCCAGGGGAAGAACGGCAGCGGCCGATCGCGGAAGCGGAAGGTCGAGCCCGGTCGGCCTCGGCCAGCACCTCCCGCACCACATCAGACGGGTCCACCCGCGCCGACAGCCGCCGGTCGAGCCGGCAGGCGACCATAGCGCGAGCCGCTCGCGGTGCCGGGCGAGCAGCCGGCCGCGGGCGTCGGCCTCGCCGCCGGCGGCCTGGGCCAGCAAGGCCGGTGTCGGGCGCGGCGGGCGTCATGCGGGGGCCTCCTCGCGCGGGGGCGGTCCTCGGTGGCCGCTCTGCACAGGATACCCGGGGCCGAAGTGGGCGGCACAGCACGATTCCGCTCACCGGGGCAGACTACCAGGCGGTGAAGCGGAAGAAGACGGGGTAGGAGGAGCTCGTGTCCGTCCCGTTCATTGCCGCGACAAAGATGATCTTGCCGTCCGGCCCGAGGGCGAGGGGAAGCCCCCGACCCGAACCCCGCGTCGAATATCCGTGACCAGGCCGTTGCCGTCCGTGCCGAAGCCGGTGTCCGCCGTGCCGTCGGCGAGCAGGTGCGCGACCTGAAGCCCTGGTGCGTCACGCCGTTGACGTCTTTGTAGTTCGCCAGCCCCCCGGTAACGATCGACCCGTCCGAGGCCACCTTGATGTGCAGGAAGTTGCTGGTGACCGTGGGGTAGGTCGAGTTCAGGTAGAACCCGTTCGATCCGAACGACGTGTCCAGAGCACCCGCCAGGGTATACCGGGCGACCAACCCCTGAATACCGGCCCCGCCGGCCCCCAGGGTCAGGCCCGCCACGACGATGTTATTCCCCTGCATGGCCACGGCGCGAACCTGGCGGGGGTCCCCACTCCCCCGGGCGGGTCCGCGAACAATATGCCGGTGCCGTTGAAGCCCGTATCGAGCTGCCCGGCCGCGGTCAGGGCCGTGAGGAACCCTTGGCCATCGTCGTGCCCGGCCGCGGGATCCCACCCGCCATGACCACGCCCCCGCTTGGGGGTTAACGCCAGGCCAAGGTCGCGACCGTCGGCGAGAAGTTGGCGGTGCCGGTGTGGACGACCGTCATCCCGCCGGTGCCGAACGTCGTCGTGGTCCGCCCCGACGGCGTCAGCCTGACCGCGGCGAAGCCCTGGTACCCGTCGGCTGCCGTCGCACTCCCCGCGACGATGATGCTCCCGCCGGGAGCAGGGCCAGCCCGGAGCGCGGACTAAGCGAAGAGGTGCCCGGCTGGAGGTTGGGCAGATAGTAGCTCATGTTGGTGCCGAACGACGTGTCCAGCGTGCCGTTGGCGTTGAACCGCGCCACGGCGAAGTACGGGTCGGTCGTCGATTGCCAGCTGAGGACCTTGATGTTGTCCTTGCCCTCGCGCGCCTAGCCCGACGAGGATCTTGCCGTCCGGCTGCAAGGCCACGCAGTTGCAGTTGGCCCGGAGGGAGATCCCTGCGACGGTCTTCGGCAGCAACCTGCCTGGTGCCGTTGAACGTCGTGTCCAGCGAGCCGTCGGTGTTCATCCGCACGATCGTCGCCTGGCCCCGGTTGTTCCCGGCGCGCCGGCGGTCACGATCTTATGCCGTCCGGCTGGACGACCGTCTGCGTGCCGCCCAGCATCATGGCGTTGGGCAGGCTGGACACTGCCGGTCCCGCCGAAAGTCGTGTCGAGCTGCTCGCCGGCGGGGCACCACCGGCCCTCCAGTGCCTCCAACTCAACCGGAGATGGGCCTTCAGCGCGACTTCGTGCCCAACGCGGCGGAGCAGGTTCGTGAGCGTCATGACCAAATCCTCCCGTGTGGTGGGGCGACCTCCAGGCACCCCGCAGAGGCCCGCCTATCCCCCTTCCTGCCGGCGCCGCGAAATGGTCACACCCTTTCCGGAAAAATCCTTGCCCCGAAAACGCCCGCCGCCCGCCAGGGGCTTCCTGGCGGGCGGCGCGGGATGGCGTTTGTGACCGGGAGGAGTCACTTGTCGTCCTTCTTCCGCTTCCCCTTCCCGCCGCCGAAGGCGCCGAAGCCGCCGCCGACCTTGATCTCGGTGCCGACGTCGCCGTCGTGCGTGACCGTCACGAACACGTTGGTCACCTTCACCGCCGTCTTCAGCTCGTCGAGCGTCAGCTTGACGTCCTCCTTGTCCTTGCCGACCACCCGGCACCACCTTGACGTCCTTGCCGACCTTGAACGTCTTCTCCTCGCCCTTCTCCTTGTTCTTGCCGAACCCGCCGCCCGACCGGATGGTGACCGAGCCGTCCTCGACCTTCGAGACGAAGCCCCGCGTGTCCTCGGCCAGCACCATCCCGCAGACGGCCAGCCCCAACGTCAGGCCCACCAAACCACGTTGCAACATGTAATTCTCCCCGTGCGCTTGTCCCTGTGCGGGGGCTTCTCGGTGTGGCGGAAGCCAACTGCCCCGCACCAGATTAAACCGCGTCCCGCCCGGAATGGCTCGGTCCGCCCCGTCGCCCTGCGGCGATTCCGGAAGTACCCCTCCCCGTGGCCGAACCCGCCGCGACGGGGGCGAATGTCCTGCCGCCTGATACCCCGTCGAGTAACTTGCCAAGGTGGCCGCTCGGCGCGGCCGCCCCTGGCCGCCCCGGAGCCGATGCTCGCATGCCACCCCCCCGCCTCCCCCCCAGGCGCGTGCTCGTCGTCGAGGACCGACCCGACTGCCGGGACACCCTGTCCCTGCTGCTGTCGGTCCTCGGCTACGAGGTGCGGGCGGCCCCGGACGGCCCGTCGGGACTGAGCGAGGCGCAGGCCTGGCAACCCGACTGCGTCGTCTGCGACGTCGGCCTTCCCGGCCTCGACGGCTGGCAACTGGGGCCGCGGCTCCGCGCCTGCCTGGGGGGCGACGCGGTCCTCGTGGCCCTGACCGGCTACGGCACGGAGGAGGACCGCGAGCGCAGCCGCCTGGCCGGGTTCAACGCCCACCTGGTCAAGCCGGCCAGCCCCCCTGACCTGGTCGCCGCCCTCGGCCCGGCTTGGAGATCCGCCGGCCCTTCACCACCCGCCGCCTCCCCGACCTCCATGAAGAACCTCACCCCCTCCCTACCCGGCCTCGCGGTGCTGACCTCCTTCCTCCTGTCGCCGCCCGGCGTGGGGGGCGTTGGAACTACAAGTACAACCACCCGGGGCTGGTCGTCGATCTGGGCGTGGGGCTGTGGGCCTGGCCGGTGCCGTGCGACGTGGACGGCGACGGGGACTACGACCTGATCGTGTCGTGCCCCGACAAGCCCTCCAACGGGATCTGGTTCTTCGAGAACGTCAGCGGCGACACCGCGAGGAACAAGCTGCCCGTCTTCAAACCCGCCCGGCGCCTCAGCGCCACCAAGCACTACGTCATGCCGAGCTACGTCGGGGGCAAGCCGCGCGTGCTGACGCCCGGCTTCGAGTACCCCGACTTCGTCGGGGCTGCAACGCCCGGTCGCGCTGCCGGTCGCGGCCAACTTCTACAAGCCCGAAGGCAAGCAGCCCAGGGGGCCAAAGGTTCGGCACAACCAGTGGCGCTACGTGGACTACGACGGCGACGGCGCGCTGGACCTCGTCACCGGGATCGAGGACTGGAGCCATTACGGCTGGGACGACGGCTACGACGCCAGGGGCGATTGGAAGAACGGCCCTGCACGGGTTCGTCCTGCTGCACCGCAACCTGGGCACCAACGCCGCGCCGCGGTACGCCCCGCCGGTCAAGGTCGAGGCCGGCGGCAAGCCGATCGACACGTTCGGCTGCCCGTCGCCGAACTTCGCCGACTTCGACGGCGACGGCGACCTCGACCTGATCTGCGGCGAGTTCCTCGACGGCTTCACCTACTTTGAAAACGTCGGCACCCGGATGAAACCGGTCTACGCCGCCGGGCCAGCCGAGAGATGCTCGCGCGCGAGGCTGGCGAGATGGACCTGCAAATGATCGTCCCGGTGGCGTTCGACTGGGACAAGGACGGCGACCTCGACCTGATCGTCGGCGACGAGGACGGCCGGGTGGCGTTCGTGGAGAACACCGGTAAGCGGCACGCCGACGGCACGCCGATCTTCGCCCAGCCGGTCTACTTCAAACAGGAGGCCGACGCGCCTGCGCGGCGCGCTGGCGACGCCGGTGGGCGTGGACTGGGACGGCGACGGCGACGTGGACATCCTCAGCGGCAACACCGCGGGGTACATCGAGTTCTTCGAGAACCTCAGCGGCCCGCGTGTGGCCCGGCCGCGGTGGGCGGCGCCGCGGCGGCTGGAGGTGGACGGCAAGCCGTTCCGCATCATGGCCGGCCGCAACGGCAGCATCCAGGGCCCGGCGGAGGCGAAGTGGGGCTACACCACCTTCAGCGTGGCCGACTGGGACGGCGACGGGCGACCCGACATCGTGCTCAACAGCATCCTCGGCGACGTGGTCTGGCTGCGAAACATCGGAACACGGAACGCGCCGAAGTTGGCCGCACCCCAGCCGATTGAGGTGGAGTGGACCGCACCGCAACCTGCGCTGGCGTGGGGCTGGCGAAAGCCGAAGGGCCAGGCGCTCCTCACCCAGTGGCGGACGACGCCGGTCGTGTACGACTTCACCGGCGACGGCCTGCCCGACCTGGCGATGCTGGACCACGAGGGCTACCTGGCCCTGTTCGAGCGGGCGAAGCGGGACGGCAAATCTCGTTTTGCTGCCGCCGCGGCGCGTCTTCGTGAACGAGGCCGGCGAGCCGCTTCGGCTGAACCCCCGCGGCGCCGGCGGCAGCGGGCGGCGGAAGCTGCGCGTCGCCGACTGGGACGGCGACGCGTTCGATCTGCTGGTCAACTCGGCGAACGCCGACGTCTACCGCGGCCTGGCCGCCGCGGCGGCCTGTGGCGGTTCGCCGGCCGCGGACGCTGGCCGGGCGGAACATCGAGGGCCACGACGTCAGCCCGACGGTGGTGGACTTCGACGGCGATGGCAAGGCCCGACTTCTCGGCGGCGCCGAGGACGGCCGGTTCTACTTCTGCAACCCGCGGACGGCGGCCCGCTGACCCGCTCCCTCACGACGGCAGCCTGTACGGCTTGCGGTACTCGTAGCTCAGCATGCCGTTCGCCGCCTCATTGTTCGTGAACCGCTCCGCCTTCGCGTCCCACTCCAGAAGCGCCTTCGTCCGGTGCGCGATGTTGGCGATCAGCGGGGCCGTCGTCGCCCGGTGGCCGAACTCGATGTCGCAGTTCGGCCGCTTGCGGCTCTTGACGCAGTCGAGGAAGTTGCGGGCGTGATCGGTGTCCAGGATGCGCGACGACACCTTCTTCGCCGCGATCAACGGCTTGCCGCCCCTGCGGTAGCCGCGCTCGACCGAGCGGTTTGATCGAACCGCGCGGCGAACTCGTTGGGCAGGATCACGTCCGGCACGATCTCGTAGCCGCCCGTGTTCAGGTAGAGCGTCCCCTTGGTGCCGCGGAACTCGATCTCGCACGGCCGGGCGGCCCCCGGCGACGCCGTGGCGTTGAACTGGGAGAACGTCACCAGCGTGTCATTGGGGTAGTGCCACATCACTTCCAGCGTGTCGGGCACCTCGCGGTTGTCGTAGTTGGCGAACTTGCCGCCGATGGCGGCCACGGCCTTCGGGGCGTCCACGCCGAGCGCCCACTGGATCGACGCGACGTAGTGGACGCCGAAGTTGGTCAGCTGCCCGCCGGAGTAGTCGTAGAACCAGCGGAAGCGGTAGAAGGTGCGGTTCTTGTTGTAACGCTTCACCGGGGCCGGGCCGAGCCAGGCGTCCCAGTCGAAGCCCTTCGGCGGCGCCTCGTCGGGCGGGTGGCCGATGCCCTTGGGCCACTCGTTCTGGACGTGGAAGGCCCGCGCGACGGTCACCTTGCCGATGCCGCCCTCGCGGATGACCTGGGCCACCTCCTGGCCCAGCGCCGACGAGAGGCGCTGAATGCCGACCTGGGCGACGCGGTCGTGCTTGCGGGCCGCCTCGACCATCTTGCGGCCCTCGGCGACGCACAGCGACAAGGGCTTCTCGACGTAGACGTCCTTCTTCGCCTCGCAGGCGTGGACGGTTTGCAGCGCGTGCCAGTGGTCCGGCGTGGCGATGACCACCGCGTCGAGGTCCTTGCGGTCGAGCAGCTTGCGGTAGTCCTTGAACTGCTCCGGCTTGCCGCCGATCTTGCCGGCGGCGAAGTCGAGGTAGGGCTGGTGGATGTCGCAGACGGCGGCCACCTCGCAGTCCTTCTGCGCCAGGAAGGCGTCGAGGACCTGGTCGCCGCGGTTGCCCAGGCCGATGAAGCCGACACGCACGCGCTCGTTGGCCCCGGCGACGCGGCCGGCGGACAGCGCGGGCAGGCTCAGGACGCTGGCGGTGAAGGACCGGCGGGTCGGTTGCGGCATGGCTGGCTCGCTTTCGTGGGAGGGCGGGTATGATTATCGCCCGGCGGACATCACCCCGCAAGGAGCGCATCGAGAGTGATGAGCGCCGTGTAGAGTAGCGGAGAAAGAAGCCGGTGAACGGCTCGGGCGACTGATGGAGGAACGGCGGTGGAGGTCAAGGTACTAGCACTCGATCTCGAGCGCACCCTGATCGACAATGCATTGAGCGGCCGTCCACGTCCGGGCCTCTCGCACTTTCTGACCTTCTGCAACATGAGGTTTGGCAGGGTTGCCGTTTTCAGTACCGTTGAGGAAGCCGACGCCCGCGAGGTCCTGGCAGATCTGGCGGAGCGCGGACACGTTCCCACAGAACTGCTCGCGCGCTTGGAGTTCGTGGAGTGGTCTGGGGAGTACAAGGACCTTGCCTTCGTACCCGGTGTGACTCCTGCCGAGGTCCTGCTGTTGGACGACGACCCTGGGTGGGTGCGGGCAGACCAGCGGGGGCAATGGGTGGCGATCGCGGGCTGGGAAGGTGGGCCGGACAGCGAGCTGAGTAGGATTCAGGCTCGCTTGTGCGAACTCACGCGCGATGAATCCCGGCTATCGGATTAACGATCTGCTGCTCTGGCACGCCCGTGGTCAGCCGACTCCGGGCCACCTCACCCTACTTCCCCCGCGCGAACTGGTGGCCGGCGACCTCCATCGGTACCGTGTACAGGGACGTCCGGGCCGTCACGTACAGCGTCTTGAAGTCCGCCCCGCCGAAGGTGACGTTCGCCGGCGGCTCCGGCACCTTGATGACGTCCAGGAACTTGCCCGCCGGGTCGAAGACCTGGAGTCCCAGCTGCGAAGTGATGTAGAGGTTGCCCTTCACGTCCACCGTCAGGCCGTCGCCGCCGGAGTTCTTCGCCTTGCCGGCCTGCTTGAGCGTGCAGAAGACCTTGCCCCTGCCGAGCTTGCCCGGCCCCTCGACGGGGTAGCTCATCATGTCGGCCTGGCCCGACGGGATGACGTACAGCGTCTTCTCGTCCGGCGACAGGATGACGCCGTTGGGGTTGGGCAGGTCGTCGATCAGCCGCGTCGTCTTGCCATCGGCGGCGAGGTAATACACCGCCGTCTTGCCCTGCGGCAGGGGCGCCGGCGCACCAAACCCGGGGTCCGTGAAGTAGATCCCGCCGGCCCTGTCCAGGACGAGGTCGTTGGGGGCGTTGAAGCGCTTGCCGTCGTGCTTGTCGGCCAGCACGCGCCGCTCCTTGCCGTCGGCGCTGTACGCAACGACTTGCCCGGCCATCTCGCAGGCGACGACCTCGCCCCTGGCGTTGACCATCAGGCCGTTGGCGCGGTTGGACTTGTCGCGGAAGAGGGTCAGCTTGCCCGCCGTGTCCACCTTGTGGATCTTCTGATTCGGAATATCCGTGAAGTAGACGTTGCCGTCCCGGTCGGCGGCCGGCCCCTCGGTGAAGGTGAACTTCGTGTGCAGCTGCACCGCCGGGCCGGTTGGCCCCAGGCCGGGGATCTTCTCGGAGGTTTCCTGGCCGCTGAGTACCGCGTCGAAGAGCCTGTACGCCAGCTCCCGCATCTGGGGCGGGAAGTCGTGCTCGCAGTCGGGGTGCTCGACCTTCAGCCTCTCCTCGTGGCCGAGCAGCTTGAAGACCGGCCGGGCGGCGGCGGCGACGCGGTCCACGCTGTCGGCCCGGAAGTTCGAGTCCTTCTTCGGCGCGATGATGAGCACGTGCCGCGGGGCCAGCGCCCCGACCATCTCGTGAAAGTCGAACGGGATGTCCGCCAGCCGGCCCTTGTAGTCGGCCAGCTTCCGCATGTAGCGCGTCTGGCACCAGCCCCTCTCCGGCGCCCAGTTCTTCTCGTCGCCGTCGTAGTAGTCGAGGTACGAGTCCAGCCCGCAGCTCGTCACGACCGCCTTCAGCCGGTCGTCGAACACGGCGGTGTAGACCGAGTTGTGCCCGCCCAGCGAGTGGCCGATCGTCCCCATCTTCGAGCCGTCCACGAACGGCAGCGCCGCCAGCAGGTCCAGGCCGCGCATGTTGTCCCACACCGCCTTCAGCGTGCCGCTCTCCCAGCCCAGCTTCGCCAGGTCGGGCTGGTACTTGGCCAGCAGCGGGTAGTTCGGGGCCAGCGTGACGTAGCCGCGCTGGGCCAGCTCGACCGCGTAGCCTCGATTTTTCACGCCGCCGAGGCCGACGACGATGCCGTGCCCGACCACGTTGTTCGTGCCGTGCAGGCAGAGGACGGCCGGCACCTTCTTCTTGCCCGCCAGCACGTCCTTGGGGATGAGCAGGTACGCCGGCACCCGGCAGCCCGGCTCGGAGGCGTAGGTGATGAGCCGCCGAACGTAGGTGCCGCCGTCAACCTCCTCCTCGGTCTTGGGATCAAGCGGGCAGCGCTTGCCGGCCCCGGGCAGCTTGCCCATCACCAACTCCATGCCGCGCACCACCTCGGCCCGGCGCTTCGCCCAGTCCTCGGCCGTGCGGACCGGGGCGGGCTGGCCGTCCGCCCCGCGGTAGACGAGCAGGTTCTCCCGCGGCAGCCGCTTCTCCGCGGCCACATGGGGCCAGAACGCGGCGATCAGACCAACGAGTGCGCACGCGCGAGGCAGGTACATGGTCACTCCCTTCCGGCAGGGTAGGCGGGGATCATCCTATCCGCCCCTTCGCGGCACGGCCGGCGGCCACTATGTTAGCCGGGACTCCGCCCCTCACCCGCAGGAGCCCAACGGCGATGCGACTCCCCTGCTGCCTGGCCCTCCTCCTCCTCACCTCAGGCGCGGCCTCGGCCCAGGAGGCCAAGTCCAAGCCCGCCCAGAAGCCGAAGCCCGCAAGGCCGACGCCGACCGCCGCCGACGTGGCCTACGGCGAGCACCCCCGCCAGAGGCTCGACTTCTGGCAGGCCAGGTCCGACAGGCCGACCCCGTTGGTGGTGCTGATCCACGGCGGCGGCTGGGTCAACGGTGACAAGACCGGCTACGGCACCAAGGCCATTCAGCCCTACCTGGACGCGGGCATCTCGGTGGCGGCGATCAACTACCGCCTCATCCAGCAGGCGATGGAGCAGAAGGTCGAGCCGCCGGTCAAGGCGCCGCTGCACGACGCCGCCCGGGCGGTCCAGTTCCTGCGCTCCAGGTCCGCCCAGTGGAACCTCGACAAGGCCCGCGTCGGGGCGAGCGGCGGGTCGGCCGGGGCCTGCACCTCGCTGTGGCTGGCCTTCCACGACGACCTGGCCGACCCCAAGAGCGGCGACCCCGTCGCCCGGGAATCGACCCGGCTGACCGCCGCCGCCGTCGGCGGGGCGCAGACCTCCCTCGACCCCAGGCAGGTGCGCGAGTGGATGCCGAACGCCACCTACGCCGGGCACGCCTTCGGCTACCGCGCCCCGGGGCGGTCCCGGGCGGACGAGTTCGAGGCGGCGCTGAAGGACCGCGAGAAGATCCTCCCCTGGATCAAGGAGTACTCGCCCATCGAGCTGGTGAGCAAGGACGACCCGCCGGTCTACCTGGACTACCCCACCCAGGACAAGCCGCCCGTCGCCGGCGAAAGCCAGAAGGACCCGACCCACTCCGCCGTCTACGGCGTGATGCTGGCCGAGCGCCTGAAGGCGGCCGGCGTCGAGTGCGTCGTCGCCTACCCAGGATCGCCAAGGTCGAAGTACGCCACGGCGACCGCGTTCCTGATCGCCAGGCTCAAGGGGAAGGGGTAGCGGCGCCCCCCCTGCCCCAACCACCGCTTGCGGTTTAGCGTTCGCTCCCTCGACGGTGGCCCCGCCCCCACGTCGGAGTCGGCAAGCGATTTGCAGGGCAACCGGCCGGAGGCGACCATGACCACGACACCCTCGGCGAGTCCCCGGGCCCGCTCGTCCGGCGTCCTGCTACACCCGACCTCGCTGGCCGGGCCCCACGGCATCGGGGACCTCGGCCCGTCCGCCCACGCCTGGGTCGAGGCCCTCGCCAGGGCCGGGCAGTCCTGGTGGCAGGTGCTGCCACTGGGTCCCCCCGGCGCCGGCGACTCCCCCTACCAGTGCTTCTCGGCCTTCGCCGGCAACACGGCCCTGCTCAGCCCGGACGCCCTGTACGAGGACGGCCTGCTCCCGGCCTCCGACCTCGCCGACGCCCGCCTGCCGGAAGGCGACGTGGACTACCAGGCCGTCGGCCGGTCCAAGGCCCGCCTGCTGGCCCGCGCCTGGGAGTCGTTCCGCGCCGGCACCGCCCCCGCCCTGTCCGACCCGTTCGGCGAGTTCTGCGCCGCCGAGTCGGCCTGGCTGGACGACTTCGCCGTCTTCATGGCCATCAAGGATCGCTTCCCCGAGGGGGCCTGGACCGAGTGGCCTCCCGCCCTGGCCCGCCGAGAGCCGGACGCCCTGCGGCGGGCGCGGCTCGAGCTGGCCGACGCGGCCGGCCGCCAGCGGTTCGGCCAGTTCCTCTTCGCCCGCCAGTGGGACCGGCTGCGCCGCCGCGCCCGCGAACTCGGCGTCGGCCTGATCGGCGACCTGCCGATCTTCGTCTCGCCCGACTCGGCCGACGTGTGGGCCCGGCCCGAGCTGTTCCTGCTCGACCAGGAGCGCCGGCCGCGCGTCGTGGCCGGCGTGCCGCCGGACTACTTCTCGGCGACGGGCCAGCGCTGGGGCAACCCGCTGTACGACTGGGAGGCGATGCGCCGGGACGGCTACGCCTGGTGGGCCGACCGGCTGCGGTCGGCCCTCCGGCAGGTCGATCTGCTGCGGATCGACCACTTCCGTGGGTTCGAGGCCTACTGGGAGGTGCCCGCCGAGAGCCCCACGGCCGAGACGGGCCGGTGGGTCAAGGGGCCCGGGGCGGACCTGTTCGAGGCGCTGCGCAATCGCCTGGGCGGCCTGCCGCTGATCGCGGAGGACCTCGGGGTGATCACGCCGGAGGTCAACGCCCTCCGCACGGGGTTGGGCCTGCCGGGGATGCGAATCCTCCAGTTCGCCTTCGGCGGGGCCGTCGAGACGCGCTTCCTGCCGCACAACTACGACCGCAACACCGTGGTGTACACCGGCACCCACGACAACGACACCACCGCCGGGTGGTTCGCCGCGCTGACCGACGAGGAGGAACAGGCGTTGCGGGCCTACGTCCCGGACGCCGGCGAGGGCCCCGCCTGGGCGCTGATCCGCCTGGCCTGGGCGTCGGTGGCCGACCTGGCGATCACCCCCGTCCAGGACGTCCTCACCCTGGGCAGCGAGGCGCGGATGAACACCCCGGGGGTGGCCTGGGGCAACTGGCGCTGGCGGCTAAGCGCCGAACAACTCCGCGAGTTGCCGGCCGCCCTCGACCGCCTGGCCGCGCTGACCCGTACGTACCAGCGCGGGGGCCTCCGGGCTCACTTCACGCCGGTCTGAACGATGGTGTAGCCGGCGCCCAGCGTGGACACGAGGGTGTCGTCCACGATGCCGTCGGTCCAGTTGATCGTGACCGTCCCGCCGCCGGACGCCCCGCCGGTCAGCGTGACGTTGTTCACCCCGCCGCCGCCGAACGTCAGCGTCAGGTTGTGCGTGCCGACCGGGTTGGGCACCGCGACGTTGACCGTGTTGTTGCCGTCCCCGGCCGTGAAGGTCAGGTTGGCGAACGACCCGGCGGCGTTGACCGTGAAGCCGTTGTTCCCCTGCCCGAGGTTGGCGACCAGGTTGCCGGCGACCAGGGTGTTGACGGTGACGACGTCGTCGCCGAACCCGGTGTTGATCGTCAGGTTGCCGTCGCCGCTGGTCACACTGGTCTTCAGCACCTGGCCGCCGACGGTGATCGTTTGGTTGTTCAGCCCGGTCGCCGGCGTGGTGATCGCCAGGTTGCCGTTGACGACGAAGGCGTTGTTGAGGTTGTAGGTGTTCACCCCGTCGCCCATCGCCAGGCTCAGCCCCAGCCCCGCCGTCAGGCTGGTGTTGATGTCGGCACCGCCGGCGACGGTGATCGTGCCGTCTCCCTTGCCGAAGTTGACGGCGGCGTTCCGGGTGACGTCGGTGTTGATCGTGACCGAGTCGGTGCCCCCGCCCATGTTGATCGCCAGGGCCCCGACGGACGTGGCGTTGACGTTGATGCTGTCGCCGGCGCTGGACAGCTCGACCAGGAACGTGCCCGAGATGGCGATGGCCCCCGTGCCGGCCGAAATGGCCACCGGCTTCAAGGCGCCGGAGGTCGGGTTGATCCGGCTGCTGAACGTCAGGCCGCTGCCCAGCGTCGTGTTGGCGATGAGGTAGTTGAACGAGTTGAAGCCGAAGAACCCGAGGGTGCCCAGGAACTTCGCGGCGCCGCCGAACGCCACCTGCGCGGCATCGGTCCCGAGCCCGCCCGACAGGTTCGTGGTGCCGCGGACGGTCAGGCCGGTGGCGTTGGCCACGCGGACGGTGTCGTCGCCGTTGCCGCCGTCGATCGACAGGTTGCCGCGCACCTCCCCGGTGCCGTTGACCGAGACGACGTCGTTGCCGTTGCCGCCGTTGATCGTCAGGCTGCCGGACAGGAACAGCGGCGCGGCCCCGAGGGTGACGTTGATGGCGTCGTGGGAGTTGCTGCCGTTGATGACGATGGCCGAGACGTTGGAGTACGTGCCCAGGTTGCTCGTGACGTTCTCGGTGACCTTGAACTTGCCGGCCCCGAGCTGGGCGATGTCGAGCTGGGTGGTGGGCAGGACGACGCGGGGGTTGGAGATGGTCAGCGTCGAGCCGATCAGCGTCACGGTCGCGGGGGTCGAGCGGTCCTCGAGCCTCTCCAGCGCGGGCCTGCCGCGGGTTCGGGCGCGGCGGGCGGGGCAGGCGGACACCATGGGTGCTCTCCTCGGGAAAAAGCGAGAGCGCAGGCCAGGGACGTGCCGGCCGTGCCCTCTGTTCCGGTAATAGTGGGGCCGTGAATGCGAGAGTAGCTTTCCTATTTTGCCCTGTCAAGCAAGCAAAGGCCCCGCTCGGGCGAGACTTTTCCGAAGGGAAAGGCGCAACAATTCCCACGACCCGGATCGGCGCGGACGGAAAAGGCGGTAACGTCCGGCGGACCGGCGCGAGACGAACCGGCACCCCCCGAAAACTGCCCCGGAACAACAGGAGGTGCCCGGGAGAATTCTCGGGTAACCGAATTGACGAACCCGCCGCCTGGTTTGCATCCTGTTAGGAAGGAACGAGGCGACGACCCCGAGGGAGAGTTTCATGCCCGGGCAACCCGGACTGGTCCGACAGGCGGCGGTGACCCCGGTGCGGGACGGGCAGGTCTGCCTGGTGTCCTCGCGCGGCGGCAAGCGCTGGGTCATCCCCAAGGGGACGATCGAGCCGGGCCGGTCCGCCGGCGAGGTGGCCCTGGCCGAGGCCTGGGAGGAGGCCGGCCTGGTCGGCCTGCTGACCCAGGAGCCCCTGGGCAGCTACCTCTACGAGAAGGACGGCAGCGTCTGCCACGTCATCGTCTTCCGCATGGCCGTCACCGGCACCGCCGACACCTACCCCGAGACGGGACTGCGGCAGCGGGCCTGGGTGTCGGCGGCCCAGGCCGCCGACCGCGTCGAGGACCTCGGGCTCCGCGACATCCTCCGCGGCCTGGTGGCGCCCGGCGGGGCCTGAGCCGCCCCTGCCGGCCCGGGGACACTCCGCGCGGCCGGTCCTACGATAACCCAGGCGGGAGCCGCGTCGGACGTCGGCAAGGGGGTGGTTGCCAGTGATCTCGGTCGTGATCCCTGTGTTTAACGAGCGGGAAAGCCTGCTCCCGCTCCACGCCGAGATCGTCTCGATCCAGCACCAGAACCGGCTCGAGCTGGAGGTGGTCTTCATCGACGACGGCTCGACCGACGGCTCCTGGGACGTGATCGCCGACCTGGCCCGCCGCTACGACTCGGTCACCGGCGTCCGCTTCCGCCGCAACTTCGGCAAGGCGGCCGCGTTGTCGGCCGGCTTCCGCGCCGCCCGGGGCTCCGTCATCCTCACCCTGGACGCCGACCTGCAAGACGACCCCGCCGAGATCCCGCGCTTCCTGGCGGCGCTGCAGCAGGGCGGCCCCGGCGGCGCCCCGCTCGACGTCGTCTCCGGGTGGAAGCGCGTCCGCCACGACCCCTGGCACAAGGTCCTGCCCAGCCGGGTGTTCAACCGCATGGTCGGCTGGATGACCGGCGTGAGGCTGCACGACCACAACTGCGGCATGAAGGCCTACCGCGCCGAGGTCTTCCGCGAGGTCCGCCTCTACGGCGAGCTGCACCGCTTCATCCCCGTCCTGGCCGAGGCCCGCGGGTTCAAGGTCGGCGAGATCGAGATCAACCACCGCCCGCGCCGCTACGGCTCGTCCAAGTACGGCGTCCGCCGCTTCGTCAAGGGCTTCCTCGACCTCTTGACGGTCAAGTTCCTCACCGGGTTCGGCCGGCGGCCCCAGCACCTGCTCGGCACGCTTGGGCTTCTGGGCTTCCTGGTGGGAAGCCTCGGCCTGCTGTACCTGGCCCTGATCTGGGTCATCCGCCTGTGGCGCCCCGACCTGTTCGAGCCGTTGCACAACCGCCCGCTCTTGAACTACTCCCTGGCGGCGCTCCTTCTGGGGGCGCAGATGATGTCGATCGGCTTCCTGGCCGAGTTGATCACCGCCTACCAGGGCAAGGAGGAGGACACCTACAGCGTCGTCGAGGAGACGCCGCCAGCGACCCGATCGCGGGCCGACGGCCTGCCCGTCCCCACCCCCCTGCCCCCGACCCACCATGACGCCGCCTCCTGAACCGACGCCCGAGGCCCGCCGGCTGGTCTACGGCCTGCTGATCACCCTCGCCGCCGGGCTGACGCTCGGCCGGCTGGCGTCGGCGGAGCGCGTCAACGAGCCCAGCGTCCACCGCCGCGACGACGACAAGGCCACGCCGCGCCCGGCCTGGCCCAGGGCCCGGCCCGAGCCCTGGCCGACGTTCAGCTCCAACGACCGCTCGCGCTGGGCGACGGTCCGGGCGCTGGTGGACGAGGGCACCTTCGTCGTCGGCCGGCGCGGCCCGGCCACGGCCGCCGAGGGCCGCCCGGTGCCTCTTGCGCAGCGCGACAAGGGCATCATCTTCGAGGACGGCTGGGGCAGCGTCGATAAGGTGCTTCACCCCCAACGTCAGGAGTTCTACTCGACCAAGCCGCCGCTGTTGACGGTGATCGCCGCCGGCGAGTACTGGCTCCTGAAGCGCCTGTTCGGCTGGTCGATCGTCGAGGACCGGTGGCTGGTCATCCCGCTGATCCTGGTGTCCCTGAACGTCGTGCCACTGGGGATCTACCTCTGGGTGCTGGCTGACCTGGCGGAGCGGCTGGGCCGTACCGACTGGTCGCGCTACTTCGTCGTCGCCGCCGGCGGGTTCGCCACGCTGGTGACGCCGTTTCTCATCTCGTTCAACAACCACACGGTGGCGACCGCCGCCGCCGCGGTCACCCGGCAGCCCACGCCGCGGTGCGTGCGCTGGAGACCGGCGGCCGCTCCCTGTGGCTGGCGGCACGGCCTGGCGGCGGGGTTCGCCGCCTGCAACGAACTGCCCGCCGCCGCCCTGGCCGGCGGGCTGGGCGTGTACTTGCTCTACCGCTTCCCCGGCCGGACGCTGATGTACTTTCTCCCTGGCCCCGTCTTGCTGACGGGCCTCATGCTGGGCCTGAACTACTGGCAGTTCGGTGACTATGAGCCGGTCTACGCCAAGTTCGGGACCGAGTGGTACCACTACGAGGGCAGCCACTGGCTCCCGCCGGGCCAGACCAAGCCGGGCATCGACTACGCCGGCCGCAACGGCGAGTCGAAGGCGGACTACGCCTTCCACCTGCTGATCGGCCACCACGGCTGGTTCTCCCTGACACCAATCATGTTGATGGCTATGCCGGGGATGCTAATCGGTCTGGCGAGCGGGGGGGGGACCCCCGGTTTCCCCGGCGCAAACGGGGGGCGCCCGCCCCCCGCTCGCCCCGAGCCGCTCGCTCGTCTGGTCGCGCTATTAACGCTCCTCGTCTCGGCGGTGGTGATCGCGTTCTACATCGCCCGCACCGACAACTACGGCGGCTGGAGCAACGGCCCGCGCTGGCTGATGTGGCTGACGCCCCTTTGGCTTCTGTGCCTGTTGCCGATCCTCGACGTTCTGGCCCCCAGCCGGGCCGGCCGCGGCTTCGCGCTTCTGCTACTCGCGCTGAGCATCCTGTCGATGAGTTACCAGTTCTGGAACCCGTGGCGCCATCCTTGGATCTACAATTGGATGGAGTCGCGCGGCTGGATCAACTACTAAACTCTCGCGGGTCCGTTCATGTCAACGAACATCCTCGACGCCCAACCGGCCTACCCGGACGAGCCGGCCTCGCCTCCCCCGCCGCCGAAGCCGAAGGGCTTCCCGCTGCACCCCAACTTTTGGTGGGGCCTCCTCTGGTCGGTTGGTTCGCTGCTGCTGACACAGGTGCCCGCCGCCGCCGTCATCATCGTCATCTTGCTAGGCGTCACGCTGCTGTTCCCCAGGTTGGTCCCGCCGGAGGCGATGCAGGACGCGGCTGGGATGATGCAGAACCCGGTCATCCTCATCGCCATGGGCCTCGGGCTGGTGATCGCCCACCTGCTGCTGTTCGCCCTGTCCCTGGTCTGCCTCCGCATCCTCGCCGGCCGCGACTGGCACCGCCAGGTCGCCCTGCGGCCGCCGAGCGCCGGCCACGTCCTGCTCACGTTCGCCATCGTGCCGGCGTTCATGGTCCTGGCCAGCGCCAGCACCTACTTCTTCGGCGAGTTGCTCGGCTTCCCCAGCTTGCTGAAGATGGTCATGGGCGACCTGGAGGGGATGACCGGCCCGGCCATGGTCATCGCGGCGGCGATCATCGGCGTCCTGCCGGCGTTCAGCGAGGAGTTCTGGTGCCGCGCCTTCCTCGGCCGGGGCATCGTCGGCAAGCACGGTTACGTCCTGGGCGTGCTCGGCACGTCGTTCTTGTTCGGGGCGATCCACCTCGACCCGGTGCAAGGGTGCATGGCGATGGTCCTGGGCGTCGTCATGCACTACGCCTACCTTACCTCCCGCTCGCTCCTGGTGCCGATGCTGCTGCACTTTTTGAACAACACCCTCGCCGTCGCCCTGGGGGGCGTGGAGACGTGGCAGAAAGTCGTGCCGAACAAGGATTTGCCGGCCTGGCCCGTCCTCGCGGCGGCGGGGCTGCTTCTGCTCGCCGTCGCCTACGCCTTCTACCAGAGCCGGGCGCGGCTGGTGACGCCCGAGGCCGCCGAGCCGTGGCGGCCGCCGTACCCCGGAGTGGTCTGCCCGCCGCCGGGCAGCGCCACGGCCGTGCTCTCCCCCGGGCTGTCGGCGCTGAGCACGATCCTGGTCCTGGCAGGGCTGGCCGCGTTCGCCGCCGCCGCGTTCGCGGCGCTGCGCTGGCTGGTGTGAAAAAGGCGGGCGGGAGGCTTTGACACCCCCCGCCCGCCACCCCTTCCCCCTCACTCACACTGCCTCTTCCGGATTCGCCATCTCGCCCCGCCCGCGCCGCCGCCGCGGGGCGAGAGTTGTACCGTCTGGGCGCCGCCGTGTCCAGCAATCCTTGGTTGACACCGGCTCGCCGGCTGGCTTAGACTACGCCCGCCCCGGATGGATCGGAACAGCCACCCCTCGACTCCCTCTCGCGCACCATCGGGCGGCCCTTCGAGCGATTCTCAGGAGCCACGCGATGACCCACTCCCCGCGCACCCTCCTCTGGGTGACCTTCGTCCTGTTGCTGCCTCTCGCGGAGGCGCGCGCCGACCTGATCCCGTGGATGTACAACTGGTCCCGCTCCCCGGAACGGATCACCGCCGACGCGCCCGGCACCGGCTACATCACCCTCACCGACGAGAGTTCCAAGCGGGCCGTCGGCGACTCCAACATCGTCGCCACCAACCTGAAGACCTACAGCACCGCGACCGTCGATAGCAAGGACGTCTTCACCAACAAGTCCTACGGCCTCACCCTCACCCTCACCGACGTCGCCTCCCACGAGTCCGCCGCGCTGACATTCACCGGCCACATCGACGGCTGGCTGTCCGCCCAGAGCAGCTACCTGCGCAACACGTTCACCGGGCAGGTGACGCAGACGGTCGTTCTCGGCGTGAACTCCTACACGGTGACGATGGACGGCTACACCCCTCCGGGCATCCCCGGCTCGGTCAACTCCGGCAGCATCAGCGCCAAGGCCACGGTGAAGGTCGAGGCGATCGTCTCCCAGGTGCCGGAGCCCGGAGCCCTCGCCCTGGCCGGCGTCGGGGCCGCCCTCCTCGCCGCCGCCCGCCGCGGGCGTCAGCGACGTCGAGGGCGGTGAATAGCGACGGCCCCGCCGAGGAACAAGAGGAAGTTTTCGCGTCAGACCGTCAGCACCGCGAGCATCGGCTCGTTCTTGCCGAACCCGGACAGCAGCAGGATCACCTCGCCGGGGTCCGCAAGCCCAAGCCCGAGCGCCTGACGGCGGGCGGCGTCGGTCGGCTGGGCGAACTCCTCCTCGCACAGCAGGCGCGGCACGACGCCCCAGGACAACGCCAGCCGCCGCGCCACCGCCTCGTCGCAGGTCAGCGCCACGATCGGCGCCGCCGGCCGGGTCGCGCTGACGACCCCCGCCGAGGTGCCGTGCTTGGTCCGCACGGTGACGGCCCGGACGCGGAGGTCGCGCGACAGCTGGGCCGTCGAGCGGGCCAGGGCCAGCCGCACCGGCAAGGGCGGGGGAAGCTCCTTCTCGTCCTCGGTGATCGAGCGGAACGCCGTGTCGAGGGACTGCCAGGTCTCGACCTGCCGGGCGACGCGGTCCATCATCTCCACCGCCTTGACCGGGTAGGCGCCCGCCGCCGTCTCCGCGGAGAGCATCACCGCGTCGGCGCCGAGGAAGACCGCGGCCGAGACGTCCGTCACCTCGGCCCGCGTCGGCCAGGGGCTGCTCACCATCGACTCCAGCATCTGCGTGGCGACGATGACCGGCTTGCCGGCCAGCCGGCGCAACTCGACCAGCTCGCGCTGGACGATCGGCACCGCCTCGGGCGGCATCTCCACGCCCAGGTCGCCGCGCGCCACCATGAACCCGTCCGACTCGGCGAGGATCTCGTCGAGGCAGCTCATCGCCTCGGGCTTCTCGATCTTGGCGATGACCGGCGTCGCCTTGCCCTGGGACGAAATCAGCGCCTTGAGATCGGTCACGTCCCACGGCCGGCGGACGAACGACAGGGCCAGGAAGTCCACGCCCAGGCCGAGGGCGAAGGCGGCGTCGAGGCGGTCCTTTTCGGTCAGCGCCGGCGACGACACGGCCACACCGGGCAGGTTCATCCCCTTGCGGTCCTTGAGCAGCCCGCCGGTGAGCACCTCGCAGCGGGCGTCGGTGCCGTCGGTGGAGAGGACATGGAAACCAGCAGGCCGTCGTCGAGGAGGATGCGGTCGCCCGGCCGGACGTCGCGGGCAACGCGGCGTACTGCGACAAGGATCGGCCGGCCCGCCGAGCCCGTCGCGGGTGGTGACGGTGACAGCCCCGCCGGCGGTCAGCGTGACCGAGCCGCCGGCGAACTTGCCAACGCGGACCTTCGGGCCCTGGAGTCGGCGAGGACGGCGACCGGCTCGCCGAGGCTGGCGGCGGCCACGCCAGATGCGGGCGTGGTTCTGGTGCTCGTCGTGGCTGCCGTGCGACAGGTTTCCAGGCGGAACACGTTGACCCCGGCGCGGATCAGCTGCTCGATCACGGCCGGCTCGCGGGAGGCCGGGCCGACGGTGGCGACGATCTTGGTGCGACGGTGGCGCGACAGTTCGGCGCGGGACATGAGCGCGGCGTCTCCTCCTTCGAGCAGAAGGGAGTACGTGAAAAGCTGATTCTATCGCCGCCCGGGGTAGAGTAACACCGCCCACGACGGAGTCCGTGCGATGCGTCCGTTGCCCTGCTCGCCAGCCTCGCCCTCGCCAGTTGCTCCGCGCCCGCGCCCGTCGAGGGCAACCTGCCCGACCTGGCCATTCACCAAGGCCGGCGACGACTGGCCGCGATTCCTCGGCCCGACCGGCGACAGCGTCTCGCGCCGAAAAGGGAGCATCCTCACCCCTGGCCCAAGGCCGGGCCGAGGATGGTCTGGCAGAAGGAACTGGGCATCGGCTACGCCATGCCGTCGGTCAGCCGCGGCCGGCTGTTCGTCTTCGACCGCGTCCGCAACCGCGCCCGGCTGCGGGCGTGGACCGCCGGACAGCCCAGACGCTGTGGACGTTCGAGTACCCGACCGACTACCGCGACCACTTCGGCTACAACGGCGGCCCGCGGCTGCTGCCCGGTCATCGACGGCGACCGCGTCTACACCTACGGCGCCGAGGGGATGCTCCACTGCGTCTCGGCGGCCGACGGCAAGCCCGTCTGGAAGGTGGACACGAAGGCCGAGTTCGGCGTCGTGCAGAACTTCTTCGGCGTCGGCAGCACGCCGGTCGTCGAGGGCGACCTGTTGCTGGTGATGGTCGGCGGCAGCCTTCGAGGGGAGCGACCGCATCCCTTTCGAGGACCTCAGGGGCAACGGCTCGGCCGTGGTCGCCTTCGACAAGCACACCGGCAAGGTGAAGTACAGGGTCGGCGACGAGCTGGCCAGCTACCGCGCCTCGCCGGTCGTGGCGACGATCGGCAGGAGGCGGTACGGCCTGTTCTTCACCCGCGGCGGGCTGCTGGGGCTCGACCCGGCCACGGGCAAGATCGACTTCCACTACCCCTGGCGGTCGTCGCTGCTGGAGAGCGTCAACGCCAGCAACCCCGGCATCGTCGTCGGCGACCGGGTGTTGCTGATGAGTGCTACGAGGTCGGCAACACTGCTGGAAGTGAAGGGCGGCGCCCCGTGAAGGAAGTGTGGACCGACCGCGCGCTTAAGCCGGGCAGAAAGTCTGAAGCCCACTGGATGACGCCGATCACGTGGACGGCTACGCCTACGGCTCGAGCGGCCGGCACACGAACGAGGCGGAGGTACGCTTGCGTCCGGTGGCCACCGGGCAAGGTGACGTGGCGCGAGCCGGGCCTGACGCGGTCGTCGCTGCACTGCTGATTGACGGGCACTTCGTCTGCCTGGGCGAGGACGGCTGGTTGCGGCTGCTGAGAGGTGACCCCGAACAAGTACAGTGTCAGCGGTCCTGCTCAAGGGCGACGACGGCCGGCCGCTGCTGGAGGAGCCGTGCTGGGCGGCGCTGATTGTGTCCACGGCCTGCTGTACGTGCGCGGCCGGGATCGGCTGGTGTGCCTGGGTGATCCCGGCGAAGAAATAACCTCTCACGGCCGCACCCGGCGGACGCGGTGGTTGTCGCTGTCGGCGATGTACAGCACGCCCTTGTCGTCGAGGACGCAGCCGTGCGGCCAGTCCAGCCCGGCCGTTCGCGCGTCGCCGCCGTCCCCGCCCGGCCCGCGGCGGCCGCGGCGACCGTGGATACCTGCCCGCCTTGACGTCGATCTTGCGCACCAGGTGGTTCTCGGTATCGACGACGAAGACGTCTCCGGCCGAGTCGCAGCGGACCGCCTTGGGGCCGTTGAACGTCGCCGTCGCGGCCGGCGTCAACGTTGCCCTTCTCGCCGGTCCCCGCCACGGTGGTGATGACGCCCATAGGGTCCACCCGACGGACGCAATTGCCCTCGCGGCTCGCAGATGTAGGCGTTGCCGGCCCCATCGACACCAGCGGCGAGCGCCGTAGACGATCGCCTTCGCCGCCGGCCGCCGTCGCCCTTCTCCGACCGCGCCGGGCGCCCTTCTTCGGCCCGATGCCGGCGAGGTGGTGATGACCCGGTCTTCCAGGTCGAGCCGGCGGATGCGCCAGTCGGCGACGTCGGCGATCAGCAGGCCACCGGCCCCGTCGAGGAAGCAGTCCGTTCGGCTCGACGGGATTGGAGCGCGGCGCCCGGGCCGCCGTCGCCGGGTAGCCCGCTCCTGCTGGTCCCGGCCACGGTCGTCACCACGCCGGTCTTGCCGTCCACCCGGCGGACGCAGGCGTTGAGCCGGTCGGCGATGAACAGGTCGCCCTCCGGGAGGTGACGACCGCATAAGGCTCTTGAAGGTCGCCTTGGTCGCCGAGCCGCCGTCTCCGGGTAGCCCTTTTTCCCGGTGCCGGCCACGGTGGTGATCCGGCCGGTGGCCAGGTCGATCCTGCGGACGCAGTGGTTGAACGCCTCGGCCACGAGCAGGCCGCCCTTGCCGTCGAGGTGGACGTGGAACGGCTGGTTGAGCTGCGCCTCGGCCGCCGGGCCGCGGTCTCCGGAGTAGCCCGCCTTCCCCGTGCCGACGAGGGTGACGATGGTGCCCGCCGACGCCGGCAGCGCCGCCAGGAGCAGGAGCGTGAGCGGTCGCATCGGTCACCTCGGTTCGGGGGCGCGGTCGGTGAGGACGACCGCGTCGCCCTGGCGCACGCGGCCGGCGGGGATGGAGGGGTCGGCGTCGAGCAGCCGGCGGAGCACGCCGGCCTTGCCGTCGCCGGTCACCAGCCAGAGCACCTGCCGGGCGCGGTTGCGGGTGGGGTAGGTGAGTGTCATCCGCCGGCGGCCCTGGTAAGGCCCGGTCACGGCGACGTCGCGGTCGGCCACGTCGAGCACCGGGTCGCCGGGCACCAGCGACGCGGTGTGCCCGTCGGGGCCGAGGCCGAGGTGGGCCAGGTCGAGCACCGCCGGCGACCCGGCGACGGCCGCCAGCGTATCGGCGTAACGCCGGGCGGCGGCGTCGAGGTCGGGCTCCTCGACGGGCATGGCGTGCAGGTTCGACTCGGGCAGGGGCGCGGTCGCCAGCAGGCTCTCGCGCAGGTGCGTCAGGTTGCGGTCGGGATGGCCGGCCGGGGCGACCCGCTCGTCGATCTGGAACAGGTGGGTCGCGGCCCACGGCACGTCCTCGGCGGCCAGCGCGCGGAGCATCTGCCAGGGCGTGTGCCCGCCGGAGACCGCGAGCAGGAACCGCCCGCGCGCCGCCACCGCGGCGCGGGCGGCGGCGGCGACGAGCACCGCCGCCTGGCGCGCGACCGCGGCCGCGTCGGGAAGGATGTCGATCCGCATGTCAAGGCTCCTCGCCAGATGGCTTCCCCTCCCTGTACAGAGTAGCGAGGCGTCGAGGGTAGGTCCTTGCTTCTCCCCCCCGAGGGGGAGTATGTTAAAGAGTTGACGGGGTGAACACGGAGACCGGCGAGCGTACCCGAATGGCCAGCACAATCACGATTACCTGCCCGGAATGCGACAAGCTCCTGAAGGTGCCCAGCCAGGCGGAAGGGAAGAAGGTGCGGTGCAGCGCCTGCGACGCCACGTTCGTCGCCCGCCCGGAGGACGACGACGATGCCGACTCGGACCGCGCCCGGCCGGCCCGGGACAAGGCCCCGAAGGGGGAGAAGGCCAAGCCGGCCCCCAAGGCCAAGAAGGCCGACGACCCGTTCAGCGCCGACACGGCCGCGTTCTCCATGAAGGAGGAGTACATCGGCCGCCGCTGCCCCGAGTGCGCCAACGCGATCGGCGAGGACGACCGCATCTGCCTGACCTGCGGCTACGACACGGTCACCCGGAACCGGGCGCGGACGCGGAAGGTGCAGCACGTCACCGGGTTCGACATCACCCTCTGGCTGATGCCGGGCATCCTGTCCGCGCTGCTGGTGCTGGCGATCCTGGGCGGGCTGGCGTACCTGTGGGTGAGCGTGGACCGAAGCACGTTCGGCGACGTCTGGTACGACTTCCTCGGCAGCCTGGGGATGAAGGTGTACACGTCGGTGATGGGCCTGTTCATCGTCTACAAGGCGGGCCAGTTCGCCATCCGCCGGCTCATCCTGCACCCCAAGCCGCCGGAGGTCGAGCTGAAGCTGGATGAAAACCGGCGCTGACGCTCACCAGCCTAGCCGTTCGCGGAGGTCGTCGAGCCCGCCCAGCAGCGCCTCCGCCGCCGTGGCGTAGGTCTTCGCGCTTTCGAGCCGGCGGCCGTTGACGGTCTCGCTGACGCGGCAGGAGTGGCGGCCCTTGGCCGGCACCGGCACCAGAAGGTACTGCGGCTGGCCGGCGACGTAGACGCAGGCCGACTCGCCGTCCTTGCTCAGGCGCAGCTCGCCGCCGCGCTGCGTCAACCAGGGGGGTGTCGTCACGGCCATCCGCGGGGTTCCTCTGCGTCAGGCGCCGGCTTCGTCCAGCAAGAGGCGATCCCGGCGGCGCGCCCGGGTCTCCTCGGCCTCATCCTACGGCGGGCGCGGGCGGTCGGCAGGGGGCCGCCTGGACACACTATCTGGTTCGGCTTCTCACCCCAGCCAGTACTCCTGCGAGTGCCACAGTACACTATCCGGCATCTTCCCGGCCGTGACGCCTTCATGATCCTGGCAGCGAACCAAGGCTGCGTTGATCTGATTAACCGGCATAGAAACAATAAATGACCGAGATGAACCCCGCCCAAAACCAGAATGCTAGCCCGACTGCGCTGATGAAGGCAGTGACGACCGACGGCTTAACCGGATGGGCTACAATTAGTGGAATGGATAAAACGCCGAGCGCCTGCCAGATCGCGATCGGTGAATGACTAAAATCGACCGCACCAAGGAGGGCGTGAGCACAGAACGGCCCCGCCATCGTCGCGGCAAAGACGAGCAGGCGGTCCCCCGCCCTGGTTAAAGCGGGAGCGCGGTCGCTGTGCAGCCGGAAAACAAACAGCCCAGTGCCATGCTGACTGGCGGCCCGCCGATCTCCGGTCAAGCGTGCACATGTCGGCCGCCTTCCGTCCAGGCGCGAGAGAAAGCGATGCGGTCTACTGGGTCCAGCGTTGAGAGCGCCACCTTACACAGGCCCGACCGTTAGGAGGGCTCGCTTCGCCTGGGCGTAGACAAGCCCTCCTGACGGTCGGGCCCGCGACCGGAGCATTCCGCATACTGCTGGACCCAGTAACGCGACGATGCCCTCGTCGCTTAACCGCGCCCGCCGCACGACTGGCTAGGCTAACCCCCTCTTCGGCCCGTGGTCAATCCTCGCGCCGATTCGCCCCGCCGCGGCAGAGGGCATAGGCCATGGCGGCGGCGAGAGCCCGCGATATTGCCATGCGCCGCCTCGCGCGGTTGTGGGAGAATGCGCCTTGGCGCGGCGCCGGCCTCCGCGCCCCACCTTGAGGTAACCGCGTCGGCACACGGTGAAGCCCCGAAATCCACCCCTGAAGCTCTGGGACGTCATCCCCGGGCATGGCTCGCGTCATGTGCCCGCTCGCGGCTAGCGCTTCGCCGATGATCTGTTGGCCGGCATCAACAAGCAGAAGGAAGAGGAGGCCGCGGCCCCCGTCAACAAACGGTCCAAACGGCCGGGGGCGAAGCCACCCAGTGCCGATCCGGCCGTATCGCTGTCCGAGTCGGAGACCATCCGCCTGGTCAACCAGCCCGAGGCGGGCCGCCCACCGTCGGACCGGTGCGCGGCCAACGACCGTTCGTAGGACAAGCATCCCTGGTTGTCCTTCCGCGACAACCCGGACAGGCAAGGCTGCCTGTCCCACGACCGGAGCACCACCCGGCGCCCCGGCCCGGACACGGCTTGCGACGCCCGGCCGCAGCCAGCTACAATGCCCGGCATCATCGCCATGGACGACTTGACCCCCTCCCGGTGAGGACTGTGACCACGGACGTCCCTCTCAACCCGACCCCCACGCCGGCCCGGCGCGTCGCGGTCCTCGGCTCGACCGGCTCCATCGGCACCAGCACCCTCGACGTCGCCGACCACCTGCCGCACCGCCTCCGGGTCGTCGGCCTCAGCGCCCACTCGCGCCTCGACCTGCTGCTCGAACAGGCCCACCACTTTCGCCCCCGCTACGTCTGCCTCACCGCCCCCGACGCCGCCCTCGACCCCGATCGCTTGCCCCCCGGCTGCGAGCTACTTCGCGGGCCCGCCGGCCTCGCCCGCATGGCCCAGGCCGACGACGTCGATACCGTCGTCACCGCCATCGTCGGCGCCGCCGGGCTCGAAGGCACCTGGGCCGCCCTCGAAGCCGGCAAGACCGTCGCCGTCGCCAACAAGGAGACGCTCGTCCTCGCCGGCGCCCTCGTCACCGAGCTGGCCGCCCGCAAGGGCGGGAAGCTCCTCCCCGTGGACAGCGAGCACAGCGCCATCTTCCAGGCCCTGGCCGGCAGTCCCCTGAGCGAGGTCGAGCGCGTCGTGCTCACCGGCAGCGGCGGGCCGTTCCGCGGCAAGACGCGCCACGAGCTGGCCCTCGTCACCGTCGAGCAGGCCCTCCGCCACCCCACCTGGAGCATGGGCCGGAAGATCACCATCGACTCCGCCACGCTGATGAACAAGGCCCTGGAGGTCATCGAGGCCCGCTGGCTGTTCGGCCTGGAACCCGACCGCATCGACGTCGTCATCCACCCGCAGTCGGTCATCCACTCGTTCGTCGAGTTCCGCGACGGCGCCGTCCTCGCCCAGCTGTCCCCGCCCGACATGCGCCTGCCGATCCAGTACGCGCTGACTTACCCCGACCGCCTCGCCGGCCCCGCCCGCAAGCTCGACTGGCGCCAGCTCCGCGCCTGGGACTTCGAGCCGCCCGACCTGGAGACGTTCCCCTCGCTACAATTGGGGTACGAGGTGGCGAGGCGCGGCGGCACCTGCGGGGCCGTCCTCAACGCCGCCAACGAGGCCGCCGTCGCCGGGTTCCTCGGCGGCGAGATGCCGTTCCTCGACATCCCAAGGGCCTGCCGCGCCGCCCTGGACCACCACGACTTCGACCCCACGCCGACGCTGGCCGAGCTGGCCGCGCAGGACCGCTGGGCCAGACAGGAGGTACGCCGTTGGATCAGCCGAACCCCCAGGACCGTGCGGACCACGTGACCGGCGACGGCCCACTCGACGCCGCCGTTCCCCACGCCGCGCCGCAGCCCGTCTCCGCCCGCGCCTGGCTCAGCCAGAACGGGCCCTGGCTGATCTTCTTCGCCCTGGGGACCGCCTTCGTCTACACCCGCTACGGGCCTGACATCCTCCTGTCCATCGCCGTCGCCCTGATCGGCCTGGGGTTCGTCATCTTCATCCACGAGCTGGGCCACTTCCTCGCCGCCAAGTGGTGTGACGTCCACGTCCTGACGTTTTCCATCGGCTTCGGCCCCGCCGTCCCCGGCTGTAGCTTCACCCGCGGCGAGACCACCTACAAGCTCGCGCTGTTACCGCTGGGCGGCTACGTCAACATGGTCGGCGAGGGGCCCGAGGCCGACGAGGACGAGGACTACCCCCGCTCGTTCAAGAACAAGACCGTCGGCCAGCGGATGCTCATCATCTCGGCCGGCGTCATCATGAACGTCCTGTTCGGGGCACTTTGCTTCATCCTGGTCTACCTCTACCTCGGCGTCGAGCGACCGCCGGCGATCATCTGGCGCACCGAGTCCGGCTCGCGCGCCCTGGGAGGCCGGCGTCCGCCCGGGCTGGCGGCTGACCCAGATCGACGACAGGCCGATCCCCGGCTTCGACGAGATGCGCGTCGCCGTCGCCCTGTCGCCGGCCGGCCAGCCTCTGACGTTCACCTTCCAGGACGCCGAGGGCAAGACCCACCGCCGCGACATCGAGCCGCTCCGCGACGCCAACAACAACCACCCCGTCATCGGCGTCTCCCCCGCCAGCGTCACCCGGCTTTTGCCGGCCAAGTACGGCCCGCAGGTCGGCGGGGCCGCCGGCCGCCCCGGCAGCGCCGCCGCCGCGGCGCGGGTCATCCCCGTCGGCCCGGACGACACGGTGGTGGCGGCGACCGACCCGGCCAAGGGCAACGCCGTCACGCCGCTGCCGACCGGCGAGGCCGGCTGGGTGGAGCTGTGCCGGCGGATGCGCCAGGCCGGCTCGGAGCCGATGACGTTCGAGGTGACCGGGCCGGGTAAGAAGGGCACGTTCACCGGCCCCGCGGTCGGGTTCGAGTTCGGTGACCTGGTCGTGGGGACGACCGACCCGGCCACGCCGGACCGGCCGTTCCACGTCATCCCCCTGCCGGACTACTCCATGGGCGACCCCAATCGCCAGGACTCCGACCCGTTCGCCCTGCGCACCCGGATGGCGGCGCTGGCCGGCAAGCCGATGGTGTTGCAGGTGCGTCGCCAGGCCGACGGCCAGGAGGTCAACGTCCTGGTGCCGCCGGCGTTACACGTCTCGCTGGGGCTGCGCATGAACATGGGCAAGGTCGCCATGGTCCGCCAGGGCTCGCCGGCCGAGGAGGCCGGGCTGAAGGCCGGGCCCGACGCCGACGAGATTGTCGGCGCCTCGCTCGTCGCCGACGGCAAGCCGACCGTCGTGCTCGACGAGAGGGCCATGGACCCCGTCCGGCTGCCGTTCGAGCTGGAGCGGCGCATGGCCGAGCTGGACCCCAGGGGCGAGACCTACCGCGTCGTGCTCAAGGTGCGTGGCCCGGTCAACCACAACGCCCGCAAGGAGCGGACGCTGCCGCCGATGAAGTGGGACGCCAGCTGGTCGTCGGCCGACGAGGCCCCGGTCAACCCGGCGGCGCCGACGTCGATCCCACAGCTGGGCGTCGCCTACTGGGTCGAGAGCACCGTGGTCAGCGTCGAGCCGGGCAGCCCGGCCGACCGCGCCGGGCTCAAGCCGGGTGACGTCGTTCAGGAGATCAGCTTCCGCGAGCGCAACGCGAAGGGTGACTGGGGCTGGACCCGCTGGTACGAGATGGCCTCCAGGCGCGGCGACAAGGAGGTGTACGACCAGTGGGCCCACTACGTCTGGTTCCTCCAGCGGGCCGACGCGCCGGTCGTCCGGGTGAAGGTGAAGCGGGTCGTGGACAGCGCCACCGAGGAACTGGAGCTACCGCCGCGCGAGCAGAGCGAGGACGCCGGCTGGCTGACCAGCACCCTGCGCGCCGTCGGCGTACGCAAGTCGCCGCCGCCGGGCAAGGCCGACGAGAAGGGGATCGAGGCGGTGCCCGACACGACCTGGCCGCTGGCCGAGCGCGGGCTGATCTTCGACGTGGACCGCCGCAGGCACAAGGCCGCCAACTTCGTCGAGGCCCTGGGCTACGGGGTGGAGCGGACGACGTCGTTCATCCAGCAGATCTACCGCAACCTCCAGCGCCTGCTGACGGGGCGGATCTCGGCCAAGAGCCTCGGCGGGCCGATCGAGATCGGCGCCCAGGCGATCGGGGCGGCCGGCGAGAGCGCCGCGGAGCTGATGATGTTCCTGGGCATCATCAGCATCAACCTGGCGGTGGTGAACTTCCTGCCGATCCCGGTGCTCGACGGCGGGCACATGGTCTTTTTGGTCTACGAGAAGCTGCGCGGCCGGCCGGCCTCGGAGGCGGTGCGGATCGCCGCCACCTACATGGGGCTGGCGATCATCCTGTCGCTCATGGTGTTCGTCTTCTGGCTGGACATCCGCCGGCGGTTCATGTGATGAGCCCGGGGACCCCACACCGACCCGCGGCGCCTCCGGAAGAGGCGCCGCCACCCAGCCCCGGCTGGCGCGCCGCCGCGCTGGTGTGGCTGGTCGCGTTCGCCGGGCTGCTCGCGGTCGAGCTGCTGCTGTTCGTCTGGGGGGCCCTGCGGTGGCTGGCCCGATGAGTCGGTCAGCGCGACCCCGCGGGCAGCCGCAGGCCGTGCCGCTCCAGAAGCCCGGCGAGCTGCTTCCACACCGCCTCCGCCGACGGCTTCACCCCGGCCTTCGCCAGGCAGTCGATCGCCTCGTCCCGAAGGGATGTCGGGGACTTCGCCACGTGCTGGGCGATGAGCTGCTCGGCGGTCAGCTCGCGCTTGCCGTCGAGCGCCTCGTTGCAGAGCTGGTCGGCCCGCTTGTTCATCTCGCGGCGGACGTGGCGGAACGTCACGCCGCCCCGGACCCGCGCCGCCAGCCGGCGGGCCTGGTCGTAGAGGTCCTTCAGGTCCTCGTTCTTGACCTTGTACTCGCCGCGCATCTGCTTGACCATCAGCTCGCTGTCGCTGTGCAGGGTGACGCGCTCGGCGCCGAGCTGCAAGGCGTGCTCCAGCGCCTTGACCAGGGCCGTGTACTCGGCCTGGTTGTTGGTCATCGTGCCGAGGCAGCCGGCCTCCTCGACCGTCTCGCCGTCGCGCTCGATGACGTAGGCGTAGGCCGCCGCGCCGGGGTTGCCGCGCGACGCGCCGTCGGTGTGGATGATCGTCTCTTCCGGCATGGGGGGCCTCCTGGGACAGCGGATTCTACGGCCGCGGCGGCGTCCGTACAATATGCGGCAGGAGAAATCGCCCCCGCCACCCGGAGAGCACCATGAGCAGCCAGGCGAAGCCGGCGTTCGTCGAGGAGGTCGAGATCCAGGGGCACATCATCGACTCGCTGCTGCTGCCCAAGGTGCTCGACGAGATCCTCACCCAGGGCGGCAGCTACGAGATCAAGGACATCCAGGTCGGGCTGACCCAGGCCGACCCCAGCCACGCCCGCATCGAGGTCCGCGCCGACGGCCCCGACGTACTCCGCCGCATCCTGGACAGCATCCACGACCACGGCGCCGTGCCGGTCTCCCCCCGCGACTGCGAGTGCGTCGAGGCCGACATGGACGGGGCCTTCCCCGAGGGGTTCTACAGCACCACCAACTACCGCACCCAGGTCCGGCTGGGGGGCGAGTGGATCGACGTCGAGGACCAGGAGATGGACTGCGGCATCCTGGTCGATCCGGCCAGCACCTCCGCCCGCTGCGTGCCGATGACCGACGTCCGCAAGGGCGACCACCTCGTCGTCGGCCGGCAGGGCCTGCGCGTCTTCCCCGCCGAGCCACAGGCCCGCCACAGCCTGTTCGAGTTCATGGCCAGCCCCGTCTCCAGTGAGAAGCCCAAGGGCGTGACCGTCCGCGAGATCGCCCAGGCGATGAAGCGCACCCGCGACGCCGGCGAGAAGGTCCTCGCCGTGCTCGGCCCGGCGGTGGTCCACACCGGCAGCGTCGAGCACATCTGCGCCCTGATCCGCACGGGCTACCTCAACGTGCTGTTCTCCGGCAACGCCCTGGCGACGCACGACATCGAGCTGAGCCTGTACGGCACCAGCCTGGGCATCTCGGCCGACCACGGCCTGCCGACGGAGGAGGGCCACGAGCACCACCTGCGGGCGATCAACACCATCCGCCGCCTCGGCGGCATCCGCACCGCCGTCGAGCGCGGCGTGCTCAAGAGCGGCATCATGTACGAGTGCGTCAAGCACAAGGTCCCGTTCGTGCTCGCCGGCAGCATCCGCGACGACGGCCCGCTGCCGGAGGTCATCACCGACGTGCTCGTGGCCCAGCGGGTCATGCGCGACCACGTCCACGGCGTCGGCTTCGCGCTGATGATCGCCACGATGCTGCACGCCATCGCCACGGGCAACCTGCTGCCGGCGTGGGTCAAGGTGGCCTGCGTGGACATCAACCCCTCGACGGTGACGAAGCTGACGGATCGCGGCAGCATCCAGACCGTCGGCGTGGTGACCGACGCCGAGCCGTTCTTGCGGGCGCTGGTGGCGGAGCTGGCCAAGTGACGAAGGCGCTATCCGAGGGCCCAATTCGGAGCGACCCAACCATGCGAGTCCCACGCATCCTGATGTGCAGCCCCGACTACTACGGCATCGAGTACGAGATCAACCCGTGGATGAGCAAGCACCGCGGCAGCACCCCCGAGCGCGCCCACGCCCAGTGGCGCAAGCTCTACGAGACCCTGTTAGGGTTGGGCGTGAAGATCGAGCTGATGACGCCGCAGCCGGGGCTGCCCGACCTGGTGTTCACCGCCAACGCCGGGCTGGTCTTCCGTGACCAGTTCTATAGCTCCCGCTTCCGCCACGAGGTCCGCGCCCGCGAGACGCCGCACTTCGACGCCTGGTTCGCCGGGCACGGCTTCGCCGTCCACACGCTGCCGGAGGGGCCGTACTTCGAGGGGGCCGGCGACGCCCTGTTCTGCGGGCCGAGCCTGTTCGCCGGCTACCGCATCCGCAGCGACGTGCAGGGGCACCAGTACCTCGGCCAGGCGCTTCACGTCCAGGTGCTGCCGGTCGAGCTGGTCAACCCGTACTTCTACCACCTCGACACCTGCTTCTGCCCGCTGGCGCCGGGCGAGGCGATCTACTTCCCCGGCGCGTTCGACGCCTACGGCCAGCGCGTGTTGCAGGCGCACGTCCCGAAGCTGCTGGAGGTGTGCGAGGCCGACGCCCAGCGGTTCGGCTGCAACGCGGTGGTCGTCGGCAAGGCGGTGGTCATCAACGCCGGCTGCTCGAAGTTGTCCTCCGACCTGGCGGCTTGGGGCTACACGCCGGTGGCGGTGGAGCTGGACGAGTTCATCAAGTCCGGCGGCAGCGCGAAGTGCCTGACGCTGCGGCTCGACGGGGAAGAGGCGGCGGTGTGGGGGCATGGGCGTGGAACCGCGCGGGAATGAGGGCGAGCGGGTTGCGAGCGAACCCGACGCCTATGTTGATCCTTCAGATGCGCCCGTAGCTCAGGGGATAGAGCATTGGTTTCCTAATGTATTTCATACAGCGAACACCCCTGAAAATCCTGGGTGTTCTGCGTTGTAGACCCTTCAGAATCCCCTACGAAATCCTGCGAGCAGTTGTAGAACAGTTGTAGAAACCCGTCGCTGACATGCCCGCTTTGATCCTGCGACCGTCGCCGACATGAGTTCCGGACGGTGAGGTCGATCTTCATCCGACACCCTTGACGGGCAGAGCCCCGCCGCCATCCAGGAGCCAACCGCCCCGTTGATGTCGCTCTGTGGGCCGGGTCATGCTTGCTTGCGTTTGTGGAGCCGGTAACGCCTTCTCTTCCCTCTCTACGCTGGCTCGACAGTGAGGTACTCAAGCACCCAGCGGTGCGGCAGCCGACGCAATGAACTACTGGGTCCAGCATTATGAATGCTCCGGTCGCAGGCCCGACCGTCAGGGAGGGCTTAATGCCGCGCCCAGGCGAAGCGAGCCCTCCCTAACGGTCGGGCCTGTGTAAGGTAGCGCCCTCAACGCTGGACCCAGTAAAAGGATATTGTCGGACGTTTTGTCATTACTTTGGCAGGCTGAAGGAGTCGAGGAACCGGGCGACGAACGGGGGGCGAGGCGGCGTCCCCCGGCCCGGTTCATCGGGTGAGCGTCCCTCGCGCGGCCAAGATGACCCACCAAACCGGCACTATGCGCCCGACGCCATCAGTTCAGAGCCCGAGCTTCCGCCGGACCTCGTCCGCGACCTCGTCGGGCGACCCAGCCACCTCAACGCGGATCGCGTCGGTCGGAGGCTCCAACGTCTCGAACTGGCTGTGCAGCAGACCGGGGTTCATGAAGTGCCCCTTGCGGCCGCCGAGTCGCTCCTTGATCAGCTCCTCGGTGCCGTGAAGGTAGACGTAGTGGATGCGGGTGGGGTCGTCCCGTTCGAGGTAATCCTGATAGGAATGCTTCAGCGCCGAGCACGCCAGCACGATGTCCTCCCCGGCGGCGATGGCCTGGTCCACCCGCTCCCGAAGTGCGGCGAGCCAGGGCCGCCGGTCGTCGTCGGTCAGCGGCGTCCCCGCGCGCATTTTCTCGACGTTGGAGGGCGGGTGGTAGTCGTCGCCTTCGACGAACGCCCAGCCCAGCTTCGCGGCGAGCACCTTCCCCACCGTCGTCTTGCCCGAGCCCGAGACGCCCATGAGGACCACTACCATGCGCGGGCTTGCTCCGAGAGGCTGGCTCCGGGCGGGAAAGGCCCGGTCACTCATGGTAGTTGATCCAGGTCCCGGGGGCGGTCCCCATTCACTTTCTAGCCTCGGGGGAGGCGGGCAGGTCGGCCGTCCGGTAGGACGCCTGGGTGACACCGCCGTCGGGTCGCGCCGACGGCTCGGCGGGGCCCGATGTGGCCTTCGCCAACACCACCTCCAGGCTGGCCAGGCCGCCCCGGGCCACCTTGGACGTCGGGTCCGCGGCCAGCGCCTGGCCGTAGTGCTGGCGCGCCTCGGGCCAGCGCCGTTCGAGGGTCAGGGCGAAGGCGACGTTGGCGTGGGCGTCGGTCTCGGCGCAGCCGGCCTTGCGGAACTCGGCCAGCGCCTCGCCGTCGCGTCCCGTCCGGGCCAGGAGCAGACCAAGGTTGTTCCTCGCCCGGGGGTGGTCCGGGCGGAGGGCGAGGGCCTGCCGGAGGTTCATTTCCGCCTCGGCCCACCGCTGCTGGAGGTAGAAGCTGTAGCCGACGTCGCAGAAAATCTCGGGGTCGCCGGGCCGCAGGGCGATCGCCTTGCGGTACATTTCCGCCGACTCGGTGGCCTTGCCCGCGCGGTCATGGAGGATGGCGAGGCGTAGCCACGCATCCCCGCGCTCGGGGTCCTGCTTGACCGCCTCCTGGTAGCGGGTCATGGCCTGGTCCATTTCCCCCCGCTTCTCCAGTGAGCGGGCGTAGGCGACCTGGAGGTCGGCCGTCTGCCGCGCGGTCAACTCCGTGCGAGGTATGTCCCCGGCCACCGGCAGGCCGTTCCTGACCGGGCCGCCGGGGTGTCGGCACCCGAGGAAGCAGGCGGCGCCAACGGCCAGCCCGAAAGCCCCCGCACGGGCGAATGTGTTCCTCTTCATAGGCCCCCCGCATAGAGATACGCTGCGCACCCCTCACCCCGGGAACTGCTCAGGGCCCAGGTGGGGCGCCTGCTGGCCCCGGCCCGGCGGCTCCCACGGGGGCCCCGGCGCCTGCCGTCCCGATCCCGAGCGGGCCCACGCCGGCGGGGAAGGTGGAACCGGCCTGGCCCCCGTACCCCCGCTGTTGCGTCTGGTAGATCAGGTTCTGGTAGATGACCATGGCCTCCCGGCCGCTTAGGCCGATCGCCGACGGGTTGCCGACCACGACCCGCTGGGGTGGGACCGGGAAGGGTCCGTGGCCCAGGTCGTCCAGCACCGCCAGCCGCCGCGCCTCGTTCAGGACCGGGGGCCCTTCCGCCGGCTCAATGACCACCGGGAAGAAGTTGCGCGGCAGCAACTCCGCGATCTGGGCCAGCCGCTCCCGCCCGCGGGGGTTGAGCGCGGACCCCCCTTCGATGAAGTCGTAGCGGTAAAGCGCCATCCGGGCGGCTTCGCCGTTCTCCACGTGCGTCTTGAAGTTCGCGTAGACGGAGTGTCCCAGCGGCGGCTGCTGGAACTCCTCGGGGAGGCCGCAGAAGCACTCTTGCCACCTCCGCTGGCAGCGCTGCCAGAACGACTTCCCGGCTGCCGCACCCGACGCCGCCGGCCCGGGCGGTTGGGCCTGCACCGGCCCCAGGCCGGGGGAGGGCATCTGCGGCCCCGGCGCGACGGAGATCGGCTCCGGGACGGCCTGGGCCGCTGAGGCCGGGACACCCACCGCCTGCGAACCTGGGGGCACGGCCCAGTACGTCGCCGCCGCCCCGGCGGGCTGGTACGTGCTGATGACCGGGCCGGTCGCCTCCCCCGCCGGCCCCGGGTAGGGCACCTGCCCCAACGCCGAGCCCGCCGCGAGGAGGAGGGCGGCGACGCCCCAACCTTGTCGATCTCCCGTCTGCATGGGACTCTCCTTCGACCGTGCGACCGCGGGCCCGCCGGGGCCGGCCGGTCACTCGCTGAAGCCGTGGGGGCCGCAGACGTTGTCCTTGTGCAGCTTGAACAGGCAGCGCAGGGTGTCGTACTCGGTGGTGGCGCGGAAGTCGTAGCCGGTTTTGCCCTCGAGCCGCCCCAGCAGGTAGAACTCCAGGTCGTTGGGGCCCTTCACCTCGTCCCCGGGGGTCGGCGGGACCTGGCCGGCGTTCATCGGCTCGATGAGGTAGGGGGTCACCAACACGACCAGCTCCTTCTCGACGCGGCTGCCGGTGGTGTTGCTGAAGAACGGGCCCAGGATCGGCAGGTCGCCCAGCATGGGGATGCGGCTGGTGGTCCCGTCCATGGTCAGCTGGAGCAGGCCGGCGATGGCCAGCGTCTGGCCCTGGCGCAGCTCCACCGTCGTGTGGGCCTTTCGGGTCGAGAGGCCGGGGACCGGCGAGCCGCCGGCCACCAGGGTGGTGGCGATGGCGAAGTCAAGCTGGCTGACCTCCGGGTCCACGCTCAGGCGGATGACGTCGCCGTCCAGGATGTAGGGGACGAACCCCAGCTGGACGCCGAACTGCTTGAACGTCACCGTGATCGTCGGGGCGACGCCGCTGGCCCCGACCTGCGGGACCGGGATGGGGAACTCGCCGCCGGCGAGGAAGTTCGCCTGGTGCCCGCTCATCGCCACCAGGTTGGGCTCGGCCAGGATCTTCAGCAGGTTGTTCCGCCGCAGCGCCCGCAGGAAGACCTGGAAGTCCCCGGGCTGGAAGATGCCGAACGCCGTCGTCTCGGTCCCGGGGAGCGTACTGGGGATGCCGCCGCGCTGGGTGAACCCCTGGATGGTGCCGATCGCCGAGATCGTCGCCCCGCCGATCTGGGTGCCGGCGATCAGGCCGGACTCCGGATCGACGGCCAGGAAGTCGGCCCCGATCGCCCGCAGCCCGGAGCGGTTCAGTTCGGCGACGCGCACCTTGAGCAGGACCTGTTGCGGTCCCGGCACTCGCAGCAGGTTGATGATCTGGGGGGTGGCGACCGTGCCCTGGACCTGGAGCGACGGCGCCCGCTCCGGGCCGACCAGTGCCTCGGGGGGAGCGTCCGCGTCCCCCGGCCTGACTGCCGCCGGGGGGCGATCACTCGGCCGGGCCGCTTGGGTTGCGCGGATCTGACGGAGCTGCCCCACTTGAACCGACGCCAGGTACGCCCGGATCGTGTCGAGGATCTGGGTCACCTGGGCGGCGTCCCGGGCCTGCCCCTCCACGATGACGTGGTCGCGGAGGGCGCCCAGCTTCAAGGAGGCGGTCGGGAAGACGCAGCGCAGCTTCGCCCGCAGCACGTCCAGGTCGGCGACCACGCGGACCTCGAAACTGTAGACCTGCCCGTCCGACGTGGTGATCGACAGGTCCGTCACGCCCAGCCGCAGCCCAGTCACTCGAACCTGGCGGGCGTTAACCACGGCGAACTCGGCCACACTCGGGTCGCCGACCGCAATGAGCGGGGCCGCCTTCCCTTTCACGCCGAGGCTTTCCTTCAGGGTCAGGATGCGGCCCTGTCCGACGATGACCTCGAAGGCCGTGTCGTTGCTGCTGATGGTGTCGAGGAAAGAGCCGACCGAATCCGGCCCTGTGAGTGGCCGCGGCGCCTTCTGCGGTGCCGGTGGCAGGGGGGGCTTGGGTTGGTCGGGCGGGCAGTCCGGCGGGCAGGTCGGAGGCAAGATTTGCACCGGCGCCATGGCCGGGGCCGGCAGCTGGCCCGCGGCGGGCGGCTCCGCCCTCCCCAGGATGACCAGGGGGCCCGCCAGGAGGCCGGCCAGAACCACGACCAACCGGAACCGGCGGGCGAAGGCGGGACCGTTATCTGTGCCCGGCATTTGGGAAGGGGCGGGTTGCATGGTACTTGGTCCTAATGAGGCAGGGGACGCAAGCCAACCTTTCGTTCCCCATTAGGATCGGTAAAACCGGTACTCTCCTTGACCCGTAACCTCCCTTTCCGTCTTTCCACACCGACTCGACCTAAAGGGAGGCTACAGGGGCCATCCCCCGGTCCGCCCGGAACCGGTTATCCCGCCAACGGCAGTTCCATCAAAACTGGTAAACCCGTGAGGTCGCTTTGAGCGGGCCGTGAACGTGCCGCTTCATCTGGCCATCGCCTTCTCCGCGACCCAACGGACCAGGCGAAGCACACTACCCAGGGTGCCCCCCAGCAGCCCCCCGTAGACAAGGCCCAAGCTCGGTAGGGGGAAGGGGGTAGGCAGCTGTAAGACCAGGATCGCGACCGAGGCAACAAGGCCTCCGAGGACCGCGCAGGGGAGGGATTCCCTGACTTGCCCCCCCAACAGACCAAGAAGGGCCCCGATTGGGGTCAGGACGAGGATGCCTGCTATCACCGAGGCGACCAGATTAATGGGACCGCCGCCGGGAGGCACGCTCCCTAACCCAACCACAACACCCAGGCCGAGCCAAAGCAGCGCCATCCCCCCCACGCGCCGCGCCGCCCCAAGTCGTGACGACCCGGCACCCTGGGTGATGTGTGTCGCCGTACAGTTGACTTTTGACATCAACAGGGCCTCCCTGTTTACCGTAGTTTACATCTATTGATCGGCTGTACAGGCAATTTCGACCGAGGATTCTTCAAAGGGGCCCCTTTACCTAACGAGGGGCTCATCGACCGGTTGACCATGGAGATGACAACGCATTGGTAAGCGCCGATCTGAAGTCGTTATGACTGGCCAAAAAGCATGTCGGTCGGGTCGTACTGTGGGGATGAAGCTAATCAGGCCCAACGAGAACTGTAAACCAAAATTAACGTGTCACCATAAACGGGATACTAATACTCCCGAATAATAATTACCATTCGGGGTTTGGACAACGCGCTTGAAGTCGCTGCGAGTGCAGAACTTGAAGCGGCAGGCCACCATCACCCCCCCCGGAGTTTTGCTACGGCCTGAAGAATTCATCTGCTATTGGAATAGCACCTGCCTATTCGATTCACGCCGAAGCGAAGAACGTGGTTGGTTCGATTTGGACGTGCACTCACAACCGGTGTTCGCCCGCCTCGGCACGATTCAATCGGTTTTCAACCCTACGTCATGACTTGCAAAGGAGCAAGGAACATGCGGAAGCTGTTTTTCTCCGCCCGAACCAAACTCGCTCACCTCGTCACAAACGTTGTCAAGAAGGAGGAGGGCGCTTCGGCGGCCGAGTACGCCCTGATGCTCGGCGTTATCGCGCTAGCCGTCGTGACGGCCGTCGGCCTCTTGCGAACCCAGATCGTAGCCGTAGTAGACGGCGCCACGGCTGCTCTCAGCAGCTGAGGCGCGTTGATTCCACACCAGGGGGGGGGGTAGCATCCTCCCCTTTTCGGCACGTAACCATCATTACATCCAGTAGTTGCAATGGAGCAATTCACGATGAAACTTTACGTCAAAGCCAGGACCTATCTGTCTGACCTCCTCACGAAGGTCGTTAAGAAGGAGGAGGGCGCTTCGGCGGCTGAGTACGCCCTGATGCTCGGCGTGGTCGCCCTAGCCGTCGTTACAGCCGTCGGCCTCTTGCGCACCCAGATCACCACCGTAATCGGCAACGCCACGACGGCCCTCGGCAGTTGATTGGGAAAACAGGCGATTGGAAGCGGCCGACGAGGTTGAACTTGTGGCTCGCTTCCGTTTTCTGTGGGCGACTTGTGAAGGGGGGCGTAGCGCCCTTCGCCCCCTTCTGGCTTCCCCTGCGGTGGTAGTTAGCCAAGTCGGTGTGACACCACCTGGTCCCAGACTGTCGGCCCGGATGTGGGTGGCTGGCCGGGGTAGATGGCTCAGGCTGGGCCAGGAAAGCCTTAACGGTTGGCGCGTCGGGCAGCCAACTGAAACATGGACGATGCCCCAAGCGAAGAGGAACCCGACGGAGTGGCCGAATCCTACCCGGTTCACCTGTTCATCGTCTTTGGTGCCCTGGTGGCGGCAGCCACTACGGACGTTTGGGAGTTTACCGTTCCGAACCGCCTGACGGTCCCCTTGCTCCTTGGCGGGCTGTTATTCCACGCCGCCACCTCGGGGCTTACTGGACTGGCGGGGAGCGCGTGGGGCGTCCTGGTCGGACTCGGGGTGACTGTCCCCTTTTGTGCCCTGGGAGGGATGGGGGCCGGGGACGTCAAACTGATGGCTGCGGTCGGCGCCTGGCTCGGATCGCTCTTGACGATCTGTCTCTTCCTCGTGAGCTGCCTGGTCGCCGCCGTGTACGCCCTCGTGTTGGTGTTTGTCTATGGCAACGCGGCCGAGACCTTGCGGCGTTGCCTGTCCCTCCCGTACCGGCTCGTAACCCGCAGACGTGGCGCAGCGGGTTTGGTCGTGGTGGAGTCCGAGGTGGCGAAGCCCGATCGGCGCCAGCGGGTCGTTCCGTTTGCCGCCGCGATGGCGTTGGGCTTCACCATGCTACTCCTGTGGGCATGGTCGCAAAAAATCCCCTAAACCGGGGAGGCAAGTCATGAGTCTGCGGACCCTGGTGATTGTCGCGCTGGCCCTGGTGTTTGGCGGCTCCGCCGCAGTCGGCATCAGCCGGCTCCGCCCGCCTTCGGAGGCGCCGACCGATACCGTCCCCATCGTGGTGGCCGCGGTGGACATCCCGCGCGGGCGCACCGTCTCGGCCGACATGCTTCGGACCGTGGAGTGGCCGCGGGACCGCGTCCCGACCGGCGCCGCCAACATGCCGGACGATCTGGTGGACCGCGTGTGCTTCACGCCGCTGTTCAACGGCGAGCCGGTCATCAGCGCCAAGTTGACCCCCAAGGGGGCCGGTCGCGGGATGGGCGCGCTGACCCGGCCTGGCATGCGTTCCTTCACCATCCCGACCCCGAACATCGCTGCCGGTGTGGCCGGGTTCATCCTGCCCGGTGACCGGGTGGACGTGCTCCTGACGGTCACCGACTCCGGGACGACGAGCGGCCCGTTCGGAGGCGGGACGACGACCGTAATGCTCCAGAACGTGGAGATCCTGGCCGTCGATCAGCGGGTGGACGCGCCGGCCGACAACAAGGTCGATCCCAAGGACCTCCGGTCGGTGACACTGCAAGTCACCCCGGAGCAGGCCGCCGACCTCGCCCTGGGACAGAACAAGGGCACCCTCCAGTTGTCGTTGCGTAACCCCCAGGATAACAAGGCGGTCGAAACCCGGCCGGCCACCCTGGACACCCTACGCCTGAGCCGGGCCAAGCCCTGGGACGAGCAGGTCAAGGGGGTGATCGAGACGATCGGCAAGGAGCTGTCGAAGATGCCGAAGCCGGAACCGAAGGCGGAGGAGGCCCCGAAGTCCGCCCCGCCCCCCGAACCGTTTGTCATTCGCACGTTACGTGGTCGAGAGGAGGGCCGAGCCGAGGTGGCGGGTGCCGGCCGATAACGCGGCCGGGACGTCGCCCATGGCTTCCCCATGAACGCGCTCATCGTCAGTAACCAGGAGCCGATCACCGGCCCGGTGCGCCAAGCGCTCCTGGCCGAGGGGTTCAACGTCCACGTCGCCGCCCTGGATCGCGCGGGGAGCCAGCTCGGCCACGCGCCGGTCGATCTCCTCGTCATCACCCTCTCCCCCGACCTGGAGCGGGCGCTGGAGGTGCTGGGCGATCTGCGCGTGCGCACCGAAGGCCGCATCCTCGCCGTCGGGCCGACCAACGACCCCAAGCTGGTCCTCCGCGCCCTCCGCTCCGGGGCCGACGACTTCCTCGACGAGGCCGATGCCGCGGGGGAGGTGACCTCGGCGATCACCCGCAAGCGCTCAGGAGAGTTCCCCGCGCTGGCGCCGGAGGCGGGGCGGGTGATCGCCGTCCTGGCCTCCTCCGGGGGCAGCGGCGCCAGCACGCTGGCGGCCAACGTCGCCACCGCCCTGGCCCGCGAGCACAAGCGAGCCGCCCTGCTCGACCTGAAGCTGGAGTCCGGCGACCTCGCCGCCCTGCTCGACCTGAAACCGACCCACACGCTGGCCGACCTCTGCCAGAACGCCGCCCGCATGGACCGGATCATGTTCGAGCGGTCGCTGGTCAAGCACGCCAGCGGCGTTCACCTGTTGGCCGCCCCGCGGCTGTTCGCCGACATCCCCCTCGTCACCCCCGAGGGGGTGAGGCAGGCGGTGGGGCTGGCCCGCTCGTCGTTCCCCTACGTGGTGGCCGACCTCGACCACCCCTCCCGCCCGGAGCAGATGCAGGTGCTCCGCCAGGCGGAGGTGACCCTGTTGGTGCTCCGCCTCGACTTCCCGTCGCTGCGGAATACGCAGCGCACGCTCGAGTTCATCCAGCAGGCTGGCCTCGACCCGAACGCGGTCCGGCTGGTCGTCAACCGCTACGGCCAGGCCAAGGAGATCCACTACGCCAAGGCCGAGGAGGCGCTGGGGCGGAAGATCTTCCATTACATCCCCGACGACCCCAAGGCGGTCAACCGGGCCAACAACAACGGCGTACCCGTGGTTTTGGAAAGCCCCTCGGCCAAGGTCTCCCGGAGCGTGCTGACGCTGGCCGCCAACGTCAACGGCCGCCACAAGGGCTCCAAATAAGCCCCCGCCCTGCCGAGCGCGCCTGCCCTTGCCCCTGATCCCTGACGGCCCGACGGCCGCGACCCCAAGGTTCCTCCCGCCATGACGCGCGTCCCGACAAACGGACCTCACCTGAGCAACGGCAAACGGCCGCAAGCCACGGACGAGCGCTTCCTCCGCTACAAGCAGGAACTGCACGAGCGGCTGATCGCCGGCATGGACCTGTCGGCGATCGGCACGATGGGTGAGGAGGAACTGCGCCTGGAGGTCCGCCGCGCCGCCGAGGAGCTGTGCCGGCTCAGCTCGGACCTGCTCAGCCTTGCCGAGCGTGAGCGGCTGGTGAACGAGGTGATGGACGAGACGTTCGGGCTGGGGCCGCTGGAGCCCCTGCTCCGCGACCCGACGATCTCCGACATCCTGATCAACGGCCCCAAGACGATCTACATCGAGCGCCGCGGGCGGTTGGAACTCACCCCGGTGGTCTTTAACGACGACCGCCACCTGCTCCAGATCATTCAGCGGATCGTCAGCCGCGTCGGCCGGCGCGTAGACGAGACCTGCCCGATGGTCGATGCCCGCCTGGCCGACGGCAGCCGGTTCAACGCCATCATCTCTCCCCTGGCCCTGGACGGCTCGCTGGTGTCCATCCGCCGGTTCGGCAACCGGCCCCTGCTGGCCGACGACCTGGTCGCCAACAAGTCGGTCACGCCGGAGATTGTCCGCTTCCTCTCCGCCTGCGTCCAGGGGCGGCTGAACGTGCTCATCTCCGGGGGCACCGGCAGCGGCAAGACCACCCTCCTGAACATGCTCTCCAGCTACATCCCGGTGGAGGAGCGCGTGGCCACGATCGAGGACGCGGCCGAGCTTCGCCTCCAGCAGCCGCACGTCGTCCGCATGGAGACGCGGCACGCCAACGTCGAGGGGACCGGCGAGGTGACCATGCGCGACCTGGTCCGCAACGCCCTGCGCATGCGGCCGGACCGGGTGGTGATCGGCGAGTGCCGCGGCCCGGAGGCGCTGGACATGCTCCAGGCGATGAACACCGGCCACGAGGGCAGCCTGACCACCGTCCACGCCAACGACACCCGCGACTCCATCAGCCGGCTGGAGATGATGGTCGGCATGGCCGGCTTCGACGTGCCGATCTGGATCATCCGCCGGCAGATCGCCTCGGCCATCCAGATCGTGGTCCAGGTGGCGCGGCTGATCGGCGGGGCCCGGAAGATCGTCAAGGTGTCGGAGATCACCGGCATGGAGGGGGACGTGATGAGCATGCACGACCTCTTCGTCTTCAAGCAGACCGGCCTGGACGCCAACCGGGCCGCCCAGGGCTACTTCCACTCCACCGGCATCCGGCCCAAGTGCCTGGACCGGCTGGAGGCGGCCGGCGTCCAGCTGCCGGTGGAGTTGTTCGAGCGGCGCGTCCTGAACGTTTGACCTTCCCCCCGGAGAGGTGCCCACCTTGAACCCAGCCCTCCTACCACTGCTCGGCTTCGCCGCCGGGGCGCTGGCGGTCGCCGGGGCCTATTCGCTGTTGAGTGACCTCTTCCTGCGCGACCGCTCTCGGGTCAATCAGCGGGTCGATGAGGAGTTCCGCAAGCGCCAGCGGGACCAGGCGCGGCGATCGACCTTGTTCGGGGATCTCGCCGCCCTGGCGCCCGGGGAGGCAACCGCCGCGGAGGAGAATCCGGGGCTGCGCCGGCGGTTCCAGGAGCTGGTGGACCAGTCGGGCCTGAACCTGACCCCCCAGCGGCTGCTCGCCATCATGGCCGCCTTCTCCCTCGGCCTCGGGGCGGTAGGCGGGGCCCTGCGCCAGAGCCTGATCGTCGGCATCCTGGGCGCGCTAGTCGGGGGCGCCCTCCCGCTGCTCTACGTCGCGCAGAAGCGGAGGGCGAGGCTGCAAAAGATGCTCTCCCAGCTGCCCGACGCCCTGGAACTGATGGCGCGGATCATCCGGGCCGGCCAGACCACCTCCCAGGCGATCCAGGCGGTCTCCGACGAGTTTGACCAGCCGATCGCCGGCGAGTTCAACTACTGCTACGAGCAGCAGAACCTGGGCCTGCCCCCGGAGGCGGCCTACCGGGACCTCGCCCGCCGCACCGGCATCCTGGAGATCAAGATCTTCATCCTGGGCCTGTTGGTCCAGCAGCAGGCCGGGGGCAACCTGGCCGAGCTGCTCGAGAAGCTCTCCGGGGTCATCCGCGAGCGGTTCAAGATCAGCGGCAAGATCGCGGCCCTGACCGCCGAGGGCCGGATGCAGGCCGCCGTGCTGCTGGGCCTGCCGCCGGCCATGTTGGTGATCATGGGCGTCACCAGCCCGGACTACATCCGGGTGCACCTTGACTACAGCTACTTGCTGATCGGGGCGCTGGCGCTCGAACTGGTAGGGGCCGTGTGGATTCGCAAGATCGTGAACTTCGACTACTAGCGAAGGAGGGACGCCGATGCCCATGAGCGACCCCTTGATGTGGGCCGGGTTCGCGATGGCCAGCAGCCTGGTGCTGCTGGTCTACTTCCTGGTGGGCGAGCGTGGAAGTCGCCTCGACTCTCGACTCCAGGGGCTGTCGAACAAGCCCGGGGCCGGACCCGCCCCGGACCCCGTGGCCGAACTGGCCCGGACGGCACTGCCCAAGATGGGCGCCGCACTGATGCCCAAGGACGAGGGGGACCGCACGCGCTTGCAGGCCCGCCTGATCCACGCCGGGCTGTACGGCCGCCAGGCCATGGTGACGTTCCTCGGCGTGAAGGTGATGTTAATGATCGCCCCGCCCCTGCTCGGGTTGGCCGCGGGCCTGGCGGGCCTGGTGCCGCTGAACAACGGGCTGCTTTACGGTGTCCTGGCGGGGCTATTTGGCATGGTCGTTCCAAGCGTCTGGCTCGACCGGATGAAGGAGGCCCGGCAAGTAAGCCTGCGCCGGGCGCTGCCCGACGCGATGGACGTCCTCGTCATCTGCCTGGAGGGCGGCATCAGCTTCGCGGGGGCGCTGAAGCGGGTGGCCGGGGAGTTGAGAACCGCCCACCCCGGTCTGGCCGCCGAGTTCGGCATCGTCCAGCGCGAGGTGCAACTGGGGCGCTCGACCGGCGAGGCCCTGCGCCAGTTGGCGGAGCGGTCGGACCTCGAGGAGTTGCGCAGCCTGGCGTCGGTCGTCATCCAGGCCGAGCGCTACGGGGCCAGCCTGGTGAAGGCCCTGCGCGTCCACGCCGAATCGCTGCGGGTCAAGCGCATGCAGTTCGCCGAGGAGATGGCCCAGAAGGCGTCGGTCAAGGTCCTGTTCCCCACGCTCCTGTTCATCTTCCCCGCGACCTTCATTGTCATCCTGGGCCCGGCGGTGATCCAGCTGGTCCACGTGTTCTCGTCCATGAAGAAGTGAGCGGCGGAGGGTACCCGGGGGATGGACCCATGCCGAGGCAGGCCCAAGAAGCCAGGCTGGTCGAGCTGGTGCGGTGCTGGCAACACTGGACCGCCGTGGTCGAACTCTTTGCCCGCAGGCGCCCGGCGAGGCACCGGGTCGATCCCGAGGAGTACGGGCGGCTGTACCAGGACCTGCTGGAAGCCTGCCGTGACATGGCCGCGAGGGGGGAAAGGAGGCCGCTGTGCGAGAAGTTAGAGGCCCTGGTGCAGCCCTGGCTGACACCCAAGGCGCTGGGGCAGGCGGACGCCGAGTTGCTCCAGGACCTGTTGCGGCGCTGCCGGCAGGCCGAGGAGGAACTCCTGGGCGGCACCAGGCCGCCGGGTCGGGAATGGGTGGCGGTGACCCTTTGCGTGTTCGCGGGGGCCGCCCTGGTGATTTGGGCGCCGGTCTGGTACTGGCCGTCCCTCCTGGGGCAGGCGCGGGGCTGGCTCTATGGCAGCTTGTGGGCCGTCCGCCACACCAGCCCGACCCAGGTGATGCTCGCCGTCGGCGTCCTGCTCATTGTGGCGGGGATACTCCTGGTACTCCGCACCTACCAGCGTGGGTAAGGCCCCTGTTCCTCCGGCTCTTTCATCCCTTATGGAGGGTCACGCCATGCGAGTCTGCCCGAAGGTGAAAGGGCGATCGGCCGCGGCCGCCGCCGAGCTGGCCATGGTCCTTCCCCTGTTCCTGCTGCTGATCTTCGGCTTCATGGAGGCATCCCGCTTCGGGATGGTGGCCCAGGTGCTCACCGGGGCCGCGCGGGAGGGGTGCCGGGTGGCGGTCCTCCCCGGGAAGACCCAGAGCGACGTCCAGAGCCGGGTCAATTCGTACCTGAGCGGCACGGCGATCCCCTCGTTGACCCCTACCATAACGCCGGGGAACTGGGCCACCGCCACCTCGGGGACGCCGGTCACGGTCACCGTGACCGTCCCGTACAGGCAGGTCAGTTTGTTCGGGCAGCTGTTTCAATCGACGACCATAGCCGCCTCGGCGACCTTCAGCAGTGAAAGACCCTAATCCCCACGAGGCCCGACCCATGCGCCATTCCCCTCGAAGCGCTTCCCGGCAGCGGCGTGGCAAGATCCTCACCCTGCTGGCCTTGATGCTACCGGTCCTGCTCGCGTTCGGGGCCCTGACCACGGACCTGGGTATGATGACCGTGGCCCGGACCCAGCTCATGACGGTCGCCGATTCCGGCGCCCTGGCCGGGGCGAAGGAACTCGCCACCAACAACCGCCTCAAGGCCAACTACGTCCCCACCACGGAGATGGCCGCGGCCCGGGCCAAGGCCCAGGCGATCGGCCAGGCCAACCGGGTGCTGACCGGCGCGGCGGTGATCGATCAGAACGCGGACGTCACCATCGGCGAACGGGACTGGAACTCGAACACCAACACGTGGACGATCCCGGGCTCCCCCCAGTCCTCGAAGTACAACTCGGTCACGCTCACCGCCCGGCGAAGGGCCGACCGCGGCGGGCTGGTTCCGGCGTACTTCTCCCGCCTGTGGGGTTCGACGGGATTTGAGGCCGCCTTCAGCAGCACGGCGACGGTACAGAACTATTCCATCAAAGGCTTCCAGAGCAGTACCGCCAACGCGCTGCTGTTGCCGATCGCCCTCCAGTTGAGCAATTACACCGCGATGTTGGCGGGGCAAACCTCCGACCAGTACACGTACAACTCGAACGGCACGGTGGGCAGCGGGGCCGACGGCATCTACGAATCGCTCATCTTCCCCGTCAGCACGGGAAACGCGGGCAACTGGGGAACGGTAAACATCGGCGTTTCCAACAACAGCACCTCGACCCTGGGGGATCAAATCCGCAACGGGCTCACCCCGGCTCAGCTCGCGAACGTCCCCGGTGGCCTCAAGCTGAACCAGGCGCTCAGCCCGCCGCAGATCACGTTCTCCGGCAACCCGGGCATCAGTTCGGGCCTCAAGGACGACCTGACGAGCATCATCGGCAAACCGGTTACGGTCCCGCTCTACGACCAGACCTCCGGAAGCGGGAACAACACCCAGTTCCGAGTCATCGGGTTCGGGGCGGTTCGGATCGTCAGTGTCAATTTTCAGGGCAACCCCAAGTATGTGATCGTCCAGCCGGCGCTCATCACGGACCCCACGGCGATCCCGGGCCCACCCCAGGGCTCCTGGACGTCGGGGGGCCTCATCCAGTTGCACCTGTCGGAGTAGGGGGAGTGATTGGGGGCCCGGAGTGACAACCTGTTCCATAACCCCACAGTTCAGCCACGTGACGCTGGTGGTGAGGTTTGAACGCGAACCTCGGTCGCGGCTTCTTCGGGGCCAATCGCTTGAGCAACAAATGGACGCAGCTGAGAGGTCACGCCGCGGTTTGCGTGAGTCGAGTCGCTGAACAGTCGCTACCGGCGGATCGCTTTCGGTACGGGCAGCCGGGCCGGTCGGCGAAGTAACGATCCAGCCGCTCATCCTCGCTCAACACGGCCGCACGCAATTGCAAGATCGACTCGGCGCCGGGCGGCCGATCCCAGGGTTTCTGCTTGCTCTTGACGCGCGCGGTGACCTCCCCCACCAGCGATTCCACCAGGCTGCTCGTCGTCGGCAGCCCCTCCCGGCGGTAGCGCGGGTAGTCCATCCGTCCGGCGTTGTTCCGCAGATAACTGCGCGCTTCCGCCACCACCCGTCGCGGGTCGCGCCGTTCTTCCGCGCTCGCCGCTTCTCCCGGAGGGGGCAGCCCCAGGCGCTCTTGCCAGGAGTCCAGCTCCGCCAGCACGTCTGCCGCCCGGCCCTGCCAGCACGACTGCACCCACCCCAGGTACCGCGACCAGCCAGCCGACTCGCCCTCACTCACGGCACGCGCCGACGAATCCACGTGACACGGCACGTGCAGGAAGTCCACGATCGGCTCGAAGTCCCGGAAGTACCCCCGGTGGATCGACCAGTTGTACCCCAGCCCGTCGGCCACGAACGCCCGCCGCTTCGCGGTGGAAGCCGCGCCGTTGTGCCTCCGCCGCCACCAACGGGCCGAACGCCGAACTCTTCTGCCGGGCGAGAGGCGCGGCGATTCGGCTTGACAGCGGGGGCGTTCGGCCGTATAGGCCCCGCCTCACATTTCCTCGCACGAGTTCAGGAGCGGGCGGGCGGACACCGCCCCTGCTCGGGGCGACGCACGCCAGGGGATGGCGTGCCCGTCGTCGGGGTCCTGCCGCGGCTCGCAGTTCCGCCGCGGGGGCAGGCGCCGGCTTTTGCTTATAGGGGGTGTGCCGGACGGACGATACTGGATGACATCGGTCACGGAACAGGCCGAACGGGGGTGGTACGGGGCGATCGCGGGCACTCGGGGGAACGGCACCGCCGGCGAGGGCGTCGGCGGTTGTGCGGACACGCTCGATCGCACCTTCACTGCCACCCTTCCAGCCCCTCACCGCCGCGCGGCCGCCCGGATCAGGCGGGACCGCCCTGGCCGGCCAGGCCGGGCCTCGACCGCATGCCATCCAGCAGGGAGGAGCCCATGGTATGCACGGGACGTGGACATCGCCCAGACGTGGCGGGACTTCAAGGAAGCCAACACCGTCGAGCTGCGCAACCAGCTCGTCGAGCACTACCTGCCGCTGGTCAAGTACAACGCCGAGCGCATCTGGGCCCGCCTGCCCGACGGCGTCGATCTGGACGACCTCATCAGCGCCGGCATCTTCGGCCTGATGGACGCGATCGAGGCGTTCGACCTGGAGCGCGGCGTCAAGTTCGAGACCTACTGCGTGCCGCGCATCCGCGGCGCCATGCTCGACGAGCTGCGCACCATGGACTGGGTGCCGCGGCTGGTCCGCAGCAAGGCCAGCCGGATGGAAGTCGAGCGCAAGGCGCTGGAGGCGCAGCTCGGCCGCCCGCCGCGCCCCGAGGAGATGGCCGAGAAGCTCGGCGTCAGCCTGGAAGAGTTTTACAAGATGCTCGGCGACGCGACGGCGATCAGCCAGGTCAGCCTGAACAAGAAGTGGTACGAGACCGACTCGTACAAGGACGTCCGCGAGATCGACATCCTCGAGGACAAGAAGGCCGAGGACCCGACCCACCGCATTCAGAACCACGACCTGATGCGGTTGGTCACCCGCGGGCTGAACCGCAACGAGCGGCTGATCATCATCCTCTACTACTACGAGGACATGACGATGAAGGAGATCGGCGCGACGCTCGACCTGAGCGAGTCGCGCGTCAGCCAGATGCACTCCAGCATCGTCGCCCGGCTGCAAAGCCAGCTCCAGCAGCGCCGGCCGGAGTTCAGCCTGTAACGGGCGCTCATTACAAACCAGCCCGAAGGGCCAGCGAGGCCACCCGCCCTACCCTCGCTGGCGCTTCGGGCTGGCTGCTTTTTGCCCCTCCCATTCCCTCCAGGCCGCAAATCCTCCCCAACCCGCGCCGCCCCCACAATCAAATCGTGCCCTGCCCGATGGTGCGCGCCGCCTCCGCGGATAATATTGAGGGGTGCGCGAACCCCGGCGGAGGCGATCATGCACACCCTGATCCTGCTCGTGGCGTTGGCCCCCTCGCAAGAAGGCACGGTCGGCCCCGACCGCCCCCTGCCGCCCCAGGCGAAACTGGCGGTCGCCGACCCCATCGACGTCTGGAACGAACTCGCCCTCGGCGCGATTCGCTCCGCCCGGACGCCGCCGCCGCTGGCGGCACGAAACCTGGCGCTGCTCCACGCCGCCCTGTTCGACACCCTCAACGCCATCGACGGGCAGCCTTACGAGGCGTACCTGTTCGACCGTGTGGCGGTGCGGCCGATGGGCCACGAGGTCGCCGCCGCCGCCTGCGGGGCCGAGGTGCTGTCGGCGCTCTACCCCGACCAGGCCGGCAAGTTCACCCGCGCCCGCAACAGCGCCCTGGCCGCCGCCGCGCCCGGCGAGCCGACGCGGCTGGCCCGTGGGCTGGGAGAGTACGTAGGCCGGTTCGTCGTCCGCGCCCGAGCCGACGACGGGCACGACCGGCGACTGGAGCACGCCTTTCCGCTCACCCCCGGCGTCTGGCGGCCGACGCCGCCCGGCTACGAGGCGGCGCTACTGCCGGCGTTCGGCAAGGTGAGGCGGTTCGCGCTGCCGGCGAAGTTCGACCTGAAGCTGTCCCCGCCGCCGGAGATGGACAGCGCCGAGATCAGGGCCGACCTGGCCGAGGTCCGAGCCCTGGGCGGGATGGACAGCACGACCCGCACGGCCGGGCAAACCCTCATCGCCCACTTCTGGAACGACGGGGCCGGCACGTGCACCCCGCCGGGCCACTGGAACCAGATCGCCCGGGCCTTCACCGCCGAGCGGCCGATGGAGGTCACCCAGAAGGCCCGCCTGTTCGCGCTGTTGAACCTGGCGATGGCCGACGCCGCCGTCTCCTGTTGGGAGTGCAAGTTCCGCTACCGGCTGTGGCGGCCGGTGACGGCGCTAAGGCGGGCCGACGCGGGGTGGTCCCCGCTTCTGGTTACGCCGCCTTTTCCGTCGTACACATCCGGGCACAGCACATTCTCGGGGGCGGCGGCTACAGTCCTGGCCGATGTGGCGGGCAAGGACGGGGTAGAATTCACCGTCGGTTCGGATGGGGTCCCCGGCACGGAACGTGCCTACAAGGGGTTCTGGGAAGCCGCGGGGGAGGCCGGCCGCAGTCGCATCTACGGCGGCATCCACTACGAGTGCGACAACCGCGAGGGCCTGGCGTTGGGCCGGCGGGTCGCCGAGGAGATCCTGCGGACGCGGCTGCGGCCGCCCGCCGACCCCACCCGACCTCGACCCCCCGCGGGCGACGGAACGCGGCCAATGCCCCGGGGGCCGGACACGAACACGGCATCCGCGCGTTGAGAGCGCCATGAAGACCAAGACCCGGGGTGGCTCGTTGCTCAGCCAGCAGGACCTTTACCTCTTCAACGAAGGCAGCCACCTCCGGCTCTACGACAAGCTCGGGGCCCAGCTGGTCAGCCGCGACGGCGTCGCCGGCTGCAACTTCGCCGTCTGGGCGCCGGGGGCGGACTACGTCTCCGTCGTCGGCGACTTCAACGGCTGGGACCCCGGCGCCAGCCCGCTGGCGCCGCGCGATTCGTCGGGCATCTGGGAAGGGTTCCTCCCAGGCGTCGCCGCCGGGGCGCACTACAAGTACCACATCACCAACCCCGGCGGCTGGTCGCAGGACAAGACCGACCCGGTCGGCTTCTTCCAGGAGGTCGCCCCGAAGACCGCCAGCGTCGTCGCCGACCTGTCCTACGAGTGGCACGACGCCGACTGGATGGCGGCCCGGAAGAGGCGCAACTCGCTTCAATCCCCTATTTCGATCTACGAAGTCCATTTGGGCTCGTGGCGTCACGTCCCCGAGTCGGGCGACCGCTGGATGGGCTACCGCGAGATCGCCGAGCCGTTGGCGTATCACGTCCAGGCGATGGGGTTCACGCACGTCGAGTTCTTGCCGCTGACGGAGCACCCGTACTACCCGTCGTGGGGGTACCAGGCGACGGGCTACTTCGCGCCGACCAGCCGGTACGGCTCGCCGCAGGACCTGATGTACCTGATCGACTACCTGCACCAGCGGGGCATCGGCGTGATCCTCGACTGGGTGCCGTCGCACTTCCCCGGCGACGCCCACGGGCTGGCCTACTTCGACGGCACGCACCTGTACGAGCACGCCGACCCGCAGCAGGGCTTCCACCCCGACTGGAAGAGCTGCATCTTCAACTACGGCCGGCACGAGGTGCGGGCGTTCCTGATCTCCAGCGCGCTGTTCTGGCTGGACAAGTACCACATCGACGGCCTGCGGGTGGACGCCGTCGCCTCGATGCTCTACCTCGACTACTCGCGCAAGGCCGGCGAGTGGGTGCCCAACCACTACGGGGGCAACGAGAACCTGGCGGCGATCTACTTCCTGCGGCGACTAAACGAGGAGGTCTATCGCCACTTCCCCGACGTGCAGACGATCGCGGAGGAGTCCACCGCCTGGCCGATGGTGTCGCGGCCGGTCTACGTCGGCGGGCTGGGGTTCGGGCTGAAGTGGGACATGGGGTGGATGCACGACACGATCCAGTACCTGCACCGCGACCCGGTACACCGGCAGTACCACCACAACGAGATCACCTTCCGGATGCTGTACGCCTTCAACGAGAACTACGTGCTGCCCTTGTCACACGACGAGGTGGTGCACGGCAAGGGGTCGCTGTTGTCGAAGCTGCCGGGCGACTGCTGGCAGCAGTTCGCGACGTTGCGGGCACTGTACGGCTACCAGTGGGCGCAGCCGGGCAAGAAGCTGCTGTTCATGGGCAGCGAGTGGGGCCAGGGGCGGGAGTGGAACTTCGCCTCCAGCCTGGACTGGCACGAGACGCAGGTCGGCTGGCACCAGGGGGTGCTCCAGTGGGTGGCCGACCTGAACAAGATGTACCAGCAGGAGCCGGCGCTGTACGAGCAGGACACGAAGGCGGCGGGGTTCGAGTGGATCGACTGCACCGACGGCACCTCGGGCATATTGTCGTTCTTGCGCAAGGCGTCGAACGGCGAGGCGGTGCTGGTGGTGTGCAACTTCACGCCGGTGACGCGGTTCGGCTACCGGGTGGGGGTGCCGTACCGCGGCAAGTGGGAGGAGCTGATCAACAGCGACGCGATGATCTACGGCGGCAGCGGGCAGGGGAACAAGGGCGGGTTCGAGCCGAACGACATCGAGTGGCACGGCCGGCCGTGGTCGCTGTCGCTGACGGTGGCGCCGCTGTCGGTGATGTTCTTCAAGGGGCGGCCGCCGGAGGAGTAGGTGGCGGCGTACTCATCCCGCCGCGCGGAATCTCCGACCGGGCGGGGAATGCGGCGACCTCCCGGGCCCGACCGTGAGGGAGGGCGTCAGAAGCGCCCTCCCTCACGGTCGGGCCTGGGACGGTCATCGCGTGCCGCGCTTCCGCGGCGCGGCGCCACGCCGGAGGCGTCCCCCTCCCACGCGGAGTACGCGCCACGGGCCCAGGTGGGCGGTTGACGGAGGCCGCTGCGACGGGTAGAAGGGGTAACAGAACGCCCTTCGCCAGGAGCCGCCCCATGGCCGGTCCAGGAGACGCCCCACGCCCCCTCTTCCCGGGCCACCCCGTCGCTGGCCGGCCTCGACGGCACGGCTGGCGGCGAAGGCACCGCAATCGCCCCGGTAGCGGCGGACCATGCCGGTACACCCTGGGCGAGGAGGTGGCCCGTGGCGGTATGGGCGTCGTCTACCGCATCACCGACTCGGCCCTGGGCCGCGAGGTCGCCGTCAAGGTCTTGCAGGAGCGGTTCGGCCCCGGCTCGCCGGCGGCGCGGCGGTTCGCCGACGAAGGCCCGCATTACGGCCCAGCTACAGCACCCGAACATCCCCGCCGTCCACGACCTCGGCACGCTGCACGACGGCCGGCCGTTCCTGGCCATGAAGCTCGTCAAGGGCCTGACGCTGGACCGGATGCTGGCGCGGCCCGACCCCGCCTCACGACCGCGGCCGGTTCGTCACGGCGTTCGAGAAGGCCTGCCAGGCGGTGGCGTACGCCCACGCCCGGGGTGGTCCACCGGGACCTGAAGCCGGAGAACCTCATGGTCGGGGCGTTCGGCGAGGTCCAGGTCATGGACTGGGGGCTGGCCAAGGTGCTCGGCAGCGAGGCCCCGCCCGAGGGCGACCCGCTGGCGACGACGGGGCCGGTCGAGGTGCGGAGCCTGCGCGGCGGGGAGGCGGCCACCCAGGCCGGCAGCGTGCTGGGCACCCCGGCCTACATGCCGCCGGAGCAGGCCGCTGGCGCCATCACTCAGATCGACGCTCGCAGCGATGTGTTCGGGCTGGGGGCGGTCCTGGCGGCGGTGCTGACCGGCCGGCCGCCGTTCGAGGCCGGCTCGGCCGAGGCGGCCTGGGTCCGCGCCGCCCAGGGGACGTGGCCGACTGCTTCTCCCGGCTGGACGGCTGCGGGGCCGACCCCGACCCGTGGCGGCTCTGCAAAGCGCTGCCTCAGCCCCAGGCCCGCCGGCCGGCCGCCGACGCCGGGGAGGTGGCCGCCGCGGTGGCCCAGCCGGGCTTGCTGCCGACGAGCAGGCGCGACAGGCGGAGTTCCGGACAAGGTGAAGATGGAGGGGAGAAGGCGGCGGCGGAGGTGAAGCTGGCGGAGGGCCGCAAGCCGCCGCCGCGTCTGGCTGGGGCTGGCCGCGACGCTGGCCGCCGGGCTGGCCGCCGCAGTGGCCTTGGCCTTCCAGGCCAACGAGGCGCGCGAGGCGGCGGAGGCGGCCGAGGAGGTCGCCGACCAGCGGCGGGCGGAGGCGGAGGCGAACCAGGCGAAGGAGGCCGAGCAAGCCGCCAGGCCGAGGAGCAGACGAGGCTGGCAACCGCGGTCAAGGATTTCCTCCAGCACGACGTGCTTCGGCTGGCCGACCCGGCGACGCAGCGGCAAGACGGCAGGTTGGCCTACGACGCCGACGTGCGGCTGCGCGACGTGGTGCTGCGGGCGTCGAAGGCGATCGACGGCAAGTTCGCCGACCACCGCCCCTGGTCGAAGTCGAGCTGCGGCTGGACGCTGGGCAACACCCTGCTGGGCATGGGACGTGGGCCGACCTGGCGGTCCCCCACTACGAGCGGGTGCTGGCGCTCTTCAGGAAGCACCGCGGCCCCGACCACCCCGGCACGCTCCAGGAGCATGAACGGCCTGGCCAACGGCTACAACGCCCTGGGCCGGCACGCCGAGGCGGCGAAGCTGCACGGGGAGGCAGCTGGCAGCGGAAGGCCAAGCTCGGCCCCGACCATCCCGAGACGCTCATGAGCATGAACAACCTGGCCAACAGCTACTCCGCCCTGGGCCGCCACCCCGAGGCAGCGAGGCTGCACGAGCAGGGCCTGGACGCTGCAGAGGGCCAAGCTGGGCCTCGACCACCCCGACACCCTCATAGCATGAACAACCGGCCGTCACCTACCACAGTGGGCCGCCGCCCCGAGGCGCGCTGAAAATAGAAGAGCAGGTGCTGGCCCTGCGGAGGGAGAAGCAGGGGCCCGACCACCCCGACACCCTCGCGAGCATGAACAACCTGGCCGTCAGCTACCACGACCTGGGCCGCCACCCCGGGCGCTGGAAGCTCTTCGAGGAGGCGGCAACACCGGAAGGCCAAGCTCGACCCCGACCACCCCGACACGATCCACAGCATGGCCGCCCTGGCCCATAGCTACCAGGCCCAGGGCCGCCGCCCCGAGGCCCTCAAGCTGGGCGAGCAGGCGCTGGCGCTGTGCAAGGAGAAGCTGGGCCCCGACCACCCCAAGACGCTCGCGATCATGAGCAACCTGGCCGTCAGCTGCCACGCCCTGGGCCGCCGCCCCGAGGCGCTGAGGCTGCACGAGCAGGCGCTGGCGCTGCGCAAGGAGAAGCTAGGCCCTGACCACCCCGACACGCTCGACTCGGTCAGGAGGGTGATCGAGTCGCTGTTGGCGTTGAAGCGGCCCGACGAGGCCCAGCTGCTCATCGACGAAGGGCTCCGCCTGGCCGACCAGGCCGTCACCAAGGGCAAGACGCCCGACCCCCGGCTGAAGCCGGCCCTGATCGTCCACCGCCTGGGGATCTACCTCGACCGCAAGGACGCCGAGGGCTACCGGCAGTCAGTCGAGATGTTCGAGAAGCTCGGCCGCGCCGACGCCCCCCGCCTGTACGACGCCGCCTGCTACCGCGCTGTGCTGGCCGGTATGCGGTCTGGCGACGCGGCGAAGGCCGAGGCCGACCGGGCCATGGCCTGGCTGACCAGGGCCGTCGCCGCCGGCTACAAGGACCGCGCCCACATGGAGAAGGACAGCGACCTCGACGCCCTCCGAAGCCGCGAGGACTTCCGCAAGCTGCTGACGGGGCTGCCGCCGAAGCCGGAACTGCTACCGATGCCGCGGAAGCAGTAGGCGTGGGGGCCGTGGCCGCGGCGCCTACTCCCTGCTGGCCCGGGACGAAAGCCGGTTGACACCCACTCTGGACTTGGTGTCACGGTTGCTTTACAGCCGCGCTATTCACCTGCTGTTTCCCACTCTGAACACCGCCCGGTTTCCGCCTCCGGCGGTGGTGCGTTCATCGGCACGGCCTTTGCATCTGGGAGTTTGCGGATTCGTAATTGTAACCTAACTCCCGAGGTGCGAAGATGACGGCAAGGCAATGGCGGCTTGTCGCGCTGAGCGTGGCCGTGGCGTTGATGAGTGGGATCCGATCCGAGGCGGGCCTGTTTGGCGTGGCGGAGAGCCCCAAGGTCACCAGCTCCACGCTCATCCCGGTCGGGAACCAGGTCGTCGAGACGTTCGACGGGTTTAGCCCCAGCGACAACGTCCCCAACCTCAACACGAACGTCGGCACGTTGACCTCCCCCCGTGGGGCCGTCGTCGCCACCGCCGACCCGACATTCGGCAGTACGGCGGGGCGATCGGCAGCGTCAACTGCGATCGGGGACCAGAGCCGGGGCAGGCCGACGGCGACCCTCCAGTTGGCCGGGCCGGTGACCTACTTTGGCATGCTCTGGTCGGCCGTCGATGACTCGGACCGGCTGGAGTTCTTCCAGCGGGGCCGTTTCGCTCGGCGCCTTCACCGGCGCCAGCGTCACCGCCGCCCTCTCCGGCAACCCGCTCTACTTCGGCAACCCGAGCACGGGCCAGGACCCTAGCGAGATCTTCGCCTTCATCAACTTCTTCGCCGACGGGGGCGACTCGTTCGACCGCGTGGAGTTCACCAACGGGCCGTCCACCGGGTTCGAGGTGGACAACTTCACCCTCGACCGCACGCAGGCCGTCCCCGAGCCGACCTCCCTGGCGATGCTGGCCACCGGCCTGGTGATGGGCGCTGGCTACGCACGTCGCCGGCTCCGCCCGGCTCGCTGAGCGCCCCGCCCCGGAGCGCCAGCGAGATCTGGATGGGCAGACCGCGCTGGCGCTGCGGGTAAAGGGGAAAGATGCTCAGCCGCCGGTGCCGTCGGTGAACTGCCGCAACTGACTCACCGTCACCGTCGCCGTGCTGTTGGCCGACCGGATCAGCGAGAAGCCGAACTGCGGCGCCTTGGTCGCGCCGAACGCCCCCTGGAGCACCGCGCTGGGGTTGTTGGCGAACGCGTCCAGGCTGACCGTCGCCCCGTGCGTGCCGGCGCCGGCCGCCTTGGCGTCCATCACGAACAGGGGCATCGTCCGGTAGCCCAACTCACCACTATCGACACCGAACCGCGGCGACTCCAGGCCGACGTCGCCGCGCACCCAGAAGACCAGCTGGTCACCCTCGGAGGCGTTGTTGAACTGGAACTGGAAGTCCATCCCGGTGCCCAACTGCCCGCTCGCCCCCGTCGCCGACAGCGGCGTGAACGACATCGCCAGCAGCGACAGCGCGTCTGTCCCGTTAGCGCCCAGCGTGATGCTGTTGGCGTTCTGCGCCACCTGGCCGACCGTGTAGTTGGTGGCATAGGACAGCGGCGAGAACGCCGGCGTCGTCGGCGTCGCGGGGCCGTTGCCGCTCAGGGCGAACTGCTGGTTGAAGACGTTACTGTCCCAGGTCTGGACGTAGCCGCCGCCGGCCGGCGTGCTGGCCGGGTTGAGCAGCGGCGACCAGTTCAGGGCGTTGGCCGACCCGGTGCCGAGCGTCTCCAGGCTGGCCTGGGCGTACCACGGCGGCGGGTAGTCGTGGGCGCCGAACAGGGCGGCGGCGAGCTGCTGGTCGAAGTCCGGGTCGCTGCTGTTCGTCGGCAGCGGGTAGAGGATCTGCGACTGGAGCAGCACGTCGGCGACCGTCCCCAGGCCGGGGTAGCCGCCCAGCGGCGAGCCGAAGCCGAACAGCGACAGGTAGTTGTCCACGAACGTCTGGAACTTCCCGCCGGCCTGCTGGGGGGCGCGGTTGGGCCCGACCGGCGTCTGGCCCAGGGCCATCTGCTGCAGGTAGTACCACAGGAAGTTCTGCGCCCCGACCAGGCCGGGGACGTGGCCCAGCGCCAGGATCAGGTTCGGGCCGTCCTCCGGCGACTCCATCGCCGTCAAGTGGCTGACGGCGACGCCGGCCTGTTGCAGTGCCAGGGCGGCGACCGTAGCAACCTTCGAGCCGTGGCTGTGGCCCAGCAGGTGCATCAGGCCCTTGTTGAGGAAGAACGACGGGGCCAGCGCCTGCTGCACCGCGTCGGCCAGCCGCAGGCCGTTGAGCTGCGTGTACGCCTCGGACTGGCCTCCCAGGAGCAGCGGCGTCGGGTCGTCCAGGCCGATGGCCCCCAGCCCGGCCGTGGCCGACTCGTCGATCCAGCTGTAGGCGATGACGACGGCGTTGGGATCGACGTTGGTGATGGCCTCAGCGAACCCCTCGGCGGACACCTCGTTGACGCCGCCGAACAGCCAGGGCGAGTCCGGCCCCTGCTGGCCCAGCCCGCCGGGGAACTGCACTGTCTGCCAGACCTTGAGGGGGTTGCCCGGCGTCGAGTGCAGGGCGACGTCCTCGGCGTAGCCCGGCGCCCAGCCGTGGGCCACGAAGTAGACGTTGGCCGGCGCGTTCTGGCCGTTGACCTTGGTCAGGCCGGTCAGGCTCTGGGCCGCCACCGGCGTGTCGAACTGCTGCGTCGTCGGGTTGTAGAGCTGGAGCCGGCTCAGCGCGCCGACCGCCGGCTTGACCTGCTGCGCCTGCACGTCGGACAGGAACAGGTCGGTGAACCCCTTGGCGTTGCGGTACTCGGCGCTGTTGGCGAGGGCGTTGCCCAGCGCGGTCAGGGTGCCGCCGGCGTTGAGGAACCGCAGAAACGCCGGGAAGCCGACCGGGTCGGCGGGCCGGCCGAGGAGGCCGAGGTAGGCCATGCTGACCGCGACGCGGTTGCCCAGGTCGGGGTTGGCCAGGGCGAACGTCGGGGTCGAGGTCACCCGGAGGATCATCTGCCCGCGGTTGAACGTGCCGGCGGTCAGGGCGGCGTTCCACGACGCCAGCTCCGCCGCCGCCGGCGCCCGCCGCAGCAGCCGCTGGTAGACGAGTCGCGTGAACGCCTCGTTGTTCAGCAGGCTGGTGTCGCCGAGGGCGGCGACGAACTTCTGCGAGTACAGGACGTTCAGGACGGCGGCGTCCGGGGTGATCCCGACGCGCAGCAGCTGGACGTTGGCGCGGAGCAGGTTGGGATCGACCGGCTGGCCGGGGAAGAAGCCCGCCAGCACGCCCGCCAGCGGGGCGACGACCTGGCCGAACTCGGCGGACCCGACGATGGCGTTGAGGTACGCCCCGGGGGTGAGGGTGCCGGCCGTCAGCCGGCCCGAGACGTTGGTCTGGTAGGCGTCCGTCACGGGACGGATGAGGACGCGCTCGAACACGTTGCGGACCAGGGCCTGGGACTGGCCGGTCAGGGCGAAGTTCAGGTTGCCGAACGTGGCCCCGTCGGGCAGCGACACGCGGAAGGCCTGGGCCTGGGCGCTGAACCCCTTAAGCCCCGCGGGCGGCTGGGCCGCGACCGTGTAGTCGCCGGCCGCCAGGCCGGTGAACGAGTAGTTGCCGTCGGCGTTGGTCTGCGTGGAGGTCTCGCCGGCGTCGAGCCGGCCGTTGGCATTGGCGTCGAGGAAGACGGTGACGTTGGCCACGCCGGGGTCGGGCGGCGCGGTCGGCGGCGTCACCGCGCCGTTGGCGTGGAACGCCTGGCCGGTGATCGACACGCTCGGCACCGTCCGGTCTTCGAGCCGCTCCAGGCCCAGCGGCCTGGCCCGCTGGCGCGCGCGGCCGGGCGACGGCAAGTGCTGTCGGGACATCGTCTCACCTCGTGTTCTCGGTTTCCGCAGTTCCGCCGGGCTATGGGGAACATTCTCGCCGCCGCGGCCTCGAGGTTCAAGCGGCGACCTGGAAGTTTGGGCAAGCCGTGCCGGGTGCTTTCCTGTCCCGGCCGCCCGTGGTAGGATGAGCCGCGTTGTACTCACCAGGGGGGCAGGAATCATGAGACGACTGTTCGTGTGCTGCGTGGCCGTGGCGGCGGCGGCGAGCGCGGCCGACGTGAAGCCGGGCAAGAACCGGGCGGACGAGCCGTTCGCCAAGGTGGCGTCGCTGGAGCGGGCGGCCGCCTTCCTCGACGCCGCCGGCGCCGACTGGACGGCCAACCGCAAGTGCACCACCTGCCACACCAACGCCCCGCACCTGATGGCCCGGCCGGTGCTGGGGGCGAAGGCGACGGCGGAGGAACAGGCGGTGCGAAAGTTCTTCGAAGAGCGCGCGGCCAACTGGGACCGCGGCGGCAAGGGCGACGCCCCGCGGTGGGACACCGAGGTGGTCGTCACCGGCGTGACGCTGGCGTTCCACGACGCGCAGACGACCGGCAAGCTGCACCCGATGACGCGCAAGGCGCTGGACCGGATGTGGACGCTGCCGATGAAGGCGGGCACCTGGAACTGGCTGAAGTGCAACTGGCCACCGATGGAACATGACGACTACTTCGGGGCCGTTTACGCCGCCGTCGGCGTCGGCGTCGCGCCGGAGGGCTACGCCAAGACCGACGCCGCCAAGGCGGGGGTCGCCAGGCTGAAGGCCTACTTCGACAAGACCCCCGCGCCGACGCTGCACCACAAGGCCTGGCTGCTGTGGGCGTCGCGCAAGCTCGACGGGCTGATGGGCGAGGGCGAGCAGCGGAAGGTGGTCGCCGAGCTACGTTCGAGGCAGCGCGACGACGGCGGCTGGAGCCTGAGTTCGCTGGGCGACTGGAAGGGCTTTGACGGTCGCAAGAACGACGTGGACGCGCCGAGCGACGGCTACGGCACCGGGCTGGTGGTGTACGTCCTGCGCCAGGCCGGGGTATCGGCGGACGACCCGGCGATGAAGAGGGGCGCGGCCTGGCTGCGGTCGAACCAGCGCGAGTCGGGGCGGTGGTTCACCAGGTCGCTGAACAAGGACGGCACGCACTACATGACCCACGCCGGCACGGCGTTCGCGCTAATGGCGCTGAAGGCGTGCGAGTGAGAATATCCGAAATTCCCCACGGGCCTGCGGCACACGGCCTTCGGACACGGATCAACTCGGATCAGACAGAAAACCAGGTAGGAAGAGGACCGGTCCTCTTGCCTTCCTACTGAATCTCTTTTTGTTCTGATCCGTCTTCATCCGTGTCCGAAGGCCGTGTGCCGCAGGCCCGTGGGGAATCGCCTTTACTTCTTCTCCGCGTCCTCCAGCCGCACGCCCAGCGCCTTCAGCGCCGGCAGCAGCTTCGCCTTCGTCTCGTCGTCGAGCGGGTTGCCGGCCAGGTACAGCCGCAGGTACGGCGCGAACCGCTTCGACCCGTCGGCGTCGGCCTTCAGCCACTTCATCAACGGCGCCAGCGACGTGACCTTGTTCCGATCCAGCATCAACAGGCTGATCTCTGTCTGCGCCGTCAACGGCGACAGGTCCTTGATCTGGTTGCCCGACAGCTCCAGCGTCATCAGCCGGGTCACCTTCTCAAGGGGCTTGATGTCCTCGATCTGGTTGTCGCCGAGGTTCAGCGACGCCAGCTTCTTCAGCCCCGCCAGCGGGGCGATGTCCTTGACCTGGTTGCCCGTCAGGTAGAGCGACTGCAGCGCCGTCAGCTTGGCCAGCGGCTTGACGTCGCTGACCTTGTTGCCGGTCAGCTCCAGGTATTGCAGTTTTTCCAGAGTACCCAGAGGGGTGATGTCCGTGATCTGGTTCTGGGCCAGGTCGAGCGACTGGAGGATCGGCAGGCCCTTGAGCGGGGAGACGTCCTTGATCTGGTTCTTCCGCGCTGCAACTCGGCGAGGCCCTTGCACTTCTCCAGGCCGGTCAGGTCCTGGACGCCCTTGCCGTTGACGTTCAGGACGGACAGCTTGTTCAGGTCGTCGTCCTTGAAGTCGGGCTTGGCAGCGCAGCTCCTTCTGCACGGCCTCCTCCAGCTTCTTGTCCTTGAACGGGCTGGCCGCGGTGGCGGCGAGGCTGACGAGCAGGGCGGCGAGGATGGAGAGGCGGGTCATGCGGAACTCCTCTTGGTGGGGTGGGACTCAGGCGGGGTAGCGGAAAACGTGGCCAGCCAGGGCGCGGGGCGCCGTCGGGGTGGAGGTTCGACTCGAAGCGGGCCTCGGCGATCTCCTCGACCAGCCAGCCCTTCATGTTGAACGCCTCGACCAGCTCGCGCTGCCGACCCGGCGCGGGCCCTCCGTGCCCGGCTCCTGGTCGCTGAAGCAGAGCACGTGCAGCGTGCCGTGGTCCTTGACGCGCCGGCCAGCGACTTGACGTACCTGGCCCGGTCGGCGTCGGAGAACACGTGGAACAACCCGGCGTCGAGCACGGTGTCAAAGGCCTTCTTGTACCTGCCCAGGTCGAGGGCGTCGGCGACGTCGAAGTGACCTCACGCCGCGCTCCTTGGCCCAGCGTGGCCTGCTCGACGGCGGCCTTGACGCGGTCGAGGCCGGTGACGTCCAGGCCCTGCGCGGCGAGGAAGAGGGCGTTCTCGCCGCTGCCGCAGCCGACGTCGAGCACCTTGCCCTTGAACCCGCCGCGGGCGTGCAGCCGGACGACGTCGTCCTGCGGCCGGCCGATGTCCCACGGGGGGCGCCGCCGTAGGCGGTGTCGAAGAACTCGCGAGGCACGCCCGGGTTGTCGCTCATCAGTGCCCTCCAGCGCTGGGCTTCACCTGGAGTCACGGTAGCCCGCCACGGCGTCCGGGGCAAGCTCTCCCCGCCGGCCGGCGTTTCGCTAGGCTAACCGTTCCAGGACGAGCCGACGACGGCTCGGGAGCATTCCCACCAGGAGACGACCCATGAAGCGAACCTTTGCCGTGTTGGCGTTCGCCGCCGTGCTGGCCTGTGGCTCGCGCGCCGCCGCCGCCAACCCCGTCGTAGCGCGAAGACTCGGCCGGGACGATCAAGATCGAGCTGTTCGAGGACAAGGCGCCCCAGACGGTGAAGAACTTCCTCCGCTACGTGGAGGACAAGCACTACGACAACACGACGTTCCACCGCGTCATCCCGGACTTCATGATCCAGGGCGGCGGCTACGAGAAGGGGTTTAACAGGTCGCGCACCATCGCCGACGTCAAGGCCAAGGAGAAGTCCACCCACGCCCCGATCAAGAACGAATCGACCAACGGGTTGGAGAACAAGAAGTACACCGTGGCGATGGCCCGCACCCGCGAGCCGGACAGCGCCACCGCCCAGTTCTTCATCAACACCAAGGACAACGACTTCCTCGACCGGGCCCGGGCCCGCGACCGGGCCGGCTACTGCGTCTTCGGCCGGGTCATCTCCGGGTCCGACGTCGTGGACAAGATCAAAGACGTCAAGACCAAGGTGCTGATCGAGGACCAGATCGAGAACGTGCCGGTCGAGGAGGTGATCATCGAGTCGGCGCGCGTCGAGAAGAAGTGACCCCCGTCGAAAGGGTGAAGGATGAAGGCGGAAGGATGAATCAAGACGCCGGCAGGCGGCGGGTTTTACCTTCTTCCGATTTCATCCTTCATCCTTCATCCTTCATCCTTTCCCAAAGGGAGTTTCCCCCCATGCCGCAAACCCGTGTGCTGATGAAGACGTCGCTCGGCGACATCACGCTGGAACTGGACGGCGACAAGGCGCCGGTCTCGACGGCCAACTTCCTGTCCTACGTGGACGACAAGCACTACGACAACACGATCTTCCACCGCGTCATCGCCGACTTCATGATCCAGGGCGGCGGCTTCGAGTCGGGCCTGAAGCCGAAGCCGACCAAGGCGCCGATCAAGAACGAGTCGGGCAACGGCCTGTCGAACGTGCGCGGCTCGGTGGCGATGGCCCGCACCAGCGACCTCAACAGCGCCACCGCCCAGTTCTACATCAACACGGTGGACAACGGCCGCCACCTCGACGCCGCCAAGTACGCCGTCTTCGGCAAGGTCGTCGCCGGCCTGGACGTCGTGGACAAGATCCGCGCCGTCCGCACCGGCCGCACCGGCGGTCACGCCGACGTGCCGGCCGAGGACGTCGTCATCACCTCCATCCGGCGGGCCGATTGACGCGGTCACGCCTGGGCTGGGGGCGCCTCCCCGTCGAGGGGCTCCTCCTGCTCGGCGACCTCCGACCCGTCGATCGGCCGGGGCCGGGCGTCCACGTGCGAGCCGCCCACCAGCCGGCGGACGTCCAGCGCTTCCTCCGCCGGGGCGCCGCCGAGCAGCTCCGGCGGCACCGACGGCCGGTCCCCTTCCTCGGCGGGCCGCGGGTGGCCGGGCGCTCGCCCCGGCGGCGACGCCGTCGAGACGTTGAGGAACACCAGGTCCGGGTGGAGGATCGTTACCGCCGCCCGGGCCTCCTCGAACCTGACCACCGGGGGCGGGGCCGGCTCGTCGTCCGGCCCCGGCGCCCTCGGACCGGGGGCGGGACCGGGACGGGCTGCCCTAGCTGCACCAGCACGTCGTCGGGGCCGGCGGCGAACGCGAGCGGCGGGCCGGCGTCGTCGGCCACCAGGACGTACTCGACGTCGGACGAGCCGAGCAGCTCGATCCCGGCCAGGCCGTCGGCGGGGCCGTGGAACAGCACCTCCGGGTCGCGGCCGACCAGCACCACCTCGACCGCCCCCCGGCCCGCGAGACGTAGACGGTGTCGGGCAGCCCGTCGCCGCCGTGCGGGTGCTGGCTGAGGTCGATCTGGAGCGTAAACAGGTCCGGGTTGTCGGGCAACGGAGTCAGCGTCGCCGCCGGGGCGAGGCGGTTCTCCAGCGGCTCCAGCCGGGGAACGGCGCCCGGCTTCGCTCGTTTCGCGCGCATGACCAATCGGCCCCCGTGTCCGGGCGAAGGCGACGGCGGTAAGATCCCTTGGCGGTTTGCCGCCTCATAGCGACCCCGAGGGAGTCTGTCCATGCGAGTTCTGATCGTTCTGGGCCTGGTCCTGTTCGCCGCCTTGCCGCTGCTGCCGGCCGAGGAGGGCAAGCCCGGCAAGCTCCGCGTCTACGTCGGCACCTACACCGGCAAGTCGTCGTCCGGGCACAGGAGCGAGGGCATCTACCGGATGGACCTCGACCTGGCGACGGGCCAGCTGTCGGAGCCGACGCTGGCCGGCAAGGCGGTCAACCCGTCGTTCCTGGCGATCCACCCGACGGGGAAGTACCTCTACGCCTGCGGCGAGGTCGCCACCTTCGCCGGCAAGAAGGGCGTCGGGTCGATCAGCGCCTTCGCCATCGACGACAAGGGCGACCTCGTCCCGCTCAACCAGCAGTCGTCCGAGGGCGCCGGCCCGTGCCACGTCGTCCTGGACACGGCGGGCAGGTACGCCTTCTGCGCCAACTCCGGCGGCGGCAGCGCCGCGGCACTGCCGATCGGCCCCGACGGCAAGCTCGGCAAGGCGACCGGGTTCGTGCAGCACAGGGGGTCGAGCGTGAACAAGGCCCGGCAGGCCGGGCCGCACGCCCACTCGATCAACCTCGACGCGGCCAACAAGTACGCCTTCGTCGCCGACCTGGGACTGGACAAGGTGCTCATCTACAAGTTCGACGGCGACAAGGGCACCCTGACGCCGAACGACCCCGCCGACGTGAGGCTGGCGCCGGGCGCGGGGCCACGTCACTTCGCCTTCCACCCCAACGGCAAGAACGCCTACGTCATCAACGAGATGGACATGACGGTCTCGGCGATGGCCTACGACCCGGCGACGGGCAAGCTGGAGGTGATCCAGACGGTGCCGACCAAGGACCGGGTCGAGAAGGGCGACTCGACGGCGGAGGTGGTGGTCCACCCGTCGGGCAAGTTCGTCTACGGGTCCAACCGCGGCGACAACCGCATCGCCGTCTTCCGCTGCGACCCGGCGACCGGCAAGCTAACGCCGGCCGGCCACCAGGGCCAGGGCGTCAAGACGCCGCGTAACTTCGCCCTGGACCCGACCGGGGCGTACTGCCTGGTGGCGAACCAGGACGGCGACTCGGTGGTCGTGTTCAAGGTCAACCCCGAGACCGGCGCCCTGGAGCCGACGGACCACAAGGCGCAGGTCGCCTCCCCGGTCTGCGTGCGGATGATGTCGGTGAGGTAGACAACCTGCGCCGCGTCCACGCCTCATTCGGCGGCGAAAAGGCGTGGACACTCCCCTGGGGTGGACTGCCCGAGGGAGTGGCGAATGCGCTCGAGCAGCGCCGGGTCGCCGAAGAGGAGGAAGTTCCCGGCCCGGACCCCTTGGCCCTGCCAGTTGACCAGGTGCGTTTCCAGGTCGGTCCGCGAGCCGATCCGGTGGGCGTACACCGAGCCCTGCCAGGCGGAGAGGCGTTCGGCGGTCAGGTTCTTGCGCTGGAACGTCTCCCAGGTGGCGTCGTGGTCCCGGGTGAGGTAGACCGTGTCGTCCCACCGGCCGTCCCGCCGACTGGGCACGACCTTCAGCCGCAACCCGCTCCCGTTCAGGTGCTCCACGAGCTGGGGCAGCCGCCAGTCGCTCCGGTCCCCGCCGCGGTGGCAGCGGCAAAGCCCCCGGGAGGCCAACACCGCGGCGGCGGCCACGGCGACGAGGCAAAAGAGGACCACGGGCCGCTTCGCTGACTTCATCACGAACTCCTCAGTGGGCGCAGCCTCTCCGGGGACGAGGGGCGACCTCATCCAAGTCCCCGGCAAATGTGAGCGTTCGCTCAGTTTACTGGAAACGCGGTGTTCCGCACAACAGGGATTCGTGGAAGGAGGGGAGAAATCGGGCCGCGGTTGAGGCCAAACGATAACTCTACGTCGCCGGGTGGCGGTCCGGCAGCAGGTAGACGAAGCTCTTGCCCAGCCGCCCGCCGTAGTTGCCCGCCGAGATGCGGACCAACCCCGGCGTCTCCCGCGCCGCGGCGATCGCGGCCTGGGTTGCCCGCGCGATCGTCGCCAGGTCCTTGCCGTTGAGGATGATCTCCATCACCGAGCCGACGCCGGCCGGCAGTTTCGACTTCTCGCCCAGCTTGTCGCGCAGCGTCGGGCAGAACTCGGCGTAGGTGCTGGCGACGGCGAACTTGTAGCGGCTGCCGGCCTTCGACCCGCTGGCGGCGATGCCGCCGGGGAACGGCTGGATCACGCCGGGGACCGCCGCGGCCGCAAGGCGGCCGCGCTCGGCGGCGAGCAGGGCGGAATCGACGTCGCGGCCCATCAGCCACAGGTTGCCGCCCATGAGTCCCTCGCGCCAGCCGAAGCGGCGGTCGATCACGAACTCGCCGCCGAGGATCGGCACCACCCAGACGCGCCGGCCGTGCCGTACGTCGCGGAACTGGTGCCCGTCGCCGAAGAAGGCGACCTTGCGACCGAGCTTGTAGCGGTTGTCGCCGGGGTCGGGGCAGAAGCACGCCGCCGTCGCGCAGGTCAGCACGTTCTGGCTGATGCGGACGAGGAGCGATCGCTCCAGCGCCTCGACGCGGTCCTTGCGGAAGCGCGGGACGTGGAACTGAACCAGCGCCCCGGGCCTTCCGTCGGGCGCCTCGGCGGGATCGACGTACCGGTCCAGCCCGGCCTCGCAGTCGCACAGGATGCTGCTGGAGGCGTTGCCGGTGGCGGCACTGACGGCGGTGTCGAGCCACCTGCGGTCGCGGGCGGTGACGAGCACCTCGGCGTAGATGCTGCGGAACGCCTCGGCGTAGGTGTCCTCGACCTCGGCGCTCATGGCCGCCTCCCCAGGCCGGCGTAGACCGCCTTCTCGGTGATCAGGCGGTCCATGAAGATGTCGTGCGCCTCGGTCGGGATCTCGTCGAACAGCTGGCACTCGAACGCCAGCGCCGCCAAGAGCGCGTCGGGCCGGGCCTGCCACAGCAGCTTGTCGTAGTAGCCGAACCCGTGCCCCATGCGCGCCCCGCGGCGGTCAAACGCCACGCCGGGCACGACGATCAGGTCCAGTTCCCCCACCTCGACGCGCTTCTCCGGCAGCGGCCGCAGCTCCGGCTTCGGCTCCAGGATGCGGTACATGCCCAGGGCCAACTCGTCCATCGACGTCAGGTGGAACAGCTCCAGCTCGCCCTCGACGCAGTAGGGCACGACGACCTTCTTGCCGTGCGTCAGCGCCTCGGGCAGGTAGTGGCGCGTCCGCACCTCGCTGCGGGCGTCCACGTAGTAGAGGACGGTGCGGGCGGCCTGGTACTGGGGGAGTTCGACGAGCTTCTGGCAGATGAGCTGGCTCAGGCCGTCCTTGTCGGGTTGGGCGTTGCGGTTGGTGTGGGCCTGCTCGCGGAGGGCCTTCTTGAGGGTCTGGAGGTCGGTCATCGCGTCGGTGGGGTCCTTGGGGCGGGCTGGGTCATTATAGGGAAGCCGCGCAGCTGCGCGGGGGGGCCCCATCGACGCCCGGCCGTCGCATCCCCCCACCTGGCCCGGAGAATCGGCCCGGCGGGCACGCGCCGGTGGCGGCAAAGTTGGCGTGACCGGGCGCAGCTGCGGGGCCGGCCGGCAAGTCCCGGCACCGCGGGAGTCGGCGGGTAGGGGCGGCTGGCGAGCCGGCATACAATCCAGGGACGGAACAGAAGGGAGGGTGACCATGTCCCGGTTCGTCCTGGTCCTGCCGCTGGGCGCCGCGATCGGCTTAACCGGCTGCGGGGCGTGCCGCACCAGCAACTTCGTGGCGGAAAGGCCTTACGCCTGCAACCGCTGCCTCGACAACGTCCAGCCGCCGCCGCACAACGGGGCGGTCGTGGCCCCGCCGCCGGGCCGCAGCTACGCCGCCGTGCCCGCCCCGTCGCCGGGCAAGCCCTGCCGCAGGCTCCCCCGGGGCCGGCCGTCGAGGGCGGCTCGGCCACGTTTGTCCCGCCGTCGGGTGACGCCCCGCCGCCCGCACCACCCCCGGCCACCGCACCGCCCCCGGCCTCGACGCCCCCGCCACCCCCGGCCGACCCGCCCGCCTCAGGGCTGTCGCAGCTCGACCCGCTACCGCGGTCCTCGGCCCCGTCGGCCGACTCCTCCTCGGCCCCCGACGTCCGGCTCGGCCCGCCGGCGCCGATCCGCCGCGACTCGGCCAGCGTACCGCCGGACGCCACCAAGGAGCCGCCGCTGGCCAACGTGCCCGGTGACAGGCTGCCCCGGGGGACCGACCCCGACGGCAAGGAGATGCCGCAGGCGATCGACCTGCCCGGCTTCGCCATCGCCGCCCCGGGCGTCGCCACCGGGATCAAGCCGTTCCCCGACGGCATCCGCTGGCTGTCCGAGCACGGGTACAAGACTGTGCTTCACCTCCGCGCCCCCGGCGAGGACACCACGGCGACGCGGCGGCTGTTCGAGAGCAAGGGCCTGAAGTACGTCACCGTCGAAGGCTCGCCGGCCCGGATGTCGAAGGAGCTGTACGAGGGGTTCGTCCGGCAGGTCAAGGATGCCGACAGCCACCCGCTGTTCGTCTACGACCGGGACGGCTCCGTCACCGGCGGGTTGTGGTACCTCTACAACCGCGTCGAGAAGAACGAGCCCGACGACAAGGCCCGCGCCGAGGCCCAGCGCCTGGGGCTTCGCTTCGACGACGACCCCGAGCACCAGGCCATGGTGCTCGCGGCTCAAAAGCTGTTGTCCGAGCTGAAGCCCTGAACCGCCGCCGGCTGTTCCGTATCCTTTGGGTTAGCGATCCCTCGCGCTGGGGCGAAGCGTCGCCAACCCAAAGGGTCGATCATGTCCGACATTCCTCCGGCCCGCACGCCGCTCGGGCCCAGCACCCCGCTGGTGCCGCCGCTGTACCAGTCGTCCGTCTACACCCTCCCGGACCTCGACGCGCTCGACCGCATCATGAACGCCGAGGAGCCGGGCTTCATCTACGCCCGTGACTCCCACCCCAACGCCCGGGACCTCGCCGCCAAGCTGGCGACCCTGGAAGGAGGCGAGTGGGGACTCGTCACCAGCTCCGGCATGGCCGCGCTCAGCACCCTCCTACTCGCCACGACCCAGCCTGGTAGCCGTGTCGTCGCCAGCAACCGGCTGTACGGGCGGACGTCTCAGCTGCTCCACCAGGAACTCGCCCGGTACGGCGTGGTGACGGAGTTCGTCGATGTCAACGACCTCGACGCCGTCGATCGGGCCCTGGACAAGCCGGCCCGGCTGGTGCTCGTCGAGACGGTGTCGAACCCGCTCTTGCGCGTCAGCGACGTCGCCTCCCTGGCCCGGCTGGCCCACGACCGCGAGGCGCTGCTCGTCGTCGATAACACCTTCGCCACGCCGGTGTTGACCCGGCCGCTGGAACTGGGGGCCGACCTGGTCATGGAGAGCCTGACGAAGATGATCGGCGGCCACGCCGACGTGACGCTCGGCCTGGTCGCCGGCCGCGGGGACCTCCTGGCGGAGTTGTCGCAGGTGTCCAGCATCTGGGGCTTCTCCGCCAACCCGTTCGACTGCTGGCTGGCGGAGCGAGGCTTGCAGACACTGGAGGTCCGCATGCGTCAGGCCAGCGCCAACGCCCTGGCCCTGGCGAAGTGGCTGCACAGCCGGCGCGGCGTCGCCCGCGTCCTGTACCCCGGACTGCGCGACCACCCCGACTACCGGCTGGCCGGCAAGGTGCTGTACGAGGCCTACGGCAACATGCTGTGCTTCGACCTGGAGGGCGGCCGGGAGGCCGTCAACCGCTTCCTCCGTCAGGCCACCGGTGTGCCGTTCAGCCCCTCGCTGGGGAACACCACCACGACGTGCAGCCACCCGGCGACGACGTCGCACCGCTACGTCAGCCCCGCGGAAAAACAACGCCAGGGCATCACGGACGGACTGATCCGGTTGTCGGTCGGGGTGGAGAGGGTCGAACTGATTCAGGCAGAACTGGGGAAAGGGTTGACGTAGTCAAGGGAACGATTTGACGTAACTCTAATCCTGACAATGAGTTATGGAAAACATATTGCGTGCGCAAGAAAAAAGGCCCGGCGGACGGCGTCGCCCAATCACCGTCACCAGGCCTGTCGCCAAAGGCGACAACCTCATATTGTCAAAACCGCTCAATGAATGCAAGAGGAAAATCGAAAAAAGTTCCTAACGGTTCTACCGGTGGATCCGGCTGGCTGGCACCCCCCGTCCGGCCCTTGCTACAATGGTCACTCGGCCGAGGATCTCTGCCCATCTGTGGGACCATGCTGCGCGAGTTGTCGGTTCAGAACCTGGCCCTGATCGAGGACGTGCGCGTCGAGCTGCATCCGGGGTTCTGCGCCTGGACCGGGGAGACGGGGGCGGGCAAGTCGCTGCTGCTGGGGGCGCTGGGCTTGCTGCTGGGAGACCGAGGGTCGGTCGAGCTGCTGCGAGCCGGGGCCGACGAGTTGCGCGTCACGGGGCGGTTCGAGTTGGGCCACGCCGCCGTGAGGTCCGCCGTCGAGCGCATCCTCGACACCGCCCTGGACGACGGCGAGGCGATCCTCACCCGCCGGCTGTCGCGCGCCGGCCGCGGCGCCGCCTACGTCAACGACCAGCCGGTCGCCGTCAAGACGCTGGAGCAGATCGGCACGCTGCTGGTGGACATCCACGGCCAGCGGGAAACCCAATCGCTGCTGGCCCCGGCCTTTCAGCTTCAAGCGCTGGATGCGTATGGCACCCTCGGCAAGCCGCGGCAGGCCTACCTCGACGCCGCCGCCAGGCTGCGCGAGGCCCGCAAGCGCTACCAGAGGCTCGCCGCCGAGCGGCAGCATCGGCAGCGCGAGCTGACCCTGCTACGGTTCGAGCGCGAGGAGCTGGACCAGGCGGCGCTGGAGCCGGGCGAGCTGGCGGAGCTGAACCGCGAGCGGCAGCGGTTGGCCAACGCAGCAGCTGGGGGCGTTTGCCGAGGGCAGCTATGCGGCCCTGTACGAGGACGAGGGCTCCGTCGTCGAGCGGCTGGGCAAGGTCGGCCGCGAGGCCTCGGGTTGGGCCGAGCTGGACCCGGAGCTGGCCGGCGTCGTCGAGCAGTTGCAATCGCTGCACGAGCAGGTCCACGACGTCGCCCACACGCTGCGCCGGCTGGGCGGCCGGTGGGAGGCAGACCCCGAGCGGCTCGGCGAGGTCGAGGCGCGGATCCAGCTCTTGCGCAAGCTGGAGTCGAAGTATCGCAAGACCATCGACGAGCTGATCGTCTACCGCGTCGGCCTGGACGAGCAGGAGCGGAAGCTCCAGTCGGAGGAGGACGACCTCGACGCGCTGGAGGCGGAGATGTCATCGCTGTTCCGGCAGTTGAAGGACGCCGCCGCCGAGGCTTTCCAAGCAGCGGCACAAGGTCGCGAAGAAGTTGACAGCCGCCGTGCAGAGGGAGCTGAACGACCTGGGCATGCCCGACGCCCGGCTCGGGGCGGAGCTGGTGACGAAGGGGCTGGGGGCGACCCCACCTCCGACATCCCCGCCGCCGGCATCGACGAGCTGGAGCTGACGCTGGCGGCGAACCCCGGCGAGCCGGCCGGCCGCTGCGCAAGGTCGCGTCGGGCGGCGAGCTGTCGCGGACGATGCTGGCGGCGAAGACGGTGCTGGCCGGCCAGGACGAGACGGCCACGCTGGTCTTCGACGAGATCGACGCCAACGTCGGCGGCCGGCTCGGCGACGTGCTCGGCCAGAAGCTGGCGGCGCTGGGCCAGACGCACCAGGTGATCTGCGTGACGCACCTGCCGCAGGTGGCCAGCTACGCGAAGCACCACTGGACGATCCGCAAGTCGAAGCGCGGCGGGCGGACGCTGACACAGATCGCGGAGCTGAACGGCCCCGACCGGCTGGAGGAACTGGCGACGATGCTGCGCGGTGAGGCCCGCAGCGAGACGACGCGGAAGGAGGCCGCCGCCATGCTGGAGGCGGCGCGGCGGGGCGGTGAGGCGGTCAGGGAGGACGTCCACCGGGATGTCGGGGCAACCGCTGAGCCGGGCGTCTCCGGTGAGGAAGCGGTCGCAGCCGTGGACGATGGCGGCGGCGAGCTGCAGGGCGTCGGCGGTCTTGATGTTGTGTGGTCGCGCGGATGGCCGGGCGCTGACACACGGCCGTCGTCAGTGTGAAGACCCGCACGTCCGGGGCCGAGAAGAAACGGTCGAAATCCGCGAGGCGGGGCAGGTCGTTGTGACGAATCGGGTGGACCCGGCATTCCATGCATACCAGGTCGCTGACCGCAAACGTGTGCCCCGCCGCCCGGAGGAGGGCGATCTGCTGGACCGCGCGCGGGCCGAACCCCGGGGTCTTTTTCCACGAAGTAGACCACGATGTTTGTGTCCAGGAAGATGATCACAGCCCCCTCGCCTTTCGCCTTCTCCCGAGCCAGCCTGGCCTCTTCCTGAATCGCCTCAATGCTGGCGTCTCGCTCCGCCCACTCGTCGCGGATTTCCTGGAGGTAGGCGTTGACCTCCTCGGCGGAGCGTGGGACAAACCCCCTCGCCGCTTGCTCGGCGCGTATCCGAGTGAGGAAATCGAGTACGTCCTCATCCCGCTTTTCTTCGTGGACCGGGCGGACCTCCACCTCGACCGGGCCGGCAGGCAGGCCGACCTTGCCAGACACCTGCAACGTCCCGTCCGGCAACACGGTGCCCTGGACCACGACTGAATCACTCATGACACGTCCCTTTCCCTGCACGGCGGGCGGCAGGCTACATCCTACCACTCCTGGACCACCTACTCACTTCGGCATCTCCTGCTTCAGCTCACCCCGCATCGCCTTCCGGAGGCGCTCGCCGAACCACGCGGCATGCTCCGGACCGATGTGATCTAGCGTGTCGGTGCCGCCCGGGATGCGTTTCAGCGCGTCCGCGACTCGTTGGACCTCCGCATCTTCGGGGTAGTGGTGCCCGCCAAAGATGTGCGGCAGCCGGCGCAGGTAGCTCTCTCGCACCCAGTCCGCCGGCTCTTCGTCGGCGATCGCTTCGATCAGCGCGGGGAAGTCGATGTTCCTGTGCGTCAAATCGACGAATCGCGGAGGCGGATCCCACCCCGGCGGGTAGTCGGACGGGTCGTGCAGAGACATCTCGGCCAGCGCCTCCGCGACCCGCCCCTGGGCAAACAGGTTCTCCACCACGCGCCGCCGCGCCTGCGGCGGCTGCGTGACCGGCAGCACGAACGGCCAGACCAACAGCGACGCCAGGGCGAGGAGGGGAAGCCAGCCCACGCCCCTGTTCGGGGTCGTGGCCTTCCACATCGGCCGGCCGAGGCGGTGGGCCGCGATCACCCCGCCCAACCAGACGATCATGGAACAACATCCCAGGCCGGCCACGTGGCCAGCCACGTCTTTCATCAGGGCGTCTCTCTCGCTGAGGCGAACGCCGCCCATAATGTCGATCAGCGGGAAGGGCAAAGTTCTGACCAACACGAGGGCGAGGGTGTCGGCAAACAGCATCACCACGCACACCGCCGAGAACAACCGATACCCTCCGATGACCATCAACACGCGCGCCATCAGCGCGACGCGCCAGACCGACACGACCCGAGTGTCACGAGGTTCGCGCGCATCGCTTCCACCGGCGACAGGAAGTGCTCGTAGGGCACGGCGTAAAGCCACGCCAGCGGGGCGGTCATCCAGAACAGGCCGAGGAATGCGAAGTAGCTCGGGAAGAACATGCCCCACCGGGCGCCGCCATTCCCCGCCGCGATGCCGTAGGCCAGGAGAAATAACAACGATGACGAGACGAGGGACGCTCCAAGAGGAATGACCAAATACCCCGGCTCGTTCCACAGGTCCTCGCCGTCGTACTCGCGCGCGAAGCCGGCGGACAGTACGAACAAGAGTCCGATCCACAGCGCATTCCGGTTGCCCGCGATGGCCTCGATCGCGTCGCGCCTGCCCAGCAAGTAGCGCAACAGGATGCGAACGTTCACGGCGACCCCCTTCCACGTCGCCCGGCGGATCGCCCCCGGCGTTCCGACGGCCCCTTCGCGAACACCGCGGCCAGTACCTCGCGGAAGCCGCGTTCCAGCTCCGGCACCGTCATCGCGTCCGGCCGGTACGTCACGTCGAACAGGGTGTAGTGCGACCAGCCGCGGCCGGGCAGCAGCCGGCCGGCCTTCGCCAACCTCCGGTACAGTCCCGTGCCCGGAAACGGCGTTTGCAGCGTCACCTGCACGTCGGCCAGCGGGCACTCCAGCAGGAACGCCGTCAGCCGCTCTAGCGAAGCCCTCGTCTCGCCGTCGGCGCCGACGATGAAGCAGGCCAGCACCGCCACGCCGGCCTCCTGGATGGCGAGGCAGGCGTCGATCATCCGCGACAGCTCCGCCTGCTTTGCTCCCATGCCGGGGTGGCGGAACACCAGAGACTCCAGACCCACCAGCACCTGCACGCACCCCGATGACGACAGCCCACGCAGCACGTCCGGCCGCTCGCCGACGCGCCAGTCCGCCTCCGTGAAGTACCGCGCCCCGGATCGACCCAGCACCTCCAAGAGCGGTCCCGGGTCGCGCGCCCCCGCGAAGGTGTTGTCGTCGGCCAGCTCGACCACCGGCCGCGGCCCGAGCGCGGCGAGCGCGGCCAGCTCCTCGCGCAGGCGCTCGACCGGCTTCTCGCGGAACGCCCCCAGCAGCCGGCTCGCGCCGCAGAACTCGCATGCCAGCGGGCAGCCGCGCTGCGTCTGCACCGTGAAGCGCGGCCGGCGCCCGCCGAGCAGGTCGTAGCGCGGCGTCGGGGCGCTCGACAGGTCGAAGGGCTGATCCGGGCGATAGATGCCGTGCAACCGCCCCTCCAGGGCGTCCTCAAGCACCTGCCGCCAGACCGGCTCGCCCTCGCCGGCTACGACGGCGTCGAAGTGGGCCGCCGCCTCCTCCGGGCACGCCGTCGCGTGCAGTCCGCCCAGGACGCAGCGAAGGCCACGTTGCCGAAGTCGGGCGCCGAGCCGATACGCCTCCTCGGCCGAGGCGGTCAGCGCCGACACGGCGACGAGGTCGGGCTTCTCCTCGGCCAGCCGATCCACCAAGGCCTCGGTCTCGGCCGGAGCGTCGAGGTAGCTGCACGACCAGGGCGGAGGTGTCATCCCGGCGAGGGTGAGCGGGCCAAGAGCGGGGAGGCGGGCGATCGCCGCACCGCGGTCGGCCAGGCCGGGCGAGGTCACGCCCAGCTCGCGCAGCTCGGCCTCGCCGACCCGGAATCCGGTTAGCGGTACGAAGATGACGTGGGGCATCGGTTGACGTTCGTCCCCCTGGAGATGACACTGATGAGCGTCGCTTCATTCTCGCCCCCCGGCCCGGCCGCGGGAAGGGAAGACGTCGGAGAACCGCGATGCGCAGTTGGATCGTTTGCCTCGCCCTCGTCGCCTTCGGGGCACCGTACTCCCGCGCCGAAACCAGGCCGAAGGTCTACGTCCTGCTCTGGTTCGACACCGAGGACTACCTCCTCTCCGCAAGCGACGACGCCGCCTTGCGCGTCGCCGACTTCCTGACCAGGGAGGGAATCCGCGGCACCTTCAAGGTCGTCGGCCACAAGGCCCGGACGCTTCAGAAGCGCAAGCGGTTCGACGTGATCGAGGCGCTGAAGAGGCACGAGATCGGTTACCACTCCAACTGGCACAGCGTCCACCCGACGCCGGCGGCCTACGCCTCCAACCTCGGCTGGGACGAGGGCGTTGCCGAGTTCATCCGCCGCGAGGGGCCGGGCCGCGACGACGTCGAGCGCGTCTTCGGCGCGGCCCCGTCGTGCTACGGGCAGCCGGGCAGCTCGTGGTGCCCGCAGAGCTACGGCGCCTGCCAAAAGCTGGGCATGGTCTACCTCGACGCCGGCCGCCACGTCGCGCTGGACGGCCGGCCGTGCTACTACGGCGGCGTCTTCAACCTGTACCAGCTGACGCACCTGGTCCGGGCCGACCTCAACAAGCCGGAGCTGCTGGAGGAGGCCAACAAGCGCTTCGCCCAGGCGCGCGAGCAGCTCCTGACCGAGGGGGGCGGCGTCGTCAGCATCGTCTATCACCCCTGCGAGTGGGTCCACAAGCAGTTCTGGGACGGCGTCAACTTCGCCAAGGGCGCCAACCCGCCGATGTCCCGGTGGAAACTGCCGCCGCAGAAGACCGAGGAGGAGACGAAGCTGTCGTTTCGCATCTTCGCCGACTACGTCGCGTTCATGAAGCGGTTCAAGGACGTCGAGTTCATCACCGCCAGCGAGGCGGCGAGGCTGTACGCCGACAAGGCGCGGGGGAAGCGGTTTTCGGCCGAGGAGCTGCGGGCCATCGCCAGGGGCGTCGGCGACGGCGTCACGTTCCAGCGGCACGGCGACGTCACCCTCTCGGCCAGCGAAATCTTCGACCTGTTAACCCGCTTCCTCGTCCGACGGATCGACGACAAGAAGGCCGACTCCGTGACGCTCGACGGCACGCCGCTGGGGCCGACCAGCCACGTCGCCGAGCTGACCGAGGCGGTGACGACCGACGACAGCCAGTTTTCGCGGACGTGCGCCGATGTCGCCGACTACCTAAAGGCGCACGGCCGCCTGCCGGGGACGGTATGGCTGGGCAGCGTCGGCGTGCCGCCGGAGGCGTTCCTGCGCGCGGCCGCCGAGGTGACGCTCAAGCTCCTTGACGGCGGGTCGTTGCCGGGGCGGATCGAGGTACGGCCGGCGACGCTGGCGGCGGCGAAGTACGTCTCGAGGGACGACCCGAAGCTGTGGGGCTGGGTGATCTTCCCGCCGGGGATGAAGGCGCCGCACATGATGGACCTGGCCCGGCGGCAGGCGTGGACGCTCAAGCCGGCGGTGCTGCACGGCGACAGCCGGAAGCGTTAGCGTCGGGCCGTCAGAGAAGCTCCTCCTTATGGAGGCAGCACTTCTTGTACTTCTTGCCGCTGCCGCACGGGCAGGGGTCGTTGCGGCCGGGGCGATTGCCGGCGACGATCGGCTGAAGTGCCGGGGCCGGCCGGCAGTCCTCCTCAACCTCTTCGTTGCCGCCGGCGGTTGGGATCAAGGCCTTCCATCCCCCCGGCCGCTTCCGGAGCCCCTTGACCTCGGCGGTCCACGCCTGCAGCTCGGGGAACGCCTGCCCGGTCAGCGCGCACGACACCACGAACGCGCTCATCGCGTCGTAGGAGTCGCTGTCGATCTGGAAGTAGCGGTAAACCGCCTCGTTGCCCTCGGTGGAAAACTGCCCGGCCAGCCCGGAGGCCAGGCCGTCCTTCAGTTCCGCGTCCGGCTCTTTCTCCAGCAGGTCAGTCAGGACCTGCACCGCGGCGTCGCTGTGGATGCGATCCATCGCCCCCCCGGCGTACAGGCGGAAGTGCCACTCCGCGTCGAGGTACACCTGCCGGACGGCGTCAAGCACGGCGTAGGTGCCGATCCGGGCCAGCGCCTTCTGCCCCTCCTCGCTGAGGGCCTCGTCGTCCAGGTGAATCAGCTCGACGATGCGTGGGATGGCCGGCTCGTCCCGGTCACCCGCCAGGTGAACCCAGGCGGCTGCATTGCGCGAGCGGGTTATCCTGGTATTCCACGATCGTCTGGACCAGTACCGACATCATTCGATCGGTGTCCTGGACGCCCTGGCGGGCCATCGCCTCGACGACGTCTCCGGCCTCGTGGTAGCGCGTTTGGGTGAGGTACTCCGCGCGTCTTGCCTTCCTCGCAGATCGCCTCCAGCTCGCGCCACAGCCGCCGAGCTCGTCCCAGTCGAGTAGCCTCTGCCGGCGCAGGAACGGCTCTCGGTTGTGCTCGTCGAACCCTGGGGCGGCGAGGATCTCCTTCTCCAGCGGCCTCGTCAGGCGCGGGTCGGCCTCGGCGAGGAGCCGCCCGACGTGGTGGTGGTAGGTGGCACCAAAGTCGAGTTCCACCTCGGGGCGGTGTAGCTCCTCGATCGCCCACTGGATGGTCGCTTCCGTCTGGGCCAGCTCGGCGATCGGGTGGATGTAGCGGAGCGCACTTGTCCCGGCCGAACCGGTTCAACGCCTCGATGACGACCGGCATGACCGACGTGTCGGGGCTCCGGCCCTCGCTGAAGTAGTGCAGGGCGGCGAAGCGGACGTCGATGTCGTCGTGAAGGATGCCCTGCTTGATCTGCTGGTCGGTGAGCCGCGGCATGGTCGGCCTCGCGGGAGTGTGTATCGGGGCGACAGGGGCGATTGTGCCCCGGCCCGGGAGGGCCGGACAGGACAGCCCTGGCACACCATTCCATAAGGGGGGTTGGAATCCCCGGGTGGCATTCACGGCGCCTTCACATGTTGATCCGGGGCAGCTGTTGGTTCCACCGGCGGGGATCGCTAAACTGACAGGGGGCAGCGCCGGCCAGGGGTTCGGCCCTGCGCGGTGCGGCCTCGGCGAGGGCGTGACCCTCGCCCGCTTTTCCAGAGGGTGACAATGTCTACGGCGAAAGCAGGAAAGCTCGCGCTGGTCGTCGGCGGCGGGCCGGCCCCCGGGATCAACGGCGTCATCAGCGCCGTCACCATCGAGGCGATCGAGCAGGACATGGAGGTGGTCGGCTGCTACGACGGTTTCAAGTGGCTGGTGCAGGGCCAGACCGACAAGACGGTCAACCTGCAGATCGACCACGTTAAGCAGATCAACCTCCGCGGCGGCTCCATCCTCCGCACCTCGCGCACCAACCCCACCAAGTCGCCGGAGATGATGAAGAACGTCCTCGACGCCTTCGCCCGGCTGGGGGTGACCAACCTGGTGACGATCGGCGGAGACGACACCGCTTACTCCGGTAGTCAGGTCTACAAGCACGCCAAGGGCGCCATCCGGGTCGCCCACGTCCCCAAGACGATCGACAACGACCTGCCGCTGCCCGGATCGACGCCGACGTTCGGCTTCGAGACCGCCCGGCAGGTCGGCGTTGGCATCGTCCGCAACCTCGCCGAGGACGCCCGCACCACCGGCCGGTGGTACCTGATCGTCAGCATGGGCCGGGCGGCCGGGCACCTGGCCCTGGGCATCGGCAAGGCATCGGCGGCCACGCTGACGATCATCCCGGAGGAGTTCAAGGGCCGGCCGGTGTCTCTGGACGACATCTGCGACATCATCATCGGCTCGATGATCCTGCGGCTGACCAAGGGGGCCAACTACGGCATCGCCGTGCTGGCCGAGGGGCTGCTGGAGTCGATCGGCGAGGCGGGCCTGAAGCAGATCATCGACAGCGGCACCATGGGCCGTTACGGCGAGGTGACCCGCGACCCGCACGGGCACATCCGGCTGGGCGAGATCGAGTTCGGCCGGATGATCAAGGACCGGCTGGACCAAAAGCTCACCGACCTGGGCCTGAGCATCACGATGATCGACAAGGACCTGGGGTACGAGCTGCGCTGCGCCGACCCGATCCCGTTCGACGCCGAGTACACCCGCGACCTGGGGTACGGGGCGGTCCGGTTCCTGCTGGGCGAGGAGTCGGCGAAGTACGGGGCGATCATCAGCCTGGTCGGCGGGCACCTGGAGCCGTTGCCGTTCGAGACCATGCTCGACCCGCAGACGAAGCGGATGACGACGCGGAGGGTGAACATCGACGGCGAGGGCTACCAGTGCGCCCGCCGGTACATGCTGCGGCTGAGGAAGCGCGACTTCGAGGAGCCGCAGCGGCTGGCCGAGCTGGCGAAGGTGGTCAAGGTGACGCCGGAGCAGTTCAAGGCCCGGTTTGGGGGGCTGGTGTGAGGCGGCTTACGGGTCAGATGAATTCGACGCGGTTGCGCATCTGCTCCACCCCCTTTCGTGTAAACCTTGGCGGCGAAGGCGAGGTGCCCGGAGCGCTCAATCAGCAGGGAGGGTGGGCGGCCCAACCCGGCTGGGCATCCAGCGCTCGCGGTGAAAGGCTACCACAGCTCGTCCTCGCAGGGCATGCCTTCCTGATTTGCGACAACTCCGCTGTTGCCCTGCCGGACGACTGTGCGGAGGAGGTCCTCACGAACTCGGTCCCCGTGGACATGACGACCTGGCTCGGGCCGGGCGTGTAATCGAGCGAGATACGGCGTATCCTGAAACCTGGCGGTATCTGGATCCGAAACGGTCAGCCGCACTACACCAAGCCATGACCACGTTCCAATACTTGTCGGAGTTGGCCGCCACAGAGGCAGACGCGTTGTTGGCCCCCCTCGTGGCAACAAGCCCGCTTCGACTATGGGCTCCTGGCGAGTCGATCGCCTCGCAAGGAGCCCGGCTATTGATCGGGGTGGCGACCTGGTCCGTGCAGGACATGCGGTGGCTCGATGCCTTGTCCGGCTGGGCCACGCTCCACCCAAACCTGGTGCGGATTGACGTGTTCAACGTCGCCGAGTGCAAGTCTCCGCAGGAGTTTGCACACTATATCCCGGAGATCGGCAAGGTGTTCAATACCCCCGTGGTGGGGTTATGGTTTGGGGGCCACCTGGTCCAAAAGGATCGGGAAAGACAGGGCGCGATCTAGTAGAACGGGTCTGCGGGTGGACCTCGAAAGCTCGCCGGCTAGAACTTGAATCGACGGAGTGCGGTCACCGCCCCCGCGACGTGGTGCCGTGCCGGGAGCTGGCGATTGGCACCCCCTCGGGCAGCGGGCGGCCGGCGACGACGACGTCCTTCTCGTGCAAGTAGTCGCGCAGCCGCCGGTACAGCGCGAAGCTGTCGGGGTAGACCCAGAACGTCACCGCCGTCTGCTGCGGGTCGAGGGCGTCGGTGACGGAGCGGAACGCCGAGCCGGCGGCGAGGGCCTGCTCTTCGGCCTCGCCGCGGTTGGACTGGATCGGCACCACCTCCCAGCCGGACACGCCGTAGCGATACACGCCGCCGGACGGGGCCACGCCGGGGGCGTCCAGCGGCCCGCGCTCCCGCTCGACGAAGTAGCGCAGGCGGAACGCCCCGACCGGCGCCGTCAGGTCGGTCACCTGGAACGCCGTGCGCAGCCCCTCCTCCTTGGACCGCAGCTCGCGCTTGACCTCGGCGAGCATCGCCCCGTGGTCGATCAGCGCCACCCGGCCGCGCTGGCACTCGAACATCAGCTCCTCCGTCTGCACCGGAGCGCTGACGGGGGTGCGGTAGCGGAGCACCTTGCCCGGCCTGGGCAGCCGGCGCAGCTCCTCCAGCTCGGCCGTCAGGCTCTCGCTCCGCCGGCGCAGCTCCCCCGCGCTGACGCCCTTTGCCAGCGCGGTGGCGGACAGCCGCTCGGCCTGTCGCCGGGCGGCCTCCCGCTCCGACGACAGCCGGTCCCGGCTCGCCTGGAGGGCCTGCATGTCCAGCCGGAGTTGGCGGGCAGTCTCACCGGCCGAGGCGAGATCGGCCCGGACGCGCTCCGCCAGGCCGGCCTGGCGATCGACGTCGCGTCGCCGGCGGGCCAGCTGCGGCTCGCGCGGGTCGGTGGGGTCCGGGAGCGGCTCGGGGTCGGCGAGGGCCGGGGGCGGCGGGGGCGGCGCGGGGAGGGAGGCCTTGTAGGTCCTCGCCCCGACCCAGGCCACGAGGATTAGCCGCAAGATGACGCCCACCACGTTCGCCACGACGTCGAGGAACGAGTCGAAGCTGAAGGCAATCTCGCGCTGGGGACGTCGCCGGCGGCGCATCGGACGCACCTCTTAAGAACCCCCTTGGGAGATCTCAATACCCCGCGACGATCCGGGCGACGCTGTCGTCGCCCATCAGGTTGTAGCGCGTCTTCGGGGCGGGAACGGTCTCCAGGGCGGGGTAGGCCCGGTGGTAGGCCCAGTCGCCGCCGGGGTGGACCAGGAATTTGATGTGGAACCGCGCGGGGGCCATCCCCGCCCTCACCCGCGCCTGTTGTTGGGCGATGATCTGGTTGACCGCCTTCGTCAGGGGGTTGTGCGGCGGGGTGTGGTTCAGCGAGTCGATCCCGATCTGCTGCCGCGACGGGTAGACCACCACCGCGTCGGGCCGGCACTCGACGAAGATCATCGTGTCGCCGGGCCCACTGACCCGCGCCGGCCGCATCGGAACCGGTTTGGCGTCAGGCGACGACTGCGGGCCAAAGCCGGGCGTGCCGCCTCCGGGCGGAGAACCGCCCCCCCCCGACGGCGCGGGGTTCGCGGCCTGCCCCTGGGCCGTCCCTGCCTGCCCGACCGGCGCCGGGTTCGGCAGTATCGATGGCAACTCCAGACCGGGTGGATCGCCTCCCGTCGGGCGGGGCACCGGCGGCTGTGCGCCCCCGATGGGACCGTCCGGATGCGGCGCCGCGGGGACTCCCGGCGAGGGCGGTGTCACCTTCGCGCTACCGCCTTCGGTCCCGGGCGGTGTCGTGCCGCCTCCCGCGCCTCCGGTTGTGGCCGAGTATGGCTGCGGCGGGCTGATCCCAGCGTCGGGCAACAGCCCTGGCCCCTGGCTCACGCCCGGCCGCGCCGGTGGTGGCGCAACGCCGCTCCCACCGCCTCCCCCGCCGGCAGGACCGGGCAGTCCCGGGCCGAGGGCGCCGGTCTCAGGGTTGGGCAAGTGTCGCACCGCGGGCGACGAATGCGCGGTCCCGCCCACCGCCTTTCCAGCCCCACCACCAGAACCGGAGAGCGCCGGGCCGAGTGCGACCCGCTCCGAGGACGGTGGGCGCGGAGCCGACGGCTGGCCAGCCTCCTTCGCGAGTTGGGGACTCGTCGGGCCCTTTTCCGGCACGGTGAGCACCCAGTCGGCGTCCACGAACTCGTAGCCGAAGTCGATGCCGAGTTCCCGGGCGACCGCCTGCATCTCGTAGTGCCGCATGATCCCGCTGGGCCGAACCAGCAGCAGGAGGTACGCCCGGACGTCCTTGACGCCCTCGGTGGCGAGTTGTTCCGCCTGCCTCGTGACGCGCTTCTTCACCTCCTCGCGGAGCGCCTCAAAGGGGGGGGAGTCGAGCTTCAACTTGTCAGGGTGGAACACCATCCCCGCCTCGGAGCACTCGACGTAGAGCGGCCTGCGGTTGTCGCCGCGCTTGCCGTTGTAAGGGATGACCGAGTAGGTCTGCGCGTCGCGCCGCCGGGCCTCCTTCAGGGAGGCGACGAGGGCCTCGAGCTGGGCGAGGTCAGCCGCCAGCTTCGCCCGCGCCTGGTCGGCCGCGCCGAGCCGCCCGGCCAACGACTTCGCCTCGTCGCGCGCCCCGACGAGGTCCTTCTGCTGCGACGCCACTCGGCCCTGCTCCTCCCGGAGCTGGGCGCGCAGCGAGCGGACATTTTCCTCCTCGGCGCGGAGCTTCTTCGCCGCCTCGGCCAGCCGGGCCTGGACCTGGCGCAGCTCGGCGTCGAGCGCCGCCTCCTGGGCGCCGACCCGGCCGTGCAGGGCGTCGCGCTTCCTGCCCCAGGCGGCCAGCTGGGCCCGCTTCTTGGCGTCGTACTCCTCGCGCCGGCGGCCGATCGAGGCGGCATGCTCCTCGGCCTGGAGGCGGGCCTGCTCGGCGCCGCGCTGCCGGGCCGCCAACTTGGAGCGCCGGTCCATGACCAGCAGCACCAGGATCAGCGACCCCATGGCGCACAGCAGCACCGCGAGGAACGGGAACGTATCGACCTTCAGTTGGTGGCGGCGGCTCATGCGGCTTTACCCTGGGCGTGGAGGCGCGGCCCGGGGGTCGCGCCGACGCGGGCGGTGAGCAGGTGGACGGCGGCGGTGAGGCTGTGGACGGCCTCCTCGAACGAGCTGGCGTTGGCCAGCGCCGCCAGGTTTTGGTGCAGCACCGCCTGTAGGTGGACGACGTTGGCCGAGTCCTCCTGGAGCCGGCCGAGGGTCGCGGCCTGCTGGCCGACGCCCTGGGCGACGACCTGGAGCGATTCCTGCTGCTCGCGGCCGGTGTCGCGGATGGCGGCGGCGATGCCGGCCAGCTGCTGCATCAGCGCCGTCGTCTGCTGGAGCGACTGCTGCTCCAGGCCGGCCAGCCGCTGGGCGTACGACTCGACGGTCTGGTCCATCGCCTTGCCCAGCGCCGCCGCCAGCGTCTGCTGTGCCTGCTGGTAGGCGGCGGCGGCGCGGCGCTCCGGCTCGCCCAGGGCGGCGGCCCAGACGTCGGCCTGCTTCTTCACCAACCCTTCGACGCTCGTCGCCAGCGCCTCGCTGCTGGCGCGGACGGCGGCCAGGATCGGTGCCTGGTCGAGGGCGTCCCGCTGGAAGCGGTGGGCGAGCTGGTCCTCGACCAGCTGATCGACCAGGCCCAGCACCGCCTGCTCCTGCTTCTCGACCAGGTAGGTCAGGAACATGAGCACCATCGTCAGGCCGAGCGCCAGGGCGGTCGAGTCGAACGCCTCGGCCAGGCCGCCGGTGACCATCGACAGCGACTCTTCGAGCGTCTCCGGATCGACGCCGGCGATGGCGGCGGTGATGCCGATGACTGTGCCGAGGAAGCCGAGGATGGGGATCGCCCAGGTGATGAAGCGGATCAGGCCGAAGCTGTTCTCATGCGTCCCGGCGTCGTTGTCGGCCAGGGCGCGGATCTGGTCGTCGAGGTCCTGGGCCTTGCCGCGGCGGCGGAGGAAGTCGAGCACGGCGCGGAGCCGGCGGCCGAGGTAGGTGCCCTGGACGCGGCCGGGCTGCCGGTCCACGGAGACGAGCAGCTCGGCCGCCTTGGCCACCGGCACGGGCTTGCCGTCCCAGGGCGGCAGGATGTCCGCGGCACAGGCGGCGCGCTCCCGGCGCAGTTGCAGCAGCTTCACCAGGAGCGCGCCGACGCCGGTGAAGAAGAACGCGACGACGGTCCACTGGACGGGGTGTTCGACGTAGCGGGCCACCGTGGTGTGGTGGAGCGGGCCGACGCGGAACAGCGCCAGGGCACCGGCGGCCATGGGCAGGCCGAGGAGGAGGGCGGCGAGGGTTGGGCCGAACCCGCGGCGTGACGGCTGCATGGGACTGCTCATCCGCGTCCTCCTGACTGAAAGGCGTAGGGCGGCCGAGGATCTCTCCCCGTCAGTATCGGCGCGCGCGGAGGTGCAACATAACGGCCGCGCCGGCTTTTCGGAGCGTGGGGGTTGCGCGGGTCGGCCTGGGCACCCCAGTCAACCCAAACCGCTGGCGGCGACGCCGACGAGGAGGGTGCGGTTACAGGTAACTCAACCACGCCTCGCGCCGCCGGCGCTTGACGCCGGCGAACCAGCGGCACGGGAAGTACAGCGCCACCACCACGCCGACCCAGATCAGGTAAACGACCGGCAGCCCGAAGCCGTAGCCCTCCGGCAGAACCCCGGGCCTGGTGAACTGGATAATGATCGGGTGGTCGAACACGAACCCCACGCTCTCGTACTTCGTCAGCGCGACGCCCAGGGCCAGCAGGTGGATCAGCGGCGTGTGCAGCAGGTAGTAGAACAGCGGCACCTGGCCGAACACCACCAGCGGCCGACCGAGCGGCCCCGCGCCGCGGTCGAACAGCGCGAGGAACAGGATCGCCGGGCCGATGGTCATCAGGTCGTAAAGCAGGGACGGGGGGTACTTGGTGCAGTCGAGGAACGAAAGCAGGGTGAAGGTGCCCGTGAGTTGCTCGGACCAGGGCCGTGGGTCCCCGTACCGGTTCACGCCCCGCAGGGCCACGAAGGCGGCCGTCAGGAGGAGCCCCAGCCCGAAGAGGCACAAGCGGCGGCGTCCGTCACTCAGGCAGTAAACAGCGCCGAAGCCGTACCCCGCCGCCATGAGGCCGAGCCACGGCAGGATCGGGTACGCGGCGTGGAAGGCCATGCCGTCGGCCAGGGGCAACGGTCCGGTGCTCATCAGGACCGCCCACGGCCCGCGGAACGGCCCGAGGCCGTTCGGGCTGATCCCCGAGAACAGGTTGTGCCCGGCGGCGAGGGCCAGACCGATCAGGGTGACGCCCCACGGCGGCAGAAACACCAGCCCCGCCAAAATCATCATGCAACAGCCGATCGCCCAGATGACCTGGCCGATGAGGAGCGTGTACCGGAAGTTGAAGAACCACCCCAGATGAACGAGCGTGAACTCCAGGGCCACCAGCCACAGGCCGCGGGTGAGCAGGAACCACGCCAGCTGTGGCTTCGTCTTGCCGCGTTGGCCCGTCAGGTAAGCGCCCGTCCCCGCGAGGAAGACGAACACCGGCGCGCAGAAGTGAGTCACCCAGCGGGTGAGGAACAGGGGGACATTCGTCCTCTCCAGGTCCATCGGGTCGAAGCGGGCGTCGGTGAAGAAGTCGCGGACGTGGTCCAGGGCCATCAGCACCATGACGACGCCGCGCAGCAGGTCGATCGACTCCAGCCGGGGGCGCGCCACCCGCGCCTGCTCCGTGACCTCCTGTCGGGGTGACGCCTCGCCCGCCAGCGTGGAAGCCATCAGCCGTCTCCGTCAGCCCGCCCCCGCCCGTTGCCGTCGGTGAACCGCACCGTCACGTCCGGCCCCATGATATGGTGGAACAGCTGTCGCGGCAGCGCGCAGTGGATCACGACGCGGTTGTCGCGGTACTCCTGGCGGAAGATCTCCGCGTGCGCCGCCAGGTAGGCCAGGACCTTGCCGTTGGCCGCGCTCGTCTCGACCGTCGCCTCGGTGAAGTCGGCCGACAGGGCCTCGATGACCGCCTCGGCGAGCCGATCCAGCCCCTGCCGCTTCGCCGCACTGACCGCCACCGCCCTCGGGTGGTGCTTCTCCAGCACCTGCAAGATCGACGGGTCCGGTACGCGGTCGGCCTTGTTCAGCACCAGGAGCGTCGGCTTGTCGCCGCAGCCCAGCTCCTTCAGCACCTTGTTGACCGCCTGGACGTGCTCCTCGGCGTGCGGGTTACTCGCATCGACGACGTGCAGGAGCAACCTCGCCTGCCGCGCCTCTTCCAGGGTCGCCTTGAAGCTGGCGACGAGGTGGTGCGGCAGGTCGCGGATGAAGCCGACCGTGTCGCTCAAGAGCACCCGGCCCCAGTCCTTCAGGTGCCACTGCCGCGTCCGCGTGTCCAGCGTCGAGAACAGCTTGTTCTCCACGTACACCCCAGCGCCGGTCAGGGCGTTCATCAGCGTGCTCTTGCCGGCGTTGGTGTAGCCGACCAGCGAGACGGTGTGCTCCTCGCGGCGGCTGGCGACCTCGCGCTCCTTGCGGGCGTGGACCTCGTGCAGCCGCTGCTTCAGGTCACGGATGCGGGCGTCGGCCAGCCGGCGGTCCTCTTCCAGTTGCGTCTCGCCGGGGCCGCGCGTGCCGATGCCGCCGGCGTGCCGGCCCAGGTGCGTCCACATCTTCCGCAGCCGCGGCAGCGAGTATTCGAGCTGGGCCAACTCGACCTGCAACCGGGCCTCCTGGGTCCGCGCCCGGGTGGCGAAGATGTCGAGGATCAGCTCACTGCGGTCGATCACCTTGACGTTGGTCGCCTTCTCCAGGTTGCGGCCCTGGGCCGGCGACAGGTCGTTGTCGAAGATGATGACGTCGGCGCCGGTCGCCTCGACGCCGGCGGTCAACTCCTCGAGCTTGCCCTTGCCGATGTACGTGCCGGGGTGGACCGCCTGGCGCTTCTGGCACAGCCCGCCGACGACGATGGCGTTGGCCGACTCGGCCAGGCCGCGGATCTCGTCGAGAGGGTCGTCACCCGTGAACGGGCGCTCCGGCAGGGCCACGCTCACCAGGAAGGCCTTTTCCAACTGGACGTTCAGCTCTTCGCGCGGGGTATCGAATGACACTTCGGGTCACACCTCCTCGGGGGTAGATTCCCTATTTTACCCCGCCGGGCCTGGAGGCTCCAGTTCGGTTGGGCACTTGGGGGCAAGCGACACCACAGGAAAGAAGAAACGCCGCAAGGGTTACCCTTGCGGCGTTTCTGCCAGAGCCGCCTCTGGGATTTGAACCCAGAACCCCGGCTTTACGAAAGCCGTGCTCTACCGTTGAGCTAAGGCGGCGTGCGTGTAATCCTTAGTTCAGCACTCCCCTTTCACCACAGGGAAGCCGCGTCCCACGCTGAGGGGCCATTGTATCGTCCGTCCAAAGACGTGACCAGGGCAGCCCACTTCGGGACAAAGTCGCTCGATGGAGCAACGCGCGGGCGAGCGAGCGGGATCGGTCCCCGCTCTGCTCGCCCCGCGTTTGGCCCTGGACGAGAGCGCTGGCTTTCGAGGGAATCAGGCGCTCTTCTTCTCGCCCGCGGGTGGCGTGCCGCGATCGAACAGCGGCTTCTCGCCGCGTACCACGGCGCCATCGACGACGTACTTCGTCTTGTGCTCCAGGTCGGGCAGCTCGTACTGGATGTCGAGCATCACGTCCTCGATGATCGACCGCAGGCCGCGGGCGCCGGTGTCGCGCTCCCTGGCCCGCCGGGCGATCTCGCGCAGGGCGCTCTCGTCGAACTCGACCTCGGCGTTCTCCATCTCGAACAGCTTCTGGTACTGCCGCACCAGGGCGTTCTTCGGCTCGGTCAGGATGCGCATCAGCGCCTCCTCGTCGAGCGGGTCGAGCGGGGCCAGCACCGGCAGCCGGCCGATGAACTCGGGGATCATGCCGAACTCGATCAGGTCGTCGGAGGTGACCTGCCCCAAAAGCTCGCCCAGCTCCCGGTCGCCGTTGCCGCCGACGCCGCCGAAGCCGAACGTCCGCTTGCCGATCCGCTTGGAGATGACGTTGTCCAACCCGACGAACGTGCCGCCGCAGATGAACAGGATGTTCGACGTGTCCACCTGGATGTACTGCTGCTCGGGGTGCTTGCGGCCGCCCTGAGGGGGGACGTTGCTGACGGTGCCCTCGAGCATCTTCAAGAGCGCCTGCTGGACGCCCTCGCCGGAGACGTCGCGGGTGATCGACACGTTCTGCTGGGTCTTGGCGATCTTGTCCACCTCGTCGATGTAGACGATGCCGCGCTGGGCCGCCTCGATGTCGAAGTCGGCGGAGTGCAGCAGCTTCAACAGCAAGTTCTCGACGTCCTCGCCGACGTAGCCGGCCTCCGTAAGAGTAGTGGCGTCCCCAATCGCGAACGGCACGTCGAGGATGCGGGCCAGTGTCTGCGCCAGCAGGGTCTTACCCGAGCCGGTGGGGCCGATGAGCAGGATGTTGCTCTTATCGACCTCGATCTCCCCGCGCCCGCCCTCGGACAGGCTGAGGCGCTTGTAGTGGTTGTGGACGGCGACGGAGAGGACCTTCTTGGCGCGCTGCTGGCCGACCACGTACTGGTCGAGCTTGTCCTTGATCGTCCGCGGGGTGGGGATGTGCGAAACGGAGGAGCGGGTGCTGCCGCGGCGGCGCTTCTCCTGATCGATGATCGACTGACACAGCTCGATGCATTCGCCGCAGATGTAGACGTCGCCTGGCCCCTCGACCAGGGGGCCGACGTCCCGGTAGTTCTTGCGGCAGAAGGAGCAGGCTGCGTTGCGGTTCCGGCCGGTACTGCCGGTCGGTCGCCGCCCTGCCCCCCCGGTGCCCGAGTCTTTGGTCGCCATGCGGTCTCCTTGGTTCCTCCCCGCCCGACAGCGACGGCGTCGGGGCGGGAGCAGGCGGCGGTCGTGAGGCAGTCCGGTCGGGGCCGGCGCGGGTATCAGGATGAAGGAGTGCTCGCGCCGCGTCGCGCCGGTCCCGGTGAAGTGGTTGCCTCGTAACAGGTTCAGATCGAAGGTCGTTCCGGATTCTACGGGGTGGCGAGGCGCTCCGCAAGGAGTTTCGCCCGCCTCAGGCGGGCCGCACGTCCGCCCCGGAAGGCCCCGGCAGGTCGGGGGGCTTCTCCGGGGCGGAAGGCGGCGGGCTGGTCTGGGTTGGCCCCGTGCCGGCCGCGGCGGGAGGGGGGGGCAAGTTATTCACCTGCCGGATCTCACCCCCCAGCCTGGCGCGGAGCCTCTTGAACTCCTCCTCGCTGAGGACGCCCTTTTCGTACAATGAGCGGAACTCGGCGAGCTGTTCGCTCGCGGACGGGCCGAGCGGCTGTTTCGACATCTGCCAGCGGCGGACGAACGCCACCACCACGGCCCCGATGAGAAGCGCCCCGATCAGCGTCAGCGCGGGGATCATCATCGACGGGTCGAAGGCCGCGACCACAACGGTCGTGGCGGGTTCGCTGGCGGCCATGCTCGCCTCGCACGTGCGGGAAGGTCGCGGGCCGACGTCGGCCGCCGCTCGTGCCCTCTATTATAGCGCCGGCGGCGGGCGTGAAGCGGCAATCCGCTCGGCCGCCGGGGCGGGAACGACCTTCGCTAGCCGGCACAGGGCGAACCGTCGGCCCATCGCGCCCGCCGGGCGCAACTTGCCCCGGCCGAAGGACCCTCCGCCCTCACACGGAACCCCATGGCACGCATCCTCGTCAACTTGACCGCCTTCAACCTCACCGCGCTGGCCGCCGCCTTCGCCGCCGGCTGGCTGTCGTTCTTCCGCCACGGCCGCGGCGCTGAAGCTGGCGACCCGACCTACCTGCTCCACATCTTCCTCGGCCTGACCGCCGCGACGACGACGCTCGGCGTCCACAGTCTGGTGTTCATCTACTTTTTGGGCACCGGGCGCTGGGTCAAGGAGGTGTGCCTGGCCTACCAGATCCCCGACGAGCCGCTGCCCCGGACGACGCGCGAGCTGAAGCGTCAGGCGTTCCCCGCGGCGCTGGCCGCGATGCTGGTGCCGATCGCGACGTCCGCGGCCGGGGCCGGCGTGGCGACCCTTCAGTGGTCGTGGGTCTACCACGCGACGCTGGGGGTGCTGACCCTCGCGGTCAACGTGTGGGCGTTCGTCCGAGAGTACCACTGCGTCCGCACAAACGCCGTCGTCATCGACGAGGTGATGCGCGAGGTGGAACGCATCCGGTCCGAGCGCGGCCTGCCCAGTAATGAGGAGGCGCTGCGCCAGCAGCAGAGCTGACCCGCCTCAAGGCACCCCGGAACCAGACGATGAGCACCACGCCGCACCACGAGTCCAACCGCCGGTTCTACGACCGCATCAGCGCCGCGTACGACTTGATCGCCGACTCCAACGAGAAGGCGGCCCGCCAGGCGGGGCTGACCGCGCTGGGGGTGAAGGAGGGGGAGAGGGCGTTGGAGCTGGGGTTCGGCACCGGCAACGAGGTGGCGGACCTGGCGGAGTTGGTGGGGGAGGCGGGCCTGGTCGCCGGCATCGACATCTCGCCGGGCATGCTCGAGGTGACCCGGCGGAAGCTGACGGCGAGGGACGTCAAGGCGCCGCTGGACCTCAAGGTCGGCGACGCGCGGCGGCTGCCCTGGGCGGACGGCTCCTTCGACGCGGTCTATTCCAGTTTCACGCTGGAGCTGTTCCCGCTGGAGGACATCCCCGGCGTGCTGGGCGAGTGCCAACGGGTCTTGAGGCCCGGCGGCCGGATCGGCGGCGTGTCGATGGCGACGGTGAAGGCGGGGCACAGTGCCAGCACGCTGGAGAAGGCCTACGTGTGGATGCACCGGCACTTCCCGCACCTGGTGGACTGCCAGCCGATCGACCTGGAGGGGTACATCCGGGGGGCCGGGTTCCAGGTCGTCCAGACGGTTGACATGGAGATCTGGACGATGCCCGTCGTCGCGGTGGTGGGGCGGAAGGCCTGACGAGCCGCCCCCGGGGTGAGTGGCTCGCCCGCCTCACGTCCCGATCTTGTACCCGACGTTGTTGGCGATTGCGTACAGCTTGACGTGCGGCCGGAGGTCGCGCGTCAGGCCGGGCTGTAGCAGGAACACCGCGTCCTCACCGCCCTCGGCCTTCTTCACCTGGAATGACAGCTTGTCCCCGCCCGAGCCGGACCAGCGGAACAGGACGAGGTATTCCCTGGCGAAATCGACCTGCTTGCCGATCTTCTCGCGCGCCTCGCCGTCCTCGACGGCCTCCTCCAGCTCTTTCTTGCTGGTGATCTTCACCGGCTTCGGCTTGGCGTCTTCCTTGACGACGATTTTGAGGTCCTTGACGTCCACCTCGCGGGCCTTCGGCACGGCGTCGTCCTTCTGCTCGGTGTAGGGGAACGCGGCGCACAAACCCAACGCGATCACGAGCATCCGCATGGTCCGTCTCCTGTCCGGGGGCGTGAGGGGCGACTCCACCCCAGTATACGCGCGGCTCACGGCGCGCGCGGCGGCCAAGCTAGCACTTCGCTCACCCCGGTGCGGGCCTTCCCCTTGTGGGTGAAGACGATGCGGAGTTTGCTCGTCTCGACCTTGTCGAACGACACCTCGTTGATCTGCCCACCCACCGGCGTCGCCGGCGTCTTCTTCGCCGCAATCACGTCGCGCCATTCCTTGCCGTCCCAATGTTGCACGGCATACGACGCCGGAGCCTGCACCCCGCCGCGGTCGTCGTAGATCGCCAGCTCGACGCGGCCGACGCTTTTTGCCGCGCCGAAGTCGATTTCCAGCCAGTCGGTCGGGTTGGGCGACTCGTAGGCCGTCCAGCGGTTGTGCGGCGTCGGGGCGTAGCTGATGACACCGTCGTTGGCCTGCTCCGCCTTGTCGTAACGTGAGGTGTGCGAGGCCGACACCCTCGGGAACGGCTGCTTGCCGTCGTTGTAAGCGAGGTTGCCGGTCGGGAACGGAGGCGGCGTGTACGGCAGCTCGATGTTGCCCCACGCCTCGACCTCGCTGAGGCCGGTCCGTAAGCCCTTGCGGTGGGTGAAGGTGACGCGCAGGCGGTCCGTCGTCTCCTCGTGGAAGTTGACGGAGTTCGCGCGGCGGCCCTCGGGCCGCTCGGACGACCGGCCCACTACGGTGACCCCGCGCCAGCCCTTGCCGTCGTGGTACTCCACCTCGAACGACGCCGGCGGGCCGACCTTCTCGCCGTCGTCGAGGAAGTACAGCTTGAGCGTGCGGACCGGCCGCCTCGCCCCGAACTTGACGACGAGCGAATCGGCCGCGTTCGGCGACCCCTCGAACGTCCAGCGGTTCGGCGGGGTGGCGTGATACCAGTAGTTGCCGTCGTTTAGCTTGCTGATGGGGTGCTTCCCGTTGACGAACGACGGCACGAGGCGCGGGTAGTATCCGCCGTCGTTGTTGACGGCGAAGTTTACAGACCTCGGCCCGAATGGGCCGGTGATTCTTGGCCCGACTGGGGTGATCGCGTACACCGGCGTCGGTAGGGTCGCCGTTAATGGTCCGAGCGTCTCGCGGGATGCGACCTTCTCTCCGTTGATGAGCAGGTGGAACCCCTTCCCGAGGCCGTAGCGCGCCCCGGTTTTGTCCCAGAGGATGGTCAGCGAGTAGCCGCGGTAAACCACGTCGCCGAGGGCGAAGTAGTCCCAACCCTCCGGTGCCAGCGGCTTCACCTCGAGCGTAAGGTCGTTCCGCGGCACCAGCCCCACGAGTCCGGTGATGATCAAATCCACGTATCCGGAGTGGAAATAGTGCTCACTGTGGTTGAAGGCGTCGTGGCCCTCCCACGAGCCGGTGTCGGGATGGCACGCCTCGGCGATGTACGGCCTGCCGCCCTTGCGGTGGGTGCGGGCGTAGACGGTGAGCAGCTTCACGTAGTCGGCCTTGGTCACGACGCCCTGCTTGTAGTTCTGCAAAAGGTTCGCCATCGCCTTGAGCGTCTGCGTGGTCGCATAGGGCCACGAGTTGCCGCTCCAGACGCAGCACGTCTTCGAGATCAGGAACTGCGGGTCGGTCCGCTCCACCGTCGTCGGCCCGTAATCGGCGAAGAAACCTTTCCGATCCGTCAACGGCTTCCACGCCGCCTCGAAGCCGGGGTCGGGCAGGTTGAACTGCCACGGCACGTAGCCGATCAACTCGCGGCCGCGGTCGCTGCCGGCGTACTTGCCGGTCTGGTAGGTCAGCGTCCGCGCCTTGACCGTGTGGCCGTCGCGCGCCTCGTCGCGCTTCGACATGGGGAAGAAGAACTCGCGCTTCGGGTCCCACAGTTTCTTCTGGAGAGCGGCCTTGAGTTTCGCGGCCTTATCGCGGTACTCAACGGAGACTTTCTTGTCCCCGCGCGCCTCGGCGATGCGAGCGATGGCCACGGCGTCAGCCCACATGTAGGCGTTGAGCGTCGGCCGGTAGCCCGGCGCGCCACGCACCATGTCCTTCGTCTGCCGGCTGTTGATGTTGATCTCCATGCCGTCGTCGTGCCCGGTCTGCCAGAACAGCCCGACGTCGGCGTCGAAATGCGACTTTTCCCACCCCTCGTAGTTCTTGACCAGGTCCGACAGCGCGGGCAGTTCATGCTCGTACGAATCGACAAGGTAGACCGCCCACGCCGCGTCGGCCAGCCAGGTGCTGTAGCGGCGCGGCTCCGCCCCTGGGGTGCGGAACCAGTAGCGCAGGTAGTCGTGGGCGATGCTCGAATCACGCAGCCAGCGGGCCTCGTACAGCTGTAGCCCCGCCGGGCAGCTGATCGCCCCGTACCTGCCGGACCAGAACGGCCGGTCGATGAACTCGGTGAACACGTAACCGGTGTTCGGCGAGCCGTAGGTTAGGTGCTTGGTCATCAGCTCCCAGCGGTAGTAGTACGTCGTCGTGATGTCGGGGTCGGGGCACTCGAAGAACGGGATGTTCTTCTTGAACCAATCCCGATCGCGGTTGTCCCAGAACGTCTGCGCGTCGAGCAGCCTGTCCTTGTCGAGGACGTGGGAGCGGCCCTTCGGCTTCTCCGGCGGGGACGTCTTGACCGGCGCCCCCGCCGCCCAGACCATCGCCCGCCGGAGCACCTCGCGCATCTCGGCGGCGTCCCAGGTCTTCTCGCTGTGTCCCAGCAGCGTCTGGAACACGCGGCCCTTGCCGTAGTGGTACGTCCACGCCAGCGGTTCCAGCTTCTTCGTCACCTTCGACTCGGCGGCCAGCAGCGGCTCGATCGGCTCGTCGCCGTCCTGACCGAAGTACAACTCGTCCTCGATCTCGAACCGCTTCAGCCCCCCCGTCAACGGGCTTGTCGCCTTCGTCACCAGCACGGTGAACTTGCCGAAGGCGTCGTGGCCGCTCGGCGGCCGGTCGCCGCGCTTGTGGTGGTTCCAGACGCGGCGGACGATCTTGCGGTACTCCGGCCAGTCGGACTCTCCCGCCTTCGGCAGCGACGGGTGGAACGCCCCGTTGGCGAAGTGGACGAGCACCAGGCCGCCGCCGCCGCGGGCGAACTTCGCGAACGCCTGCTTGCTCTTGTCACTGGCCCCCTTGGGGTCCTGCCAGTTACACCAGTTGAGCAGGACCACCTGGTAGCGCGACAGGTCACGCTTGCCCAACTCCTCGAAGTCGGTCACGACGTCCACGCGGATCTGGTCATCCTGCTGAAGGGCCTCCTTGATGCGCGGCGTGGTCTTCTCCCAGTTGTGCCACTTGTGTGCATCGTTTCCCGCGACGAGCAAGACGTTGACAAGCCCCTGCTTTTTCGGGTCGTCGATTTCCTCGTGGGTGAAGTACCGCACCTCGACGCCGTTGTTCGGCACTTCGACCCTGGCCGTCCACGCCAGCGCGTTGAGGATCAGCTTGCGGAAGTTGTCGTGCCGCCAGTTGTCGTAGAAGTGACCGCAGGTGGTGCCGAAGCCGCGCCCGCCGTCCTCGCGCTCCCTGGCCCAGGCGACGACGTCGCCGCCGTCCTTGCGGCCCCCGAGGGAGGGGACGGTCCAGATCGGCTTCGTCCGGGAGTCGCCGTCGCGGAAGCGCAGGTTGTAGTAGAACTCCTCGCGCATCGAGAACGGCGTCAGGCCGCGGGAAACCGGGTGGTCCGGTGAGCCGAGCGTCACCGGGGCCTCCTTCGTCGTGATCGCCGAGTACCACTGCCGCTTGCCGCTCGTCTCCCACTGGAAGTACGCCCCCGACCAACTCAGGACCTCGTCGGCGTACTTGTTGGGGGCGAAGGTCGAGAAGTGGAACGTCAGGAAGCCGCAGCCGCGCTTCATCTGCCTGTCAAGGAGCCGGACGCGTTCCGGGCTGGCGAGGTGCGGGGCCTCCTCGTACAGATGGCCGTCGCGACCGTCGGAGAGGACCAGGATGGAGGCGGCGTCGTCGAGGGTGGACGGGTCGCGCGGCCAGCCGTCGAGGTGGACCTCGACCCGGACGCTGTCCCGAATGTTGCTGTTGTCCAACATGGCCTTGAGGAGCCGGGCCGACCAGCCGTAGTCGTGGATGCCGTTGCCGACGGGGCCGTGGCTCTTCTTGCCGGCGAGGAGAACGATCTTCTTACGAGGGGCCTGGGCCTTCTGGGTAGGCGATTCGCCGGCGGCCAGGGCGGCGAGGAGCAAGGCGGCGTACATCGGCGGCTCCGGGTGCGGAAGGGGCGCGCGCATGCTAGAGCCACCCTGGCACAGAGGCAACGAAAAACCAGGCCGGGCCACGCCGGGAAATCGCTGAATCCTTTCCGGGAAGGGCTGCGTCTAACTCACTGTCTCGTCGCGAGGCTCGCGGCGAGATTGTTCTTTGACAACGAGGCAGCGGTAAGAGTTGCAACTCACAAGAGCGTGAGGGGTGAGAGCCCCCCGCGCGAGCGAGTGAGGACACTGCACGAGCCCATGAGAGAAGGATCATCGATTACTCTGGCCCGCCCCCGTTGTAGGGGGGTGGGCCGGTAGCTGGAGATTGACCGGCGCCTTGCCGGCCGGCCGAGAGGCCGAGGCGGGGGGCGGGGTCAATGCGGCCAAGCTACTAAGGGCGTGTGGGGGATGTCTAGGCGCCAGGAGGCGACGAAGGGCGTGGAAGACTGCGATAATCCCGGCGGAGCTGTCAAACGAGCGTTGAGGCCGGGGTGCCCGAATTAGCCCGCACTGAATGCATAGGTGCGGGCGGCCAACCCGGGGAACTGAAACATCTCAGTACCCGGAGGAAGAGAAAGAAACCTCGACTCCGTCAGTAGCGGCGAGCGAACGCGGACCAGCCCAAACCGCCCGGAATCTCCGGGCGGGGTTGTAGGACCGAGCGCAAGGGCGAGCTAACCCAGCCGAACCGTTCTGGAATGTCCGACCGAAGCGGGTGAGAGTCCCGTAGGCGAAGGGTGAAGGCGTCCGCTCGGCACCTGAGTAAGGCCCAACACGTGAAAGTGGGCCTGAATCCGGGAGGCCCATCTCCCAAGGCTAAGTACTCCCTGGCGACCGATAGCGAACCAAGTAGCGCGAGCGAAAGATGGGAAGAACCCCGACGAGGGGAGGATAGTGAACCTGAAACCACACGCCTACAAGCGGTGAGAGGGCTATGCCCGCAAGGGCCAGCCTGATCGCGTGCCTTTTGCATAATGATCCGGCGACTTACCGTCCCCGGCGAGGTTAAGCGTCTCTGACGCGGAGCCGAAGCGAAAGCGAGTCCGAACAGGGCGTCCAGTCGGGGGCGGTAGACGCGAAACCACGTGAACTACGCATGGCCAGGATGAAGTGGGGGTAACACCCCATGGAGGTCCGAACTCACTAGTGTTGAAAAACTAGGGGATGAGCTGTGCGGAGGATTGAAAGTATCATCAAACGTGGAGATAGCTCGTTCTCTCCGAAATAACTTTAGGGTTAACGTCGGGGTAGTTGGCACCGGGGGTAGAGCGACTGAATCGGAATGGGGCTACCCGCCTACCCATCCGAACCAAACTCCGAATACCGGTGTACCAAGCCTCGGCAGCTAGACGGCGGGGGATAAGCTCCGTCGTCGAGAGGGGAACAACCCAGACCGCCCGCTAAGGTCCCCCAATCCTGCTCAGTGCGAAAGGAAGTTGGACTCCTGACAGCCAGGATGTTGGCTTAGAAGCAGCCACCATTTCAAAAGTGCGTAATAGCTTACTGGTCGAGGAGTCCTGCGCCGATAATGAACGGGACTAAGCAGGATACCGAAGCGACGGACTCGAGCACCGAGTGGTAGGAGAGCGTCGTGCGATAGGGCGAAGGGGCACGGTGACGAGCCCTGGACGAAGCACGAGTGATCATGCCGGAACGAGTAACGATAAAACGGGTGAGAATCCCGTTCGCCGAAAGCCTAAGGTTTCCTGGGGAAGGTAAATCCGCCCAGGGTTAGTCGGACCCTAAGGCGAGGCCGAAAGGCGTAGCCGATGGACGGCAGGTTAACATTCCTGCACCACTGCCGGAGGTTGAGAGCGTCAGGACGCTGGCTTGAAGGAGATCGACCCGCTAGTCGCGGTCGTGCCCGCAAGGGCCGAGGGCGTTTACGATCCCGAAGTCTTCCGACGGACAGTCGAGAAAAGCCGACGCTGGACGATGGCGTGCCCGTACTAAAACTGACACAGGTAGGCGAGATGAATATTCTCAGGCGCTCGAGAGAACGCTGGTAAAGGAACTCGGCAAATTAGCCCCGTAACTTCGGGATAAGGGGCGCCCCCCGGCTTGCAAGGGCTGGGGGGCCGCAGAGAAATGGATCTGGCGACTGTTTACTAAAAACACAGGACTCTGCGAACTCGCAAGAGGAGGTATAGAGTCTGACGCCTGCCCGGTGCCGGTAGGTTAAGGGAGAGGGTTAGCCGTAAGGTGAAGCTCGCAACCGAAGCCCCGGTAAACGGCGGCCGTAACTATGACGGTCCTAAGGTAGCGAAGTTCCTTGTCGGGTAAGTTCCGACCTGCATGAATGGCGTAACGACCGGATCACTGTCTCTACCAGCGACTCGGTGAAACTGTAGTTGTTGTGAAGATGCAACATACCCGCGATTAGACGGAAAGACCCCGTGAACCTTTACTGCAGCTTAGTATTGGGCTTAGGCCCAGCATGCGTAGCGTAGGTGGGAGGCTTTGAACCTGGCGTCCCGCCAGGGGAGCCGCGACAAATGAAACACCACCCTTGTTGTGCTTGAATTCTAACCCCGTCCCGTGAACCCGGGCGGCGGACAGTGCTAAGTGGGCAGTTTGACTGGGGCGGTCTCCTCCCAAACGGTAACGGAGGAGCCCAAAGGTACCCTCAACCCGGTCGGCAATCGGGTTTCGAGCGCAAAGGTAGAAGGGTGCTTGACTGCGAGTCCCATCAGACGAGCAGGTGCGAAAGCAGGGCTTAGTGATCCGGCGGTGCTGGATGGAAAGGCCGTCGCTCAACAGATAAAAGGTACTCCGGGGATAACAGGCTTATCTCCTCTGAGCGTTCACAGCGGCGAGGAGGTTTGGCACCTCGATGTCGGCTCATCGCATCCTGGGGGTGGAGAAGCTCCCAAGGGTTTGGCTGTTCGCCAATGAAAGCGGTACGTGAGCTGGGTTTAGACCGTCGTGAGACAGGTCGGTCCCTATCTGTCGTGGGCGCAGGAGACTTGAGCGGCTTCCTCCCTAGTACGAGAGGATTGGGAGGGACGTACCTCTGGTGTGCCAGTTGTCGCGCTAGCGGCACCGCTGGGTAGCCACGTACGGCCAGGATAAACGCTGAAGGCATCTAAGCGTGAAACCCCCCGCGAGACTAGGTCTCCCTGTCCGCAAGGACGAAAGGCACCTGGAAGACTACCAGGTCGATAGGCCGGGTGTGTAAGGCCAGCAATGGCCTCAGCTAACCGGTACTAACCGCCGACCGCTTCGCCGCATTGACCCTTCCCTCCCCCACCACCACGGGGGCGTGCAGGCGTCCACCGCATACCCCTACCGCGCCCCCTTGTATACCACGCGTCTCCCGGTGAGCTTACCTGGATGGCCACACCCGTTCCCTTCCCGAACACGGCCGTTAAGCATCCAGGGCCGATGGTAGTCCGTCGAGGGCGAGAGTAGGTCATCGCCGGGTCCACGAACCCCCCGCCGGGAAGACCGGTGGGGGGTTCTCGTTTTTATGACACCTGCTACGATGGGTTTGCCATTGCCCTCGTCTTGAGCGGGTTGATCATGATTCGACTTTCCCTTCTCCTCGTCGGCATTCCTCTACTCACGTTTCAACCCTCCCCAGACTTCCGGCCCATCACGATCCGTGAATCGGGAATCGATGTGAAAATGGCACTCGACGAGTTGAGTCGCCAGTCCGGTGTCGCCGTTCACGATCGTCGGGCCAGTAAGGTCGGTGTCATCTCCCTCAACATTGACCGGGTAAATTTCTGGCAAGCACTCGATACCATAGCGACCCAAGCGAAGGCTCGTGTTTCGCTCGGCAAGGACGGACTTGTGCTCGGGCCTCCACTCCCCGGTGAGCGGGTGCCCCCCACTAGCTATGACGGGGAGTTCCGCACCCGAGTCCAGCGCGTGGCCACGACCCGTGAGTTAGACACCGGCCGCGGCAGCTGCGTCCTTACCCTGGAGCTGGCTTGGACGCCAACGCTCCGCCCTCTCTTCCTTGACAGCCACGCCCACGCCGTCCGCCTGCTCGACAGCAAGAACGCGCCCGTCTTGCTGGTCGAGGAAGGGGGCACGTTGGCCTCCGTGGATGGCCGGTCCAGTTTCACCATTGAGGTTGCCGCCCCGGCTCTGCCACGCTCGGTGCACCGCCTCGCGCTGGTGGAAGGTAAGGTGAACGCAGTTGTGCCTAGCAAATACCTCACGTTCCGTTACGCCGCCGACCTCGTGACCTTGAGGGACGCCGTCCCCGGGGGCGAAGTCCGGCGACTGGCGCAAGAGGACGTGGTATGTCGGGTGGAACGCGTCGTCCTGGACGACGACCGGTGGTCGTTGCGCCTGGCGCTGGACTACCCCGCCGGCGGCAAGGAATTGGAGAGCTTCCAGGCGGGCAGCCTGGTTGTGAACAACGAGCTTCTCCTGGTCAGCGCCGACGGCAAGCGCACCCTCGCCTCGACCGGCTACGTGATCGACAGCGTCTCCACGCGGCGGGCCGTCGTGACGTATCACTTCCGCGACGGCCCAGGAAAGCGCCTGGGGTCGGCGTCCCAGTGGAAGCCGCGGTATTCCGCGGTGGCCCGCATCGTCGAGGTCCCGGTCCGCTTCCGCTTCCGCGATGTCCCCCTTCCGTGAGCTACTTCTTCTTCGCCAGCAGATCGTGGTGCACCCTGGCGACCTCACCCATGTAGTGGTCGATCTTGTACTTGCCGGCCGCCTCCGCGAGGTGGCCCTTCGCCTTCCTCGTCTCGCCCAGCAGGTCGTGGTAGATGCCCAGGTAGAGGTGGGCGTAGAACAGCGCCCGCGACCGCTCCTGCTCGGACAGCTTCCCGTCGTTCGCGGCGGCGAGGACGTCCTCCGGCTTCGCCTTTCCGCGGAACAGGTCGTACACCTCCGCCATCGGCGTGCGGCGGTCCTTGCCGATCTTGAGGATCGCCGCACGGGCCTTCTCGACGCCGTCCTTCCTTGCGGCGCAGAGGAAGTGCCAGACGGCGTTCTCGACGTCGTTGGTATCGACGCTTTCGTAGCCCTCGAACTGCCTCTTGCCCTCGTCGAACTTGCCGGCGTAGTACAGCGAGATGCCCCGCCGCCAGTGGCCGTTGGCCTTCTCCGGCCGGAGCCTTACCACGCGGTCGAAGTCGGCGACTGACTCGGCGAACTGGCCGCGCAGGAACTGGGCGGCCCCCCGGGCGTCGAGGGCGTCGGCATTGTCCCTTTCCAGATCGAGTGCCCTGGTGAGGGACCGGACGGCGGCTTCGTACTCCCGCTTGTTCAGCTGCTCGACGCCGCGCCGCAGCCACTGTCGGGCGGTCGTCGGCTCGTCTGTCTGGGTCACCCCGAGGGCCAGCAACAACAATGCGGCTCGCATGACGGTCCTCCACGGCCGGGGAAGATCAGGTACAATGCCAAGGTATCCGCCCGACGCCAGCCAGGACACCCGCCATGCCGCGCCTCGCGTGCCTCCTCCTTTTCCTCAGCCCCGGGATGACCGACGCCTCGGAGTGGGAGGGCGACCTCGTGAAGGCGAAGGAGCGGGCGAGGAAGGAGAACAAGCCGGTCTTCGTCGTCTTCCGCTGCGAGCACTGACCCGACTGCTCGCTGTTTGACAGGCAGGTGGCCCGTCTGGATCCAGTCATCGCCGGCGTCGCGCGCGAGTTCGTCCTCGCCCGGCAGACGCGCATGCGCGAGATCGATCTCGACCTGTTCGAGTTCGACTACGACCTGACCTGGATGGGCTTCTTCCTTGACCCCGAGGGCCGCGTGCTCGGTCGTTACGGCGGACGTGACGCCGAGAGCCCGGACAGCCGACTATCACTGGCGGGGCTGAAGTACGCCATGGGGCGCGCCCTCGAACGGCACCGGGCCAGAAAACCGGGCCCGCCGGCTGCCCCGTCCAGGCCGCGAACCGTCGAGGATTTCAGCGCTGCGAAGGCCCTGCCCACGCGGGCCTGCGTGCATTGCCACCAGGTCTACGACCTCCGCCGCGAATCGCTGCTCGCCGAGGGCAAGTGGCGCAAAGAGGAACTGTGGGTCTACCCGCCGCCGGAAAACATCGGTTTTTCGCTCTCCGTCGATCAGGGAGACGTCGTCACCCGAGTCACACCCGGCTCGATCGCCGACTCTTCCGGAATGAGAAAGGGCGACCGGCTGTTGACCCTCAACGATCGGCCGGTCACCTCGTTCGCGGACGCCCAGCACGCCCTCCACCGCGCGCCGGGGCAAGGGAAGGTCAACGTCGCCTGGCTGCGGGACGGCAGGGAGTACCAGGCCGCCCTGGTCCTTGCGGACGGGTGGCGCAAGACGGACATCTCCTGGCGCTGGTCGCTGCGCGGCGTGGACCCGCCGCCGTGGGTGCAGGGGCCGGACCTGTCGGCGAATGAGAAGAAATCGCTCGGTCTGCCGCTCGACCGTCTCGCCCTGGAGCAGGGGCAGTTCCTCAGCCTCCCGGCGCGGCAGGCGGGCATCCGTCAGGGCGACGTCGTCGTCGGTATCGACGGCAAGGAGCCGACCATGACCGCACGGCAGTTCGGGGCGTACGTGCGGCTCAACTACAACGTCGGCGACCGCGTCGTCTACCAGGTGCTGCGCGACGGCAAGCGGATCGACGTCCCGTTGACCCTCCGAGGACGCCGCTAAGTGTGTGATTCTCCCGCACCAACACGACCTAATCGCCATTCCTAGGCGTTCTCCACCCGCAGCACCTCGGCCCACCTCGTCTCGGTCATCGTCACCAGACCCAGCTTCGTCACCTCGTCGGCCTGCACGGCCAGCCCCAGTAACACCGGCGTCGATCCCGCGCGGGCCGGCCCCGCCAGCAGGACCCACCGCGAAGCCTTGCCGTCGGGATCGGGCCGCCTTGTCATGCGGAAGAATGTCGGCGCGAACCCGGCCGCCGACAGCTGCGGCGGCCAGACGCGGACGCGCGGCTTGTCATCGACCGCCACCTCGCCCAGGCCGCGGTAGACCTGCTCTAGCGTCGAATCGACCTTGCCGACCACGCGCCGCCCCATCGGGGCGACCACCACGTACCGCAGCCGCACCGGCTGGTTCAGCACCAGCAGCTGGTAGTGGCGCGGCCCCTTCGGCGGCGCGGGGATGGCGGCGACGTCCTCGGCGAGGTGCGCCTCCGGATCGGCCTTCTTCCGGCCGCGCAAGGCGAACACCGCCACGAGCAGCAGGAACAGCACAGCGGCCGCCCCCCCGACCAGGGCGAGGTTCAGGTTGGCTGGTAGCGGCAGCTTGGACATGGCGAAGGCGCCCTGGACGGGGAACGGCATGGCGGGACTACTCCACGATTCGGGTCGGACAGCTATCTATAATGCTCGTGCAAACCGTCGCCCGGATCAAGAGCGACCCCGCCAGGAGCGTCCGATGTTACCCGCCGTGCTGCTGTCCGTGTGCCTGACTCCCGCCGCCGACGAGGCGGACTGGAAGGCGGCGGAGTCGGCCTGCCTGAAGAACGTCCGCCAGCTGACCTTCGACGACGCCTTCAGCCGGGCCGGCGAGGGCTACTTCTCGCCCGACGGCAAGACGGCCATCTTTCAGGCCGAGGAGAAGGGCTCGGACAACCCGTTCTACCAGATCTTCACCCTCGACCTGGCCACGGGCAAGTTCCGCCGCGTCTCGCCCGGCGTCGGCAAGACGACCTGCGCCTACTTCGCCCCGGACGGCAAGCGGATCATCTTCGCCAGCACCCACCTCGACCCCGACGCCAGGAGCCACTACGCCCCGGAGTTGAAGACGCGCGAGCAGGAGCGCAAGGAGAAGAAACGCCGCCGCTACGTCTGGGACTTCGACGGCGCCTTCGACATCTTCGAGGCCAACGCCGACGGCACCGGCCTGAAGCGAATCACCACCGCCAGGGGCTACGACGCCGAGGGCAGCTTCTCGCCCGACGGCAAGCAGATCGTCTTCTGCTCGAACCGCTCCGGCGAGAAGAACCTCCAGTTGTACGTCATGGACCGGGACGGGTCGAACGTCCGCAAGCTGACCGACGCCCCGGGCTGCTACAACGGCGGGCCGTTCTTCTCGCCGGACGGCAAGCGGGTCATCTTCCGGGCCGACCGCGACAAGAAGGACCACCTGCAGATCTACGTCATCGACGCCGACGGCAAGAACGAGCGCAAGCTGACCAACGACCTGAACTGGGTGCAGTGGGGGCCGTACTGGTACCCCGACAGCAAGCACGTCATCTACGCCGCCGCCGACCACGCGGTCGCCGGCCGGCCGAACTACGACCTGTACTGGATGAACGTGGACACCGGCAAGAAGGCGCGGGTCACCTTCGCCCCGGGGGCGGACGTGCTGCCGGTCTTCAGTCCCGACGGCAAGAGGCTGATGTGGACCTCGACCCGCGACGGCCGGCAGCCGGGGGCGCAGCTCTACCTGGCGGACTTCACGCCGCCGAAACTGGACTGAGCCGGCCGCGACTTGCTGTCGGGCGGGGCGGGTGGTACAGTTCCGATAGGAACCACCACCGCCGGTTGCGGCCTCCCGCGGACCAAGCAGGGCATCGCCAGTGAGCCTCGTCGATAACCCCGAGGTCGCCCGCTGCCTCTTCCGCGAGGCGATCGATGCCCAGTTGCTGATCGACCCCCGTGACTCGCGTGTCCTCGACGCCAATCCGGCGGCCTTGCGGCTGACCGGACTTGCGGTCGAGGCGATCGTGCAACTCTGCATCCCGGACCTCTTCGAGCCTCCCGACCACGGAAAGGCCCTCGCCGACCCTTTCGGGGAGTACGACGGCTACCGGATGCGCGGGGCCGGGGGCCGACTCGTCCCGGTACAGGTCACCGCGAGCCGGCTGCCCACCGCCCCTGCCCCGCTTGCACTGCTGGTCGTCCGAGAGGTTCGAGGGCAAGGGACCTCCGACTTCCATTTGGCCGAGGACGAGGGGCGCGTCCGCGACCTGTTCTCCGTGTCGCCGGACGCCATCTTCGTGGAGGACCTCGACGGCACCATCCTCGACGTCAACGCCAAGGCGTGCCGGCTGCACGGCGAGCCGCGCGAGCGGCTCGTCGGCCGCAACGTGCTCGAGCTGGTGCCGGCCGAACAGCGCGACCAGGTGCGCGCGTCCTTCCCCCGGCTCGTCTCCGGCGAGCTGACCTTCGTCGAGGGGTTCAGCCGTACCGCCGACGGCCGCGCCGTCCCCGTCGAGCTGCGCGTCAGCCGGGTTCACTACCAGGGAAGGCCGGCGCTGCTGCTGCACGTCCGCGACGTCACCCCGCGCAAGCGGGCCGAGGAGTCGCTCCGCGAGAGCAAGCGTTTCATCGAGCGCATCGCCGAGGCGTCCCCGCACATCATGTACGTGTTTGACCTGGCGCGCCGCCAGAACGTCTACGCCAACCGGCTGATCGCTCGCGACCTGGGCTACTCCCCCGAAGAGGTCCGAGCGATGGGGGACGGGTTCTTGCCGCGCCTGCTCCACCCCGACGACCTGGCCCGCCTGGAAGGGTTGCTGCGGCGCTGGGAGTCCGCCCACGACGGGGAGGTGTTGGAGACCGAGTACCGGATGCGGCACCGCGACGGCTCCTGGCACTGGTTCGTCGGACGCGACACCGTGTTCTCTCGGGGGCCCGGCGGCGAGGTGACCCAGTTCGTCGGCACCGCGGAGGACGTCACGGGCCGCAAGCGGGCCGAGCAGGAGGTGCTCGCCTCGAAGCGCATGCTCGAGGCGGTGATCAACAACATCCCCCAGGGGGTGTTCTGGAAGGACGGCGAGTCGCGCTACCTCGGCTGCAACCGGGTCATGGCCGAGGCGTTCGGCCTGGGCGACCCGGCGGACATCGTGGGCCGGACTCCCTTCGACATGCCCGCCTTGACCCCCGAGCAGGCCGCGTCCTCCCTCGCGGAAGACCGCCGGGTGATCGAGGGCGGGGAGGGCGCGCTCGACTTCGATCAGGCGGTGACCCGCGCCGACGGATCGACGATCTGGCTGGAGACGTCCAAGCTGCCCCTGCTCGACGCCAACGGCCGGGTCGCCGGGGTGATCGGCACCTGGCAGGACGTGACCGAGCGCAAGCGCGCCCAGGAGGCGCTCCAGCGGCGCAACCGGCTGCTGGCGTCGCTCAGCCGCTGCCAGGCGCGGTTCATCGCCGGCGAGAACCAGAGCGCGATTTTCCAGGAACTGCTTCTCACCCTGCTTGAGGCAACGGGGAGCGAGTACGGCCTTCTCGGGGAGGTCCTCGGCGGGGAGGACGGGCTCCGGTACCTTAAGACCTTGGCCATCACCGACATTTCCTGGGACGAGGGGTCAAGCCGGCTGTATCGGGAGAGCAAGGGCCGCGGGCTGGAGTTTCGCAACCTGGAGACGCTGTTCGGGGCGGTCATCACGACCGGTGTGCCGGTCCTGACCAACGACCCGGCCAGCCACCCAGGTAGCGGGGGCCTACCACCGGGCCACCCCCCGTTGCGGTCGTTCCTCGGCCTGCCATTCCATCAGGGGCAGGAGGTGGTCGGCATGGTCGGTGTCGCCAACCGGCCAGGCGGCTACGACGAGGGTGTTGTCGCTCTGCTCGAGCCGTTCCTGAACACTTGCGCCGGCCTGCTCGTCGCCGCCCGCACGGCCCACGCCCGCCGCACCGCCGAGGCCCAGGTCCGGGCCAGCGAGCGGCGCTACCTCACCACGCTGGCGAGCATCGGTGACGCCGTCATCGCCACCGACCCGGCTGGCCGGGTCACCTTCCTCAACCCGGTGGCCGAGGCCTTGACGGGTTGGGCCTGCGCCGAGGCGGCCGGCCGGCCCCTCGACGAGGTGTTGCCCCTGCTGGAAGAGCAGTCCCGCCGACCGGTCGAGAACCCCGCCGGCCAGGCGCTGCGGCTCCGCGCCGCGGTCGGCCTGGCCAACGGCACCCTGCTCCTGACGCGCCACGGCCAGGAGGTGCCGAACGAGGACTCCGCCGCCCCGATCGGGGGCGACGACGGCGAGGTCCAGGGAGTCGTGCTGGTCTTCCGTGACGTCACCGCCCGCCGCCAGGCGGAGGAGGAGCGGCGGCGGCTGGAGGCGCAGCTGTTGCACGCGCAGAAGCTGGAGAGCCTGGGCGTGCTGGCCGGCGGCA